>NZ_CP021744.1:731666-1463333 GCF_002192455.1 Streptomyces albireticuli
GGTGAGGGAGCGCTCGCCGACTGGGGCGCGCTCCACCTCCAGCAGGACCTCGGCGCGCGGGCGGGCCTCGCGGCCGTCGGCTACTCCGTCTTCGCGCTCGCCATGACCGTCGGACGGCTGTCGGGCACCGCGCTCCTCGAACGGCTGGGCCAGACGCGGACGCTGGTCGCGGGCGGCGCGACGGCGTCGCTGGGCATGCTGCTCGGCTCCCTCGCCCCGACGGCCTGGATGGCGATCGTCGGCTTCGCGGTCACCGGGTTCGGCCTGGCCAACATCTTCCCCGTCGCGATCGGACGGGCGGGCGAGCTGGCCGGACCGAGCGGGGTCGCGCTGGCCTCCACATTCGGCTACGGCGGCATGCTGCTCGGGCCGCCGGCGATCGGCTTCCTCGCGGAGTGGTTCTCGCTGCCCACCGCCCTGACGACGGTCGCGGGCCTCGCGGCCATGGCCGCGCTGATCGCCTATGGAACCCGGAACGTGGTGCGGGCCGCGACCCGGTGAGGGGCCCGGGCGTTGTCAGTGGCGCCTGACACACTTCACGCAGGGGAACAGCCGGGCGGGGCCCGGGGCCGGCGAACGGGAAGGGGTGGGGCGGTATGCGCGCGGAAGGCGACGACTGGCGGTGCGCCGGGGTGCGCCGGCCACCCACCGGGCCCGAGCTGGCCTGGCTGCACCCGGTGCGCGGCGGGCGCACCTCGCCGCTGCCCGCCGGGCGGCAGCTGGCCTTCACCACCGGCGACGCCCGGCGCTGTCTCGGGGTCCGCAGGGGCGGCCGGCACACCCCGTGCCCGGCCGGCGCGGCCCTGACGGCCACGGCCGTCTCGGCGCAGTGCGCGGAGTGCGCGCGGCTGGACCGGGCGCACTCCGTGGCCGCCGACACCGTCGCCGACGACCCGCGCCCGTACGACGTCTATCTGGCGTGGTTCGGCCCGGGCCTGATCAAGGTCGGGATCACGGCGGCCGAGCGCGAGGGGGCCCGGTTGCGGGAGCAGGCGGCACTGTCCTACGCGCTGCTCGGCCGCGGCCCGCTGATGGCCGCCCGCCGGGCGGAGGCCGTGCTCGGCGCGGCGCTCGCCGTCCCCGACCGCTTCCCGTACGCCGCCAAGCGCGCCGCCCGGCACCCGCTGCCCGCGCGGGAGCCGCGGACGGCCGAGTTGGCGGAGCTCCACGGGCGGGCTCTCGGGCTCGCCGGTCTGCCGGAGTCGCTGGCGGTCCGCGCGTTCGCGCCGGTGCACCACGACGAGGAGTTCCACCTCGACCGCCTCCGGCCCGGCCCCGGTCTGGTCGGGCTCTCCCCGGGGTGCGCGATAGCGGGCCGGGTCGCGGCGGTCGCCGGGCCCGATGTGTATCTGGATACGGCGGACGGGCGGCTGCTGCTGGTCGACGCCCGGCAGCTGGCGGGGTGGGCGCTGCGGGCCACGGACCCGGGGACGGCGGTCACGGCGGCCGTCCGCCCGCCGGAGCCGGCCGGGCCGGACGCCCTGTTCTGAGCCGGGCGGCGAAGGCCGTGGGCCGGAGAGCGAGCCCACGGGCCTTTCCGGAGCCGGCCGAAACCCCGGACCGGAAGAGGCACGCCCCGGCCCGGACAGCGCCGCCTCGATGCCGGCCCCTTCCCGAACGCCGGACCGGCGGGCCGCCGCCCCGGGTCAGCTCAGCCAGCCGGGCCGTACCAGCCCCGTCTCGTAGGCGAGGACGACGAGTTGGGCGCGGTCCCGGGCGCCCAGCTTGACCATGGTGCGGCTGACGTGGGTCTTGGCGGTGAGCGGGCTGACGACGAGTCGGCGGGCGATCTCCTCGTTGGACAGCCCCATGCCGACCAGCGCCATCACCTCGCGCTCGCGGTCCGTCAGCTCCGCCAGCCCCGCGGGCTCGGCCGGCGCCTTGGAGCGCGCGGCGAACTCGGCGATGAGGCGGCGCGTCACCCCTGGCGAGAGCAGGGCGTCGCCGGCCACGACGGCCCGTACGGCGCGCAGCAGCTCCGCGGGCTCGGTGTCCTTGACGAGGAAGCCGGAGGCCCCGGAGCGGATCGCCTCGAAGACGTACTCGTCCAGTTCGAAGGTGGTGAGCATGACGACCCGCACCTCCGCCAGGGCGGGGTCCTCGGTGATCCGGCGGGTGGCGGCGAGCCCGTCGAGCACGGGCATCCGGATGTCCATCAGCACGGCGTCGGGCCGCAGTTCGCGCACCAGGGCCAGGGCCCGCTCGCCGTCGGATGCCTCGCCGACGACCGTGATGTCGGGCTGGACGTCCAGCAGGGCGCGGAACCCGGCGCGCACGAGGAGCTGGTCGTCCGCGAGCAGCACCCGGACCGGGCCCCTCTCCGGCGCGCCTCCCACCGGTCCGGGGCCGTGCGTCCCGGACCGCTCGGGGCGGCCGGGGCCCGGGTCAGCGGTCACGGTTCCTCCTGGTGCCGGGCGGTGAGGGGAAGCCGGGCACGTACCCGGAAGCCGCCGTCGGGCCGGGGGCCCGCCTCGACCGTACCGCCCAGGGCCGCGGCCCGCTCCCGCATGCCGACCAGTCCCCTGCCGCCGCCCGGGAGGGCCTCCTTGGCCGCGGGGGCGGCGGGCCCGTCGTCGTCGACGCGCAGTTCGAGGGCGCCGTCCCGGTGGCTCAGCCGGACCCGGGCGGTGCGGGAGCCGGAGTGGCGGACGATGTTGGTGAGGGCCTCCTGGACGATGCGGAAGGCGGCCAGTTCGGTGCCGGGCGGCAGACCGGCCGGCACGTCCTCCGTGGAGATGTCGACGGTCAGGCCCGCGTCGGCGGCCTGCTCGGCCAGCTCCGGCAGGCGGTCGAGGCCGGGCGCGGGCGCGCGCGGGGCCTCGCCGGGGGCACGGAGGGTGTCCAGGACCTGGCGGACCTCGCCGAGGGCCTCCTTGCCCGCGGCCTTGATGGTGACGAGCGCCGCGCGGGCCTGCTCGGGGTGCTCGTCGAGGAGCGCCAGGCCCACCCCGGCCTGGACGTTGATGACGGAGATGCTGTGCGCCAGCACGTCGTGCAGCTCGCGGGCGATCCGCAGCCGCTCCTCGTCGGCGCGGCGGCGCTCGGCCATGGCCCGTTCCGCCCGCTCGCGGGCCCACTGCTCACGGCGTACGTGCACGAGCTCGGCCACGACGACGACGGCCACGGCCCAGGCGGCGGGCGCCCACTCCTCGTTCCAGGGCGCCGGTCCGTCGCCGCCCGGCGGCAGCCACCGGTAGAGCCAGTGGGCGAGGAGGAGGTGCCCGGCCCAGAGCAGGGCCACGGCGCACCAGGCCGCGCGCCGGTGACCCGCGACGATCGCGGTGAAGCAGGCGACGACGACGCTGAGGAAGACGGGGCCGTAGGGGTAGCCGCCGCCGAGGTAGAGCATGGTGGCGGCGGACGCCCCGAAGACGGCGACCCGGGGACGGCGGTGGCGGATCAGCAGGAAGGCCGGCCCCACGGCGAGCAGGACCCGGGCGAAGGAGTCCAGGGGCGCCCGGTCGGGCTGGTTCAGGGCCGCGAAGTGGCTGCCGGCCTGCTGGACGAGCGCGACCGCGAGGGTGGAGGGCCAGGGCAGCCGCCGGGACGGGCCCCGGCCGCCCGGCCGGCGCTCCCACGGCGGCCCGGCGCCGTCCTCGCGCGCCCACGGCGCCCGTCTGTCGCGACCCATACCGGCCACGCTAGTGGGCGGGGCGGGCACGGGGCGTCCACCGCACGGGGTGGTCGTGGCTGCTCCCCGGGGAGTAGCCCGCCCTTCCACGCGCCGGGCGGCGCCGTCAGCGGTCCATCGAGGACAGCACCCGCCGGGCCATGGAGTGCGTGCGGACGACCTCGGCGAGCGTGGTGGTCCCCCGGGTGATCTTCACGAAGACCTGCCACGCCGGCCGGAAGCCGGTGAGCGCGGCGTGCATCAGGCCGGGGCGGCGCTGGTAGAAGGCGAGCATGCGGCGGCCGACGCCCATCTCCACGCCGAGGCCGGCCTTGATGGCGAAGGCGTAGTTCAGCGCCTGCCGGCGGGCGTCGACGGCGTCCTGCGCCTCGCCGATGCGGACGGCCCACTCCCCCGCCAGCCGCCCGGAGCGCAGGGCGAAGGAGATGCCCTCGCGGGTCCACGGCTCCAGCAGTCCGGCGGCGTCACCGCACACGATCACCCGGCCGCGCGAGAGCGGCGAGTCGTCGGAGCGGCAGCGGGTGAGGTGCCCGGAGGAGATGCTGGGCTCGAAGCCGGCCAGGCCGAGCCGGGCGATGAAGTCCTCCAGATAGCGCTTGGTGGCCGAGCCGTCGCCGCGGGCGGAGATCACGCCCACGGTGAGGGTGTCGCCCTTGGGGAAGACCCAGCCGTAACTGCCCGGGATCGGGCCCCAGTCGATGAGCACCCGGCCGGCCCAGTCCTCGGCGACGGTCGGCGGGACCGGGATCTCGGCCTCCAGGCCGAGGTCGACCTGGTCGAGCTTGACGCCGACGTGGGCTCCTATGCGCCCGGCGCTGCCGTCGGCGCCGACGACCGCGCGGGCGAGGACGGTCGTGCCGTCACCGAGGACGACCGCGACGGTGCGCCGGTCGGGCACGGCCGGGCCGTGCTGCTCGACCCGGGAGACCGTGACGCCCGTGCGCACCTCGGCGCCGGCCGCGCGGGCGGAGTCGACGAGCGCGGCGTCGAACTCGGGGCGATTGATGAGGCCGAAGAGCATCCGCTTGGAGCGGCGGGTGCGGGTCAGCTTCCCGTTGAGCGAGAAGGTGACGGCGTGCACCCGGTCACGCAGGGGCAGTTCGAAGCCCGGCGGCAGGGAGTCCCGGGAGGGGCCGATGATGCCGCCGCCGCACGTCTTGTAGCGCGGCAGTTCGGCCTTCTCCAGGAGGAGCACCCGGCGGCCCGCGGACGCCGCCGCGTGGGCGGCCGAGGCCCCCGCGGGGCCCGCCCCCACCACCACGACGTCCCACACCGGTTCCTGACCCCCGGTCGCGTCCCGCTCCGCGTCCTGGGCTGCGTTGTCGCTGCTCACCTGTGCTTCTACTCCCGCTCGATCACCGGCTAGGGCTACCGCCCGCATCCTAAGGCCCCCCGGCCCCGCGCTCCGCCGTGGGAAGGCCGTCGCCCGCGCTCCGGGGGGATCCGGGGCCGGGTCCGAAGGGGCGCGGACGGCCGGGGTCCAGGGAGGAGCCGTGCGACGGACCATGGGAGGATCAGCAGACAATCGCCCGTACGTACGGATATAACGCCTCGCCCCCAAGGAGCGTTCCCATGGAACCGTCCTCGCCCGTCCCGCCCCGGCCGACCGCGCTCGCGGAGACCGTCGCCGCCCTCCAGTCCCGTGCCAGGGCGGAGCTGGCGGAGCTGGTGGCCTTCGCGTCGGTCGCGGACGAGGCGCAGTTCCCCCGCAGCGAGTGCGAGGCCGCGGCGGACTGGGTGGCCCGGGCGCTGCGCGCCGAGGGCTTCACGGACGTGGCGCTCCTGGACACCCCGGACGGCACGCAGTCGGTCTACGGCTTCCTGCCGGGTCCGGCGGGCGCCCCCACGGTGCTGCTCTACGCGCACTACGACGTGCAGCCGCCGCTGGACGAGGCCGCCTGGCTGTCGCCGCCGTTCGAGCTGACCGAGCGCGACGGCCGCTGGTACGGGCGGGGTGCCGCCGACTGCAAGGGCGGCCTGATCATGCACCTCACCGCGATCCGGGCGCTGAAGGAGCACGGCGGCGTCCCGGTCAACCTGAAGGTCGTCGTGGAGGGCTCGGAGGAGCAGGGCACGGGTGGCCTGGAGCGCTACGCGCAGGAGCACCCGGAGCTGCTGGCCGCCGACGCCATCGTCATCGGTGACGCGGGGAACTTCCGGGTGGGCCTGCCGACCGTGACGGCGACGCTGCGCGGCATGACGCTGGTCCGCGTCCAGGTGGACACGCTGGAGGGCAATCTGCACTCCGGTCAGTTCGGCGGGGCGGCGCCGGACGCGCTCGCCGCGCTGATCCGCATCCTGGACTCGCTGCGCGCCGAGGACGGCACGACCGTGGTGGACGGGCTGCCGTCGGACGCGGCCTGGGAGGGTCTCCAGTACCCGGAGGAGGAGTTCCGCAAGGACGCCAAGGTCCTCGACGGGGTGGGCCTGATCGGCTCAGGCACCGTCGCCGACCGCCTGTGGGCGCGCCCGGCCGTCACGGTGCTCGGCATCGACTGCCCGCCGGTCGTGGGCGCCACCCCGGCCGTGCACGCGGGCGCGCGGGCGCTCGTCAGCCTGCGGGTGCCGCCGGGCACGTGCGCGGTCGAGGCGACGAAGCTGCTGACGGCGCACCTGGAGTCGGCCGCGCCGTGGGGCGCCCGGGTGGCCGTGGAGCAGGTGGGCCAGGGCCAGGCGTTCCGCGCCGACACCGGGAGCCCGGCGTACGCGTCGATGGCCGAGGCCATGCGCGTCGCGTACCCGGGCCAGGAGATGCAGATCTCCGGCATGGGCGGCTCGATCCCGCTGTGCAACGCGCTGGACGCCCTCTACCCCGAGGCGGAGATCCTCCTGATCGGCCTGAGCGAGCCGGACGCCCAGATCCACGCGGTGAACGAGAGCGTCTCCCCGGAGGAGCTGGAGCGGCTCTCGCTCGCCGAGGCCCTCTTCCTCACCCATTACGCGGACAGCCGGAGCTGACGCCGCCACGCCGCTCCACGGCGGGCGGAGGGTGCCCGTACGGGCACCCTCGCCGGGCACGGCGCGGGCCGGACCTCAGCCGACGGGCACGCCCGCCTCAAGGTTGAGCGGGCGGCCCTGTTCCCGGGCGCGCAGCGCCCACCGGAGCCGCTTCAGGCGGACGGGCGGCAGCAGCCCGGCCGCCTCGTCCTCGGTGACGAAGCGCCAGCCGCGCAGCTCCGAGCCGGGCAGCAGCAGCCGGTCCCCGTCCGCGCCCGGGAGCCGGCCGCCGTCGAAGAGGAACCGCATCCCGCCGAAGCCCGGCGGGTTCGGCGGCTCCCAGTCGACGACGAGCAGCCGGGGCACGGAGGGGAGTTCGACGCCTAACTCCTCGGCGACCTCGCGCACGCCGGCGCGGGCGGGCGCCTCGCCCGGTTCCACGACCCCGCCGGGGAACTCCCAGCCGGGCTTGTAGGTGGGGTCGACGAGGAGCACCCGGTCCTCCTCGTCGAAGAGCAGCACGCCGGCGGCCAGCGTCTCGGCCCGCGGCTCGGGGGTCTGGACGATCGCGCAGGTGCCGGCGGCGCCGGTGCGCAGGGCGTCGGCGATCCGCCCGGCGGCCTCGCGGGGGGTCAGCGCGCCGGTGTCGAGGGTGAAGGCGTCGGACCGCAGCCAGGGCAGGGCGGCCCGGTAGGGGCCGATGTGGTCGCGGCACCACTGGCGCACGGACTCGGTGCGTCCGGGGTCGTCGGGGTAGTCCTCGCGGCCCTCGATGCGGCCGCGCAGGATCGTTTCGTCGGTGTCCAGCAGCACATGCCGGACCGGGATGCGCCGCGCGGCCAGCCCGCCGAAGATCTCGTCGCGGTACTCCTGGCGCAGCAGCGTCATGGGGACCACGAGCGCCCCGCCGACCTCCGTGAGCAGCGCGGCCGCCGCGTCGACGACCAGCCGGCGCCAGATCGGCAGGTCCTGGAAGTCACCGACCTCGCCCAGTCTCTTCGGCGGCAGGAGGTGTCCCAGCGCCCCGCCTATCACCTCGGGGTCGTACAGGGTGCTGCCCGGGACCAGCTCGGTCAGCTCCCTCGCCGTGCTGGTCTTCCCCGCACCGAACGCGCCGTTAAGCCAGACGATCACGGTTCCCCCTTCTCCGTAGGCCCCTGTGACGTGCCCGGAACACCTTGCCACGGAAACGCGTGCGAGCGGCATGACGCACGGCGGGGCTCCCGGACGCCCGACGGCGTCCGGTTTCCGCCCTCGCGCCCCCGTGCGGGCCTTGCCCGGCGCGCTCCCGGCCACGCCGACCGGTGCGTACGCCGTCGCGCCAGGGACCGGGTGTGGTGGGTGGGATGGCCGGGGTGCGGGGGTCGTGACGGGCCGACAGGTCGGGGGCGTCCAGCGGGCCGTACCGACGCCGTCGGGCCCGCCCTACGACCGGGCCGCCGTCACCGTGCCCCGGGCACCTGCCAGAGCCCCGTGCCCTGGGCCGCCGCGGCGGCGGCGCCCACCAGGCCCGCGTCCGGGCCGAGCCGGGCGGGCAGCACCTCGACGCCGGCCGCGAAGGACAGCGTCGCGTAGTCGCGCAGGCGCGCGCGCAGCGGCGCGAAGAGGATGTCGCCCGCGCCCGCCACACCGCCGCCTATGACGGCCACCTCGATCTCCACCAGCGTCGCCGTCGCGGCGATGCCCGCGGCGAGCGCCTGGGCGGCCCGCTCGAAGGAGGCGAGGGCCACCGCGTCCCCGGCGCGGGCGGCCGCCGCGACGGCCGCGGCGGACCGGTCGCCGTCGGGGCCGGGGCGCCAGCCGGCGTCGAGGGCCCGGCGCGCGATGTTGGGTCCGCTGGCGATGCGCTCGACGCAGCCGCGGGCGCCGCAGGGGCAGGCGTCCCCGTCGAGGTCGACACTGATGTGACCGATGTGCCCTGCGTTCCCCGTGGGTCCGGTGTGCAGCCGGCCGTCGAGGACGAGGCCGCCGCCGACCCCGGTGGAGACCACCATGCACAGGGCGTTGGCCCGGCCCCGTGCCGCGCCCTGCCAGTGTTCGGCGGCGGTCATCGCGACGCCGTCGCCGACCAGGGTGACGGGGCGTCCGGCCACCCGCCGCGCCACCTCCTCGACCAGCGGGTAGCCCCGCCAGCCGGGGACGTTGACCGGGCTGACGGTGCCTCGGGAGGCGTCCACGGGTCCCGCGCTGCCGATGCCCACGGCGCGCACCCGCGGCCACCCGCCGTCCGCCGCGAGCGCGTCGAGCACCTCGGCCACCGCGCCCATCACGGTGGCGCCGTCCTCCCGGGCGGGCGTGGGCCGCCGCGCGCGGGCGAGCAGCCGGCCCCGGCTGTCCACCAGCGCGCCGGCGATCTTGGTTCCGCCGATGTCGAGGGCCGCGACCAGACCGGGGTCCGGGGAGGCGGGTACGGAAACGGGCGTTGAGGCGGGCATGGAGGCGGGCATGGAGGCGATCTCTCCTGGTCCACGGCGTGCGGGATGGCGTGAGGTCGTCAGTCTCCCCAGAGTTGACAACGTTGTCCAGGCTCTATGCTCGACGTCACCCCGTACTCCCGGCGTCCCGCGCGAAGGAAGATGCACCGTGGTCGAGAACAGCCCCCAGCAGCGCTACGGCACCCGTCCGACCATGAAGGACGTGGCCGCGCGCGCCGGGGTGGGGCTCAAGACCGTCTCGCGGGTGGTGAACGGCGAGCCGGGCGTCACCCCGGACACCGAGCGGCGGGTGCGGGACGCCATCACCGCTCTCGGCTTCCGCCGCAACGACAGCGCGCGCATCCTGCGCAAGGGCCGGACCGCCTCCATCGGGCTCGTCCTCGAAGACCTCGCCGACCCCTTCTACGCGCCGCTGAACCGCGCCGTCGAGGAGGTGGCCCGGGCCCACGGGGCGCTGCTCATCAACGGCTCCAGCGCCGAGGACGCCGAGCGCGAGCGCGAACTGGCACTGGCGTTCTGCGCCCGCCGGGTCGACGGCCTGATCGTCATCCCCGCGGGCAGCGACCACCGCTACCTCGAACCGGAGATAGCCGCGGGCGTCGCCACCGTCTTCGTGGACCGCCCGGCCGGCCTGCTGGACGCCGACGTCGTGCTCTCCGACAGCTTCGGCGGTGCCCGCGAGGGCGTCGCCCACCTCATCGCGCACGGTCACCGCCGCATCGGCTTCCTCGGCGACCAGCCGCACATCCACACGGCCACCGAGCGGCTGCGGGGCTACCGCGCGGCCATGGCCGACGCCGGGCTGCCCGTGAACGACGCCTGGGTGTCGCTGGGCGCGACCGCCCCCGAGCGGGTCCGGCGGGAGGCGGAGCGGATGCTCGGCGGGGCCCGGCCGGTCACGGCCCTGTTCGCGGGCAACAACCGCGTGACGGTCACGGTGGTGCGTGTCCTCGCCGGGGCGCGGCGCCCGGTCGCGCTCGTCGGCTTCGACGACTTCGAGCTCGCCGACCTGCTCTCCCCCGGCGTCACGGTCGTCGCCCAGGACGCGGCCCGGCTGGGCCGCACGGCGGCCGAGCGGCTCTTCCGCCGCCTGGACGGTGTGCTGGAGCCGCCCCGCCGGGTGGAGCTGCCGACCCGTCTGGTCGTGCGCGGCTCGGGCGAACTCCCGCCCGCCGAGGGCTGAGCCCTCCTCCGGGCCCGGACCCGGCAGGGGACGCCCCCGCTACTTCGCCCGCCCCGCGAGCCGGTCGAGGTCCGCGCGGGAGAGCCCGGTGAGCCCGGCGACCTCCGCCGTGTCGACGGCACCGCAGTCCAGACCGCGCAGCAGATGGCCGCTGAGCGCCCGCGCGGTGGCGGGCTCGTCCAGCACGTCGCCGCCGGAGCGGGCGACGTACGCGGTGAGCCGCGCCGCGGTGGCCTCCAGCCCCTCCCGGTAGAAGGCGTACACGGCCGCGTAGCGCGTCGGCAGGTGGCCCGGGTGCATGTCCCAGCCCTGGTAGTACGCGCGCTCCAGCGAGCGCCGTACGAGCCGGTGGTGGAGCCGCCAGGCGTCGTGGACCCGTGGGGTCGGGCCGACGGGCAGGACGTTGGTCGAGCCGTCGGAGAGCCGGACGCCGGTGCCGGCGGCGGCGACCTGCATCACGGCCTTGGCGTGGTCGGCCGCCGGGTGGTCGGGCGACTGCTGAGCGGCGCCGACGCCGCAGGCGGCGCTGTAGTCGAAGGTGCCGTAGTGCAGGGAGGTGGCCCGGCCCCCGGCGGCGTCGATCATGCGGGCCACGGTGGCGCGGCCGTCGGCGCCGAGCACCGCCTGGGTGGTCTCGATCTGGATCTCGAACCGGAGCCGGCCGTTCTCCAGGCCGCGGGCCTTCTCGAACTCCTCGGCCAGCCCCGCCATCGCGGCCACCTGCTCGGCGTAGCTCACCTTGGGGAGGGTGAGGACGAGTCCGCCGGGCAGGCCGCCCGCGTCCATCAGGCCGGTGAGGAAGATGTCGAGGGTGCGGATGCCGCGGTCGCGGACGGCGGCCTCCAGGCACTTCATGCGGATGCCGACGTACGGGGTGGCCGTGCCGTCGGCGCACGCCCGGGACACCAGCTCCGCGGCGCGCGCGGCCGCCGCGTCCTCCTCGTCGTCGGGCCGCGGGCCGTAGCCGTCCTCGAAGTCGATCCGCAGGTCCTCGACCGGCTCGCGCTCCAGCTTCGCCCGTACGCGCGCGTGGACGGGCCCGGCGAGGTCGTCGGGTATGCCGAGGACGGCGGCGAAGGCGCCGGCGTCGGGGGCGTGCGCGTCGAGCGCGTCGAGCGCCTGGTCGCCCCAGGAGCGCGGGGTGCCGGCCGTGAGGGCGTCGGCGGGGACGTAGACGGTGTGGACGGGCTGGCGGGTGCCCGGGTCGCCCGGGTAGCGGCGCGCGAGCTCGGCGTCGACGCCGGCGAGGGAGGCGCCGATCCGTTCCGTCACCGTGCTCGCGAAGGTGGTCGCGACCGTCCGCTGCTGCCCCATGAGACGCCTCCGTACTTCCGCTGGGCGGAATCGACTGTCCGTCCGGCGAAGCTATCGACGGGCCGGGCGGAAGGTCAACAGCCCCGGGGCGCACGGGGATCGGGCGGGTGCCGGGGCGGGGTGCCGGGAAACGCCCTGGGCCCCCGTGCGCGTGCGCACGGGGGCCCAGGGGCGAGCGGGGTCAGCCCTTGCGGGACTTGACCTCCTCGGTGAGCTGCGGGACGACCTCGAAGAGGTCGCCGACCACGCCGTAGTCGACCAGGTCGAAGATCGGGGCCTCGGCGTCCTTGTTGATGGCGACGATCGTCTTCGAGGTCTGCATGCCGGCGCGGTGCTGGATCGCGCCGGAGATGCCCGCCGCGATGTACAGCTGCGGCGAGACCGACTTGCCGGTCTGGCCGACCTGGTTGGTGTGCGGGTACCAGCCGGCGTCGACTGCGGCGCGGGAGGCGCCGACGGCCGCGCCGAGCGAGTCGGCCAGGCCCTCGATGAGGGAGAAGTTCTCGGAGCCGTTGACGCCGCGGCCGCCGGAGACCACGATCGCGGCCTCGGTCAGCTCCGGGCGGCCGGTGGACTCGCGCGGGGTGCGGGAGACGACCTTGGTGCCGGTGGACGCGCTCCCGAAGGAGACGGCGAGCTGCTCGACCGTACCGGCGGCCGGGGCGGCCTCCGGGGCGGCGGAGTTGGGCTTGACGGTGATGACCGGCGTGCCCTTGGTGACGCGGGACTTGGTGGAGTACGAGGCCGCGAAGACGGACTGCGTGGCCACCGGGCCCTCGGCGCCGGCCTCCAGGTCGACGGCGTCGGTGATGATGCCGGAGCCGATGCGGACCGCGAGGCGGGCCGCGATCTCCTTGCCCTCGGCGGAGGACGGGACGAGCACGGCGGCCGGGGAGACGGCCTCGAAGGCGGCCTGGAGCGCGTCGACCTTCGGCACGACGAGGTAGTCGGCGAACTCGGGGGCGTCGGCGGTGAGGACCTTCACCGCGCCGTACTCGGCGAGCGTCCGCGCCGCGGCGTCGGCACCGGCGCCGAGGTGCACGGCGACGGGCTCGCCGATGCGGCGGGCGAGGGTGAGCAGTTCGAGGGTGGGCTTGCGGACGGCGCCGTCCACGTGGTCGACGTAGACGAGGACTTCAGCCATGGGATTGCACTCCTGAGCGGAAAAATAGGGCGGGTGACGGCGTTCTTGCGGGCTGACGGAAGCTCAGCCGCGGTGCGCTCCGGGGGTTCGGGACGGGCCCGTCCCCGGACCGGCCGCTAGATGAACTTCTGGCCCGCGAGGAACTCGGCGAGCTGCTTGCCGCCCTCGCCCTCGTCCTTGACGACGGTGCCGGCCGTGCGGGCCGGGCGCTCGTTGGCCTCGTCGACCTTCGTCCAGGCGCCCTCCAGGCCGACCTCCTCGGCCTCCAGGCCGAGGTCGGAGAGGTCCAGGGACTCCACCGGCTTCTTCTTGGCGGCCATGATGCCCTTGAAGGACGGGTAACGGGCCTCGCCGGACTGGTCGGTGACGGACACGACGGCCGGGAGGGAGGCTTCGAGCTGCTCGCTCGCGGCGTCGCCGTCACGGCGGCCGGTCACCTTGCCGTCGGCCACGGCGACCTCGGACAGCAGCGTCACCTGCGGGACGCCCAGGCGCTCGGCCAGCATCGCCGGGACGACACCCATGCCGCCGTCGGTGGAGGCCATGCCGGAGATGACCAGGTCGTAGCCGACGTGCTCGACGGCCTTGGCCAGCACCAGCGAGGTGCCGAGCGCGTCGGTGCCGTGCAGGTCGTCGTCCTCGACGTGGACGGCCTTGTGGGCACCCATGGAGAGCGCCTTGCGCAGCGCGTCCTTGGCGTCCTCGGGGCCGACGGTCAGCACGGTGATCTCCGCGTCGTCCGCCTCGTCGGCGATCTGAAGCGCCTGCTCGACGGCGTACTCGTCGAGCTCCGAGAGCAGGCCGTCCACGTCGTCACGGTCGACGGTCAGGTCCTCGGCGAAGTGCCGGTCGCCGGTGGCGTCGGGCACGTACTTCACACAGACAACGATCCTCAAGCTCACGCCGGCTCTCCTACTGCATCGTCTCTTCGTAGCTGCCTTGTGCAGGCAGCATAGGCGCCTTGTGGGGCGGATTCCGGTCGGACCGGCCTGCGCCCCGAGCGGAATGTTACTCGTCAGTACATCGAGCGTGTCACCCGAGCGCAAGGGTGGTCGGCTGTGATCTGCCCAACGCGGGAGATCAGGGACGTCTCAGTCCCGCAGACCGTTGAAGCGCCCCTGGTGGTAGACGAGCGGGCGGCCCGCCCCGTCGGGGTCGCCGGCCACGACCTCGGCGAGCACGAGGCGGTGGTCGCCGGCGGGCACCTTGGCCACGACGCGGCACACCATCCAGGCCAGGACGCCGTCGAGCAGCGGCACCCCCTCGGGGCCCTCCTGCCAGCGGGTGGGCGGGGCGAAGCGGTCGGCGCCGCTGCGCGCGAAGGTGCCGGCCAGCTCCTGCTGGTGCTCGCCGAGTATGTGCACGCCGACGTGCTCGGCCTCGGCCAGCACGGGCCAGCTGGAGGAGCCGGTGCCCACCCCGAAGGAGATCAGCGGGGGCTCGGCGGCGACGGAGGTGAGGGAGGTGGCGGTGAAACCGACCGGGCGCGCGCCGCCCGCCGTGATCACGGCGACGCCGGCGGCGTGCCGGCGGAAGACGGAGCGCAGCAGTTCGGGGGCGGCGAGGGCGGGCGTGCCGAGAGCGGGCGTGGCCGTCATGGATCTGTCCTTCTGCTGGAGGTCGGACCAGAAGTGGTGTCGAACCAGGAGCTGTGCGGGCGCGAGGGGGTCACCGACGACCCGGACAGCGCGCGCTCGCGGTCCGCAGCAGATCGATGTGCGCGCGTCCGTGGAGAACGCGTCCGTGGAGAAGCGGTCCAGGCCACATAGCGTCACACTGACGATCAGTGGTGCGCAGCGTCAAGTGCGGCCGGGCATATGGGAGACGGATCACGGCGATCACAGGGCCGCGCCCAGGGCCGCGATGACATCGGCCTTCCTCGGCTGCCCGGCGGCCCGGCGCACGATCCGGCCGCGCGCGTCCAGGACGAGCGTGGTGGGGGTGGCGGCGATCTCCAGGGCGCGCACGAGGCCGAGGCGGGCCTCGGCGTCGATCTCCACATGGGCGACGCCCTCGACCATGGCCGCGACCTCCGCGAGCGTGCGTCTGGTAGCCCGGCAGGGCTGGCAGAAGGCGCTGGAGAACTGGACGAGCGTGGCCCGCTCCCCCAGCTCCGCGCCGATGTCCGCGGCGTCGAGCCGCACCTTCCCGTCCCGCCCCGGCACGTTCTTCCCTCCGCCGTCGTTGTCCTCGTGTGGTCGTCCACGGGCCGGGCCCATGGGTACCGCCGATTGCAGCACCGCCGGGGGCGGGAAAATTTCCGCCCGGTGTCTCCCCGGGGGTTCCCGTGGGGGCGCGGTGTACCTTCGGCGGTAACCGGGCGGCGGGCCGACGTGATGAGAATCTCCCGGCCCGCGGGGTGCCCTCGCTGGTCCCTGACCCGGACGATCAGGCACGATTCGGCACGGGCCGACAACCTACGGCCGCGTAACTTCCGCCGGGAGCCCCCTCCCCCAGGCCCAGAGGATTGTCCGATATGGCAGAGCTCGTCTACCCCCCGGTGATCGGTACCGCCCGCACCATGTTCAAGGCGTTGGACCTGCGCTTCGACATCCAGGGCACCGAGCACGTTCCGCGGCGCGGCGGGGCGGTCCTGGTGAGCAACCACATCGGGTACCTGGACTTCATCTTCTGCGGCCTGGCCGCCCGGCCCGCCAAGCGGCTGGTGCGCTTCATGGCGAAGGAGTCGGTGTTCCGGCACAAGGTGTCGGGGCCGCTGATGCGGGCGATGAAGCACATCCCCGTGGACCGCGCGGCCGGCATGGACGCCTACAAGCACGCGCTGTCCGCGCTCCGCTCGGGCGAGATCATCGGGGTCTTCCCGGAGGCGACGATCTCGCAGTCGTTCACGCTGAAGAACTTCAAGTCGGGCGCGGCCCGGCTGGCGCAGGAGGCGGGGGTGCCGCTGCTCCCGATGGCGCTGTGGGGCACCCAGCGGCTGTGGACCAAGGGGCACAAGCGGAATCTGGGCCGCAACCACATCCCGATCACGATGCGGGTGGGCGAGCCCATGAGCGCCGATCCGGCCGAGCACGCGGACACGGTGACCGAGCGGGTGCGCGGGCGCGTCCAGGAGCTGCTGGAGGCCGCCCAGCGGGCCTATCCCGTGCGCCCCAAGGACGCCTCGGACACCTGGTGGATCCCGGCGCACCTGGGCGGTACGGCGCCGACCCCGGCCGAGGCGGCGGTCCTGGACCGCCGCTAGCCGGGCGGCAGGGGCCCGTACGCCACCCGGCGGACGGGCCCGTACACCGGGTGGCGCACAAATGAGCCCGGCCGCGAGTCGACGACTCCCGGCCGGGCTCACCCGCGTACGCGCGTTACCGCTTGCCCATCTCCTCCGCGATCGCCGCGGCGAAGGCGTCCACGTCGGCCTCGGTGGTGTCGAAGGAGCACATCCAGCGGACGTCGCCGGCCGCCTCGTCCCAGAAGTAGAAGCGGTAGCGCTTCTGGAGGCGCTCGCTGACGTCGTGCGGGAGCCGGGCGAAGACGGCGTTGGACTGCACCGGGTGCAGCACCTCGACGCCTTCGACGGAGCGCACGCCCTCGGCCAGCCGGCCGGCCATGGCGTTGGCGTGCGTGGCGCTGCGCAGCCACAGGTCGCCGGTGAGCAGGGCCTCGAACTGCGCGGAGACGAAGCGCATCTTGGAGGCGAGCTGCATCGACATCTTGCGCAGGTGCTTCATCGCCCGCACGGCGTCGGGGTTGAGCACGACGACGCACTCGCCGAAGACCATGCCGTTCTTCGTGCCGCCGAAGGAGAGCAGGTCCACGCCCGCGTCGGTGGTGAAGGCGCGCAGCGGGACGCCCAGCGTGGCCGCCGCGTTGGCGATCCGCGCGCCGTCCAGGTGGACCTTCATGCCGCGCTCGTGGGCGTGGTCGCAGATCTCCCGGATCTCCTCCGGGGTGTAGCAGGTGCCCAGCTCGGTGGTCTGGGTGATCGAGACGACCTGCGGCTGCGCGCGGTGCTCGTCCTCCCAGCCCCAGGCCTCGCGGTCGATGAGCTCGGGGGTGAGCTTGCCGTGCTCGGTCGGCACGGTCAGCAGCTTGAGGCCGCCGACCCGCTCGGGCGCCCCGCACTCGTCGACGTTGATGTGCGCGGAGGCGGCGCAGACGACCGCGCCCCAGCGCTCGGTGGCCGCCTGGAGGGCGACCACGTTGGCGCCCGTGCCGTTGAAGACCGGGAAGGCCTCGGCGGTCGGCCCGAAGTGGGCGCGCATCACGTCCTGGAGATGGGCGGTGTAGTCGTCCTCGCCGTAGGCGACCTGGTGGCCGCCGTTGGCGAGGGCGAGCGCCGCGAGGATCTCGGGGTGGGCGCCCGCGTAGTTGTCGCTGGCGAAGCCGCGCACCTCGGGGTCGTGCCGGCGTATCGCGTCGGTCGCCCCCGGGGAGGGTGCCTGGGTCACGGTTGCGGAGTCAGCCACTGACGGGTTCCGTTCACTTCCTGGGCGGGCATGTCCCAGACGCCGACGATGGCCTCGGCCAGGTCCTTGACGTCCGTGAAGCCCGCGAATTTCGCGGTCGGGCGCTCGGCGCGCATGGCGTCGTGCACCAGCGCCTTGATCACCAGGATGGCAGCGGCCGCCTTCGGGCCCTCGTCGCCCCCCGCCTTGCGGAAGGAGTCGGCGAGCGCGAGCGTCCACGCCTCGGCCGCGGCCTTGGAGGCGGCGTAGGCGGCGTTGCCGGCGGTGGGCTTGCTGGCGCCGGCGGCGCTGATCAGCAGATAGCGGCCGTTGCCGCTGCGCTGGAGGGCACCCTCGAAGGCGAGCGAGGTGTGCTGCACCGTGCGGATGAGCAGCTTCTCCAGCAGCTCCCAGTCGGCGAGGTCGGTCTCGGCGAAGGTCGACGAGCCGCGCCAGCCGCCCACGAGGTGGACGAGGCCGTCGATGCGGCCGAACTCCTTCTCGGTGCGGTCCACCCAGGCGCGGGTGGCGTCGAGGTCCAGGAGGTCGACGGTGTCGCCGGTGACGGTGGCGCCGCCGTGGGCGTAGCGGGCGGCGTCCACGGCCTCGGCGAGGCGTGCGGCGTCGGCGTCGGAGGCGACGACCGTGGCACCGGCCTCCGCCAGGCGCAGCAGGGCCGCGCGGCCGGCCGGGCCGGCCGCTCCCGCCACCGCCACCACGGCGCCGTCCAGGCGGCCGCCGTTCGTCGGAATGCTCATCTTCGTCGCCTCTTTCTCGCGCTCGCTCACGCGGCCACCTGCTCGACGTCCGCGGCGGTGATCCCCTTGGTCGAGGCGATCACGGTGCGCAGCTTCTTGGCAAGGGCCTCGAAGAACATGCTGAGCGGGAACTCGTCCGGAAGCACGTCGTCGACGAGCTTGCGGGGCGGCAGTGTGAGGTCGAGGGCGTCGGGGCCCTTGGCCCACACGGAGCCGGGGTGCGGGGCGAGGTAGGTCGAGACGAGCTCGTAGGCGGCGAGCCAGTGGACGAGCTTGGGGCGGTCGATGCCGTCGCGGTAGAGCTTCTCGATCTCGGCGCACAGCTGGTTGGTGACCTGCGGGGCCCGGTCCCAGTCGATGTGGAGGGTGTTGTCCGTCCAGCGTACGACGTCGTGCTGGTGGAGGTAGGCGAAGAGCAGCTGGCCGCCGAGGCCGTCGTAGTTGCGCACGCGCTCGCCGCTGACCGGGAAGCGGAACATCCGGTCGAAGAGGATGGCGTACTGCGCGTCGCGGCCCTGGCCGTAGCCGTCGGCCTCCAGCTTCACGGCCTCCTTGAAGGCGGTGAGGTCGCAGCGCAGCTCCTCCAGGCCGTACATCCAGAACGGCTGCCGCTGCTTGATCATGAAGGGGTCGAAGGGCAGGTCGCCGTGGCTGTGGGTGCGGTCGTGGACCATGTCCCACAGGGCGAAGGCCTGCTGGCAGCGGTGCTGGTCGCCGATCATCCCGGCGATGTCGGCCGGCAGCTCCAGGCCGAGGGCGGCGACGGCCGCCTCGGTGACGCGGCGGAAGCGGGCGCCCTCGCGGTCGCAGAAGATCGCGCCCCAGGTGAAGCGCTCGGGGGCCTCGCGCACGGCGATGGTCTCCGGGAAGAGGACCGCGGAGTGGGTGTCGTAGCCCGCGGTGAAGTCCTCGAAGGTGATGCTGAGGAAGAGGGGGTTGTCGAAGCGGGTGCGCTCCAGCTCGGCGAGCCACTCCGGCCACACGACGCGCAGCACGACCGCTTCGAGGTTGCGGTCGGGGTTGCCGTTCTGCGTGTACATCGGGAAGACGACGAGGTGCTGGAGGCCGTCGGCGCGGTGCGCGGCGGGGTGGAAGACCAGCAGCGAGTCGAGGAAGTCCGGGACGCCGAAGCCGGCGTCGGCCCAGCGGCGGAGGTCCGCGACGAGGGCCGTGTGATAGGCCGCGTCGTGGGGCAGGAGGGGTGAGAGCTCCTCGACGGCCGCGACGACGCGGCCGATCTCCGCTCGGACGGTCTCGCCCGGGGGTGCGCCCTCCGCGTCGAGGTCGATGGACCCGTCGGGGGACTGCCACGGCCGGATCGTCTCGACTGCGTCCTTGAGCACCCTCCAGGCCGGGTGGTCGACTACCCGCTCGGTGGTCGATTCCTCGGCCGCTATCGCCGTGGACGCAAGAATTTCCGTCATGGCTACCCCTCCTCAGGAGAACTTGGCGTTAAGACACCGTATCCGTGCGCGGTTCTCCACCTCAAGAGGGAGAGCGACAAATTATCCTGCCGACCCCCCGGTCGGGCCGCGTTTTTTCCTGCTTCTGGACACGTCGATCGCCTCAAACGTGCGTTTTCGCCTCACGAGCCTCATCCGCATCAGACAGCGTCCTAGGAGGCCGTAGGCGGTTTCCAGCCAGTTTCCGGCCACCTCCGGCGCATTTCCGGGGCCCGTCCGGGACGCGCACTGTTCACGAATCGGCAACAGTCTTCCGCTATTCGGACGGATCATGGCCTGACCTGGACAGATCACCACGGGCACTGCCAGTCTCCCGCCATGCCCGTCGCCAACCAGCGCGTACACCACGCCGATCCGCTCCCGCGCCGCCGCGCCACGCGCCGCGCCGCCCCGTTCGCGGCCGGCCTCGCCGTCCTCCTCACCGCCGCCGTCGGCTGTGCCCCGCAGGACGACACCGACGCCGCGAAGTCCCCCGCCGGGCCGTCCGCCGGAGCCGCCGCCTGCGCCAAGGGCGAGCTGGCCACCGAGACCGCCGGAAAGCTCACCGTGGGCACCGACAAGCCCGCCTACGCCCCCTGGTTCCGCGACGACGACCCGACGAGCGGCGAGGGCTTCGAGTCCGCCGTCGCCTACGCCGTCGCCGACCGGCTCGGCTACGCCAGGACCGACGTGGTGTGGCAGACCGTGCCCTTCAACAGCGCCGTCGCACCCGGCGCGAAGAAATTCGATTTCGACATCAACCAGATCTCCGTCAGCGACGAGCGCCGCCGGGCCGTCGACTTCTCCTCCGGCTACTACGACGTCCGGCAGGCCGTCGTCGCCCTCAAGGACTCCCCCGCCGCCAAGGCCACCACGGCCGCGGACCTCAAGGGGGTGAAGCTGGGGGCGCAGGTCGGCACCACCAGCCTCGACGTCGTCAACGACGTCATCAAGCCCGGCCAGGCACCGGCCGTCTTCCAGAAGAACGACTTCGCCAAGACCGCCCTGAAGAACGGCCAGGTCGACGCGATCGTCGTGGACCTGCCCACCGCCTTCTACATCACCTCGGCCGAGGTCACGGACGCGAAGATCGTCGGCCAGTTCGCGGCCGGGAGCGGCAAGGCCGAACAGTTCGGGCTCGTCCTGGACAAGGGCAGCCGGCTCACCGGCTGCGTCAGCGGCGCCGTCGACTCCCTGCGCAAGGACGGCACGCTGGCGAAGCTGGAGAAGCGGTGGCTCTCCGAGGCCGTCGACGCCCCGGTGCTGAAGTGACGGCCGGGGACACGGCGGCCGGGGCGCCCGTGCCCGTCGCGGACGCCGCGGGCACGGCGGCCGAGGACCGGTACGTACCGTCCGCGCGGCGCCTGGAGCGCGAGCGCTTCAAACGGACCCGGGCCCGCCGGGCCACCGCGGTGGCCGCCCTCAGCACCCTCGTCACGGGCGTCGTGCTGTTCCTCGCCGTCGTCAACTCCCCCGGCTGGCCCCGCACCCGGGAGACGTTCTTCAGCGCGCACTACGCCCGCGAGGCGCTGCCCAAGGTGCTCGACGGCCTGTGGCTCAACGTGCGGCTGCTGGTCATCTGCGGGGCGGCCGTCCTGATCCTCGGGATGCTGATCGCCGTGGCCCGCACGCTGCGCGGCCCGGTGTTCTTCCCGCTGCGCGCGCTGGCCACCGCCTACACCGACTTCTTCCGCGGTCTGCCGCTGGTGATCTGCCTGCTCATGGTGGTCTTCGGCATCCCGGCCCTGCGCCTCCAGGGCGTCACCACCGACCCGGTGCTGCTGGGCGGGACGGCGCTGGTCCTCACCTACTCGGCGTACGTCGCGGAGGTCTTCCGGGCGGGCATCGAGTCCGTCCATCCCAGCCAGCGGGCCGCCGCCCGCTCCCTGGGGCTCAACGGCCGGCAGACCCTGCGCTTCGTCGTCCTGCCGCAGGCCGTGCGGCGGGTCGTGCCGCCGCTCCTCAACGACCTGGTCTCGCTCCAGAAGGACACCGGTCTCGTGTCGATCGCGGGCGCGGTCGACGCCGTGTACGCGGCGCAGATCGTCGCGAGCAAGAGCTTCAACTACACGCCGTACGTGGTCGCCGGGCTCATCTTCGTCGCCCTCACCATCCCCGCGACCCGGTTCACGGACTGGGTCACGGCCCGGATGGACCGCCGCCGGGCCCAGGGAGGGATCGTATGACCAGCGACGGCGCGACCGGCGACCGTAAGGACGAGGGCACGCCGGTGCCGGGCGGGCTGCGGAAGGACGCCTCGGTGCCGGTGCCGCGGGAGGACGGCGCGGCGGCCGGGGCAGGCGCCCCGGCGCCCGGGCAGGGCTCCTCGGCGCCCGTGCTGCGGCTGGAGGCGGTCCGTAAGACCTTCGGGCGGACCGTCGTCCTGCGCGACGTCGACCTGGAGGTCGCGCCGCACACGGTCACGGCACTGATCGGCGCCTCCGGCTCCGGCAAGTCGACGCTGCTGCGCTGCGCGAACCTGCTGGAGGAGATCGACGACGGCGCGATCTTCCTCGACGGCGAGGACATCACCGACCCCCGCGTGGACCCGGACACCGTGCGCCGCCGGATCGGAGTGGTCTTCCAGGCCTACAACCTCTTCCCGCACATGACGGTGCTCGACAACATCACCCTCGCGCCGCGCCGGGTGCACGGGGAGCCGCGCGCGCGGGCGGAGGAGCGGGCACGGGAACTGCTGGAGCGGCTGGGCCTGGGCGGAAAGGCGGGCGAGTACCCGGACCGGCTGAGCGGCGGCCAGCAGCAGCGGGTCGCGATCGTACGGGCGCTGGCGGGCCGGCCCCGGCTGCTGCTGCTCGACGAGATCACCGCGGCCCTCGACCCGGAGCTGGTCGGTGAGGTGCTGGGCGTCGTGCGCGACCTCAAGGAGGAGGGCATGACCATGGTCCTGGCCACCCACGAGATGGGCTTCGCCCGGGACGTCGCCGACCAGGTCTGCTTCCTGGACGGCGGGGTGGTGCTGGAGCGCGGCACCGCGGCCGAGGTCTTCGGCGATCCGCAAGAGGAGCGCACGCGGCGGTTCCTGCGGCGGCTGGTGGAGGCCGGCAGGCTGTGAGGGCGTCCGTGACGGGATGACATGGGTAAGGGGCTCCGGCTGTAGCCGGAGCCCCTTACCCATATCTGTCGTGCGTGACGGCCTACCGGCTATCGCCGCACCGCTTACGGCAGCTTCTTGAGCAGCAGCTCGAATTCGAGGTCGTCGCGCTGCGGGACGCCGAAGCGCTCGTCGCCGTAGGGGAAGGGGCTCATCTCGCCGGTGCGCGCGTAGCCACGGCGCTCGTACCAGGCGATCAGGTCGTCACGCTGCCGGATGACCGTCATGTGCATCTCGCGGGCGTCCCACTCGGCGCGGACGAAACGTTCCGCCTCCGCGATGATCAGCTTGCCGAGGCCGGCGCCCTGCATCGCCGGCCGGACCGCGAACATCCCGAAGTACGCGTGGTCACCACGGTGTTCGAGCTGGCAGCAGGCGACCATGGCACCGTCGAGCTCGACCACGAGCAGCCGGCTGTTCGCGTCGGTCACCACGGCCAGGACGCCGTCGGGATCGGTCCGCTGGCCGTCGAGCAGGTCCGCCTCGGTCGTCCACCCGGCCCGGCTGTCGTCACCCCGGTAGGCCGATTCGACGAGCGCCACGAGATCGGGCACATCGGCGGCGGTGGCGGTGCGGAAGGTCGGCTCGGCAGCGCGGCTGCCGGCGGTTTCCATGGTCACCCGTAGGTTCCTCTCCATACGTTTCGACTCGTATGAACACTAACCCGATCCATGGTGCGTACAGTCACGGTCATGGCGCACGTACTCAGCAGCAGGGTGCTCCTCCGGCCCACCGACCCCGAGCGCTCCCGTACCTTCTACGGAAGCACGCTGGGACTCGCGGTCTACCGCGAGTTCGGCACGGGCCCGGAGCGCGGCACCGTCTATTTCCTGGGCGGCGGATACCTGGAGGTCTCGGGCCGCTCCGAGACTCCCCCGGGGCCCGGCATGGAGTTGTGGTTGCAGGTCGCGGACGCGGCGGCCACGCACGAGGAGCTGGCCCGGCGGGGCGTCGCCATCCTGGAGCCGCCGGAGCGCAAGCCGTGGGGGCTGATCGAGATGTGGATCGCGGATCCGGACGGGGTGCGGATCGCGGTGGTGGAGGTGCCGGAGGACCATCCGATGCGCTACCGCCCGGGGATCTAGGTCCGGCCCCGGGCCCCACGTCGCCGGACCTCCGGCCTCCGGAAGACGGGTTCGGCCGCACCTGGACAGAACAGCTAGTGGGCCACACCCGTTCGTGGAAGGGTGAAGGAATGAACTCAGAGAACTCCTTAGCGAAGTCCCTTCAGGCGAACAAGGATCTCGTGGCCGAGTACATCCGGCTGTTCTACAACGACAAGGACTTCGACCAGGCCCGCCGGTTGCTCACCGAGGGCTTCGTCAACCACCACCACGGCGTCGGCGCGGGCCGCGACCGGACCGTCGAGACGTTCTCGGCCGTCGCCGCCGCCATGCCCGGGTTCTCGCTGACGGTGCGGCGCATGGTGGCCGAGGGCGACCAGGTATGGACGCACAGCGTGGCCAGGGTCGCGCCGGACGTACCGCCCTCGGTGGTGGTGGACATCTGGCGGATCGAGGAAGGCCGCCTCGCCGAGCACTGGGACGTGGGCCAGGGCGTGCCGGAGGGCTCCTCGCTCGACGAACTGATCGAGGACGCCGGCTGACCGGGCGGGGGGAAGGAATGCGTATGAAGCTCCGCCGCGTCGGTCGTGAGGGACCCGAGGTCTTCCCTCTCGGACTCGGCTGCATGGGCATGTCGGAGTTCTACGGCAGTGCCCGGGAGCCGGAGTCGATCGCGGTCATCCACCGCGCCCTCGACCTCGGGGTGAATCTGCTGGACACCGCCGACATGTACGGGATCGGGGAGAACGAGCGCCTGGTCGGGCGCGCCGTCGCGGACCGTCGCGACCGTGTGCTGCTCGCCACCAAGTTCGGTGTGGTCCGTGCCGGGGATCCCGCGGCGCGTGGCATCAACGGCAGCCCGGAATATGTGCGCGCCGCCTGCGACGCGTCCCTTGCCAGGCTCTGCGTGGACCACATCGACCTGTACTACCTGCACCGTCGCGATCCCCAGGTGCCCATCGAGGAGACCGTCGGGGCGATGGCCGAGCTGGTGCGGGCCGGGAAGGTGCGCTGGCTCGGGCTGTCCGAGGTGAGCGCGCAGACCCTTCGCCGGGCCTGCTCGGTGCATCCGATCTCCGCGTTGCAGAGCGAGTTCTCGCTGTTCAGCCGGGACGTCGAGGAGAGCGTGCTGCCTACGGCCCGGGAGCTCGGCGTCTCCCTGGTCGCCTACGCCCCGATCAGCCGGGGCCTGCTCGGCGGCGCCCTGCCGCCCGCGTCCGAACTGGCCGACGGAGACTTCCGCCGGGCGGCGCCCCGCTTCCTCGGTGAGAACGCCGAGCACAACGCGCGTCTCGTGGCCAGGGTCCGGGAGATCGCGAACGAGGCCGGGCTCAGCCCGGCCCAGCTCTCCCTCGCCTGGCTGCTCGCGCAGGGCGAGGACATCGTGCCGATTCCGGGCACCAAGCGGCGGAGCTACCTGGAGCAGAACGTGGCCGCCACGGAGGTGGAGCTGTCCGGGCGGACGCTCGCGGCTCTGGAGACGGCCGTCCCCCGGGCGCGGTGCGCGGCGAGCGGTACCCGGACATGTCGCACATCGGTCGCTGACCGCCCTCCCGGCGGCGTGGTCCTCAGGGTTCAGATGAGGAACTGGTCGTATCCCACCCGCCGGGAGCGGTTGCGCAGTTCGCCGTTCTCGTGCACCAGCACGTCCTGCACCAGGCAGCTCGGGGCGACCTCGGGCTCGCGCACTCCGGGCCTGGTGGTCACCACGAGCACGTAGAACGTGGAGTGGATGCTGCCGTCGTCCTGCGGATCCAGGTCGATCATGTTGAACCAGTGCCTGCGCTGTACCGGGTCGTCCTCGAACCGCTTGTGGAAGTCGTACAGGTCCGCCGTGATGCCCGCGCGGGTCCGCGACGGTTCGCGGCCCGGCGTGTGGGAGAACTCGCCGTCCTCGGTGAACGTCTCCGCGTACGCCTCCAGTTTGCCCGCGTCGAGCGACTGCATCTGCCGCGCGTAGAACTGCTGGACCTCGGCGTACAGCAAACGCTCGTCCGGTTCGCTGCCGCTACGCCTGCTCGTCATGGCTGAAGCCCCTTCGGTGGACGGTGCCGGGCGACCCTTCACTGTCGTCGGCCCCGCCACCGTCCGGCCTGCTCGTCCAAGTCCCCTCGAAGTCCACTCGATGCGGCTCCCGGCCGCCGGCCACCCCGTCACGGGTGCCGTTCCGCTCCGGCGAGACCGGAATTCCAGTCCGATTGGATCCGGGTTCGAGCACCTCCGGCCAGCGTGGAGCGCAGTTCGCAGCCAGAGCGAAACGCCCGGGCTGTCCCGGCAGAACCCGAAAGGACCGACCATGGCGGAACGCACCCGGCGAGTGGCACTGGTCACCGGAGCGACCAGCGGCATGGGCCTAGAGATCGCCAAGGGCCTGGGCCGGCAGGGCATCAGCGTCTACATCTGCTCGCGGCGCGAGGACGCGGTGGCCGCGACCGTCAAGGAGCTGCGCGATCTGGGCCTCGATGTGGACGGGCGGTCCTGCGACGTCCGGAAGCCGGAGCGGATCCGCGCGCTCGTGGACGCGGCCGTCGACCGCTTCGGCCCCATCGACATCCTGGTCAACAACGCCGGCCGGCCCGGTGGCGGGAACACCGCCGAGATCCCGGACGAGGTCTGGTACGACGTGATCGACACCAACTTGAACAGCGTCTTCCTCGTCACCAAGCAGGTGCTGACGCGCGGCGGCCTCCAGGACAAGAGCTGGGGCCGGATCATCAACATCGCCTCCACCGGCGGCAAGCAGGGCGTGATCCACGCCGCCCCGTACTCGGCTTCCAAGCACGGCGTCGTCGGCTTCTCCAAGGCGCTCGGTCTGGAGCTCGCCAAGACCGGCATCACGGTGAACGCGGTCTGCCCGGGGTTCGTCGAGACGCCCATGGCCGTGGGAGTGCGTGAGCACTACGCGGCGATCTGGGGCGTGGACACGGAGGAGGCACACCGCCGGATCAGCGCCCGCGCGCCGATCGGCCGGTACGTGGAGTCCGGCGAGGTCGCCGCGATGGTCGACTACCTGGTGAGCGAGGGCGCCAACGCGGTGACCGCCCAGGCCCTGAACGTCTGCGGCGGGCTCGGCAACTACTGATCCCGCCGGTCCGCGGCCCGGGCCGGGAAGGGGGCGTGGAGCCGCGCCCCCTGTTCGCCGCGCACCGGCACGCGCCGGCCGCGCCGCCCGCTCCCCCGCCCCACACCAACGCAAAGGAACGCACTGAGATGCTCAGTTCAACTGTGCCGACGGCCGTGGACGGCCCCCGATGACGCGCCGTGTCGTGATCACCGGAATCGGCATCCGGGCCCCCGGAGGCAAGGGCGCGAAGGAGTTCTGGTCCACGCTGACCAACGGCCGCACCGCCACCCGCAGGATCACGTTCTTCGACCCTTCGCCCTACCGGTCGCAGGTCGCCGCCGAAGCCGACTTCGACCCGGTCATCGAGGGACTCACGGCACCGGAGATCGACCGCATGGACCGGGCCACCCAGTTCGCGGTGGTCTGCGCGAAAGAGGCCGTCAGGGACAGCGGGCTCGGCTTCGGCGGCCTGGACCCGTACCGCGTCGGTGTCGCTCTGGGCAGCGCGGTCGCGGCCGCCACGAGCCTCGAACGCGAATACCTGGCCCTGTCCGGCCGGGGCCGTGACTGGGAGATGGACCCCGCGCGGCTCTCCCCGCACATGTTCGACTACATGGCGCCGAGTGTGATGGCGGCCGAGGTCGCGTGGACGGTGGGCGCCGAGGGCCCGGTGGCGATGGTCTCCAACGGCTGCACCTCGGGGCTCGATTCGGTCGGCCACGCCGCGCAGCTGATCCGTGAGGGCAGCGCCGACGTGATGGTGGCCGGGGCCTGCGACACGCCGATCACCCCGATCGTGGTGGCCTGCTTCGACGCCATCAAGGCGACCACGCCGCGCAACGACGACCCGGAGCACGCCTCGCGCCCCTTCGACGGCTCCCGGAACGGCTTCGTGCTCGCCGAGGGCGCGGCCATGTTCGTCCTCGAGGAGTACGACAGCGCCCGGCGCCGCGACGCGCACATCTACGCCGAGGTCACCGGGTACGCGACGCGCTCCAACGCGTTCCATATGACCGGCCTCAAGCCGGACGGCCGGGAGATGGCCGAGGCGATCCGGGTCGCCCTCGACGAGTCGCGGGCCGATGTGACGGCCGTGGACTACATCAACGCGCACGGCTCGGGGACCAAGCAGAACGACCGCCACGAGACCGCCGCGTTCAAGCGCAGTCTCGGGCAGCACGCCTACGAGACCCCGGTCAGCTCGATCAAGTCGATGGTGGGGCACTCGCTCGGCGCCATCGGCTCGGTGGAGATCGCGGCATCGCTGCTGGCCATCGAGCACAACGTGGTTCCGCCCACGGCCAATCTGCACACCAGCGACCCCGAGTGCGACCTGGACTACGTACCGGTCACCGCTCGCGAGCACCGGGTGGACACGGTCCTCACCGTGGGCAGCGGCTTCGGCGGGTTCCAGAGCGCGATGGTCCTGCGCAGCCCCCAGGAGGTCTCATGAGTGCCGTCGGAGCGGCGGCCGTCGCGCGGCAGCCCGGCCCCGGCGCGAGCCCGCACCCGGGCACCCGCCCGGTGTACGTGACCGGCATCGGCGTCGCCGCGCCCAACGGCCTCGGCCTGGAGCGCTACTGGGAGGCGGTCCTCGCGGGCCGCTCGGGCGTCGTACCGATCACCCGCTTCGACACGTCCCGCTATCCGGCCCGGCTGGCGGGTCAGATCGAGGACTTCGACGCGTCCGCGCACCTGCCGAGCCGGCTCCTTCCGCAGACCGACGTCTCGACCCGGCTCGCGCTGACCGCCGCGGACTGGGCGATCGCCGACGCGGGCGTGGATCCGTCGAGCACCACGGACTACGACATGGGCGTGGTGACCTCCAACGGGTGCGGCGGCTTCGAGTTCACCCACCGGGAGTTCAAGAAGCTGTGGAGCGTCGGCCCCCAGGCGGTCAGCGTGTACGAGTCCTTCGCCTGGTTCTACGCGGTCAACACCGGTCAGATCTCGATCCGCAACGGTATGCGCGGACCCAGCAGCGCCCTGGTGGCCGAGCAGGCCGGCGGCCTCGACGCCCTCGGACACGCCCGGCGCACCGTCCACCGCGGCACTCCCCTGGTGGTCACCGGAGGCGTGGACTCCGCGTTCGACCCGTGGGGGTGGGTCTCCCACCTGTCCAGCGGGCGGATCAGCCACGCCACCGACCCGGAGCGCGCCTACCTGCCGTTCGACGCGGCGGCCTGCGGCTATGTGCCGGGCGAGGGCGGGGCGATCCTGGTGGTCGAGGACCCCGTGGCGGCCCGGGCGCGCGGGGCGGGCCGGGTGTACGGGGAGATCGCCGGGTACGCCTCGACCTTCGACCCCGCCCCGGAGGGCGTCCGGGGGGAACTCGCCGCACCTCCCGGGCGGCCACCGGGGCTGCGCCGGGCGGCCGAGCAGGCCCTGGCCCAGGCCGGGCTGACGCCCCAGGACGTGGACGTGGTGTTCGCGGACGCGGCCGGTGTCCGCGACCTGGACCGTGCCGAGGCCACGGCGATCCGGGAGCTTTTCGGGGCACACCGGGTGCCGGTGACCGCGCCCAAGGCGCTCACCGGGAGGCTCTACGCGGGCGGCGGTCCGCTGGACGTCGCCACCGCGCTCCTGACCATCCGGGACGGTGTGATCCCGGCTTCCGGGGCCGTCGTCGACGTCCCGGCCGATTACGGGATCGACCTGGTGACCAAGGGCCCGCGGGAGGCCCGCGTCGCCTGCGCCCTGGTCCTCGCCCGCGGCCGATGGGGGTTCAACTCGGCCGTGGTGGTACGCGAGGCAACCCTCTGATGCTCATCCGTCCAGGCGTCGCCTCACCACTGACAGCAAGGATTCGACCATGACGAACACCACCATGACCCTCGACGATCTGCACCGCATCCTGGCCGTCTGCGGGGGCGCGAGCGAGTCCTGGCCGGCGGGCGAGGACGTGCACGACCGGCCCTTCGAGGAGCTCGGCTACGACTCCCTCGCCCTGCTGGAGGCCGCCGTGCGCATCGAGAACGAGTTCGGCGTGCAGGTGCCGGACGAGGTGATCCCGCAGCTCACCAGCCCGCGCGACGTACTCGACCTGGTCAACGGCCCCACCGCGAAGACCGTGTGAAGCGGCGCGCGGCGCTCACCGACCGACCCGCCGACCCGGAAGGCCCTCGACCATGACCGAGCTACGAGAGCACCACACCCTGCACACCCGCGTCGTCGCGGCTCCCGCGGACACCGTGTACACGCTGGTGGCCGATGTGACCCGATGGCCGGTGATCTTCGAACCCACCGTGCACGTCCGGCATCTGGAGCGGGGCGACGGCACCGAGCGCTTTCATCTGTGGGCCCTGGTCAACGGCGAGGTCAAGAACTGGGTCTCGCGGCGCACGCTGGATCCGCGGGAGCGCACCGTGACGTTCCGCCAGGAGCGCGGCCAGTCGCCGTTCGCCTCGATGGGCGGCCGATGGCGGTTCGCCCCGCAGCCGGACGGCAGGACCATGGTGAGTCTCACCCACGACTTCACCACGCTCGGCCAGGAGGCGGGCGCGTGGGTCACCGAGGGGGTGAACCGCAACAGCGAGCGGGAGCTGGCCGCCCTCGCGCGGATCGCCGAACTCCCTCATGCGATCGACGAGCTGGTCTTCTCCTTCACCGACCGCATCGAGCTCTCCGGTGCGGCGGCGGACGCCTACGCGTTCGTGGACCGCGCCGACGCCTGGCCGCGGCGACTGCCGCATGTACGCCGGGTGCGGCTGCGCGTGGACCCGCCCGGGGTGCAGGACATGGAGATGGAGACGGTCACCGCGGACGGCGGCGCGCACACGACGCGCTCCGTGCGGCTCTGCTTCCCGGACTCGTCGATCGTCTACAAACAACTGGTGCCACCCGCGCTGCTGCTGGGACACAGCGGGGCCTGGGAGTTCACCCCGGACGGGGCGGGCGGCGCCGTGGCCGTCGCCCGGCACACCGTCGCGGTCGACCCGGCCGCCGTCCCCAAGGTGCTCGGCGAGGGCCGCACCCTCGCCGAGGCGCGGGCGTACCTGCGCGAGGCGCTGGGCGCCAACAGCCGCACCACGCTCACCCACGCGGCCGCCTACGCGGGCGCGAACGCCGCGGCGCTCGCGCCGGGCAGTCCGCCTCGCGAGGGGACACCGTGACCGCCACGCCTCCCGTGGCCGACGACGCGCGCCTGGTCGAGGTGGCCGATCAGGTCTATGTCTACGAACAGCCTCCCGGGGGCTGGTGCCTGAGCAACTCCGGGGTGCTCGCCGGGCCGCGGGGCGCCGTCGTGGTGGACACGCTGGCGACCGTGCGGCGCGCCGAGCGGCTGCGCGAAGCCGTGGACCGGCTCCGTCCCGGTCCGGCCCGCACCCTGGTCAACACCCACCACCACGGCGATCACACCTTCGGCAACCAGGTCTTCGGGCCCGGGGCCACGATCCTCGCGCACGAGCGGACGCGCACCGAGATGGCGGCCACCGGGCTCGCCCTCACCGGCCTGTGGCCGCACGTGGAGTGGGGCGACGTGCGCCTCTCGTTGCCGAACCTGACCTTCCGCGACGCTCTCACGCTGCACCTGGGCGAGCGGCGGGTGGAGCTGCTGCACGTGGGCCCGGCGCACACCACTGGTGACGTGGTGGTGTGGCTGCCGGACGAGCGGGTGCTCTTCGCCGGGGACGTGGTGTTCTCCGGGGCCGCGCCGTTCTGTCTGTTCGGCACGGTCGCCGGGACGCTACGGGCGATCGAGCGGCTGCGCGCGCTGCGGCCGCGGACCGTGGTGTCCGGGCACGGGCCGGTCACCGGCCCCGAGGTCCTCGACGACAACGCCCGGTATCTGCGGTGGATCCAGGGCCTGGCCGAGGAGGGCGCGGCGCGGGGTCTCACCCCTCTGGAGACGGCGAGGAGCGCGCACCGGGCGCAGTTCGACCACCTGCTCGACGCCGAGCGCATCGTCGGCAATCTGCATGTCGCCCGCGCCGAGCTGCCGGGGCCGGCGTCCGCCGCGGCGGACGCACCGGCGCACGGCGTGGACCCGGTGGCCGCGTTCGGCGAGATGGTCACGTTCAACGGGGGCCGCCTGCCCACCTGCCTGGCGTGACCCGCCGCGCGTCGCGCCCCGCGCTCGTACCGCACCGCTGACGGCACACACCGCTCGACCCGCCTCACCTACCCGATCCGGAAAGGACCTCGCCCGTGCAGACGGCACCCAGTCGACAGTCCAGCTCGGCCACCCGCGGCCGGCGCGCGCGCCGCGCCGGCATGGCGGTCCTCGCGGCCGCCGCCCTGTTCGGCGCCTGGGCGGCGGCGGACACCGGCCGCGCGGACGCCTCGCGGCCCGCCGCGGACCCGGCGGCCCACGGCCGCGTCAAGACCGAGTACGGCACGCCCCAGCGCCTGGGCGACGGGACCATCCGCGTCTACTCCCAGCGCCGCGGCTCCCGCCCGCTCACCCTCGGCTACACCTTCTCCGCCGCCGCCCTGCGGAACCTGCCCAAGGAGGGCGACGGCAAGCTCTGCTATGACGTGAACGGCGACGGCACGGTGGACCGGGCCACGGAGTGCGTGGACGAGGTCGAGACGGCCCTGGACCTGCCCAAGGGGTTCCGTGAGCACGTCGGCGGCCCCTTCAGCTGGGCGCAACTGACCTGGGACCCGCGGGGCCATCCGCCGGAGTACTACAGCGTCCCGCACTTCGACTTCCACTTCTACACCCAGGACGAGGCGGCCGTGCGCCGCATCCGCACCGGCCCGTGCGCCGGCCTCATGAACTGCGACGACCTCAAGACCGCGCGCAAGCCGGTACCGGAGCGGCACATGCCGGCCCGGTACATGGACATGGGCGCCGTGGTGCCGCAGATGGGCAACCACCTGATGGACATGGACGCGCCGGAGATGAACGGCAAGCCGTTCACGGAGACGTTCATGTACGGCGCGTACGACGGCCGGATCACCTTCTACGAGCCCATGGTCGCCAAGGCTTGGATCGAGGGGCTCGCGCGCGGGCGCGCGGGCGGCTGCGAGCCGGTCAAACAGCCCAAGGCGTGGGATGTCTCCGGGTGGTACCCGACCAAGTACTGCATGGACTACGACCGCGCCGAGCGGCGGTACACGGTCTCGATATCCGACTTCGTGCACCGTAAGGCGACGCCGTGACGGCACGGCCCGGGGTGGACGCCCGGTCGGCACCGGGAGCCTGTGCGGCCCCGGGTCCGGACGGCGGCGGCGCGGGCCTGGACCCCGCCCTGTTCCGCGGCGCGATGACCCGCTTCCCCTCCGGGGTCGCCATCGTCACCACGCACGACCGGCACGGCAGGCCGCACGGCTTCACCGCGAGTTCGCTCTGCTCGCTCTCGCTGGATCCGCCGCTGCTCCTGGTCTGTCTGGCCACGTCGGCGCGCTGCTACCCGGTCTTCGCGCGGAGTCCGCGGTTCGCCGTCAGCGTGCTCCGCGAGGGGCACGAGCACTCCGAGCTCGCCCGGCGGTTCGCCGGCAAGAGCCCGGACAAGTTCTCCGGCGGCGGCTTCGTGCCCACCGCGCACGGGGGCACCGTGGTGGCCGGGGCGCTCGCGGTCGTGGAGTGCGCGGTGCGGCGCCGGGTGGACGCGGGGGACCATGTGATCCTCCTCGGGGAGGCGGAGCATGTGACGCTGCCGGAACGCGGCGGCCGCCCCGCCGTCTATGTCGACCGGGGTTTCGGCTCCCTGTGCGGTGCGGACTGCGCCCGGAGCGGCACGCCCCGGGGACCGGGCCCATGAGCACCAGTCAGGTCCGGCCCGGTCCGGGGGCCGTGCCCCACGTCCGCCGGGCGACGCACCGCCCGGTCCCACCTCCCGTCACGAAAGGCGTCGCCCCATGTCGTTCCACGGGCCGCTGAAGCCGATCACCGTCGATGACGACGCGCTGCGGGCCCACTTGGAGAGCGCCGAAGTGCCCGCTCTGCTGATGACCGTGGCACACCTCACGGGCGATTTGTCCGTCCTGCGCGAGGACCTGCGGGCCGCCGGCTGGCTCTTCGCCCCGCAGGGCGGTCTCTCCGCCGAGCAGCGGGCCGCGGCGCGGGAGACCGCGTTCGGCGCGCTCGTCCGCTACCGGCAGGCGGGCAGCGTGCCCCCGCCCCCGCCCGACCGGGAGACGCTGCGCCGGATCAGCGGCTGGGCCATGGGCGGCGACACCGAGGACGTGCTGCCCCTGCTCGCCGAGGAGATCGTCCTTCCCGGCCAGGACCCGAGGGCCCCGCGCTGGCGGGCGCGGGACTTCGCCGCACCGGCCGGCGAGGCGCCCGAGCGGCCCCGGGGCCCCGGCGCCGTGCGCGTGTCGATCATCGGCGCCGGGATGAGCGGACTGCTCGCCGGATACCGGCTGGCCCAGGCGGGCGTGCCGTTCACCATCTACGAGAAGAACGACGACGTCGGCGGCACCTGGCTGGAGAACCACTACCCGGGCTGCCGGGTCGACGTCCCCAGCCATCTGTACAGCTACCCGTTCGCCAACCGCTCCGACTGGCCGGACCACTTCTGCACGCAGGACCAGCTCCTGGAGTACTTCCAGGCGTTCGCCAAGGAGTACGGCCTGTACGAGCACATCCGGTTCAACACCGAGGTGCGGGAGGCGTGCTGGGAGGAGGAGAGCGCCCGCTGGCGGCTGCGGCTGCACGGCCCGGACGGGGAGCGGAGCGTGCGGAGCGAAGTGCTGGTGAGCGCCGTAGGGCAGCTGAACCGGCCCGAACTGCCGGACATCCCCGGCCGGGAGCGGTTCGCCGGTCCGGCGTTCCACTCCGCCTCCTGGGACCACGGTGTACCGCTCGCCGGCCGCCGGGTGGCCGTCATCGGGACGGGCGCCAGCGCGTACCAGTTCATTCCGGAAGTGGCCAAGATCGCCGGTGAGCTGACCGTGTTCCAGCGCACGCCGCCGTGGCTGCGCCCCACCCCGCACTACCACGACCCGGTGCCGCCGAGCACCGCCTGGCTGTACGAGCACATCCCCTACTACGCGGCCTGGCACCGCTTCTGGCTCTTCGCCCCGGGCCTGCGGGGCGTACTGGAGGGCTGGATCGTGGACCCGGACCACCCGCCCACCGAGCGGGCCGTCTCCGCGGTCAACGACGAGTTGCGCGCCACTCTCACGCGCCACCTCCAGGCTCAGCTGACCGACGCGCCCGAACTGCTCCCGCGCGTGCTCCCGCGGTATCCGGTGGGGGCCAAGCGGGTGCTGCGGGACAACGGGGTGTGGCTGCGGACGCTGCGGCGGGACAATGTCACGCTGGTCACCGAAAAGATCTCGGAAATCACCGAAAGCGGTGTGCGCACCGCGGACGGTGTTCTGCACGAGGCCGATATCCTCATTTACGGAACTGGATTTGCCGCTTCCCGATTTCTGGCACCGATGCGCGTCACCGGTATCGGTGGTGCGGATCTGCACGAGACATGGGACGGGGACGCCCGCGCATACCTGGGCCTGACCGTTCCCGGATTTCCCAATCTCTTCTGCCTTTATGGCCCGAACACCAACCTCTCCGGGCAGGGAGGCAGTATTTTCTACTTCTCCGAGTGCGGAGTGACCTACCTTCTCGACGCCGTCCGACTGCTGCTCGAAAGCGGACGGCGGTCCCTGGACGTGAAGAGGGATGTTCACGACGCGTACAACGCCTGGGTCGACCGGGCCAACTCGGAGCGGGCCTGGGGGTGGTCGAAGGTGAGCAACTGGTTCACCAACGAGAAAGGGCGCTCGGCACAGAACTGGCCTTTCACGGCGCAGGAGTACTGGCGCCGCACCCGCCGCGTCGATCCCTCGGACTACGAGACCCCGGACCGTCCCGGCCGTTCCACGGACCCGGCAGCGTCATCCGGCAAGCGATGAGGAACACGAGAAGGTAACCATGGACATCACGAAGAGCGAGCAGCCGGCGGAGCACAGAGAGATTTCCCCGCCCGAGGCCGCCGCGGTCGCCGTCGAGCCCGTACAGAGCATCGCCGCGCCCTTCCGCGCGGTACAGGTCACGCCGGACGACCCCCGCTATCCCGAGCTCGTCAGCGGCAATGACAAACGGTGGGTCGCCGCACCCCAGTACGTTCACGTGGTCGGCAACTCCGACCAGGTCCTGCACGCCGTGGACCGGGCCGCCCGGGCCGGGCAGCGGGTCTCCGTGCGCGGCGGTGGCCACAGCTACGCGCCGTTCGTCTACCACCCGGAGACCGAGGTCATCATCGACCTGTCGCTGATGTACGACGTCTACTACTGCGAACGGCGCCGGGCCTTCGCCGTCGAGGGCGGCGCCAAACTGGGCCGGATCTACGAGTGGTTGTTCAAGGGGTGGGGGGTGACGCTGCCGGGCGGGGTGTGCCCCGGCGTCGGCATCGGTGGCCACGCCAGCGGCGGCGGATACGGGCTGCTGTCCCGCAAGTTCGGCTATGTGGTGGACCACTTGGAGGCGGTGGAGATGGTGGTCGTCGGCCGCGACCGCCGGGCCCGCCGGATCACCGCGTCCCGCAACCCCGACGACCCGAACCACGACCTGTGGTGGGCGGTCACCGGCGGCGGTGGCGGCAACTTCGGCATCGTCACGCGCTACTGGTTCCGCTCTCCGGGCAGGCGCGAGGCGAACCCGTCCGCGCAGCTCCCGCGCCCGCCCAAGGACGTGCTCCTGAGCGTCGTCCCGATCCCCTGGTCAGACCTGGACCGCACCGGCTTCACCCACCTGGTGCGCAACTTCGGCACCTGGCACGAGCGGAACAAGGCCCCGGACTCGCCGTACACCTCGCTGACCGGAGTGGTGTTCCTTCAGCACAAGGCGTCGCAGTCCGTCAACATCCTGACCCAGATCGACGCCGGGATCCCGCACGCCGAGGAGCTGCTGACCGATTACCTCTCGGCGATCACCCAGGGAACGAAGGCCGCCGTCCCGCCCGCGCAGAAGCTGTCCTGGCTGGACGCGACCGAGCTGATCGGCACCAGCAACCCCACGCTGATGACCAGCCCCGCCATGCGCAGCGCCGTGAAGTCCGCGTACATGCGCAAGGGCTTCACCGACGCCCAGATAGGCACGCTCTACGAGCAGATGACCCGGGACGACTACACCAACCCCCACGCCACGCTCCAGCTCACCGGAGTGGCGGGCGGCCGGATCAACGCCGTCGATCCGCACGCCACCGCGTCCGCGCACCGCGACTCGGCGTTCCTCGCCCTGTTCGAGAACTACTGGCAGGACCCGCGCGAGGACGATCACCACATGGGCTGGCTCCGCGACATCTACCACACCGCCTTCGACTCGACCGGCGGTTACCCGGTGCCCAACGAGCAGTCCGACGGCTGCTACATCAACTCGCCGGACACCGACATCAAGGACCCGAGGTTCAACCGGTCGGGGGTGCCCTGGCACGCCCTGTACTACAAGGACAACTACCGCAGGCTGCAACGGGCCAAGGCGCGGTTCGACCCCACGGACTTCTTCCGCCACGCGCAGTCCGTCGAGCTTCCGCACAGGTCCTGAGCGCTCCCGGACGCACATCGGGGCCCGCTTCCGCGGGCCCCGCTCGCGTGCGCTTGCCGAAGGGTCTCAGCCGCCGGCCGCCTCGGACACGGAGACGGTGCAGGAGGCCACCGTCACCTCGGCCCCCTGCCCGAAGAGCCTGCTGGTCTCCGCACTGCCGGGGTCCACGAAGGCCTGCGGGGCCGGCGGCCCCTGCCGCGTGCTGTAGTACTGCCCGGGCCGGGGAGTGAGGCGGACCAGGCCGGAGGGGTCCGCGCGGCCCGGCAGCGCTCCGTCCAGAACGGTGAACAAACCGATTCCGGCGGCGAACTGGCGTGGTTCGGCCGGTGTGTCCTCGCCCCCGTGCTCCAGCACCAGGTGCTCGTCGCCGGCCAGGCGGTGTCCGAGCCGGTCCACCCGGAAGACCTCCTCGCCCTCCAGGAGGTAACGCACCGTTCCGGCGGCGCGGTCGTAGGAGACCCGGCAGTGATGCACGTCCTCGGGCGTGCGGTCCGCGACCGGGACGGCGTAGAGGAACGCCGCGTAGTCACCGAGCCGCTCGCGGCCGAAGGGCAGCCGTTCGTAGAAGACGTACACCTTGGTATTGGTGAGGAAGAACTCGACACCGATGAAGCTCTCGAAGTCCACGACGGGGGCCGCCACCGAGGCCAGCCTCAGGTCGCTGTCCGGGTCGGCGACCGCCTCGCCGAAGGGGTGGGCGGCCGTGCCGTAGGTACGCCCCGAGAACACCGTGTCGAAGTGGAGCACCTGCCCGCGGACCGCGTCGAACCCGGGCATCCCTCCGGCGGCCCGCTCGTTGGCGTAGGACAGCCATTTGACGTGGTCTATCTCGCCGGGCAGTCCGGCGCCGTTGGCGTGGTCCTGTCCCAGGCTGCGCACGAAGGCGGGCTCCCCCGTGGCCGGGTTGACGCCGCTGGAGACCACTCGCAGGCCCTGTGCCGAGGTCGTCACATGCCCGTCGTCGCCGACGTAGGGCCGCTGCGCGTAGTGCCACCAGCGGGCGTCCGGGCCCGTCGTGGTGAACCCGCCGGCGAAGTCGGCGTCCCAGATCACCTTCTCTGCCGCGCCATGACTCACGTGCGCTTCCCTCCCTCGGTGTCGGCGTGCGGTGTGTCCCGCGCCGTGCCGCCCAGACCGCGGACGAGCGCGTCGGTCTGGTCCGCGAGCATCCTCCGGCTCACGGCCGCGCCGGCGACCGAGACCGAGGCGTGGAACGTCCCCGGCCAGTAGCCGATCTCGGTGCGTACCCCCGCCTGGATGAGCCGGTGGGCGTAGGCGAGGGCCTCGTCGCGCCCTGGGTCGTACTCGCAGGCGCACACATACGCGGGCGGCAGTCCGGACAGGTCCGCCGCTCGCGCGGGTGCGGCGTACGGAGGCACCCCGTCGGCGCCGGGCCGGTGGCGCGGCCCCAGGTAGTGGCCCCAGCTCGCCTGTGCGGAGGCTCGGTCCCATTTCGGTGTGTCGGTGAAAGCGCGGGCCGAGACCGTGTCGAGGCGGTCGTCGAGCTCCGGCCACATCAGGCACTGCATGCGCAGGGGCGGCCCGCCGCGGTCGCGGGCCAGCAAGGCGACCGCGGCGGCCAGTCCTCCCCCGGCGCTCTCGCCACCGATCCCGAGCCGGTCCCGGTCCACGCCGAGCCGAGCCGCGTTCCCCGCCGTCCAGCACAGGGCGGCGTAGGCGTCCTCCGGGCCGGCGGGAAAGGGGTGCTCGGGAGCGAGGCGGTAGGCCGGTGCGACCACGACGGCGCCGGTGTGGTCCGCCAGGCGCAGACACGTGGGGTGCAGGGCGTCCAGGTCGCCGCAGACGAAGCCGCCCCAGTGCAGGTACAGCAGTCCGGGGCCGGGCCGCGCGCCCCGGGCGGCGGGCCGGTAGACGCGCAGCGGCACCGGTGGGGCGCCGTCCGGGCCGGGGGCGGCGGCCTCGGACACCTCGACGGCGCCGAGGGGCCGGTAGGGCGCCTGGCGCCCGGCGATGCCCCGGACCGCGGCCCGCGCGGCGACCGGGTCCGTGTAGTCGACCGGGGCGAGGCGCGCCGCCCAGGGAGCGAGCTCGGGGTCGTAGTCGTAGGCCACGGCAGTCACCTCGGTGGGGTCGCTTCGTGCGGCGTGCCGCCCGCGGCCCCGCCGGGGCCGCGGGCGGCGGTGGGTTCAGAAGGTGATGACGAGCTTGCCGCGGGAGTGGGAGCCGGCGAACCGCTGCGCCGCCTCGACGGCCCGGGAGAACGGGAAGGTCTCGACCTGCACGTCCAGCTGCCCCTCGGCGGCGCGCCGGACGAGGTCCTCGAGCTGCCCGACGCCCTGGTCCACCCCCACGTAGGCCACCGTGACCCCGCGCTCGAACCCCGGCGCGCCGCCCAGCGTGGAGACCAGGAGGCCAGCGTTCCTGGCCGCGGCCGCGGTGGCGGCGAGTCCCGGCCCCGCGTTGATCAGGTCGATCACCACGTCCACGCCGTCGGGGCGCAGGCGGCGTGCTTCCTCGACGACGTCCTTGCCGGTGTAGTCGATCGTCTCGACGGCCCCCAGGCGGCGCAGGTACGCCTCGTCCTCGGGCTTGCCGGTGGCCAGCACCTGGGCTCCGGACCGGTGGGCGAGCTGCACCAGGAAGGACCCGACACCGCCGGACGCGCCGATCACCAGCGCGCTCTGGCCGGACTTGAGCTGGGCCGCGTCGTGCGCGGCGGCGGCGGTCATGGCCGCCTGCGGGAGGGCGGCGGCGGCCTCCGGCGACAGGGACTTCGGACGGTGCACCAGGTTCGGGCCTTCGCCGGCCAGCGCGTATTCGGCGACGGTGCCGAAGAACGGGTAGGTGAAGGCCACGACCTCGTCGCCCGCCGTGAAGCGGGACACGCCCTCGCCCACGACCTCCACCGTTCCCGCGGCGTCGAGCCCGAGGTGGAAGGGGTGCTCCACGGGCATCTGCTCGCGGAACGCGCCCGTCGTGAGGCGGATGTCGAGGGCGTTCAGGCTCGCGGCCCGCACCTTGATCAGCACCTGCCCGGCCGCGGGTACCGGCTTGGTCACGTCGGTGACGGTCAGCTGGTCGACCGGGCCGTAGGAGGAAGCGATCAGAGCCTTCATGGCGGAGTTTCCTTTGCGTTGAAGAACGATGGACATTGCCCGTGGTCTGCTGTCGTGCGGGTACGGGGGCGTCGTCCGGCCCCCGGCGGGCCGGGGTCGGCTCACCCCGTCCGCCCGTCGGTCCGGGGAGCGCGGGACGGGCTCACCCGCGCACCCGTTCCCAGCGGAGCCGCCGCCGCTGCGGCCGCCCGCCGATCACCGCCGTGCCGTGCAGGACGATCCGGTCGCCGTCCCGCTCCAGCTCGCGGACGAGTTCCTGGCCCACTTGGTGGCCGTGGGCGCTGACGGCGACGTGGTGCACCACGGTGCGCTCGTCGGCGAGGCGCCACCGCCCCGCGTACCCCATGAACGTCTCGTGTTGCCGGGCCGGGGGCGCTCCCCCCGCCCGCTCCCCCGGCCCGGCGGCCGCGGGGGCACCGGTGCGCATCATGCTGACCGCCATGTGCCCCTGCTCGTGGTAGATGAGGAGCCCCTCGGGGGCGGGGCCGAGCGGCCCCTCGCTGACGTTGCCCGCCTCGTCCACATCGACGTACGAGACGAGGCGCCAGGTCCCGGCCAGCTCGGCCGCTGCCGGGGCGGGCGGCTCGGTGTCGTGTCGGTTCACCTGCCGTGCCCCCTCCAGACGGTGTAGCGGGCCACGGAGAGGCTCGCGCCCTGGCCGAAGAGCCGGCTGGCCCGCGCGCTCTTGTCGTCCAGGAACGTCTGCGGCCGCGGCTGTCCCTCAGCCGGGGCGAAGTAGAAGTCCTCCGTGCCGGACAGCCGCACCAGAGCGGCTCCGGCCTGTCCGGGACGCGCGCCGTCGAGGAGGCTGAACATGCCCATGCCGCCGTTGAGCTGGCGCGGCGCGATGTGCGTCTCGTCGCCCCCGTGATCCAGGACGAGGTGCCGCGAGGAGGCGAGGCGGCGGCCGAGCCGTTCCACCCGGAAGACCTCCTCGCCGTCGGCCACCCAGCGCACCCGGCCCGCGGAGCGGTCGTAGTGCAGGGCGAGGTGGTGCTGCTGATCGGGCGAGCGCCGGGCGACGGGGATCGCGTAGGAGAACGAGGCGTAGTCACCCAGCTGCCGGCGGGCGAACGGCAGCCGCTCGTAGAAGGCGTAGATCCGGGAGTTGGTCAGGAAGAAGTCGACGACCAGGAGCGTCTCCGGGTCGAAGGCGTTGACCGCGGTCGACGCGAGGCGCAGGTCGTCCTCGGGGTCGGTGACGGATTCGCCGAAGGGATGCCCCTCCGTGCCGTAGGTACGGCCGGACACCTGGACCTCGAACACCAGCTCCCCTTCGGGTGGCGCGTCGAAGCCGGGGAGCCCCGCGGAGGACTGGTGCTGGATGTAGGCGAGCCATTTGACGTGGTCGAGCAGGCCGGGCAGCCCGTGGCCGTTCTCCCGCTCCTGGGCGAGGGTGCGGACGAACGCGGGCGTGCCATTCTCGCCGACGCCGCTGGAGTCGACCCGCAGGCCGTGCGCACCGGTGGTGACCACTCCGTCGTCCCCGACGTAGGGACCGGTCGCGGAGTGGTACCAGCGCGCGCCGGGCCCACTGGTGGCGAAGCCCTCGCCGAAGTCGGTGTTCCACAGCACCTCGCGCTGGTGCGGGTGTTCGCCCGCCGGCGCCGTGGCTCGGTGTGATCGCTGCTCGTCGGGGTGGTCTGCCATGGCTGCTTGCTCTCCCCCTGTGCTGCCTGAATGCCTGCGCGGCCGGATCTGCCGCGTCCGGTCCGCCGCATGGGCGGTCCGTCCCCCGCGACACTCTCCGGGCCCGCTCGAAGACGGCTCGAAGTCCCGGTGCGGTCGTGCGCCGCTGTGCGGTGGGGCCACGCCCGTGGTGCCGTGCGCCGGTTCAGTTCCGGCCGTCGCCGACGATCCGGGCGGTGATCCGGGCCAGGCGCAGGCCCTGGAAACGGGCCGCGGCGAGCACCTCCGGTGAGGGGCCGCCGCCTTGCGAGGCGTGCGAGGTGCCGTAGGGGTTGCCGCCCGCGGGGTAGACACTGGCGTCGGTGTAGCCGGGCGGGACGGTGATCGCGCCCCAGTGGTGCATGGTGTTGTACAGGGCGAGCAGCGTGGACTCGTTGCCGCCGTGGTGGTTGGCGGCGCTGGTGAAGCCGGTCGCCGTCTTGTCCGCGAGCGCACCGGAGGCCCACAGTCCGCCGGTGGTGTCCAGGAATTGCTTGAGCTGCGCGGAGACGTTCCCGAACCGCGTCGGGGTGCCGAAGGCGACGCCGTGGGCCCAGGTCAGGTCGTCGAGCGTGGCGAGCTCGACGTCGGTGGTGGCGTCGATGTGCGCCCGCCACGCGGGGTTGGCGTCGATCGCGCTGCCCGGGGCGAGTTCGGCGACCCGGCGCAGGCGCACCTCCGCCCCGCCCTTGCCCGCTCCCTCGGCGACCGCCTGGGCGATCTGGTGCACGTTCCCGGTCGCGGAGTAGTAGATGACGGCGACATTCAGGCTCATCAGGGATTCCTGCCTTGTTGTCTTGCGCGGGCTTGACCAAGGGGCGCGTGCGGTGCGGTTCGGGCAGGTCCGGCGCGGGGCGGCACGGACCGCGGCGGCCCGCCTTCCGGCCTTGGAACACCCTTGCGTTCAGCGGGAGTTGGGGCGTGCTAGCGTACGGGGCCAGACACTAACCGGAGCGCACTCCGATTACAAGGGGGATCAGAAAGCATCAGAAAGCCCCTCCCGCTCGGTTCCGCGAAGATCACGTAGACTTCCCCGACCGCCCTCCCGGCAGGAAGTGAGGAACCACGGTGGACAGCCGCCGCCCGGCCCCGACGCCGTCGTCCGTCGCGCCGGAGCTGCTGACGTCGCTGCCACTGGCCGGAAAGACCGCTCCCGAGCGCGCCGACGCCGCCCGCAACCGCCGCAGGATCCTCGACGCCGCGGCCCGCATCGTGGCCCGGCACGGCGTGCAGGGGCTCACCGTCGACCTGGTCGCGGGCGAGGCCGGAATCGGCGTGGGCACCCTCTACCGCCGCTTCGGCGACCGTGCGGGGCTGGTCTTCGCCCTCCTCGACGAGCACGAGCGCGGTTTCCAGCGGGATTTCATGACGGGGCCGCCCCCGCTGGGGCCGGGTGCCGAACCCGGCGCGCGCATCCGGGCGTTCCTGCACGCCCTCGCCGACCGGGGCACCGCGCAGTTCGAGCTGATCCTCGCGGCCGAGGCCAGCGCTCCAGGGGCCCGCTACCGCAGCGGCCCGTACGCGGTCCACCACACGCATCTGGTCACGCTGCTCACACAGGTGACGCCACCGGGGACCGACGTGCGCTTCCTCGCCGACGCGCTCCTCGCCCCGGTCTCCGCCCTCTTGATGGACCATCAGCGGCAGGCGCGCGGGACGACCGCCCAGGACGTCAAGGCCGGTCTCGACGACCTCCTGCGCTGGTCGCTGGGGTGAACCCCGGCTCTTCCAGCCGGAATCGAGTCGCGTTGGACGGCGGCGGACGAGTGTCTGGAACGCCCCAACCGAGCCGAGCCGTGGGCTGCCACGGAGACCAGTGAGGTACCGGGATGCTGGACCAATCCCCGCCCCGCATCGCCACCACCGCGCCGTCCGCGACCGGGACCGAGGCGGCTCCGGCGGCCGCCGGCGTCGCCGCCCTCGCCGCCGAGCGCGCGACCGCGGCGGAATCCGCACGCAGGCTCGACCCGGAGGTGGCCCAGGCCCTCGTCGACGCCGGATTCCCCCGGCACTTCGTGCCCGTCGAATGCGGCGGGAACGCCGGCACGTTCCGGGAACTGACCCCGGCGGTGGCCGAGATCGGCCGGAACTGCGCGGCCACCGCCTGGTGCGCCTCGCTGATGGCCAACCTCTCGCGGATGGCCGCGTTCCTGCCCGCGGACGGCTTCCGCGAGGTGTGGGCGGGCGGCCCGGACACCGTGGTGGTCGGGTCCCTGGTGCCGGCAGGCCGGGCCCGTAAGGTGCCGGGCGGCTGGCGGGTGAGCGGCCAGTGGCCCTACATCAGCGCGGTGGACTTCTCCGACTGGACGCTGGTGTGCGCCGACGTCCCCGGCGCGGAGCGGCCCGCGGCCAAGGTGTTCGCCGTGCCCAGGGGGCAGTTCTCCGTCACCGACACCTGGTTCAACATCGGCATGCGGGCCACCGGCAGCAACACCGTCACGGTCGAGGACGTCCTCGTCCCCGACTCCCGGTGCTTCGACCGCCAGGACCTGTTCACCGGACGCGCCGTGGACTCGACCGCGCCCTGCCACTCGGTGCCGCTGGAGGCGGTCAACGGCCTCTCCTTCGCGACCCCGGTGCTCGGCGCCGCGCGCGGGGCGCTCGCAGTCTGGTCGGCGTACCTCACCGAGAAGATCAGGTCAGCCGCGTCACGCCCCGGCGCCCCGCAGATCGACCGGACCTCGGTGCACGCCGCACTGGCCCGCTGCGCGGCCGACATCGACGCCGCGGCAATCCTTCTCGAACGTGCCTCGCTGATCGGCGACAAGGGAGCGGCGGCCACCCGCCTCGAAGTGACGCGCAATCTGCGCGACTGCTCCTACGCCGTCGACCTCCTCGTCACGTCGGTGAACCGGCTCTTCCACGCGGCGGGCACCTCGGGGCAGGCCGAGGCCGGCCCGCTGCAACGGCTGTGGCGGGACGTCAACTCCGCCGCCAGCCACATCGCGCTCCGGTTCCAGCCCGCGGCCGACTCCTACGCGGCCCAGTGCCTGGAGATCTGAGCACGGAACCGGGAGAGCCGCGCCGAGCCGAGGCGGCCGCGTGCCCCGGTGCCCGGCCTGTCCGGCCGGGCACCGGGGCGCGGTCCGCGACTCGCGCGCCGGCCCGGAACCTAGCCGGCCTTGGCGCGAAAGCCCCAGGACGCCTCGAAGCGGTCGCGCGGAGCGACGCCGCGCGTGGGCCGTTCCTCGTCGTACCGACCGTGGTTCAACACCTCGTACTGCAACCGCCGGATCTCCGGTGCCGGTTCGACGCCGAGTTCCTGGTCCAGGACGGTGCGCAGCTGCTGGTACGCCCGAAGGGCGTCGGCCCGCCGCCCGGTCTTGTACAGGGCCTCGATCAACTGGGCGTGGAAGTGCTCGTTGAGCGGGTGGAACGCGACCAGCGAGCTGAGCTCGGGCACCAGCTCCTGGTAGAAGCCGAGCCGGCGCAGCACTTCGATGCGCAGGTTGATCGCCCGTATGCGCACCTCGCACAGGTGCGTCAGATGTGCGCTGAGCACTCTGCCCAAGGCCATCCCGGAGAAGGCGGGGCCACGCCACATCGCCAGGGCCTCGTCCAGCCGCGCCATCGCGTCCTCGGGACGGCCCGCGTCCAGGAGTCCCTTGCCTTCCCTGACGAGGCGCTCGAAGCGCTTGCTGTCGACGAGCTCCTCGTCGGCCAGGATCGCGTACCCGGGCGGTCGGGTCACGAGCACCTCGTGCCCGGCCCGCCCGGGCAGTTCCCGGTCGAACATCTGCCGCGCGTGGTACACGTACGTCTGAAGCGTGGTCCGGGCGCTGCGCGGTAATCGCTGCCCCCACAGCTCTTCGAGCAGCGTGTCGGAGCTGACCGTCTCCCGGCACCGCACAAGAAGCAGCGCGATCACCTGTCCCGTCTTCGAGGTGTTCAGCTCCAGGGACCGCCCGTCGTCGGTCACCATCTCCAGAGCACCGAGCAAGTTGAACTTCACTGGCATTCCCCCGGTATTTCACGTCGTCTTTCAGCCCTGGGATTCCTCTGTGAAATGGGGCGCCAACAGCCACCCTCCAACCAGGCCGACGAAGCCTGGGAAGCGAATCCCGCTATTTCCCCCGCCGGCCGCACCCGAGTGAGACCGGCCTTTGACGCATCTGTCAAGCATGGCACCTCTTCGATCGGGAACAAAGCATTCCACCCCGGAATGATCAATTCACCCGAGTCAAGTTACCGTATTGACTGAATTCTCTCCTGATCAAACTCACCGAAGTGACGGGCGAGCCCTTCCCGATAACACCTCGTGACGGTTTTCGATCTTCAGCCGGATGGCGCGTCAGTGTTCCGGCGGGAGCGGGACGAGGGGCGGGGCGGTGTTCGTGCCCGTGGCCGGGGTGGACCGGGGAGAGCCTCAGTGGCCGACCGTCAAGGCCCGAGACGGCCTGCGCGTTTCCGCCATGGCGCTGGTGCGACGGCTGCCGGCACGCGCGCCTCGGCCCGTTCCGGAGCGGTGGACGGGTCCGGCGCGTGGTTCGCCGGGCGCGATCGGATCCTCGTGCGGGCAGCGGTGGGCAATGGGCGGTGATATGCCATTGTCCTAGACTGCCGACTCGCTCGCGGTGCCCCCGGAAGCCCTCAGTTTGTTTACGCGTTGACGACTTCTCGGATACGGGCTCCTCGCCCCGCGCGGATCGAAACGAGCACCGCACCCGGAGTCCGAGAGAATTCCTCGAACCTCGAAACGACGGCCGAGCTGCGGCGTTTACAGAAATCGCCGTACCTGCGGCGGTTGCCGAAGTGCACACAGGCCCTGCCGACACCTGCCGCCGGCCCCCGATCGTATCCATTCGCAGGGTGGTCACGGTCGGACGGTGGGGCCGGTGGCGCGGTGTTCAATGGGCCGCAAGATCGACATGGTCGACGCCGTCCGAGCGGCCGAAGAGGCACTCCTCACCGGACCCGGCGTCCGTCCATGACCCGGATCAGCCCCGCGGAAGACCGGGCCGCCCCTCCTCACCCGCATCCGGCGAATGCGCGGGCGCACGCTTGGGCGTCCCGTGCTCCCCCTGTGCGCCCGTGCGCTCCCATGCCGCGTGCGGGAAGGGGAATCCTCCGGGGGTGGGTCTGCGCGTTCGGGTGGGTCCGCGCGTCCGGGGAGGTGTGCCGTGCAAGGACCGCCGCTGGTCGGCTGGTTGCTGGTGGCGCTGTGCGCCGCGACGGGCGCGTACTGCCTGGCCCGGATACGGACGGACGCGGGGCCGGCCGGCGGCCGGGCCACCGGTGGGGACGCCCTGATGGGTCTCGGCATGGCCGCGATGGCCGTGCCGACGGCCGTGCTGGACACCCGCCCGTGGGGCGCGCCGCTGTTCGCGGTCGTCTTCGGCGCGGCCGGGCTGCGGTCGCTGGTGGTGGCGGCGCGGGGACGCACCGAGCCGAATCACCTGCACCACGCGGTGGGCGCGTTCGCGATGGTCTATATGGCGCTGGCGATGGCGGGCGCCCCCATGGCCGGGCACTCGGGGCACGTGGCGGGTCACGAACCGGCCGGGACGCCGCTGCTGACGGGGCTGCTGCTGGTGTACTTCGCGGTGTACGTGGTCCGCACGGTGGCGGTGCTGGTGCCGGTGGTGGCCGCGACGTCCGGTGAGGTGACGTGGCCGGGCCGGCCGAATCTCACCAACGCCTGCCGGCTGTCCATGGGCATCGGGATGCTGGCGATGCTGCTGACGATGTGAACGGGCGTTCCGTCGCGGCTCGGGGCTGCTGTATATCGCCTGGGGGCGCCGTACGGCCGTGGCATACGTCACTTCGCGTACCGGGGCGTACCCGTGCGCGGCCCGGCCCTCATAGGCTTCGGCCATGATGGTCCCGCTCGCCTTGCTGGTCCTCGCCGGACTGGTCGCGGCAATGGCGCCGCGCCTGCTGACCCGTGCCGACTGGCCCGACCGCGAACCCGTCGTGGCCCTGTGGGTGTGGCAGTGCGTGGTGGCGGCCGTGCTGCTGTGCTGCGCGCTCGCGATGTCGCTGAGCGCGGCCGCGGCCTGGGAGGCCGTGCGCGGCCATGTCTTCGCGGTCGCCCCGCACGCGGTGGTGGAGGCGTACGCGCTGACCTCGTACGCGTCGTGGGCGGCGCCGCTGGCCGTCGCTCTCGCGTGCGGGGCGGTGTGGACGGCGGCGATGCTCACCCGGGAGGTGCGAGGGGCGCGGGCCCAGCGCCGGCAGCGGCGCGCGGAGCTGGTCGTACGCTCCCCCCGGCTGCCCGGTGAGGACGCGGGCGCGGAGCGGCTGGTGGTGCTGGAGGGCGAGCGGCCCGACGCGTGGTCGCTGGGTGGCGCCGCGCCTCAGGTGGTGATCACCACGGCGGCGCTGCGGCGGCTCAAGGGCGAGCGGCTGGACGCCGTGCTGGCCCATGAGCAGGGACACGCGCGGGCCCGGCACGACTGGCTGCTGCACTGCTCGGGCGCGCTGGCGAACGGCTTCCCGCAGGTGCCGGTGTTCGCGGCGTTCCGCGACCAGGTGCACCACCTGGTGGAGCTGGCGGCGGACGACGCGGCGTCGCGCCGCTTCGGCCGGCTGAACACCGCCCTGGCGCTGGTCGAACTCAACGAGGACCGTGGGGTGTTCGGCCCCTGCCCGACCCAGCTCTCCCAGGTGCCGGGCCGGGTGCACCGGCTGCTGGCGCCCGCGCCCCGGCTGACGGCGGCCCGGCGGCTGCGGCTCACGGCCGCGGCGGCGCTGGTGCCGGCGGTCCCCCTGCTGGTGACTTTCGTGCCGGGGCTCAGCGCCCTCGGCTGACGGGCGTCCCCGGCGTCTGGTGCCGGCGTGGTCCGATCGGCGACGATCTGATCATGCATTCTCCGCGGCGCCTCCCTCTTCCGCTCCCGGCCGACGTCCGCCCGTACCGGTCCTCGGTGCCGATACGGGCCGGTGCCGTGCTGGGCGCGCTGTTCGTGGTGCTCCTGGTGCTGGTGAGCGCCGAATGGGCACCGCTGCTGACACTGGACGGGCGGGTCGCGGACGGGCTGCACCCGGCGGCCACGGGTCACCGCGGCTGGACCCACGCCATGCGCCTGCTGTCGGACTGGCTGTGGGACCCCTGGACGATGCGGGCGGCGCTCGCCGTGACCGCGCTGTGGCTGGTGCGGCGGCGCGAAGGGGTGCTGGCGGCGTGGATCGCGGTCACGTCGCTGCTCGGTACCGCACTCCAGCAGGGGCTGAAGGCGGCGGTGGGCCGGGACCGGCCGTCGTGGGCGGACCCGGTGGCGATGGCGCACTACCAGGCGTTCCCGTCGGGGCACGCGCTGAGCGCGACGGTGGCCTGCGGGCTGCTGGTGTGGCTGCTGTGGCTGCACGGCGCCGGCGTGCGGTGGGTGCGTGGTGCGCTGGTGGCCGCCGTGGTGTCGGTGGTCGGGGTGGGTTTCACGCGGGTGTATCTGGGGGTGCACTGGTTGTCGGACGTGGTGGGCGGGTGGCTGCTGGGCGGGGCGCTGGTGGCGCTGTCGGTGGGGGCGTACGCGGCGGTCGCGGGACGAGGCGGAGCCGGGAGACCGGCGTAGCGGAGGCCCAGGAAATAGTTCAAGCTTCACCTATGTTGAGGGTGGGTGAAAGGAGCCGTCCATGACCGACTTCACCCCGTTCTCGCCCACCGCCGAGCTGCCGGCCACGCCGCACCCGCTGGCGGACGAGTACGCGCGCGCCCACCTCTTCTTCGAGGCCAGGGACTACACCGAGGCCGCGCGCATCCTGACCCCGATCGTCGAGGCCGAGCCGGCCCACCTCGCGGCCCGGCTGCTCCTCGCGCGCTCCTACTACCACTCCGCCCAGCTCCGGCGGGCCGAGGCGGAGGCCCGCCGAGTGATCGCCCACGCCCCGGCGGAGGCCTACGCCTACCTGCTGCTGGGCCGCAGCCTGGAACGCCAGAACCGCTCGGAGGACGCGGCCCCGTACCTGAGGATGGCGGCGGCGATGGACAGCTCGTACGCACGCGAGGCGTAGGGGACGCGGAGCACCGGCTGGTGCGCGACAGAGAGCGGCACTGACCGTCGGCGAGGGGGCAGCGCACCGGCCGCCGCTTCGAAGGACCTCCAGGGCGCCTTGCCCTGGGTGCGGGCGGCGATGAGCACCCGGTCGGGCCGCCGCCTCCTCGTTCGAGTCCGCCATACCGGCTGACGGGGGGCGGCCGACACTCCGTCAGCCCGGCAGACCACTGACAGGCAGGGCCTACAGGTGGCCTTCGACGCGCCAGGAAGTATTACAGTCGCGAGCATGCTCGAACACGATGCCCTCAATGCCACCCGCGAGGCCTACGACGCTGCCGCACCCACCTACGCGCGGCTGTTCCGCGACACGCTGCGCGACAGCCCCCTGGACCGCGCGATCTTGGGTGTCTTCGCCGAGGTCGTCCGTGCGAGTGGGAACAGCCAGGTCGGGGACCTGGGGTGCGGACCTGGCCATATAACTGCTCATCTGGACGAGCTCGGACTGGCGGCGTTCGGCGTCGACGCCTCTCCCTCGATGATCGAACTGGCTCGACAGGCCCACCCGGACCTGCGGTTCGACGTGGGCTCGATGGCCGCCTTGGACATCGCCGACGGCGCGCTGGGCGGCGTACTCTCACGCTGGTCCGTCATCCACACGCCGCCGCGGGAACTCCCCGTCATCTTGGCGGAGTTCCACCGCGTGCTGGCACCCGGCGGCCACCTCCTGATCGGCTTCTCGGCAAGCGACGGCCCGTCCCAGCCGACGCAGGTCTTCGATCACACGGTCGCGCCGGCCTATCGCTGGTGGCCTGATCATCTTGCCGCGATGCTGCGCGAGTCCGGATTGGGCGAGGTGGCCCGGATGGTTCGCGAGCCTCAGCCCACCGACCGACGGCAGTTCCAGGAGGTTCACCTGCTGGCCCGCAAAGCCTGGGCGGGGGCGGCCTGACCGAACACGCCACCGCGTCCGACCCGCCGCCGGACAGGGAAGCGTCCGGCTCCAGGCAGCGACCCATGATCAGGGCTCGCCGCCCGCCCGAGGTCCGATCAGGTCAGAGCGTCGTGCCGTCGGGGAGTTCCTTCTTCGCGTCGACCACGGCCCGCTTGAGGACCACGGTCTCGGAGGTGACGGCGCCGGGTTCGAGGCCCCGGTACGGCTTGACCAGCACGTCGCGCTGGCCGAGGTACTCATAAGTGCCCTTGTCGAAGATCCACTCCTGACGGCTGACGGGACCGGTGTGGGCGATCGCGACTCCGGCCCGGCCGGTCGCGTCGACGGTCTTGTCCACGAGCGTGACGCCCGGGATCTTGGCGGCCGCCTTGAACAGTGCGGCGCTGATCTCCGGGGGCGCGATCTGCTCCTCCAGCAGCTGGCCTATCTCCCCGAACGCCGTCCAGTCGGCCTGCGGGTCACCCACCCTTCCCCCTGGTAGAGGCGCTTGAGCAGGACGTCAGGGTCCGTGGGGAGCTTCTTGACGCTGTTGTAGGAGCCTCGCTCGGTGACGTCATCGGGACGGTCGAGGTCGAGGTCCTCGCCGTTCTTGTCCATGAATTCATGGCCGGGCTCATAGATGAAGCCCTTGAGACCGTCGGGCGAGTGCCAGACCTGGCGCGAGCGCAGCGGAGTCACCACGAGCTTCTCCTTGCCGCCCGCCCTGTCGACCGACCCGCCCCTCACCTTGCTCTCCACGTAGATGTACTGATCCTGCCGGGGCTCCAGGGCAGGCCGCTGTGCCGCCGCGAGCGAGATGCGGTCGACCGTCGCCGACAGGCCCTTGGCGGTGCCGGGTGCCGGCTTCGCGCCGGCCCTCGGCGGGCTGGTGTCCGTACCGGACGTACCGGAGCTGTCCGGGGCGACGATCACGGCGCCCGCTATCACGGCCGCTGCTGCCGGGAGCGCGATCCAGGCCGTGCGGCGCGCACGGGAGCGCGGCGCGCGGGGGCGGTGCGGTGTGCCTCGGCCCACAGGGCCTCTTCGAGCAGGTCCTGCCGGGCCTGGGACAGGGAGGTCTCGTCCTGCCGCGGGAGGAGGAGGTCGAAGTCGCCGAGGTTGAGCGACCCTTGGGGCCGCCGGGAGGTACGCATCATCGGTTCCACTTCTCTTTCGGCCGGTTCAGGTGCAGGTGGTGGTGCTCGGGCCGCGCCGGGCCGCCGCCCCGTCCGCGTTCTTCCGGAGCTCGTGTTCGGCGAGCTTGCGCAGGCGCTCGCGGGCCCGGAACAGCCGCGACCGTACGGTGCCGACGGCCACGCCCAGGGCCTCGGCGGCTTCCGCGTAGCTCAGGCCGGACCAGACGCAGAGGGTGACGACCTCGCGCTCCGACCGGCGCAGCTTCCCCAGGGCGTTCTTCGCGGCGGTGAGCTGCTCGGCGTCCGCCATCCTGCCCACCACCTCACCGGCGATGTCCGGCACGGGTTCCTTGGCGGGCATGCGGGCCAGGGCCTTCTCGTGGCGGCGGGCGGCACGGCTGGTGTTGCGCTGGACGTTCACCGCGATGCCCATCAGCCAGGCCTTCGCGCCGTCCGGTTCCTCGGGAATCCTGGCGCGGAGACGCCAGGCCTCCAGGAACGTGAGCGAGACGACGTCCTCGGCGGTGGCCCAGTCGCCGGTGGCGCGGATGGCGTAGCGGTGGACGAGCTGGGCGTGCGAGCGGAAGAGATGGCGGAAGGAGTCCGGGTCGCCGTCCCTGATGCGGGTGTGTATTGACGTCACGTCTGTATATGTCCGGTGGGGGGTACGGGTTCCCATGACGTGGGTCACACGACGGGACGGTCTCTCCACCATTCTCCCGGCTGCCCCTGCCCTCCCTTGCCCCCCCTGCCCCCTGCCCCCTGCCCCCTGCTCAGAACCGAGCGTCTCCATCGTCCCGGGGCCCGGCGGGTCGTGACATACCGGTCCAGCGCAGCGGGGCCAGGGTCGGCCGCGGACGCGATGGGTACGGAGGGGGTGCGGTGCAGAAGTTGACGGCACCATGTCACTCCCGTCCGATGAAGCCTCATCCGCCATACCCGCCCCGAGGAGCCTCAGATGCAGGACAGTCCCGTCACTCCGCACCGCCTCGACCCCACAGGAGCCGACCAGCACGCGGACAACGACCGGCTGCGCGCGCGGGGCCCTGCCGTTCCGGTGGTCCTGCCGGGCGAGGTCGCCGCCGTGGCGGTCACCCGGCACGAGGAGCTGAAGGCGTTCCTCGCCCACCCGGACGTCGCGAAGAACGCCTGCCACTTCGCGGCGCTGCGTGAGGGGGCCGTACCACCAGGGTGGCCGCTGGCCACTTTCGCCACCGTCGAGGGGATGACCACCGCGGACGGCGACGACCACCGGCGGTTGCGGGGCCTGGTCACCCAGGTCTTCACCCCCCGTCGCGTCGAAGGGTTACGGCCCCGCGTCGAGGAGCTGACGACCCTGCTGCTGGACGCTCTCGGAGAGGCGGCGTTCAGCGAGGAAACGACGGTCCCGGGGGTGGTCGACCTGCGCGAGCACTTCGCACTTCCGCTGCCCATGGCTGTCATCAGTGAACTGCTCGGCGTCGACCCGGACATGCGCGGCAGACTGCACGAGCTGTCGAATCTGATCGTGAGCACCACGACCACGCGGGAACGCGCCCTGGCCGCCAACCGTGACATGGCCCAGGTCCTCGGCCTCGTCGTCGCCCGGCGCCGGGCCGCCCCGGGGGACGACCTCACCAGCGCCCTCCTGGCCGCGCAGGCCGAGGACGGCGACCGTCTCGACGACCGCGAGCTCGTCGGCACCCTCCTGCTGATGGTCATCGCCGGGCACGAGACCACACTGAATCTGATCACCAACGCGGTACGGGCGCTGTGCACGCACCCCGAGCAACTGGCACTGGTACGCGCGGGAGCGGCGAGCTGGGCAGATGTCGTCGAGGAGACCCTGCGCTACGACAGCCCGGTGAGTTTCTTCCCCTTCCGCTACCCCACCCGCGATCTGAAGGTCGGTGACACGGTCATCCCCCGGGGCACCCCGGTGCTCGCCTCGTACACCGCCGCCGGCCGCGACGAGCGCGCGCACGGCTCCGACGCGGCCCGCTTCCTCGTCACCCGCCGCCCCGCGGTCCGGCACCTCTCCTTCGGCCACGGCCCGCACTACTGCCTGGGCGCACAGCTGGCCCGGCTGGAGGCGACGACCGCCCTGGAAGCCCTCTTCGACCGCTACCCCGGCCTCGCGCTCGCCGTACCCGACCGCGACCTGCCCCGGCATCCGAGTTTCGTGGGCAACAGCACGGAGGTGCTCCCGGTACGGCTTCACCCCATCGGACTACAGATTGAGTTCAGCCCTGGCCAACATGGTGACCCCCGGCATTGAGCCGAAACTGATGGGTCGCGTGCTCATTCCCCGACTTCGCCGTAGCCGCCCGGCTCACCGCAGGTGCCGGAGGAAGACGTCGCTCCCCCCGTTGCGGTCGTCGGGCACGAGGTCGGCGTCCTCGCTGTCGAACACCGCCGTGCGCCCGGACAGGTCGACGCTGAAATTCAGCGAGAACCCGCTCGCCTGGGTCCCGTCGGACGCGACGTTGACGCGCTCCACCGCGCCGGTCCGCAGGTCGCGCGCGAACACGTCCTCCTTGCCGTTGGTGTCGTCCGGCACCAGGTTGGAGGCACTGGACGTGAAGAACGCGCGCCGGTTGTCGGCGCTCATCGCCACGTGCCCGTAGGACAGCCCGTCGGCCTCGGTTCCGTCGGCGGCCACGCTGAGCCGCCGGGTGACGCCCGTGCGCAGGTCCGTGGCGAAGGCGTCCGCGGTGCGGTTGGTGTCACCGGCGACGATGTCGTCGTTGGCGCTCATGAACAGCGCGTGGCGCCCGTCCGGGCTCAGACCGATGTCGGTGAGAACCGCCACCTTCGCCCCCGTGCGGGAGTGCGCGGCCAGCTCGGTGCGGCCGGTGCGCAGCTCGTGCGCGTAGAACGCCCGCGCCCGGGGCCGCGCCCGCAGGTCCTCGTCGGTGCCCGCTCGGGGGACCAGGTTGGATGCCCTGCTCTTGAATCCGACGCGGCTGCCGTCCGCGCTGATCACCGGGGAGGCGGATTCGCCGTCGCCCTGGGTGCCGTCGGAGGCGACGCTGACGCGTTCGACGGTCCCCCGCCACCGGTCCTTCACGAACACGTCCCGCGCGTCGTTGGTGTCCCCTGGCACCAGGTCGCCGCGCGTGGAGAGGAAGGCGACATAGCGACCGTCGGCGCTGATCGATGGTTCACTGTTGTCGACACGGGCCTGCTTCGGGTTCCCGATGAGGATCTCGGTGCGCCCGGTCCAGCGGTCGCGCACGTACACCTCGGTGCTGCCGGTGGGGTTGCCACCCGGCACGAGGTTCGTCGCGTCCGAGCTGAAGACGACATACCGGCCGTTGGCGTTGACCGCCACGTCCCATGTCGAGCCGTCGGACGGGGTGCCGTCGGGGGCCACGGCGACCCGCTCGACCCTGCCGGTGCGCAACTCCTTCACGAAGGGGCCGCCCTTGCGAGGGTCGCCGGGGATCAGGTTGTCGGCCCCCGAGCCGAAGACGACGACGCGGCCGTCGCCACTGATCTTCCCCTGCCCCGACTCGCCGTTCGCCTCCGTACCGTCGGCGGCTACGCTCACCCGCTCGGTACGCTGCCTGTGCCCCTCCGTAGCGGCGGCCGCCGGCAGCACCGTCACGCAGGTCCCTAAGGCCGCCGCAACGACTGCCGTCCTTCTGAGATAGCGCATGCGACTCCCCTTGCTGGAGCGATGGATGGTGTACGAGCCGGGGGAAGCCAACAGTCTCGTGAGGCCCGCGGTCAACGGGGAGGGACGGGCCGCGCACCCGGTACGCACACGCCGGCGACGTCCGCGGACCGCTGCTCGGGGTGGAACTGATCGCCCCCGAGAGCGAACCCGACCCCCTCGGCAGCCTTCCGGCCAACCCCTCTCCGGCCCGCGTCGTACGCGCGGCCCGGCCCGAGCGCGGGCTCATCGTCGAGCTCGGTGGCCGGCACGACGTCGTCGTCCGGCTTCAGCGATGAGGAAACCGAAACGATCCTGGAACGCTTCACCGACGCTCTCGGAGGCGAACACCCGTGCAGCACGCCGAGCGCCTTGAGCAGCAGCCTGGCTCAGGGCCGCGGAGGCCCCACCGTACTGGGCGAGTTGCTGTCCACTGCCGTCCTGGCGCTGAGCGAGGGAAGCGCCGAGCGTGGCGGCCCCGTCCCGGCCGGCGCTCCCGGCGAGCTCGCGGCCCGGTGGGAAACCCGGCTCGGCACACCGCTCCCCGAACACGGGACGGGGGCGACCGCCGCGCTGGCGGAGGTGACCCGCCTGCTGGCCGCGGGCGCCGCCGACCCCGCCGACCCGGCCTGCGCCGGTCATCCGCACTGCCCGCCACTGGCCGTGGCCGTAGCCGCCGACATGGCCGCCGCCCTCAACCCCTCCCGGGACTCCTGGGACCAGGCCCCCGCCACCACCACCGTCGAGCGCTCCGTCGTCGCCGCGCTCGCCGGACTGGCCGACTACGACCCCGCCACCGCCTCCGGCGTCGTCACCACCGGCGGCACCGAGTCCGACCTCATGGGGCTCCTCCTCGCACGCGACCACACCGTCGCCCGCCACTTCGGCGTCTCCGCCGCCCGCACCGGCATCCCGTCCGGCGCCCGGCCGCGCGTCCTGTGCTCCCGCGCCGCCCACTTCTCCCTCGCCCGCGCCGCCGGCTTCATCGGACTCGGCGAGGACGCCGTGATCACGGTCCCCACGGACTCCGGGCACCGCATGGACCCGTCGGCGCTGGACGAGGAACTCCCGTTGAGCAGCCAGGTAAGCCGGAGCGCCGCGCCTGCCTCCGCCGAGCTGGCCGAGGGAGGCAGCGCAAGGGCCCCGGGGAGACGCGGTCCAGCGGCTCAGCCGCGGGTCAACGCACCCTCCCCCGCGGTTTGAGCGCCACCGGCGGCAGCGCGGGAGCCGGCAGCCGGTCCCCCGCGTAGCCGTGCACCTCGCCGAAGCGGGTGCCCTCCGTCCAGTCGTTCCGGGCCTCCTCGATGTCCGCCTGCGAGCGGCCGATGAAGTTCCACCACATGACGATCCGCTCCTCGAAGGGCTCGCCGCCCAGGAGCATCAAGCCGGCGTCCGACTCGGCGCGCAGGGGCAGTTCGGTGCGGCCGCAGCCGAGGTAGAGCATCGAGCCGGGCAGGACGGGGACGCCGTCGACGTGGACCTCGCCCGACATGGACAGGACGGCGTACTCGAAGTCCGGGTCGAGCGGCAGGCTCGTCCGTGTGCCGCGCGCGAGGGTCAGGTCGGCGCCGACGAGAGGGCTGTAGGTGGTGCCGGGTGAGCGGGCGCCGTCGAGTTCGCCGAGGATGACGGTCGCCGTCAGGCCCGGGGCGGTGACGAGCGGCAAGTCCGGGTGGTGTTCGAAGTGCGGGTCGACGTGCCGGTGGGCATCCGGCAGGGCGACCCAGAGCTGCGCGCCGTGCAGGAGGCGGGGGTGCGGGCGGGGGCTCTCCTCGGAGTGGGAGATCGCCCGGCCCGATGTCATCAGGCCGAGTTCGCGCGGGCGGATCGTCCGCAGGCTGCCGAGGCTGTCGCGGTGGAGGACCTCGCCGTCGTGGAGCCAGCTGACGGTCTGGAGCCCCATGTGCGGATGGGGAGCCACCTGCATGCCGGGCTCGTCGGCGATGTCGTCCGGCCCGTAATGATCGACAAAGGCCCAGGCTCCGACCATGCGACGGCCGAGGTTGGGAAGCAGCCGGCGTACGTGGGTGGATTCACCGAGCCGCACATGCTTGGGCGCGAGCAGTTCGTGCACCGGCTCGCCGGGGACTCCGGCGCGGCCGCCGCAGAGGGTGAGGGCGGCTTGTCGATCAAGGTTGCTCATGGTGACAACGTAACCGCCGGCAGGGCTTCGCGCGTAGATTCCGGGGTGCGGTCACGTTTTTCCCGTCCCGTGCCCATCTGCCCGCCTACGGGCGTCCCTTGGCCTGGGCAGTGGCGCTGATCCGTGCATCGTCCGCTGATCGGGCGCTCCCCCGCGGCGCCCGATCAGCGGACGCACCGGATCCCGGCCGGCGCGTTGGCGGCAAGGACAACCGGAGACACGCTGAGTATATTGGCCCGGAGCCAGTCAACGCAGGAGTTAGGGCATGTCTCCTCGCAGCGCGTCCGTCAACGAGGAGTTGCGGCGCCGGTCGCGCGAGCGACTGCTCGACGCCACCGTCGAACTCGTGGCCGAGCACGGGTACGAGGCGACGACGCTCGCCGACATCGCGGACCGGGCGGGCACGGCGCGCGGATTGGTGTCGTACTACTTCCCCGGCAAGCGGCAGCTCCTCCAGTCCGCCGTGCACCGGCTGATGCACCTGCGACTGGCCGCGGAGCTGGAGCGTCCGCCGCGCGCGACGGACGGCCGGGAGCGGCTGGCGCGGGCGATCGACGCGGTCCTCGGCCTCGCCCGCGACCGTCCGTTGCTGATGCGCACGCACATGGCGGGCATCCTCCAGGAGGACGGTTTCCTCCAGTGTCCGGACCAGCGGTGCCTCGCCCATCTGCTGCGGGACACCATGGCGTGTTACGGCTCGGCCGATCCGGAGACCGATTACCGGCTGCTGCGCGCCCTGTTGATGGGCTCGGTGGTAGCTGTGTTGCTGCCGGGGGCGCCGATGCCCGCCGGGCTTCTGCGCGCCGAGTTGTTCCGGCGGTACGGGCTGGACTGGGGGCTGGGCGTGCCGCCCGGTCCCGCGCCGCGCGAGGGCTTCGACGCCCGGCGCGGTGAGGAACCGAGCGGCTGATCGATCCGCCTAGATACCGAACGGGGCCGCGTAGTGCAGCGTTCCGGCGGGGAGCGGTCGGCCGGCGTCGAGGCCGAGGACCATCATGGCCTCGTCCGGGACGTCGATCGTGGGACGGATCCCGTACGTGGAGGCGCGGGTGAAGCCGAACCTCGGGTAGTAGTCGGGGTGTCCGAGCACGGTGACGGCGTTCTCGCCCATGGCCTCGGCCGCGTCGAGCGCGGCGCGGACGGCCGCGGAGCCGGCGCCGGTCTTCTGGTACTCCGGGAGGACGGCGACGGGGGCCAGGCAGAGGGCCGGGGTGTCGCCGATGTGGCAGCGGGTCAGCAACGCGTGGCCGACGACGGTGCCGTCCGTGGTCTGGGTGACCACGGAGAGGCCCGGGATCCAGGAGGTGTCGGCGCGCAGGGCGTCGACGAGGCCGGCCTCCAGAGGGGTGTCGAAGGCGGCGAGGACGACGGCGCGGATCGCGGGGATGTCGGCGTCGGTCTCGGTGCGGGTGATCCAGTCGGTGCGAGTGTTCATGACGGGATGACTGTCCGTTTCTTGGGATCGGTGCGATTCGTTCCCGAAGGGCCCGGCGCGTCCGGCTGCCGGGAGGACAGGCGGAGGACCGTGAGAAGCAGAGAGCTGCGGAACAAGTCGGAAGGCCCTTGCGGGAAGGGGCCCCGTCAGCACACGGAGACGACCGGCACGCCGAGCACGGGCTCGTCGCGCGGAGGGGTCGCGGAAGCGGTCAGACCGGGGCCCGGGACGTGAGGATGGTCCGGGCGCTGCGCACGGCAGCGGTCTTCAGCACGGTCATCAACCTCACCTCCCTACTCGCTCAGAAATCCGGTCGAACACTAACGATCGCTACGTTAACACGCCCGGGTGAAGCCTCGCCCGTCAATTTCGCGCCCCGGGAATCACCTACGCGGGCCTCGTGATCCACTCCGCCGGAAGCCACGCGTCCGGCTCGGCGCGCGGAAAGAGGCGGTCCCGCTGTTTCCGGCCGCCCCCGGTCTCGCGCGCCTCTCCCGTATCCCGTCCCCCGGTGCCATTCTGGAGGTCTCTGCGGGACGTCTGCGGCCCTGCCGCGGGAAGGGGCCCAGCGTGCTTCGCGTCGCAGTCGTGGGATCGGGACCGAGCGGGGTCTACGCCGCGCAGGCCCTCGTTCAGCAGCGGGACGTGCCCGGGGTGACGGTGGACGTCCTGGACCGCCTGCCGTGCCCGTACGGCCTGGTGCGCTACGGCGTGGCGCCCGACCACGAGAAGATCAAGTCGCTCCAGAACACCCTGCGGACCACGCTGGAGCACCCTGGCATCACCTTCCTCGGCAATGTCGCGGTGGGCGACGGCCCGCGCGAGCTGCCGCCCGGGCGACTGCTGGACCTCTACCACGCGGTGGTCTACTGCGTCGGGGCGGCGACCGACCGGCGGCTCGGCATCCCCGGTGAGGACCTGCCCGGCAGCTTCTCCGCCACCGAGTTCGTCTCCTGGTACAGCGCCCACCCGGACGCCGCGCCGGGCGGTTTCGTGCTCGGCGCGCGGTCGGCGGTCGTCATCGGGGTGGGCAACGTGGCGGTCGACGTGGCCCGGGTGCTGGCGCGCGGCGCCGAGGAGCTGCGGCACACCGACGTGCCGGACGCGGCGCTGGCCGCGCTCGCCGACAGCCGGGTGACCGATGTGCACATGGTGGGCCGGCGCGGCCCGTCACAGGCCCGGTTCACCACGAAGGAGCTGCGCGAACTGGGGGCGCTGCCGGGCGCCGAGACGCTCGTACAACCCGAGGAGGCGGAGCTGGACGCGGGCTGGGCCGACCCGTCCGGGCTGCCCGCCGCGGTGCGGCGCAACGTCGAGGTGCTGCGGGGCTGGGCCGGGCGGCCGCCGCTCGGGCGGGCGCGCCGGATCCGCCTGCGGTTCTTCCTGCGCCCGGTGGCGCTGCTCGGCGACGAGGCGGTGCGCGCGGTGCGCTTCGAGCGGACCGCTCCGGACGGGCGGGGCGGGGTGACGGGCACGGGCCGGTTCGAGGAGATCGAGGCGGGGCTGGTGCTGCGGTCGGTGGGCTACCGCGGGGTGCCGATCGCGGGGCTGCCGTTCGACGAGGGCAGCGGGACGGTCCCGCACGACCGGGGGCGGGTGCTGCGGGACGGTACGCCGTCGCCGGGCGAGTACGTGGCGGGCTGGATCAAGCGGGGGCCGACCGGGGTGATCGGGACCAACCGCTCGTGCGCCAAGGAGACCGTGGCGTCGCTGCTCGCCGACGCGCGGGCGCTGCTGGAGCGGCGGCCCGCGCGGGACACGCGCGCCGCGCTGCGTGCGGCGGGCCAGGAGCCCGTGGAGTGGCCGGGCTGGCTGGGGATCGAGGCGGCGGAGGCAGCGCTCGGAGCGAGCCTGGGCCGGGGTCCGGTGAAGATCCCGGACTGGGCGGGCCTGCTCGGCGCCGCCCACGGCACGCGGGGCTGAGGCGGGCGCGGAACCGCCGTCACCGGTGCGCGCGGGACGGTAGGCAGGAGGGTACGTAACCGGAAGGCGGCGGACGGTCCCCCAAGGGCCTACCGGCCGGCCGCCTCCAGTCGCGCCGCCTGGCGGTGGGCACCCGTGAGGACGCTGTCGAGCAGCCCGGGGAAGAGCTCCTCCAGGTCGTCGCGGCGCAGCGCGTTCATCTTGGCGGTCCCCCGGTAGATCTGGCTGATCACGCCGCTCTCGCGGAGCACCCGGAAGTGGTGCGTGGTCGTGGACTTGCTCACCGGAAGGTCGAAGACGGAACAGCTCTGCTCGTCCTCGCAGCGCGCGAGCGTGCACACGATCTGGAGGCGCATGGGGTCGGAGAGGGCGTGGAGCACGTCCTCCAGGCGGATCAGGTCGCGGTCGGGGTGCTCCAGGGAGCGGCCGGTCGACGGGGGCCGGGTCTGTGTCCGCACGGCTGCTCCTCCGGGCTCGGTCGTTCTCGCCGTCGGTGCCGGGCGAGAACCTCATTGTACGAGGATCCTCGTAGTTTGACATCCAGCGTACTACGATGGGTATCGTACGAACCGTGGTCGACGCCCAACGGCGGACACCGCGCCCGTTGCCCCACCCGTGTAGCGCATTTGGAGTCTGTTGTGAGCGTGAGCGCACTCTTCGAGCCTTACTCCCTTCGGTCGCTGACCTTCCCCAACCGCGTCTGGATGGCACCCATGTGCCAGTACTCCGCGGACGCGTTCGGACCGAACGCGGGCGTGGCACAGGACTGGCACTTCGCCCACTATGCCGCCCGCGCCACCGGCGGCACCGGACTGGTCCTGCTGGAGGCGACTGCCGTCAGCCCCGAGGGCCGGATCAGCCCCGGAGACCTGGGCATCTGGAACGACACCCAGGCCGACGCGCTGCGCCGGATCACCGCCTTCCTCAAGGAGCGGGGCACGGTCCCCGGCATCCAGATAGCGCACGCCGGCCGCAAGGCGTCGACCAAGCGCCCCTGGCACGGCAGCGGATACGCCGACGCCGACGAGGCCTGGCAGACCGTCGCCCCCAGCGCGGTCGCCTTCGACGACCGCCACCCCGCGCCCGTCGAGCTGACGGTGGAGCAGATCCAGGAGGTCGTGGGCCAGTTCGCGGCCGCCGCCCGGCGCGCCCTGGCCGCCGGCTTCGAGGTCGTCGAGGTGCACGGCGCGCACGGCTACCTCATCCACGAGTTCCTCTCCCCGCACAGCAACCACCGCACCGACGCCTACGGCGGCTCCTTCGAGAACCGCATCCGGTTCGCCCTGGAGGTCGTCGACGCGGTGCGCACGGTGTGGCCGGAGGACCTGCCGGTCTTCTTCCGTGTCTCGGCCACCGACTGGCTCTCGGAGAACGCCGACGACGGGCGCGAGGGCTGGACCGCGGACCAGACCGTGGCCCTCGCCCGTGAACTGCGGGCCCACGGCGTGGACCTGCTCGACGTCTCCACCGGCGGCCTCGTGCCCGACGCGGTCATCCCGGTCGGCCCCGGCTACCAGGTGCCGTTCGCGAGCCGGGTGCAGGACGAGGCCGGGCTGCCGGCCGCCGTGGCGGGCCTGATCACCGAGCCCGAGCAGGCCGAGAAGATCGTCGCCGCGGGCGAGGCCGACGCCGTCCTGCTCGGCCGCGAGCTGCTGCGCGACCCGCACTGGGCGCACCGCGCCGCCGACGCGCTGGGCGCCGCCAAGCGCGTGCCGGCCCAGTACGGCCGGGCCCTCTGACCCGCCCGTACACGCTTCCGGAGACCACCGCCCGGCGGTCTCCGGAGGTATCCGGCCGCCCTCGAAGCGGCAAGGTGATCACTCGTCCGGGGGATGCCGCGGAGGCAGGTGGCCGAGGCACGGCGGGGTTCGCACGGACGGCGGCGGGAAGGCGCGTTCGTACGGGAACGGACTGAGCCAGTAGAGTGACGCCCCGTGGCTGCACGACCGTTGAATGAGATCGTCGAACCGGGCTGGGCCAAGGCATTGGAGCCGGTGGCCGGGCGGATCGCCGCGATGGGCGACTTCCTGCGCGCCGAGATCGCCGCGGGCCGTACGTACCTGCCCTCGGGCGCGAATGTGCTGCGGGCCTTCCAGCAGCCCTTCGACGAAGTGAGGGTTCTGATCGTCGGTCAGGACCCGTACCCGACACCGGGTCACGCCGTGGGGCTGAGCTTCTCCGTCGCGCCCGAGGTGCGGCCGCTGCCCGGCAGCCTGGAGAACATATACCGCGAGATGCACACGGACCTGGGACTGCCGCGACCGTCGAACGGGGACCTGACCCCGTGGACGCGCCAGGGCGTGCTGCTCCTCAACCGCGCGCTGACCACGGCCCCGCGCAAGCCCGCCGCGCACCGCGGCAAGGGCTGGGAAGAGGTCACCGAGCAGGCGATCCGGGCGCTGGTCGCCCGGGGCGGCCCGATGGTGGCGATCCTGTGGGGCCGCGACGCCCGCAATCTGCGCCCGCTGCTCGGGCAGGTGCCGTCCGTGGAGTCCGCCCACCCCTCGCCCATGTCCGCCGACCGCGGCTTCTTCGGCTCCCGGCCCTTCAGCCGGGCCAACGAGCTGCTGACCCGGCAGGGGGCGGCCCCGGTGGACTGGCGGCTTCCGTGACCCGGCGCCCGGCGCCGTCCCGGGCCCCGCGGAGACGACCGCTCCGATGACTCCGACGACACGGCCGTCCGGTCATGTCCTGGGTGTCGACTCCGGCGGCTCGGGCGTCCGTGTCGCCCTGGCCCCCGCCGACGGCGGGGGCTCTTCGCTGCGCTGGTCCTCCTCCGTGCCCGTCGCCGTCGGCCCGGGCGGCATCGACGCCCGCGGCCTCCTGGAGCAGGTGCTGACCGCTGCCCGCGAGCTCCTCGGGCGCGCGGGCGGCGGGTGCTGCGAGGCCGTCTGTGTGGGCGCGGCCGGCATGGCCGGGATGGGGGACGGACTCCGCGCCGTCCTGCCGTCCGCCTTGCGCGAGGCGCTCGGCACCCGGCGGCTCGCCCTGGCCTCGGACGCGGTGACCGCGTACGTGGGGGCCCTGGGGCAGCGCCCCGGGGTCGTCGTGGCGGCCGGCACGGGCATGGTGGCCCTGGGGACGGACCTGACCCCCGAAGGCGGCTGGCGGCGCGCGGACGGCTGGGGGCACCTGCTCGGGGACTGCGGCGGCGGCGCCTGGATCGGGCGCGCCGGGCTGGAAGCGGCCATGCGGGCGCACGACGGGCGGGCCGGCGGTTCGAAGGCGTTGCTCGACCGGCTGCGCGCGGTGTTCGGTCCGGCGGAAGGGCTGCCGGGGCTGCTGTACCCGCGGGCGGACCGTCCGGCCGTGCTCGCCTCGTTCGCCCCGGAGGTCGCCGCGTGCGCGGCGGCCGACCCGGTCGCCGCCGCCATCCTCCGCGAGGCCGCCTGGCACATCGCCGGCGCGGCGGCCGCGGCCTGCCCGCCGGCCACCGCTACCGCGGACCGGCCCCCCAATATGTCCGGCATCTCCGATATCTCCCTCACATCCGGCCGGACGTTTTCCGGCCGGAAATCCGCGGATCCGGATGCGGGGACGCCCCCGGGCGAGGCGACGGAGGGGGCCGGTGCGACGTGTGAAGTGGCACTCGTCGGCGGATTGTTCCGGATGGGCGATCCCTTGCTCGCACCCGTGCGCGAAGAGTTGCAAAAGCAACTACCTCACGCGCGGCCGGTCGACGCCGTGGGCGAACCGCTGGACGGCGCATTACGCGTGGCGGGAGCGTTGGTGACGGACAGTCTCCTGGTGCCGGCCGACCCCGCGATGCTCCGTATCATTTGCTGAACACTCATTCATTCGTCGTATGCGCAGGCGAATAAATCCGGACAGACAAGACCGGGACGGACCCACCCGAACAGTCCGGTGCGATGAACGACTAACATGCGGCGCCATGAGCTCCCCCACAGGGCCCGCGCCTGGCCTGCCCGTACGAATGCCGCGACCCCGTCAGCCCGGACGGCATCGGCGACCGGAGCCAGCGGCCGCGCCGGTGGGTGCGCCTCCGCTGGTCCTCGCCGTGCCGGGCACACCCGAGCCCGCCACCCGCGGCCTCGCCGAGGAGATCCTGAGCATCGCCCGCTCCGAGCTCCCCGGCATCGACGCGCGGATCGGCTACGTCGACGCCGAGGGCGACAGCGGCGGCTACCCGTCGCTGGAGTCCGTCCTCGCGCACGCGGCCGCCCAGCGCGCCGCTCGCGCGCGCGAAGCCGAGGCCTCGGGCAGCGCGGAGGACGCCGCCGACTCCTGGGACCGCTGGCCCACCGCCATCACCGTGCCGCTGCTCGCCGGACCCGACAACGCGCTGCTCCGGCGGATACGCCAGTCGGTCATGAACAGCGGCTCCGTCACCGAGCTCACCGACACGCTCGGCCCGCACCCGCTGCTCGCCGAGGCGCTGCACGTGCGCCTCTCGGAGGCCGGGCTGGCCCGCGCCGACCGCGCCCGACTGTTCACAGTTGCAACCGCTGCCGACGGGATCATCCTGGCGACGGTGGGCGGCGAGGAGGCCGTGCAGGCCGCCGGCATCACCGGGATGCTGCTCTCCGCCCGTCTGGCCGTGCCGGTCCTGGCCGCCGCGCTGGACGAGGAGGGCGCCATCGCCCGCGCCGCCGAGCAACTGCGCGGTTCCGGCTCCCGGCAGCTGGCGCTCGCGCCGTGCCTGATCGGCCCCGAGGTGGCCGAGGGTCTCGCCGCCGACGCCGCGCGTGAGATCTCCTGCGCGGCGGCCGAGCCGCTGGGCGCCTACCCGGCGATCGGCAAGCTGGCGCTCGCGAAGTACGCGAGCGTGCTGGGCATCACCCCCCAGCCGGCTCCGCAGGGCGTACCGGGCCGCTGAGCGGCGCGCACGACGCACGAGCTGTACACGCCTGACGGGCCCGATCGGCCGTCCGGTGTCCGGAGAGGGGCTCCCGCCCGGCGGGGGCCCCTCCGGCACGTCCGGGGCCCCCAGGCACGTCCGGGGCCGGATCCGCGCCGACGGCGGACCGGTGCCGCGCTCGCGGGAGCCCTGAGGGTCTCACCCTGGAGTTCAGCTTGAGGGTGTGGCGCGAGGTGGGTCCTGAGCCCGCACGGCCGGGTCCACCCGTCCCGGCGCCCGCACGCCTCAGGCGAAGATCACACAGGACGCGGCGGCCACCGGGAGCGTGCCGCCGGGCCGCGGTATGCCGGTGGCCGGATCGACGGTGAACCACGCGACGTCGCCGGAGCGCTCGTTGGCCGCGTACAGGTGGCGCCCCGAGGGGTGCAGCGTCAGGTCCCGGGGCCAGCGGCCCCCGCAGCCGACCGCCGAGCGGAGTTCGAGGCCGTCGCCCGAGGCGTCGAGAGCGAGGGTGGTGACGCTGTCGTGTCCGCGGTTGGCGACCCACAGGAACCGCCCGTCGGGCGAGATCACGGGCGCCGACGGATAGTTCACGACCCCGGCGTCCGGCGGTACGACGCGCGTCTCACCCAACGGCTCCAAGGCCCCCTTCGCCGCGTCCCAGCGGCACACCGTGACCGTCGACTCCAGTTCGTTGAGCACATAGGCCCGGTCGCCTCGCGGGTGGAAGGCGAGGTGCCGGGGGCCCGTGCCGGGCCGCAGCGCCGTCTCGTGGTGCGGGCGGGGCAGGCCGGACACCGGGTCCAGGGCGTGGATCCACACGGAGTCCGTGCCGAGGTCGACGGCGAGGAGCCAGCGGCCGGAGGGGTCGGGCACGACGGCGTGCGCGTGCGGCGCCTCCTGCCGGTCGGCGACCGGACCGCCGCCCCGGTGCGGCAGGACCGCCGCGGGCGCGCCGAGGCCGCCGCCCGTACGGACCGGCAGGGCGCTCACACTGCCCGAACCGTAGTTGGCGGTGAACACGTGCGTGCCCGCGAAGACGAGGTGGGTGGGGCCGTCGCCCCGCACGGGCACGGGCCTACCGAGCGGCTCGGGCCGGGCGGGGTCGGCGAGGGAGAAGGCCGCCACGGCGCCCTCGTCGGTCTCGCTCACCGCGTAGAGGACGTCCGCGCCGGGCGAGAGCGCGAGGAACGACGGGTTCACGACCGCGTCGGTGGAGTGCACCGGCGTCAGGACACCGGTGTCCGGGTCGGCCTCGGCGACGGTCAGACCGGGGCCGCCCGCCTCCGTGAACGAACCGATGTACGCGAGACTCCCCCGACGCCTCGGCCGTGCGCTGCTGATCACCATGCCGCCCTCCCCTTGGACCACGTGTGTCTCCGACGCTACACGCAGACACCGACAGAGCGAGGTCAGGGACGTGTCAGGGAACGGTCGGTGTCCTGGAACGGGCTCCGGGACCGCCCGGCACACAGGTGCCGGACGGTCCCGGAGAAGGGGACGCGGGGAGCGACGGCGGGGCGCGTCAGGCCTCGGCGAACACCCCGCGCGGGTTGCCGCGCAGCGGCTTGGCGAGCGAGGAGATCGCCTCCTCCAGCTCGCGCAGGTGGGCGAGCGCGCGCTCGGCGCCGGGGTGGTGGTGGGGAACGGCGTCGAGGGCCGCGGCGGCCAGGGGCGCCTGCTCCCCGCCGGGCGCGACCAGACCGTGGAGCGCCGTCTCGACCCGCTGGCAGGCGGCGGTGAGCCGGGCGTCGTGCGAGGCGTCCGGGTCGGCCGCGACCGCCGCCAGGCCACGGGCCTGCCGGGCGCAGTCGTCGAGGTGCGCCATGACCTGCCGGGCGCGCTCCTTGCGGACGCGCAGGGGGCTGAGCGGGTGCAGGAGGGGTGCGAGGGAGACCCGGACCTTGCCGAGGAGCAGTTCGAGCTCGGCGACGTGCGGGGCGGGGTCGGCGGACTCGTCGCCCGCCAGCCGCCGGGCGGTCTCCGCGGTGCAGTGCCGCACGGCCAGCAGGGCGCGCTGTATCCAGGCGTCGGTGGCCGCGTGGGTGGTGACGGGCAGGACGAGGGCGACGGCGAGCGCCGCCCCGGCGGCGCCCACGAGGGTCTGCTCGAAGCGCAGGGTGAGCAGCCCGGGGTGGAGCACGCCGAGGAGCCCGTAGAGGAGACCGGCCATGACGGTCACGAAGAACATCATCCAGCTGTACGAGGGCGCGGCCGTGTAGAAGATCCCGAAGACGCAGACGGCGACGAGGAGGGCGGTGGGCCCGGGCGCCCCGTGCAGCGGCACCGCGACCAGGAGGCCGACGGCGATGCCGGCCAGGGTGCCGACGACGCGGCGGAAGCCGCGCACGAGGGTCTCGCCGCGCGAGGCGGTGTTGACGAAGATCCACCAGGCGGTGCCGACGGCCCAGTACCAGCGCTCGTCGGAGACGAGCTGGCCGACGCCGAGGGCGATGGCGCACGCGAAGGTGTTCTGGAAGGCCTGCCGGGTCGTGGGACGGGCGAGGCCGCGGGCGGCCAGCGGGGCGGGGCCGGCGGGCGGCGGGGTGCGGCGCTCGAAACACCAGACGCCGAAGCGGACGAGCCCGCACGCCGCGAGGGACAGCAGCACGGCCAGGTACAGCTGGGGCAGCTGCGCGGGGACGGCGTGCAGGAACTGCGTGGCGAAGAACATCATGAAGCCGAAGATCCCGAGCGCCTGTCCGCGCGGGCCCCAGCGGCGGGCGTAGACCCCGCAGAAGACGACCGCGAGGAAGGCCGCGTCGCGCAGCAGCGGCAGGCCGTGCAGGGAAGCGGCCAGCGCGAGCACGGGGAAGCCGACGACGGGCAGCAGCGCGGTGGTGACCACCTGGCGCCGCGCGGTCGGGTCGCCGACGGTGAACATGGCGAGCAGCGCCGCCAGGCCGCCCGCGATGGTGGCGGGCAGCGGCAGGCCGGACAGCTCCACGACGGTGACCGCGAAGCCCACGCCCAGGACGGCGCGGGCCGCGGTGCGCAGCCTGACCCGGCCCGGGTCCGGTGCCACGAACATTCTCTTCAGAGCTGCCGCCCTTCTACGTTCCGGCATGAAAAAGGCGCCGCGGGATCATCCGCAGCGCCATCGACTGCTCCATCACAACATCTCATCGGCTGTTGGCTCAAGAGAGGCGAATTCCACTGGACCAATGGCACACTCCTGAGGCCATGGTTCCGGCCGGAGGAGGACCAATGGCGCCCTCGCCCGGCCGCCGGTCCGCATGGCGTGGTCCCGTCACGCCTCCGAAAGGCCGTCGAGAGGCTCTCCGGGCCGAGGGGATGAGCCATTGGTACATTGACCGGCCGGGAATCCCGACCATGAGGAGGCCGTCGGCGCATGGCTGTGGACGCTTTGGACTCGAAGATCCTCCGTTTGCTGCTGGAGCAGCCACGCACCAGCGTGCGCGAGTACGCGCGGCTGCTGGGCATCGCGCGCGGCACGCTCCAGGCCCGCCTGGACCGGCTGGAGCGGGACGGTGTGATCACGGGGACGGGGCCGCGCCTCTCGCCCGCCGCGCTCGGCCACCCCGTGCTGGCCTTCGTCCACATCGAGGTCACCCAGGGCCATCTCGACCCGGTCGCGACGTCGCTGGCCGAGGTCCCCGAGATCATCGAGGCCTTCTCCATCACCGGGGGCGGCGACATGATGGCGCGCGTCGTCGCGCGGGACGCCGGGCACCTGGAGGACGTGATCCAGCTGCTCGTCCAGCTCCCCGGGGTGGTGCGTACCCGCACGGAGGTCGTACTGCGCGAACGGGTTCCGTATCGGATGGTGCCGCTCGTGGACGCGGTGGGGCGGGCGGCTCAGCGGAATTCGTGACACCGTCCTGGCCGCCGGACGTGATTACGTCCGCATCCTGCGGCGCATGAGCATCTCCCCCATTCAGCGGAAACACGTTCCTTGCATTCCCCGGCAGGCCTCGGTCATTTTCGATCTCGACGGAACACGTGGGCAGTAGGCCGAGGAATGACGAGCCGGTGGACGGGCCCTCACGACGCCCCGTGCCCTCACCCGTACGCCTCCCACGTGCGCCGCTTCGCCGTACCTCTCCAGCGGGGTCCGCCGGCACCCTCGCGTCCGGCGCGTCGGGCTGTTTTCCCCATGCCCCGGAAGGAATTCGACGCGAAGGTGGTCCACGGGTGGGTCGCGGGAGGTGAGCGAGGGGCCTCGGTTTCTCCTGGCGAAAGAGTTGGTGCGATCATCTGCTCGCCCGGCTCGACAAGCGAGAATCGGCACGTGAGAAACAGAGGCATAGATGGAGCGATGTGAGGGAAGACCGGCCCGCCGCTGGGGCGCGGCCCTGATCGCCTCGACCGCGGCGGTCGCCGTCGCACTCCCCGCGACGACCGCGGAGGCCGCCACCGGCCCGGCCGTGGCCGCGAAGGGCGCGTTCCTGCTCGACAGCGGCAAGAACCGCCAGCTGTGGGCCAAGGACGCCGACACCAGACGGCAGATGGCCAGCACCACCAAGATCATGACCGCCACGGTCGTCCTGGACACCCGGGGCGTCGACCTCGACAAGAAGGTCACCGTCAAGCAGTCCTACCGCGACTACGTGGCGCGGAACGGGGCGAGCACCGCCGACCTGCGGACCGGCGACAAGATGACCGTGCGGCAGCTGCTGTACGGCCTGATGCTGCCGTCCGGGTGCGACGCGGCGTACGCGCTCGCCGACACCTTCGGCGCGGGCAAGACCGAGTCGGCGCGCACCACCTCGTTCATCGCCAAGATGAACAAGAAGGCCGCCGACCTGGGCATGAAGAACACCAAGTACGACTCCTTCGACGGCATATCGGCGAAGGGCGCCAACTACACCTCGGCGCGCGATGCGGCCAAGCTCGCCGGCCACGCGCTCTCCAACAGCACGTTCCGCACGGTCGTGAAGACGACGTCCACCCAGCAGAAGGCGGCGAACGTCAACCGCACGTACTACTGGGACAACACGAACAAGCTGCTGGGCTCCTACAAGGGTGCGCTCGGCATCAAGACGGGCACCGGCACCGCGGCCGGACCCTGCCTGGTCTTCGCCGCCCAGCGCGACGGCCGGACCGTCGTGGGCGTCCTCCTCAACGACCCCACGCAGCGCTATCCGGACGCCGTGAAGATGCTGGACTGGGCCTTCAAGACGAAGACCAGGTCCGACGTGAAGCTCCGCCGGCTTCCGGAGTCGGCGCAGCGGGACTGATGCCCGTCGCCGCGGATGCATGCATGTCTGGGTAACTGAATGATGCCCCTATGGGAGTGCTCCCATAGGGGCTTTTTTGCGGGCCTGTCAGTCTTTCGGCATTGCCTGCCGGCCTCGCCGCTCCCTCAGCCGAGGAAGGAAAGGCGGACCTGACGGTCCGGGTTGTCCACGTTCGTATCGACCAGGACGACCGACTGCCATGTCCCCAGGGCCAGTTCGCCCCCGACCACCGGGAGCGTGGCGTGCGGCGGCACCAGGGCGGGGAGGACATGGTCCCGGCCGTGACCAGGGGTGCCGTGGCGATGACGCCACCGGTCGTCGGCCGGGAGGAGGTCGTGGAGGGCGGCCAGGAGATCGTCGTCGCTGCCGGCACCGGTCTCGATCACGGCCAGGCCGGCGGTGGCGTGGGGGGTGAAGACGTTGAGCAGGCCGTCCCGCCCCCGGGCGGTCTCCTGGAGGAATGCGGAGCACGCGTCCGTCAGGTCGTAAACGGTCTCGACGGAGCCCGTCGGGACGTTGATCGTGCGGGTGGTGAAGGTGTCAGCCATTTCTTCACGGTAACCGCAGGGCTGATCCTCAGGGCGTCGGTGCCCCGCTCCGGGCGCGGTCGGGCGCGACGCCGGGGCCGCCGGGCGGGCCGGCCGGGGTGTTCCGGTCGCCGTTCGGGGCGGGGTTCGGGTCGGGAGCCGGGACGGTCGGCGGTGACGAGCGCCGGGGTGCGGGCGGGGAGACCCGGCCGCCGGGGTCGATGCCCCCCGTCGTGCCGTTCGTGGTGCCGTTCGTGCTGCCGCCCACCGTGTCACCTGAGATGCCGGTACTCGGGGACGGGCCGCGGGTGGCGGACGGAGGCGCGGTGGGGGACGGGCTCCGGGTCACGCCCGGGCTCGACGGGACGCCGGGACCTCCGCTGGAGGTACGGCTCGGCTCCGGGCTCGGGCCGCGGGTCGAGGTGGCGGACGGCACGGGGGACGTGGTCCCGCCGCAGTGGGGTGCCGTGCCGCCGTCGGGGCAGGTCTGTGGCTTGTTGCCGCCGGGCGTGATCTTTTTGATCACGGAACCGCCGGTCTCGTCCCAGGTGGTGCCGGTCCGGGGTTCCTCCGCGACGACCGCCGCGATGGGCTTTCCCTCGTGACGCTCGTACGCGTTGGCGCAGAAGAACGGGGTGACGAACACGGCGACGGCGACACCGAACCGGACCAGCCCGGCCTGGGCCCCGTCGAAAAATATCGTGCCGCCGAGCAGTCCCCCGCTCCCGAGCAGGCCGAAGAAGGTACCGAGGTCACCCAGGTGCGAGAGGATCCAGGTCACCACGCTGCCCGCGGCGGCCTCTGCTAACAGTCGGAAGATGAGCCTGACCATTGTCAACTCCCCCGATGCGGTGATGATGCGTTGCTATGAGACGGCGGCGCACGGCGGCCGGTTGCGGCAGCCCGCGAGTGCGCCCGGCGCGTGAGGGCACGCGGCGGCTCCCGCGGGAGCGCGAGCGCTCATGGCCGGCTCCGCTCCGCTCTCGAAGCACGCGCGGAGGCCTCGGAGCCGCATGGAGGCCTCGGAGCCGCACGGAGGCCTCGGGAAGAGATCTTCCACCCGCCTAGTTAGTAGAAGCATGAACAATGCTGTGGTGCGTGAGCGCGAGGTGGACGTCCTGGTGATCGGCGCCGGGCAGGCGGGCCTCTCCAGCGCCTACCACCTGCGCCGGGCGGGGTACGAGCCGGACCGTGACTTCGTCGTCCTGGACCACGCGCCGGCGCCGGGCGGGGCCTGGCAGTTCCGCTGGCCCTCGCTCACCTACGGCAAGGTGCACGGCATGCACGCCCTGCCCGGCATGGAGCTGACCGGGGCCGACGACACCCGGCCCTCCTCCGAAGTGATCAGCGCGTACTTCGCCGAGTACGAGCACGCCTTCGACCTGCGCGTACGCCGCCCCGTGGGAGTGCGTGCCGTGCGCGAGGGCGACGGGGGCCGGCTCCTCGTCGAGACCTCCGAGGGGGTGTGGTCGGCCCGTGCGCTGATCAACGCCACCGGCACCTGGGACCGCCCCTTCTGGCCCCGCTACCCCGGCCAGGAGACCTTCCGCGGCCGCCAGCTGCACACCGCGAACTACCCCGGGCCCTGGGAGTTCGCCGGGCAGCGGGTGATCGTCGTGGGCGGTGGCACCTCCGGTGTGCAGCACCTGATGGAGATCGCCGAAGCCGGAGCGGAGACGACCTGGGTGACACGCCGGCCGCCCGCCTTCCGCGAGGGCCCCTTCGACGAGGACCGGGGACGGAACGCGGTGGCCCTCGTGGAGGAGCGGGTGCGCCAGGGGCTGCCGCCGCAGAGCGTGGTGTCCGTGACCGGGCTGCCGATGACGGCGGCCATGGAGCGGGCCCGCGCCGCGGGCGTGCTCGTCCGCCGGCCGATGTTCGACCGCGTCACCCCGGACGGGGTGGAGTGGGCGGACGGCACCTCGGTGGACGCCGACGTCATCCTCTGGGCCACCGGCTTCCGGGCCGTGATCGACCACTTGGCGCCGCTGAGGCTGCGCGAGCCCGGCGGCGGCATCCGCGTCGAGGGCACGCGCGCGGTCCGCGACCCCCGCGTCCACCTGGTCGGCTACGGACCGTCGGCGAGCACCATCGGGGCCAACAGGGCGGGCCGCGGCGCGGTACGCGAGATCAAGGCACTCCTGGGCGCCTCCACCGGCGCCCTCCTGCCGGCACCGGCCTGACCGCCCTCGCCATGGGCGGCACGGACGGCCCGTCCCACCGGTGACCGGTCACCGGTCCTTCCCAGCGGTCGGCCGCTGCGGCAGTATGAGGCGCGGATGATCACTATCGGCGCCCCGGCTGTCGGGCCGTGAGGAGGAGTCATGCGCGTGGGCCTTTTCGTCACCTGCGTCAACGACTCGCTCTACCCCCGCACGGGCCGGGCCGTGGTGGCCCTGCTGGAACGGCTCGGTGTCCAGGTCGACTTCCCCATGGCGCAGAGCTGCTGCGGTCAGCCGATGTTCAACACCGGCTACCGGCACCAGACCGAGCCGCTCGTGCGCCGGTACGCGGCGGCCTTCCGCGACCACGACCACATCGTCGCCCCGTCCGGGTCGTGCGCCGCCATGGTCCGGGACAACTACCCGAGGATCGGGGCCAGGGCCGAGGCCGAGGGACGGGGCACGGAGCTGTCCGAGGCCGCCGCGAGCGTGGTGCCCAAGACCTACGAACTCACCGAATTCCTCGTCGACGTGCTGGGCGTGACGGACGTCGGCGCGTACTTCCCTCATACGGTCACCTACCACCCCACGTGTCATGGGCTACGGGTACTGGGCCTCGGCGACCGGCCCCGGCGGCTGCTGGAGCGGGTCGAGGGGCTGGAACTGCGGGAGCTGGAGGGGGCGGAGGAGTGCTGCGGCTTCGGCGGCACCTTCGCGGTGAAGAACCCGGCCGTGTCCTCCGCGATGGGCTCCGACAAATCCCGGGCCATCGCCCGGACCGGCGCCGAGGCCGTCTGCACGGTCGACAACTCCTGTCTGATGCACATCGGCGGCGTCCTCGCCCGGGAGGGCTCGCCCGTGCGCCCCGTGCACATCGCCGAGATCCTCGCCGGCACGAAGGACCCGGCCCGATGAGCCGCGACGGAGCGAGGGCCCCGCGGGGCGGGGCGGGCTTCCCGCAGGGCGGGGCCACGTACCTCGGTATGCCCGCCTTCCCCCAGGCCGCCGACGCCGCCACCCGCGACGGCCGGCTGCGCGCCAATCTCCGCCACGCGACGCACACCATCCGCGCCAAGCGCGCCCGGGCGGTCGCCGAACTGGACGACTGGGCACGGCTGCGGGAGGCCGGCGCCGCGATCAAGGACCGCACCCTGCGCCATCTCGACCACCACCTCGTCCGGCTGGAGGAAGCCGTGACACGGGCCGGGGGCACCGTCCACTGGGCCGCCGACGCCGCCGAGGCGAACCGCATCGTCACCGATCTCGTACGGGCCACCGGCGAGCACGAGGTGGTCAAGGTCAAGTCCATGGCCACGCAGGAGATCGGGCTCAATGAGGCCCTCGCGGAGGCCGGTATCCGGGCGTACGAGACCGACCTGGCCGAACTGATCGTGCAACTGGGCGACGACCTCCCCTCGCACATCCTCGTCCCCGCCATCCACCGCAACCGCGGCGAGATCCGCGACATCTTCCGGGACCGGATGGCGAGCTGGGGGCGCCCGGCCCCCGAAGGGCTGACCGACCGGCCCGCCGAACTGGCCGAAGCCGCGAGGCAGCACCTGCGGGAGAAGTTCCTCCGTGCCAAGGTCGGGGTGTCCGGCGCCAACTTCATGGTCGCCGAGACGGGCACCCTCGTCGTGGTCGAGTCCGAGGGCAACGGCCGTATGTGCCTGACACTCCCCGAGACGCTGATCTCCGTCGTCGGTATCGAGAAGACCGTGCCCACCTGGCGGGACCTGGAGGTCTTCCTCCAACTGCTGCCCCGCTCCTCGACGGCCGAGCGGATGAACCCGTACACGTCGATGTGGACGGGCACCGCCGACGGCGACGGGCCCCGCGTCTTCCATCTGGTGCTGCTCGACAACGGGCGCACCGACACCCTCGCCGACGAGGTCGGCCGCCAGGCGCTGCGCTGCATCCGCTGCTCGGCCTGTCTCAACGTCTGCCCCGTGTACGAGCGGGCCGGGGGCCACGCGTACGGCTCGCCGTACCCCGGGCCGATCGGGGCGATCCTCACTCCCCAGCTGCGCGGTCTCTCCTCCCCGCTGGAGGAGTCCCTTCCGTACGCCTCCTCGCTGTGCGGCGCCTGCTTCGAGGTCTGTCCCGTCGCCATCGACATCCCGGAGGTGCTCGTCCACCTGCGGGAGCGGGTGGCGGAAGGCGGTGAGGTGACGGTCCGCGGGACACGCACGGTCATCAGGCCCGCGAAGGGGCACGCCACCGAACGGGCCGCGATGCGGGCCGCCCGCTGGGCCTTCGACCACCCGGGCGCGCTCCGCCGCGGCCAGCGGATCCTCGCCCGGACCCGCCGGCTCCAGCCGCGGCGGCTCCCGGGGCCGGGCCGCGCCTGGACGGACACCCGCGAGCTGCCCGCCGTCCCCGCGGAGTCGTTCCGCGACTGGTGGGCCCGCACCCGTGGCGGCACCGCGTGAACAGCGACGGCGTGAACGGCGGCGGCACGAGCAGGGAGCGGGTCCTGGGACGGGTGCGCCGTGCCCTGGCCGACGTGCCACGGGACGAGCGCCCGGAGGACCACCCGGTGACGCGCGACTATCTGCGGGTCCATGGCGAGCGGACCCCCGCGGAGTCCCTCGACCTCCTCGCCGAGAACCTCGCGGACTACCGTGCCCACGTCCACCGTGTGGACGCCCCCGGCCTGCCCGCCCTCCTCGCCCGGCTGCTCGCGGAGCGCGGCGCCCGCCGCGTGGTCGTACCCGCCGGGCTGCCCCGCGCATGGCTCCAGGACGCCCCGGTGGACATGCTGTCGGACACCCCCGCGCTGACGCCGAGCGAGCTGGACCGGGTGGACAGCGTCGTCACCGGCTGCGCCCTGGCGATCGCCGAGACCGGCACGCTGGTGCTCGACGCGGGCCCGGGGCAGGGACGCCGCGCCCTCACCCTCGTGCCGGACCACCACCTGTGTGTGGTGCGGGCGGCGGACCAGGTGGTGGATTCGGTGCCGCAGGCCCTGGAACGCCTGGCGCCGGCGGCGGCCCGGCCGCTCACGTGGGTCTCGGGCCCCTCGGCGACCAGCGACATCGAGCTCGACCGGGTCGAGGGCGTCCATGGGCCGCGCACCCTGGAAGTGATCCTCGTGACGGGTGATCCACGGTCCGGCTGAGGCACGCCGGTCGCTGGGCTTGTGGCGGGGAAGGGTTCTGTTCGATCCTGGCGTCTCCTGTTCCTTCGCGTATCGCTCATCCGGAGCCGACGTATGCGCGCACGACGACCGGACCCCCGCTCCTCCCTCGTGACAGACGCCTCCCCGGAACACTTCCAGGAGAACCGGGAACCCGCCCGCGCCCCGCTCGTCCCCCTCGCGGACGCCCGGGCCGCGCTCACCGCCGGGCCCGCGGACTCGCCGTACCGCCTCTCGCTCGACGGCCCCTGGCGGTTCGCCTGGTCCCGGAATCCCGCCGAGCGCCCCGTCGACTTCCACGCCCCCGGCTTCGACGACACCGGCTGGGCACACCTCACCGTGCCAGGCAACTGGGAGACACAGGGCTACCCGGAACCCGTCTACCTCAACGTCGCCTATCCCTGGACCGGCTACGAGCAGCCCACTCCCCCTCACGCTCCCACCGCCTTCAACCCGGTCGGCTCCTACCGCCGCACCTTCACCGTCCCCCGAGCCTGGGCCGGCCGGCGGACCCTGATCTCCTTCCAGGGAGTGAAGTCCGCCTTCTTCGTGTGGGTGAACGGCGAGCGGGTCGGCTACAGCGAGGACAGTTACGCCCCCGCGGAGTTCGACATCACCCCCTGCCTCCGCTCCGGCGAGGAAGCCTCGGCCAATACCCTGGCCGTCGAGGTCTACCGCTGGTGCAAGGGGAGCTGGCTGGAGGACCAGGACCTGATCGACCTGTCCGGGATCTTCCGCGAGGTGTTCCTCTACTCCGTCCCGCGTGTGCGCGTGCACGACCTGTTCGTACGGACCGAGCTGGACGAGGCCTTCCGTGACGCCGACCTGCGGGTGACCGTGACCCTGCGCGCCGACACGGGTCCCGCACCGGACTCCGGGCACCGGGTACGGGCCGCGCTCCACGACGCACGTGGTGAGCACGTCCTCTCCGCCACCGGCACCGCCCGCTTCGACGGCTCCGGGGACGCGACCGTCGAGCTCATGGAGCACGTCACCGCACCCGCTCTGTGGTCGGCCGAGGAACCCCACCTCTACACCCTGGTCGTCGAACTGCTCGACCCGGACGGCGAACCCCTCGACGTCCAGCGGACGCGTGTCGGCTTCCGCACGCTCTCCTACGGGCACGGCGAGCTCGCCCTCAACGGCAAGCCGCTCGTCCTCCGGGGCGTCAACCGGCATGAATGCGACCCCGACCACGGGCAGGCGGTCCCCGAGCGGCGGATGGTCGAGGACATCCTCATCATGAAGCGGCACAACATCAACGCCGTCCGCACCTCGCACTACCCCAACCATCCGCGCTGGCTTGAGCTGTGCGACGAGTACGGCCTCTACGTGGTCGACGAGGCAGACCTGGAGACGCACGCCCTCCGCGACACCCTGCCGGCGAGCCGGCCCGAGTGGACCGCCGCCTGCCTGGACCGGCTCCGCAGCCTGGTGGAGCGGGACAAGAACCACCCCAGCGTCGTGCTCTGGTCGCTGGGCAACGAGGCGGGCCGGGGCCGCACCTTCGAAGTCATGGCCGACTGGGTGCACGGCCGGGACCCCTCCAGGCCCGTGCACTACGAGGGCATGAACGAGGTGGCCGACGTCGAGTCGCGGATGTACGCCACACCGGCGGAGGTCGAGGCCTACGCCACCTCGGGCGGCACCAAGCCGTTCGTCCTGTGCGAGTACGCGCATTCCATGGGCAACAGCACCGGCAACCTCCAGGAGTACTGGGACGTCATCGACGCCCATCCGCGTCTCCACGGCGGGTTCATCTGGGACTTCGCCGATCAGGCGATCCGCCTGCCGGTGCCCGGCGACCCCGGGCGCGGCTTCCTCTCCTACGGCGGCGACTGGAGCCCCGGCGCCCACTCCGACGGCAACTTCTGCTGCAACGGGCTCGTCGACGCCGACCGGCGCCCCCGTCCCGCTCTGCGCGAGGTGAAGAAGGTCTACCAACCCGTGCGCGTCGACGCCGGGGACCTCGCCGAGAGGACCGTCCGGATCACCAACAAGCAGCTCTTCACCGGCCTTCAGGCGTACGAACTGAGGTGGGAGGTCACCCGCGACGGCGAAACCGTCCAGCATGGCGCCCTTGCCGCGCCGCCGGTCGAGGCGGGCGGGACCACGACGGTGGAACTCCCGCTGGAGGCGCCGGAGAAGCCTGAACCCGGCGCGGAGTACTGGCTGAACGTGTCGTTCGCCCTCCGGGACGCCACGCCTTGGGCGGAGGCGGGACATGTCGTCGCCCACGAGCAGCTCGCGCTGCCCTGGCACGCCCCGGCGGCGGCCCCTGCCCGCGGTACGACGCCGGCGCGGACGCTCGACATCGCGCAGACCCCCCGCTCCGTCACGGTGACCGGCCCTGAACTCCTTCTGGTCCTCGACCGCGCGACCGGGGTCCTGACCACCTACCGTCACCAGGGAAACGAACTGCTGACGGGCGGCCCGGTGCCCAACTTCTGGCGCGCGCCGACCGACAACGACATCGGCCGTGGCGCCCACGTCACCCTGCGCACCTGGCGGGACGCCGGGGCACACCGCACGGTCACCGGCGTGGAGGTCACCCGGCTCACGCCTTCCGAGGTCGCCCTCGCCGTCACCGCCACGCTGCCCACCGCCCCGGCCGTCTCGCTCTGGAAGACCCTCCTCACCGTGCGCGGTGACGGCGAGATCCTCGTCCGGCACACACTCACCCCCGGTGACGGACTCCCGGAACTCCCCCTGATCGGCGCCCTGCTGACCGTGCCGCCCGCCTTCCGGACTCTCACCTGGTACGGCCGGGGGCCGCACGAGAACTACCGGGACCGGCGCACCGGAGCGTTCATGGGCCTCCACCGCGCGTCGCTGGACACACCCCGCATGCCGTACGCGCGCCCGCAACAGGCCGGCGACGTCACGGACGTCCGTCATGCTTCCCTCACCGCCCCGGACGGCATCGGGCTGACCGTGCTGGCCGAGCCGGGCGGGGACGCGGATCCGCTGGAGATCAGCGCGTCGCGCTGGACGCCCTTCGACCTCGAAGGGCTCAGGCATCCCCATGCGGTGGTGGCGCGCGAGGAGACCGTAATGGCGGTCAACCACCGGCAGATGGGCGTGGGCGGAAACGACTCCTGGGGTGCCCCTCCCCTGGCGAGCTATCTGCTGCCCGCCGACCGTGCGTACAGCTACTCCTACCGCCTGCGGCCCGCGCGCTGACGGCCGGTGGCGGGTTCCCCCGACGGTGGATCTCCCCCTGATCTCCATGAACGCGAGCGTAGACGGGAGGGCGTCCAGCGGTACTCGACTGTCCACAGTCTCGGTCATACGATCACACCAATGGGAGGAGTCGAGTTGGAACCGCCACTGCGTGACATCACCGTCGTCGCCCTCGAACAGGCCGTCGCCGCGCCCTTCGCCACCCGTCAACTGGCGGACCTCGGCGCACGAGTGATCAAGATCGAGCGGCCCGGACAAGGGGACTTCGCCCGGGATTACGACCGCAGGGTGAAGGGGATCTCCGCCTATTTCGTCTGGGTCAACCGAGGAAAGGAGAGCGTGGCCCTCGATCTCAAGGCCGACGAGGACCGCGCGCTGCTCGACCGGATCCTCGCCCGTGCCGACGTCTTCGTCCAGAACCTCGGCCCCGGCGCGGCCGACCGCCTCGGGCTCGGCGGCCAGGCGCTGCGTACCCGCCATCCACGCCTGATCACCTGCGACATCACCGGCTACGGCGCGACCGGCCCGTACCACGACAAGAAGGCCTACGACCTGCTGGTGCAGTGCGAGACCGGACTGCTGTCGATCACCGGAAGCCCCGACTCCCCCGCCCGGCCCGGCATCTCCGTCGCCGACATCGCCGGCGGCATGTACACCTACTCCGGCATCCTCACCGCGCTGTACGAGCGTGAGCGCACCGGGGAGGGCACCTCGCTGTCCGTCTCGCTGCTCGACGCGCTCGCGGAGTGGATGGGACAGCCGTACTTCGCGCAGGCCTACGGCGGCGCTCCGCTCACCCGCAGCGGCGCCCGGCACCCGACCATCTCGCCGTACGGGCACTACGGCTGCGGCGACGGCGCCCGCGTCTTCCTGAGCGTGCAGAACGACCGGGAATGGGTGGCCCTGTGCGAGCGGGTGCTGCGCGAGCCCGCGCTGGTACGCGACGCCCGCTTCGCGGACAACCCGTCGCGGCGCGCTCATGACGACGAACTGACCGCTGTCATGGAGAAGCACTTCGCCCAGCACACGGCGGGCGGAGTCGCCGCCCTGCTGGACGGCGCGGGCATCGCCAACGCGCGGCTGCGGACGGTCGCGGAGTTCGCCGACCATCCGCAGCTGCGCGCCCGGGACCGCTGGCGCGAGTTCGACTCGCCCGTGGGTCCACTGCGGGGGTTGCTGCCACCGGTCTCGGTGGCAGGGCGGGAGGCGGCGATGGGTGCCGTGCCGGAGCTCGGCGCCCATACGGACGCGATCCGGGCGGAGTTCTCGGCGGACCCGGGACACGCCTAGCGGTCGAGGGGGCGCTTGGCCGTCTCCGGGAGGACCGCGTAGACGCAGGCGGAGACCAGGCAGAGCCCGGCGACGTACCAGGGGAACGCCCCGGGGTGGCCGGACTCCTTGAACCAGGTGCCCAGGTAGGGCGCGGTCCCTCCGAACAGCGCGACGGTGAGGGAATAGGGGAAGCCGATTCCGGCCGCCCTGACCCGCGCGGGGAAGATTTCGGCGTTGACGGCGGCGGCGATCGAGGTGTAGCCGGTGAGCAGCACCATCCCCGCGCACTGCACGAGCAGCAGGGAGAGGAACGCGCTGGTGATCGCGTGCAGGAGGGGCACCGCCAGGATCGCGAATCCCAGCGCGAAGCCGATCAGCAGTGGTCGTCGCCCCACCCTGTCGGACAGCAGTCCGCCCAGTGGCTGGAGGACGGCGAAGAACGCCAGGGAGAGGGTACTCGCGATCAGCGCGTCGCCCTTGTCGAAACCGGCGTTCACCTGGGCGTAGGTCGGCAGGTACGTGGTCCAGGTGTAGTAGGCGAGGGTGCCGCCCGCGGTGATGCCGCAGATGAGGAGGGACTCACGGGGGTGGCGGCGCAGCGCTTCGAAGAGGGCGGGGCGCTCCGCGTCCGTCCCGTGCGGCACTTCCCTTGTCTCGTGGGCGCCCTGCCGGATCCAGAAGCCGACCAGGCTGATGAGCGCGCCGACGAGGAACGGCACTCGCCAGCCCCAGTCGCCCATCTGCCCCTCGGTGAGGAGGTGGGCGAGGAGCGCGGCGATGCCGGAGGCGAGCAGTTGCCCGATGGTGGTGGACACGTACTGGAAGCTGGAGAACAGCCCTCGGCGGCCGGGGCCCGCCGACTCCACGAGGAACGTCGTCGAGGCCGCGAACTCTCCTCCGACCGACAGTCCCTGGACCAGGCGTGCGACGACGAGGACCACGGGGGCGAGCACGCCGGCGGAGGCGTAGGTGGGGGTGAGCGCCACCAGCAGGCTGCCGCCTCCCATGAGCAGGATCGTGGCGGTGAGAGCGGCGCGACGACCACGCCGGTCGGCGATCGAGCCCATCAGGAGGCCGCCGACCGGGCGCATGAAGAAGCCGACGGCGAAGACGGCGAAGGTCGAGAGCAGGGGGACGAGGGAGTTTCCGGAGCCCTTGGGGAATACCCGGTCGGCGAAGTAGACGGCGAGGAAGGAATAGGCGTACCAGTCGTACCACTCGGCGGCGTTGCCGACGGACGCCGCCGCGAGCTGTCGTATCGAGGAGCGGGAAGCGGAAGGTGGTGCTCCTTCCGGTGTCACGGTGTGAGCACCGTCCGCGGGCAGGGACTTGGATTGCGTCATGATCCTCTGGTCCCCTCACCACCTCTATCGCACACCCGTCCGAGTCCGGTTCTCGGAGGGTGACACTGCCAGTGGTACGCACGGGGTTCGTACGAAGCACACAGGTCTGGGTGGCCCGTCCGGCCGGCGGCAGTCTCTTCCTCAGCGGTTCATCCCACGCAAGGAAGAGGCGAGATCATGACAGTTCAGGAAACGGCTCCGGCGGCGGCACTTCGCACGGAGGAGCGGCGGACTGCGGAATCCGCGACAACCTGGTCGGTCGGCTGGGCGGCACCGGTCCAGCGGCCGAGCGCCGGGTTCGAGGAGAACTGGTCCGAGGCGGGCTTCGCCCAGCAGTCCGTCCGCCAGGTCGTGCGTGTCGCCGGTGGGGGCACCGGCGCCCGGATACGGCTGTCGAACCGTTTCGGCGAGCAGCCGCTGACGGTGTCCGCCGCGGGCATCGCCCTGGCGGGGGAAGGCGCGGCGCTCCGGCCCGGAACGGCCAGGGAGGTGACCTTCGGCGGCCTGACGTCGGTGACGATCCCCGCCGGGGGCGAGACGGTCAGCGACGCGACGGAGCTCCGCACCGAAGCGTTCGACTCCGTGGCCGTGACGCTCTTCTTCGACGGCCCGACCGGGCCCTCGACCTTCCACGCCCAGGCCTATGCGACCAGCTACCGGGCGGCGGGCGACCGGACGGCCGATGCCGAGGGCGGGAGCTTCGACGCGCGCACCCACTCCTGGTACTACCTCTCCGACGTCGAGCTGTCGGGCGGGGAGCCGCTGAAGGGCACCGTGGTGGCCTTCGGTGACTCGATCACGGACGGCTTCGGCTCCACCGTGGACGCCGACCGCCGCTATCCGGACGTGCTCGCCGAGCGGCTCGCCGCGACCGGGGACCGGTGGGCGGTGCTCAACGCGGGCATCGGCGGCAACCTCGTGCTGAGCGACTCGCAGTGGTACGGCGACCGGGCCGTGAGCCGGTTCGAGCGCGATGTGCTCGACAAGCCCGGCGTCCGCTCCGTGATCGTCTTCGGCGGTCTCAACGACATCGGCTTCAGCGAGGTCGACCTGGAGACCTACAAGCCCAACCCGGACGTCACGGTGGAGCAATTGATCGCCGGTTACCGCTCGCTGATCCGGAGGGCCCACGACCGTGGCGTCAAGGTCATCGGGGCGACCATCCTTCCTTTCAAGGGATCGGAGTACCACACCCCGCGGGCCGAGGCGAAGCGCGTCGCGCTCAACGAGTGGATCCGCACCTCCGGGGAGTACGACGCGGTGGCCGACTTCGCCGCCGCCCTCGCCTCGGCCGACGACCCCGAGGTGCTGGAGCCCGGCTATGACTGCGGCGATCTCAAGCACCCCAATGACGCGGGTTACCGGATCATGGCCGAAGCCGTCGACCTGGGCTCCCTCTGAGCCCTTGGGGACAGCGTCAGACGTCGGCCGTCAGGCGTGCGTCGCGGCGCACCAGCGCGGCGTAGTGCCCGTCGTCCGCGAGGAGTTCCTGGTGGGTGCCGCGCTCGGCGACACGGCCGCGATCGAGGACGACGATCTGATCGGCGTCCCGGACCGTGGAGAGCCGGTGGGCGATGGTGATGGTCGTCCGCCCCGCGGAGAGCGCGTCGATGGCCTCCTGCACGGCGTGTTCGGTACGGGTGTCCAGTGCGCTGGTCGCCTCGTCCAGGATGAGGACGGGCGGGTCGCGCAGGATCGTACGGGCGATGGCGAGGCGCTGCTTCTCCCCGCCGGAGAAGCGGTAGCCCCGCTCGCCGACCAGGGTGTCGTAGCCCTCGGGAAGGGACGCGATGTGGTCGTGGATCTGCGCCGCCCGGGCGGCGGCGACGAGTTCCTCGTCGGTCGCGTCCGGCTTGGCGAAACGGAGGTTGTCGGCCACCGAGGCGTGGAAGAGGTAGGTCTCCTGCGAGACCACCCCGACGGCGCGGGCGAGCGTGTCGAAGTCGAGGTCGCGGACGTCGACCCCGTCGAGCAGGACCCGGCCGCCGGTGACGTCGTACAGGCGCGGCACCAAATAGCTGAGGGTGCTCTTCCCGGAGCCGGTCGGGCCGACGACGGCCAGGCTGCCGCCGGCCGGGACGGCGAGGTCGATGTCACTGAGCGTCGCGCCCGCCCCGCCGGCTCCCTGGACCGCCGGGTCGTACGAGAACGTGACGTGGTCGAAACGGACGTCGCCGCGCACCTTTTCCAGCCGCACCGGATGGTCCGGCTCGGCGATGTCGACCGGCAGGTCCAGGTATTCGAAGATGCGCTGGAACAGGGCGAGCGAGGTCTGCACCTGCACGCCCGTGGAGAGCAGGCTCACGGCGGGGCGGAAAAGGCCCTGCTGGAGGGAGACGAAGGCGACGAGCGTGCCGAGCGATATGGCCGGCCCGCCGGTGCGCAGGGCGATGCCCGCGGCCCAGTAGATGACGGCGGGCATGGCGGCCATCACGATCCCGATGGTGGACATCCGCCAGCGCCCGGCCATGCTGGAACGCACTTCGAGCCCTACGAGCCGCTCGGATTCCTTGCCGAAGGCCTGCGTCAGGGAGTCCGAGCGCCCCATGGTGCGGCCGAGCAGGATCCCGCTCACCGAAAGGGACTCGGTGACCATCGCGGCCATGGCCGCCATCTGCTTCTGCCGCTGGGAAGTGATCCGCTTGCGCTCGCGGCCGACGCGACGGCTGATCCAGACGAACACCGGCAGCAGGAGCAGGGAGACGGCCGTGAGCCGCCAGTCCAGGGCGAGCATCGCGACGATCGTGGCGACCACGCTGGTGAGGTTGGAGACCAGTGAGGTCGCGGTGGAGGTCACGGTGGCCTGCATGCCGCCGATGTCGTTGGCGATGCGGGACTGCACCTCGCCGGTCCGGGTGCGGGTGAAGAAGGCCAGCGGCATGCGCTGGAGGCGGTCGTAGACCGCGGTGCGCAGGTCGTGCATCACGCGCTGGCCGACCGTGGTGGACACGAGGGTCTGGAGGACGCCGAGGACGCCCGTGACGACGGCCGCGGCGATCATGCCGATCGCCAGCAGGCTCAGCAGACCCGTGCGCCCCTGCGGGATGGCGACGTCGAGGACCTCGCGCAGGAGGAACGGCGAGGCCACCGAGACGAGCGAGGAAGCGGCGACGAGCAGCCCGACGAGGGCGAGTCTGCCGCGGTAGGGATGGAAGAGCCGGAGGATGCGGCGCACCTGCGCGGGCTGCTCCGGGTCGGCGGGCGGGGGTGTCCAGTCGGGTTCGTCGTGACGCATGGGCTCCTAGTTCTCTGATCGCGAAGTGCTCTGGGCGCCGGGTGCGGCGAGAGGGGATTGCGGAGAGGAACGAGCGGAAGGGCGGCGGAAGGGCCGGGGCAACGATGCCGTACCGAGCATAGCTCACTGTTACCTATGCTCACAATGCACTCCGTCCTGTAATCTCTGATCATGACCGCCTCCGACCCGTCCGGACAGCTGGCCGAACAGCTGCTGCGCCTCACGCGCCGGCTCCACCGCGCCCAGAAGCTCTACCTGGACCCGGTCGGCATCACGCCCGCCCAGTCCCGGCTGCTGCGCACGGTGGCGCAGTACGACGAGCCGCCCCGGATGGCCGACCTCGCCCAGCGCCTCGAAGTGGTGCCGCGGGCGGTCACGACGCTGGTGGACGCCCTGGAGGCGAACGGCGCCGTACGCCGGGTGCCGGATCCCACCAACCGCCGCGTGATCCGTATCGAGCTCACCGAGGCGGGCCGCGCCACCCTGCGGGAGCTGCGGGAGGCGCGGCGGGCCGCGGTCGAGGACATACTGGCCCCGCTCTCCGCGGAGCAGCGGGACACCCTTGGCAGCCTGCTCACCGAGCTCATGCGAGGCCCTGGCCACCACTGCTGAGGCGAGGCGGCGCGGACGCACCGGGCGGGCCCGAGGCCGTCCGGCCCCGGGCCCGCCCGGGTCGCGCGCTCAGCAGCGCCGGATGTCCTCCGTCAGCTCCCCCTGGGCGGTGGCGAGGGTCCGGTCGTGGCAGGTGCCGGGCCCGTACAGCCGGTAGCGCTCACGGGAGACACCCGTCGCGTGCCGTTGTTCCCGCGGCACGTTCTGGTTGTACGCGGCGTCCCCGGTGTACGTGTCGTCCAGGCGCGACCAGTCGAGCCTCTTGCCGGCCCGCGCGGTGACGCTGTCCGAGCGGTCGCCCATCGTCATCACGGTACGCAGCCGTTCGCCCGTCGCACCGGTGATCTCACCGTCCATGGTGTACGCGCGGTGGGTACGGGTCACCGTCGCGGGGCCCCGGCCGCCGGTCACGACGGTCTCGTCGTCGTTCCAGCGGGCCTGGAGCGCGTCCGTCGCCTCGCCCTCCGTCCAGCGGTGCGTGGAGGTGTTGGCGACGTTCCGCTCGACGGTCGTGGTGACCCGGCCGTGCGAGGTGTCGAGGTAGCCCGAGACCGTGAGCGAGTGGCGGCCCTCGGCCTTCAACCGGTGCTCGGCGCCCGGTTCGTGCGCCACCGTGCCCGCCGGCTCCCCCGCCCGGTGGGCCGTCAGGGCGCCGGTGACCCGCGACGCTCCGGCGTCCTGCCAGACCAGGACGTTCGTGGGCGTGCTCCACCCGCTCTGCCCTTCGGGGACCCCGGCCACGGAGATCGAGATCCGGTGCGGCTTGCCGTCGTTCAGCTGCCCCGCGAAGGGCGTGAGGTCGTACTCCACCGGCCGCACGTCGAAGGCGCGCGGGCCGGGGATGACGTACCAGAGGAAGGGATTCGACCATCCACCCGTCCATACGGTCGGGAAGGGCGCGGCGATTCCCGCGAGCCGGCCGTCCACCGAGACCCGCACCTCCCGGTAGGGGCCGTCCTTGGCCTTGCAGGAGTACGGCGCGGCGTCCGGCACGGTGAGGTACCAGAACTCCTCGCAGCCGCCGCCCGAGCCGGTCGCGTACACCTCGGCCACGATCCGCTCGCTGTTGCGCGGCGTGGTCAACTGCCCTTCGGAGGCCGTGCCCACCTGCTGCGCCCCGTCCAGGGTGAGGACCTTGTCGGGGGTCCGTGCGGGCTCGACGCGGCCCTCGGCGGCGTAGAACGTCAGCGTCACCTTGACCTTGATGACGCCCGTGTAGGTGCTGTTCACGACGTTGCCGATGAGCATCTCGACGGGCTGCCGGTCACGCAGCGCGGCGGCGTAGCGGGTGACGTCCTTCTCGACGTTCCAGGTGATCCCTTCCGGTGAGGGCTCGGGCGTGGAGGTGCGCAGGACCTCCACACCACCGATCCGCACATAGCCGAGGCGGTCGTACTGCCGCCCTGCGACGGCGCCTTCGAGGCGCAGGACGACCTTGTTCCAGCGGTCGCCGCATGCCTTGGGCGGGAGGTACGTCCCCCGGTAGGGGGTGTAGTCGCGGAACTCGGTGTCGGCGACGGTGACCTTGCACGAGGTGGTGTCCGGCGTGGACACCGGTGGCCCGGCGGTGACCGGGTCGTGCCAGTCGGTGCCGAACTCGGTGGGCGGCGCCGCGGCCGTGGCGGGGCTGATGCCCAGCGTCAGGCCGACGGCCGCGGCGCACAGCGCGAGAAGCAGTCGTCTCATGTGGCAGGAGTGAAGCGCTTCGCACTGCTGTACGCCAGTGCCCCTTTGGCCGTATCCGGGGCCGGGCGGGAAAACCAGTTGAACGCCGTGGTCGTGTGGCGCAAGCCTTGCACAGGCCCGTCCTCGCGCCCCGACCCCCTGGGATGTCATGCAGATTCGCGATCTTCCGTATACCGATCCCGGCCGACCGGACGTGCGGTCGGGGCCGCGGCTCCTGCTCTGGCTCGGCCGGAAGCAGGTGGCCGGCCAGGTCAAGGCCATGCTGTGGGGCGTCGTGCACATGGCCGCGGTGGCGTTGCTGCCGGTGGTGCTGGGGCTCTCCGTGCAGGCCGTGGTGGACCGGTCCGGTGGCCGACTGGCGCTCGCGGGCGGGCTGATGGTGCTGCTGGGGGTCCTCATCGCGCTGGGCGACACGATGCTGCACCGGGTGGCCGTCACCAACTGGATCACGGCCGCCGCCCGGGTGCAGCAGCTCCTGGCCCGGCGCACGGCCGAGTTGGGGGCCACGCTCACGCGCAGGGTCGCGGCCGGTGAGGTCGTCGCGGTGTCGACGGGTGACGTCGAGAAGATCGGCTGGTTCGTGGAGGCGTTCTCGCGGTTCGTCTCCGCCGCTCTGACGACCGTGGCGGTGTGCGTGGCGCTCGTGATCTACCAGCCGGCGCTCGGCGTGGTCACGGCGATCGGGGTTCCGGTGCTGGTCCTGGCCGTGCTGCCGCTGCTCCCGCACGCGACGAGGCGGGCCGACGACCAGCGCGAGAAGGCGGGCCGCGCGACCGAGCTGGCGTCCGACACGGTGGCCGGTCTGCGTGTGCTGAGGGGCATCGGTGGCGAGGAGCTGTTCCTGGCCCGCTACCGCCGTGCCTCGCAGGAGGTCCGTAAGGCCGCCGTGCACAGTGCCCGGATGTGGGCGCTGATCGCGGCGGTGCAGGTGCTGCTGCCGGGACTGCTGCTGATCGCGGTTGTCTGGTACGGCGTCGGGCTGGTCCAGGACGGCCGGATCGGCGTGGGTGAGCTGGTCACGGTCTACGGCACGGTGACGTTCCTGCTGTTCCCGCTGCACCAGTTCGAGGAGATCGCGATGGCGTACTCCTTCTCCCGGCCGTCCGCGGCGCGCGCCGCGCGGGTGCTGGCACTGCGGCGGACCGCGCCGTCGGCGGACACCACGCGGGCCGGAGAGGCACCGTCGGGCGATCTCTACGACCCGGAGAGCGGGCTGCTCGCCCCGGCCGGACGGCTGACCGCGGTGGTCTGCGGCGACCCGGACGCCGCCGGCCGGCTCGCCGAGAGGCTGGGCGGGCATGCGCCCGGGGCGGCGAAGGCGGCGTCGGCGCTGCTGGGCGGTGTGGCGCTGGACGAGATCCCGCTGAACGAGGCCCGTGCGGCGGTGCTCGTCCAGGACAAGGACCCCGTGCTGCTGTCGGGGACGCTCGCCGAGCTGCTCGACGTGCCTTCCTCGGGGGCCGTAGGGACCGACGCCGCGCTGAAGGCCGCGCAGTGCGGTGATGTGCTGACCGCGCTGGCGCAGGCGTCGGCGGACGACTCCGGCGACCCGATGCGGACCCGGATCACCGAGCGGGGCCGGTCGCTGTCCGGGGGACAGCGGCAGCGGCTGGCGCTGGCCCGGTCGCTGATCACCGACCCGGAGGTGCTGGTGCTGGACGAGCCGACCTCGGCGGTCGACTCGCACACCGAGGCCCGGATCGCGGACGGCCTGAAGGAGCTGCGGGAGGGCCGTACGACGGTGGTGTTCTCCTCCAGCCCGCTGCTGCTGGACCGTGCCGATCGCGTGGTGTTCACCCGGGAGGACCGGGTGGCGGCCGTGGGCACGCACCGCGAGCTGTTGCGTGAGGCCCCCGCCTACCGCGCGGTCGTCACGCGGGAGACCGACGAGGAGAGCGCCGGGCCCGCGAAGGGCGCGGCCGGTGAGGACACGGGGACGGCGCTCGACACGGAGCTCACCCGTCTGGAGAAGACCGAACAGATCGAGGAGTCGGCATGATCGGCGTGGCGCCACCGGCGTACGACCCGGCGGCACCGGAGTCGGCGACCACTTTGCCCGTCGCCGCGCCCGCGACCGTACGGGGCTATGTGCGGGGGATGCTCCGCAGGCACCGCAAGGCCTTCGTGCTGCTGGTGGTGGTGAACGCGGTCGCGGTGACGGCCTCCATGGTCGGCCCGTACCTGCTGGGCGGCCTGGTCGAGGACCTGTCCTCGGGCAAGGAGGACATCCGTCTGGGGCTGACCATCTCGCTGTTCGCGGTCGCCCTGGGCGTGCAGACCGTGTTCGTGCGCATGGTGCGGCTGCGCGGGGCGGTGCTCGGCGAGGAGATGCTGGCGGACCTGCGGGAGGACTTCCTCGTGCGGTCGGTGGCCCTCCCGCCGGGCGTCCTGGAGCGGGCGGGCACGGGCGATCTGCTGTCCCGCATCACCACCGACATCGACCGGCTGGCCGAAGCCATGCGGGAGGCCGTGCCGCAGTTGGCGATCGGTTTCGTGTGGGCCGGGCTGCTGCTCGGCGCACTGACGGTGACCGCGCCGCCGCTGGCGCTGTGTGTGCTGGTCGCGCTCCCGGTGCTCGTGATCGGCTGCCGCTGGTACTTCCGGCGGGCGCCCGCCGCCTATCGGTCGGAGGCCGCGGGGTACGCGGCGGTGGCGGCCTCGCTCACGGAGACCGTGGACGCGGGGCGGACGATCGAGGCGCACCGGTTGGGTGAACGCCGGGTGGCGCTCTCCGACCGACGCGTGGCGGAGTGGACCCGATGGGAGCGCTACACGCTGTGGCTGCGGTCGGTGCTGTTCCCGGTGATCAATGTGACGCACGCGCTGGTCTTCGGCTCGGTGCTGATCATCGGTGGCGTCTTCGTGCTCCAGGGCTGGGTCTCGGTCGGACAGCTGACGACGGGGGCGCTCTTCGCGCAGATGCTGATCGACCCGATCGGGCTGATCCTCAGGTGGTACGACGAGCTCCAGATCGCCCAGGTGTCGCTGGCCCGCCTGGTGGGGGTCCGCGAGATCGAGCCCGAAGGCGCGGACGAGGGCGTGGCTCCCCGGGGACGGGCGGTGCGCGCGGACGAGGTGCGCTTCGGCTACCGGGAGGGCAGCGATGTGCTCCACGGTGTGTCCCTTGAGGTCCCGCCCGGCAGCAGGATCGCGCTGGTCGGGCCGTCCGGCGCGGGCAAGTCGACCCTGGGGCGGCTGCTGGCGGGGATCTACGCGCCGCGGTCGGGCAGCGTGACGCTCGGCGGCGCGGAGCTGGCGCGGATGCCGGCGGAGAGCGTGCGCCGGCACGTGGCGCTGGTCAACCAGGAGCACCACGTCTTCGTGGGTTCGCTGCGGGACAATCTGCGGCTCGCCCGCGCGACCGCCGACGACGCCGAGCTGTGGAGCGCCCTCGCCGCGGTGGACGCTGAGGACTGGGCGCGGGCGCTGGAGAGCGGCCTGGACACGGAGGTCGGCTCGGGTGGGACGGTGCTGACCCCGGCCCAGGCGCAGCAGGTCGCGCTGGCCCGGCTCGTCCTCGCCGACCCGCACACGCTGGTGCTGGACGAGGCGACGTCGCTGCTGGACCCGCGCGCGGCCCGGCACCTGGAGCGTTCGCTGGCGCGCGTGCTGGAGGGCCGGACGGTCGTGGCGATCGCGCACCGGCTGCACACCGCGCACGACGCGGATGTGATCGCGGTGACGGAGGACGGCCGGATCACCGAGCTGGGCAGCCACGACGAGCTGGTCGCGGCGGACGGCGCGTACGCGGCGCTGTGGCGCTCCTGGCATCAGTAGCCGACGCGTCGGCGGGGGGCCGGGGCCGGGGCCCGGGAGGTCAGATGACTCCCAGGGCCCCGAGTCCGCCCACGCCGCCGAGCAGCACGAAGACCGGCATGAGGACCTTCAGCTCCACCCAACTGCCCGCCCGGAAGCGCATGGCCTTCGGCGGTCCGATCGGGTACCAGCGCTTGCGGCCGATGGGTATCGGCCAGAGGATCGGGCACCCGGAGACGGTGAGCGCGTCCCCGATGTCGTGCACGAGGGCGCCGAGGACGATGGGCAGGCCGAGCCACATGTACTCCTGGCCGGCGCCGGTGAAGAGCCAGTCGGAGCCGTTGCCCGGTTCGTTGAGGACGCCCGCGAGTATCCAGGCGCTGGTGGCGCCGAGGAGCCATACGAGGACGTCGCTGGAGGTCCTGGCCATGCGCCAGAGGAGACCTTCGACGGCGAGCACCAGGTGGACGAAGAGGATGCCGAGGACGGCCCAGCGGCCGCCGGTCATGGCGAGGACCGAGGCGCCGGCGCCTATCAGCACCGCCCAGAGCCAGGTGTGGGTGAGGGTGCGGTGACCGCCGTTGCGGCGGGGATCGCCGTGACCTCGCGTGGCTTTGTAGACGGAGTGCGACAGCTTGTCGATGATCTCGCAGAGGACGCGGGAGATCGGGCCGAACGCTCTCGATATCGTGGCGGACTTGTGGTCGAGGTCGGGCGCGAGTGCCGCGCCGGCGCAGATCAGGGCGCCGACGATGAGCACGGGCCAGGGCATGGGGTGCCCGGCCGCCGCGACCGCCGATCCCACCCCCAGCCAGGCGGCAGCGCCTGAGAGCGAGTGCGCCGGTCCCATCATTCCGATTCCACCCCTTTTGTAGGCCGAAGTCCCGTTTTCCTGACATCGGGTCGGCGACTCAGCGTAGCCTCCGATGATCATCGATCCGCCGCCCGGTTCTCTGATCCGGCCATGGGCCAGGCAGTATGGAGGCGTGACCCTTATCGATCAGATGCCGAGCCATGCCGACCCCGATGCCCTCTTCGAGGCTTTCTCGACCTGGGCCGAGGAGCGGGGTATCACGCTGTACCCCGCGCAGGAGGAGGCACTGATCGAGGTCGTCTCCGGAGCGAACGTGATCCTGTCGACGCCGACGGGGTCCGGCAAGAGCCTCGTCGCGGCGGGCGCGCACTTCACCGCGCTGGCCAACGACCAGGTGACCTTCTACACCGCGCCCATCAAGGCGCTGGTCTCGGAGAAGTTCTTCGACCTGTGCAAGATCTTCGGCACGGAGAACGTCGGCATGCTCACGGGCGACGCCTCGGTCAACGCCGACGCGCCCGTGATCTGCTGCACCGCCGAGGTCCTCGCCTCCATCGCGCTGCGCGACGGCAAGGACGCCGACATCGGCCAGGTCGTGATGGACGAGTTCCACTTCTACGCGGAGCCCGACCGCGGCTGGGCGTGGCAGATCCCGCTGCTCGAACTGCCCCAGGCCCAGTTCATCCTGATGTCCGCGACGCTGGGTGACGTCTCCCGCTTCGAGGAGGACCTCACCCGGCGCACCGGCCGGCCCACCACCGTGGTCCGCTCCGCCACGCGACCGGTCCCGCTGTCCTACGAATACCGCGCGACGCCGCTCACCGAGACCCTGACCGAGCTGTTGCAGACGCAGCAGGCACCGGTGTACATCGTGCACTTCACCCAGGCGGCCGCCGTGGAGCGGGCGCAGGCGCTCATGAGCATCAACATGTGCTCGCGCGAGGAGAAGGACGAGATCGCCAAGCTGATCGGCAATTTCCGCTTCACCACGAAGTTCGGCCGGAACCTCTCGCGCTACGTCCGGCACGGCATCGGCGTGCACCACGCCGGAATGCTGCCCAAGTACCGGCGCCTGGTGGAGCGGCTGGCCCAGGCCGGTCTGCTCAAGGTCATCTGCGGTACGGACACCCTCGGCGTCGGCGTCAACGTGCCGATCCGCACCGTGCTGTTCACCGCGCTCACGAAGTACGACGGCCAGCGGGTGCGCACGCTGCGGGCCCGGGAGTTCCACCAGATCGCGGGCCGGGCCGGCCGGGCCGGCTTCGACACGGCCGGGTTCGTCGTCGCCCAGGCCCCCGAGCACGTCGTGGAGAACGAGAAGGCGCTGGCCAAGGCGGGCGACGATCCCAAGAAGCGGCGCAAGGTGGTCCGCAAGAAGGCCCCCGAGGGCTTCGTCAACTGGGGTGAGAACACCTTCGAGAAGCTCATCGCCGCCGAGCCGGAGCAGCTCACCTCCCGCTTCCGCGTCACGCACGCGATGCTGCTGGCCGTCATCGCGCGGCCCGGGGACGCCTTCCAGGCGATGCGCCGCCTGCTGGAGGACAACCACGAGCCGCGCCGCAACCAGCTGCGGCACATCCGCCGCGCCATCGCCATCTACCGCTCGCTGCTGGACGGCGGCGTGGTCGAGCGGCTCGACGAGCCCGACGCCGAGGGCCGGATCGTCCGCCTGACGGTGGACCTCCAGTCGGACTTCGCCCTCAACCAGCCGCTGTCGACCTTCGCGCTCGCCGCCTTCGAGCTCCTCGACCCGGAGTCGCCGTCCTACGCCCTGGACATGGTCTCCGTCGTCGAGTCGACGCTCGACGACCCCCGGCAGATCCTGGCCGCGCAGCAGAACAAGGCGCGGGGCGAGGCCGTCGCGGCGATGAAGGCGGACGGCGTCGAGTACGAGGACCGCATGGAGCGGCTCATGGACGTCACCTACCCCAAGCCGCTGGAGGAGGTGCTGTCCCACGCCTACGACGTCTACCGCAGGAGCCACCCCTGGGTCGGCGACCACCCGCTGTCGCCGAAGTCGGTCATCCGCGACATGTACGAGCGCGCGATGACCTTCACGGAGTTCACCTCCCACTACGACCTCGCGCGGACCGAGGGCATCGTGCTGCGCTATCTCGCCAGCGCGTTCAAGGCGCTGGACCACACCGTGCCCGACGACCTCAAGTCCGACGACTTCGAGGACCTGATCGCCTGGCTGGGCGAGATGGTGCGCCAGGTCGACTCCAGCCTGCTGGACGAGTGGGAGCAGCTGGCCAACCCGGAGGTGGAGACGGCGGAGCAGGCCCAGGAGCGGGCCGACCAGGTGAAGCCGGTCACCGCCAACGCCCGCGCCTTCCGGGTGCTGGTGCGCAACGCACTGTTCCGCCGGGTCGAGCTGGCCGCGCTCGACAAGGTCGGCGAGCTCGGCGAGATGGACGCCGAGTCCGGCTGGGACGAGGACCGCTGGGGCGAGGCCATGGACGCCTACTGGGACGAGTACGACGAGCTGGGCACCGGCCCGGACGCCCGGGGCCCGAAACTGCTGCGGATCGAGGAGAAGCCCGAGGACGGCCTGTGGCGGGTCCGGCAGACCTTCGCCGACCCCAACGGCGACCACGACTGGGGCATCTCCGCCGAGGTGGACCTCGCGGCCTCCGACGAGGAAGGCCGCGCGGTGGTCCGCGTCATGGACGTCGGTCAGCTGTAGCCTCCGAGGCACCGCCCGCGCGGTTTCCTCGAGCGGTGAAGGAGTACCGATGACCAGTCCCACCGACCGCCTGGTGGGTCTGCTCGACCTGGAGCAGATCGACCTCAACATCTTCCGGGGCCGCAGCCCGGACGAGTCGTTGCAGCGCGTCTTCGGCGGCCAGGTGGCCGGGCAGGCGCTGGTCGCGGCGGGGCGGACCACCGACGGCGACCGGCCCGTGCACTCGCTCCACGCGTACTTCCTGCGCCCCGGCCGGCCCGGGGTGCCCATCGTGTACCAGGTGGAGCGGGTGCGCGACGGGCGGTCCTTCACCACCCGGCGGGTGGTGGCCGTCCAGCAGGGGCGCACGATCTTCAACCTCACCGCCTCCTTCCATCACAGCGAACCGGGGTTCGAGCACCAGGTGGCGGCGCCCCGGGTGCCGGGCCCCGAGGAGCTGCCCAAGCTCGCGGACGAGATCCGCGAACACCTCGGCGGCGAGCTGCCGAGCGCGCTCCGGCACATGGAGCGCAGGCTGGCGTTCGACATCCGCTACGTGGACCGGCTGCGCTGGACCGCACGGGAGCTGGCAGACGCGGAGCCGCGCAGCGCGGTGTGGATGCGCGCGCTCGGGCCGCTCGGCGACGACCCGCTCGTCCACACCTGCGCCCTCACCTACGCCAGCGACATGACGCTCCTGGACGCGGTGCGCATCCCCGTCGAGCCGCTGTGGGGACAGCGCGGCTTCGACATGGCCTCCCTGGACCACGCCATGTGGTTCCACCGGCCCATCCACGCCGATCAGTGGTTCCTCTACCAGCAGGAGTCCCCGATCGCGACGGGTGCCAGGGGGCTTGCCCGGGGGCAGATCTTCGACCGTGAGGGCCGGCTGCTGGTCTCGGTGATGCAGGAAGGGCTCTTCCGCAAGATGCCGTGAGAGTCCCTGGCCGCGGGCCTGCTCCACCGGCGCCGGCCGGCCCGCGGACCCGGCCCGCGCGGCCGACGGTACGTCATCTCCGGCCCCGCAGCCGTCCCCACAGTGCCCGCAGCCCCACCGCCGGCTCCGGCGCCGGCCTCGCCTCCCGGGCCGACGGCTCCTCTCGGGCCGTCACCCGCACCGCATACCCTTCGGGCCCGGTCACGGGGCAGGCCGCGCGGGCCCGCGCCAGCGCGTCCGTGAGCTGCTTCCGGTACCAGGCGATCTCCTCGGGATCCGCCGCCAGGGTCACCCTCTCGACCACCACGCGGACAGCTTGCGTGTCCGCGCGCACGGCGGACAGCTCCGGCCTCAGCTCGCTCACGCGAGCCCGTTCGTACGGATCCGGAACCGCGTCGGCCAGCTGCTCGGGGCCGAGCACCGACGCGGTGGCCGCCGCCCGCTCCCACGGGTCGTCGGTCAACGCCAGCAGCTGGTCGAGCCGCCGGGCACGCCAGCCACGGGCCCGGCGGTCCTCGCGCTCCTCCAGAGCGTCGCGCAGGGCCGCCGGTGTGCGCCCGGTGAGGAGTTCGGGGCTGGCGTCCGCGAAGTCCACGAGATCGGTGGCCAGATAGTGCCAGACCACGGCGCGATAGCGATTGACGTAGAAGCGCACGGGGGCGAAGCAGCCGGCCCTGGCCAGGCGTCCGAACCGGGCCGGGCTGATGCCCATGAGCTCGGCGCCCTCGGACGTGCCCACCACCCACACACGGGTGCGCAGGGCCTCCGGGAACCCCGGACCGGCCACGTGCCGGTCGATCTCCTCCCGCGCGACCCGGCGCCGGCCCCCCCCCGGCCCGGCGCTGACGGTCCGCACGAGCCCCAGCTGGACGGCCAGCTCGAACTCGCGCGGCTTGAGCTCCAGCTCCCGCGCGGCCCTCGCGAACGGGACAGCGGCCACCGCTGTCCCCCGCTTCTGACACTGCTGCACTGCCATGACAGCCTCCCCGCCCCACTTCGGTCACCGACAGTGACGAAGATAGCGCCGGGTCGCGACAGCGCGTCAGCCCTGTGGATAACTCCCGTCAGCGCCCGCGGCCCGGGGCCGGATCGGCGCCGTCGGCGCCCCCTTGCCGCCGGGTCTCGATACCCAGGTGCTCGCCGACGCGGTTGACCAGCAGCGTCATCTCGTAGGCGACCTGCCCGATGTCCGCGCCCGGCCCACCGAGCACGCACAGGCAGCTCCCGCCCCCCGCCGCCGTCACGAACAGCACGCCTTCGTCGAATTCGACCATCGTCTGGCGCACCCCGCCCGCCCTGAACTGCCGTCCGGTCCCCTTCGCGAGGCTGTGCAGCCCGGACGCGACCGCCGCGAGGTGCTCGGCGTCCTCCCTTTCGAGAGAGGAACTCGCGCCCGTCACCAGGCCGTCGTTGGACAGCACCAACGCGTGGCGTATGTTCTCGACGCGCTCGGTCAGGTCGTCGAGCATCCAGTCGAGTTCCTTGCTGAGTGCCATGTCCCGCCTCCCCGTTCCGCTCTTCCCCGTGACTGCCGTGCCAGCCTTGCCCACCGGGGCCCCGTCGGCAACCCGCCCGTACCGTCGGCACCTCCCTGTTGGCCAGTTGGCGCAGGATGGGGACGCGACGCGGACAAGGTCACGAGGACCGGAGCCGCGTCCGGGCGGCCGGCCGCCCGGAGAACCGATTCCCCCTCATCGAAGGAGCCATGACGTGAGCGACGACCCCACCCGGGTGCAGGAGTTCTTCACCGCACGGGCCGACGGCTGGGACGCCAGGTTCCCCGACGACGGGCCCGCCTACGGTGCGGCCGTCGCCGGCCTCGGCCTGCGCCCCGGTGACGTGGTCCTGGACGCGGGGTGCGGTACGGGCCGGGCGCTGCCGGCGCTGCGCAGCGCGGTGGGCCCGCGCGGGGTCGTACTCGGCGCGGACCTCACGCCCGCGATGCTCCGGGCGGCCGTGCGGGCCGGCCGGGACCGCGACGGGCGGCTCCTCCTGGCGGACGTCACACGGCTGCCGCTCCGGGACGGCTCGGTCGACGCCGTCTTCGCCGCGGGCCTCATCTCCCATCTCGCCGACGCGGAGGCGGGCTTCCGGGAGCTGGCCCGGATCGTCCGCCCCGGCGGCCGCCTCGCGCTCTTCCACCCGGTCGGGCGGGCGGCACTGGCCGCGCGCCATGGGCGGCGGATCACGGCGGACGACGAGCGGGCGGAGGGGAATCTCGGGCCGCTGCTGGGGAGGGGCGGGTGGCGGATGGTGTCGTATGTGGACGAGGACGCGCGGTTCCTCGTGGTCGCGGATCGCCTCTGACGGGAGGGGTGAGCAGCAGCGGCGCATGCGGGGTGGGTGGGGACGCCGTACCGGCTGAGCGGGCCCCGCCTCCGGCCCCGCCTCTTCCCGGATCGAGGCTCCGGTCCTCAGGCGCCGGGCGGGCCGGCTCCGCCCCTACGCCGCCCGCCCCGCCACCGCCGCCACGAAGTCCTCCGGATTGTCGAACATGATGTTGTGGCCGGCCCCGGCGATCGTCCTTACGGTCACCCCGGCCGCCGTCAGCTCCGGCCGGCCGGCGATGTCGTCGCCGTGCTCCCCCACCAGGTACACACGCGGAATGTCGAGCTCCAGGAGCATGGCGCGCATCGTGGGCGTGGTCCCGCGGACCAGGGCGACCGCGGTGCGGTGGAGGGCGGTCGGGTCAGCCAGGCGCATCGTCGCGCGCCACAGGGGGCCGACCCTCTCCAGCGTCTCCTCGAAGCCCCCGCCCCGCACGAAGGCGTCCTCCGTGTAGGCCGCCATGCCACTGCTCCCGGCCGTCCTGGGCGGGTTCGGGTCGAGGTTCGCCTCCGCCAGGACCAGCCGTGAGACCAGGTCGGGGCGCCGGGCCGCGAGCACGACGGCGACGGCGCCGCCCATGCTGTGCCCGATCAGCTCGGCGCCTCGCGCCCCGGCCACGTCCAGTACGGCGGCCAGGGCGTCGGCGTGCTCCTCCAGGGTGTAACCGAAGTCGAGCGGACGGTCGCTGATGCCGTGTCCGGGGAGGTCGACGAAGAGCGACCGCCGCCCGGCGAGGGCGGGGTCCGCGGCGATGTGCGCGTGGTACACGGTCGAGGCGGAACCGAGGCCGTGGACGTAGACCCGCGCGGGGCCCTCCCCCGCCGCCTCGGTCCAGCGCACATGTGCCCCCGTGGGACCGAACTCGACCTGACGCATACCCCGAACCCCTTCAGTGACTCCGCTACGGGGGAGTCACACTATCCCCGCGCTACGAGCAACTGTTCGAGGGTTGGGGGTGGCGAGAGGAATCCTCACCTCCCGTGGGGCACCGGGCACGCACCCAGCCGCTTGGGAGCCTGGGAGCCGTGGAAGGTGCCGAGTTCGGCGACGTCGTAGCCGTTCGGATAACCCTTGATCTCGGGGTTCTGGCGGGCGTGGTGCGGGGTGCGCCGCGGCGGGAGGAGCCGCACGGCCTTGGCCCTGGCACGCAGCGCTCCCTGGACCAGGGCGCGGGCGGCGGGGTGCGGGCTCTCGTAACGGAACGCGCGCAGCAACGGCTCGTCCAGGAGGGCCTTGCTCGCGCCGCGAACAAGCGGAGCCAAAGGTGCCGGATACCAGGAGGCCATCAGGTCCAGGGTGGCGTCCGAGACGGCGCGCCCGTCCTCGTCCCACCCGAAGTAGGCGTCCTCGTACTCGTCGAGGCAGCGGCAGAAGTCGTCGTAGGTCTCGGGAATGTCCCGGATACCCATATGCCGCCCGAGGGTCCTGTAGTACGCCGCCATGGCCCGGCGCTCGTGCTCGGTAACCCTTCGCCAGCCGTAGCGGTCGAGCCACCTTCCGGGGACCGCGACAAAGGTGCACAGGACGTAGCGCATATCGTCGTTGCTGATGTCATAGCTGCGGTGCATCTGGTTGATACGGCGGATGGCCGACCGGCCGGTCTCACTGTCGAAACCGTGCTCCACGACCGCGTCGAGCAGCAGCGTGGTGTCGTCGTAGCGCTTCTGCGTGCGGTTGACGAACTCGCCGGTCTCCCCCAGGAGACGGCCGATGCTGGGCACGGCGTAAGTCCTGTAAAGGGCGAGCTCCAATGCCCGCGTCGTGTCCCAGGGAAATTCCAGGGTCGACATGATCTGATAGATCCGGAGGAAGTCCTTCTCGGGGTCGAGCCGCTGAATCTCCCTGAGCCAGTCGAAGCGTTTCACCGCGCGGTCTCCCTTTCGTTCGTCGGAGGTTCAACTCTACGGGCGAAGGGCACACTTGAACGACCGTACGGCAAACACTTCACGGGGCAGGTGATCCGCAGTGTTCGACAAGCTCCGCAAGCGTTTCGAGAATGCCCGGCACGTCCCTTCTCCGCAGCCACCGGCGGGCCGGCAGCGGAATCTCTTCGAGGCGGCGGCCGTGTACGTGGCGGCGTGCGCCGAGGACGACCACGAGCGGTGCGCGGAGGCGTCCCGCTGGGTGTCGCCGGAGGCGCTCTGCTTCGGTGTGAACGAGCTCGCCTGTCGCGCCGTCATAGCCCTGGCCCGCGAGCACGACGAGTCGCCGCAGCGCGTGGCGCGGTCCCTGCTCGGCCTGCCGGGGGCCTGACGACCGCCCCCTGCCGGCCGCCCCCTCCGGCGCGCGCTCACGCGCCGCTCGGCCACTGTTCCCCGTCCCGTCACCCGAAAGGCGTGTACATGTCATTCCGTCAGTCCTACATTGCCCTCGAAGCCGCAGGCACCCACCCCCTGCCCCCAGCCCGCTCCCCCTGTACGGAGGATCCGTGTCCGCCGCAGCCCACCACCCCCACAGATCCCGCCGCTCCCGCCGCCACCTGGGCGCGCTGACCGCGTCCTTCGCGCTCGCCGCCACGTCCCTGGGCCTGTGGGCCTCCGAGTCCTCGGCCGCGGCGGCCGTGCCCACGCCCGACCACGTCGTGGTCGTCGTCTTCGAGAACCACGCCTACGGCCAGGTCATCGGGACCTCCGGCGCCCCGTACATCAACTCCCTGGTCTCCGGGGGCGCCAACCTGACGAGCTCGTACGCCGAGACGCACCCCAGCCAGCCGAACTACTACGCGCTCTTCTCGGGTGACACCCAGGGCGTCACCGACGACAGCTGCGTCACCCCCGGCTTCAGCGACGAGCCCAACCTCGCCTCCGAGCTCATCTCCGCCGGCAAGACCTGGGCCAGCTACAACGAGTCCCTGCCGAGCGAGGGCTCGACCGTGTGCAAGAGCGGCAAGTACGCGCAGAAGCACAACCCTTGGTTCGGCTTCGGGAACGTGCCCACCGGCACCGCGCACACCATGAGCGCCTTCCCCACCGACTACACGAAGCTGCCCACGGTCTCCTTCGTCGTCCCGAACCTCTGTAGTGACATGCACGACTGTTCCGTGCGCACCGGCGACACCTGGCTGAAGAACAACCTCAAGGGCTACGCCGACTGGGCCAAGACCCACAACAGCCTGCTCCTCATCACCTTCGACGAGGACAACCGGCTGAGCGGCAACCGCATCCCGACCGTCCTGTACGGGCAGCCCGTCAAGGAGGGCGCCACGTCGGGGACGACCTACAACCACTACGACGTGCTGCGCACCATCGAGGACATGTACGGCACCTCACACGCCGGACAGGCCGCGAACGCCAAGGACATCACCGGCATCTGGAACAGCTGACCGTGTACGTCGCGGACAGCCGCACCACCCCGGACCGCACCCCGGACCACCCCGACACCGCCGGCCGGCGACCCCTCCCCGGCCGGCGGGCCGCGGCCGTCCCCGGCGCCGTGCTCGCCCTGGGCACCGTCAGCCTGGTCACCGACGTCTCCTCGGAGATGGTGGCCGCCGTCCTGCCGCTCTACCTGGTGGCCGAACTCGGCCTGTCCCCGCTCGGATTCGGCCTTCTGGACGGCGTCTACAACGGCGTCAGCGCGCTCGTACGCCTCGTGGGCGGCAGGCTCTCCGACCGGGGCGGCGGACCCAAGGCCGTGGCGCTGGCCGGGTACGGGCTCTCCGCCCTCTGCAAGCCCCTGCTGCTCGTCGCGCACAGCATGCCGCTGATCGGCGCCGTGCTGGCCGCCGACCGCACCGGCAAGGGGCTGCGCACGGCGCCGCGCGACGCGATGATCTCGCTCGCCTGCGAACCCGGCGCCCGGGGCCGGGCGTTCGGTGTGCACCGGGCGATGGACACCGCGGGCGCGCTGCTCGGACCGCTCGTGGCGTTCATGATCCTGCGGGCCGCCGCGGGCGGCTACGACGCCGTCTTCACCGTCAGCGGCTGCGTGGCCGTCCTCGGCGTCCTCGTCCTCCTGCTGTTCGTACCCGGCCGGACCGCCGCACCACCGGGCCCGGCACCCGGGGTGGGAAGGGCGCCGCTGCGCGCCGTGCTGCGCCGTCCCGCCGTCCGCCGGCTGACCGGCTGCGCCGTGCTGCTGGGCCTGACCACGGTCAGCGACTCCTTCCTCTACCTCACCCTGCAACGGCGCCTGGGCCTGTCCGAGGCGTGGTTCCCCCTGCTGCCCCTGGGAACGGCCTCCGCCTTCCTCCTGCTGGCCGTTCCCCTGGGCGTCGTCGCCGACCGAGTGGGACGCCGGAGGCTCTTCCTCTGCGGCCATCTCGCGCTCCTGGCGGCCTACGGCCTGCTCGTCGCCCCGCTCGGCGAGTCCGCGGCGCTCTGCTGCCTCGTCCTCGCGCTGCACGGGAGCTTCTACGCGGCCACCGACGGCGTCCTGGCCGCCGCGACCGCCGACGCCGTGCCGAGCGCGGTACGGGGCACCGGGCTGGCGGTGGTGCAGACCGGTCAGGCCGCCGCCCGGTTCGTCTGCTCGATCGCGTTCGGGGCGGCCTGGACCGTCTGGGGCGACCGCACGGCGCTGGGCGCCGCGGCCGCCGGGCTCGTCGTGTCCACCGCCGCCGGCGCCCTCCTGCTGCGTCCCGCACCCGCCGAGTTCCCGCCGACGTCCCACCGGAGTCCTTCCGTTGAACCGTAAGAGTCACGTGAGTGGTAAGAGCCGCGTCCTGATCCTCCTCGTCGCCGTCCTCGTCCTCGGCGGTGTCGCCGTGGGCGCCACCCTGCACGCCGCGGGGCGGGCGGCGGAGAAGGACCACGCCCGGTCCGGCGGACCGGACGTGCGGTCCGGTGAGGTCACCCTGGACGCGCCCGGGGTCAGCGTGTTCCGGAACATGGCGTGGGGCCCGCACCGCGACGAGATCGCGTCGGTCCCGGCCGGTGATCCCACGGGCCCGCGCACCTCGTCCGGGGTGCGCTGCCTGCGCTTCCACACGGCCGGCGGCACCGGCGTCTGTCTGCGGGCGGTGCGCGGCGGGCTCCGCGACACCTACCGCGCCGTGGTCCTCGACTCCCGGCTGCGCGAGACGCGCCGCTACGACCTGGCGGGCGTGCCCTCCCGTGCCCGGGTCTCCCCCGGCGGCCGCAGCGCCGCCTGGACAGTCTTCGTCAGCGGCGACTCGTACGCGGGCACGGCGTTCTCGACGCGCACGTCGGTGCTCGACCTCCGCACCGGCCACCTGGACCGGACGCTGGAGGACTACCGCTTCTTCCTGGACGGCCGGCCCCGGAAGCCGGTGGACCTCAACGTCTGGGGCGTCACTTTCGCCGACGACACACGGTTCTACGCCACGGCGGCGACCGGCGGGCGGACGTACCTCGTCCGGGGCGACCGCGCGGCCCGGACCCTGCACACCGTGCACACCAACGTCGAGTGCCCGTCGCTGTCACCGGACGGGACGCGGGTCGCCTACAAGAAGCGCGTGGAGGGCGCGTCCTCCGACGCGCCCTGGCGGCTGTACGTGCTGGACCTGCGCACCCTGCGGGAGACGCCCACGGCCGAGCGGCGGAGCGTCGACGACCAGGCGGTCTGGCGGGACGGAAGGACCCTCGTCTACTCCCTGCCGGGCGACTACGGATCCGACCTGTGGACCGTGCCGGCGGACGGTTCGGGCAGTCCGTCGGTCTCCATGCGGGCCGCCCTGGCCCCTGCCTTCACCGCCCGGTGAGGGAGCGCTCCGCGCGCAGCGGCGCGCCCACCTCGTGCATGTGGCGCAGCGCCTGGCGGTAGGAGTCGACGAGGCCGGTCTCCGTGTAGGGCAGTCCGGCCGCGCGGCAGTGGGCGCGCACCAGCGGCCTGGCGAGCCGCAGGTGGGGGCGGGGCATGCTGGGGAAGAGGTGGTGCTCGATCTGGTAGTTCAGGCCGCCGAGGAACCAGTCCGTCAGCGCGCTGCCGCGTACGTTGCGCGAGGTGAGGACCTGGCGGCGCAGGTGCCCCCAGCGCTCGCCGTCCGGGTCGGGCATCTCCATGCCCTTGTGGTTGGGGGCGAAGACGGCGCCGAGGTGCAGCCCGAAGAGCGCGTGGTGCAGCAGCGCGAAGGCGACAGCCTTACCGGGGGACATCGACGACAGGAGGAGGGTCGCGTAGCCCGTCCAGTGGAGGACCATCAGCATCGCCTCCACCCGGCGTTCCGGCGCCTCTTGCCTTTTGAGGTCGCGGACGCCCGAAACCTTCAGGTTGAGACCTTCGAGAAGGAGCATGGGGAAGAAGAGCCGGGCCTGGTTGCGGGTCAGCCAGCGGACGAAGGCCCCTTCGCGCCGCGCGGCCTGTCCTTGTGTCCATACGAGCGCGCCGACGCCGACGTCCGGGTCCTTGTCGACGTGGTTGGGGTTGGCGTGGTGGCGGTTGTGCTTGTCGTTCCACCAGCCGTAGCTCATGCCGAGCAGCAGGTCGGCGTGGAGCAGGCCGATCAGGCGGTTGCCGCGCCGGGTGGCGGCTATCTGCGCGTGCCCGCCGTCGTGGCCGACGAAGCAGGCCCGGGCGCAGAACACCGCGGCGGGAACGGCCAGCGGGAGGGCCCACCAGGAGTCGCCCACGAGCACGATCCCGGCGGCCGTGGCGGCGAGCGCGAGCAGGTTCGCGGCGATGGCGAGCGCGTACCAGCCGCGGCGGCGTTCGAGCAGGCCCTGTTCCCTGACCTGGCGCAGCAGCGGGGCGAAATCGCTGCCGGCGGCGCGTTCTGCGGGTGGGGCGGTGGCCTGGGGCATGGCATCTCCGGACGGTCGGTCGGCGGGCTGACCTCACAGAACGTACGGATCGGGGGCACGGGACGGCCATGGCGGCACCACCCGGAACCGTGGGGGGTCTGCCCCTGCCGGGCGAGGGGGGCTGGCTACACCCCCTCGCCCTGGGCGTGGCGTGGTTCACACGCGGCGGGCCTCCTTCCGGGGCGCGCGTCCTGTACCCTCGGCCGCTCCGAGCTCCACTAGTCAAATTTGAGGAATGCGCAGCGCTGTGACACCGCCCTCTGCCGCAACACCCTCCGAGATCTCCCTGCTCGCCCGCTGTCCGGCGGTCTTCCTCCCGGGCGACCCCGCCCGCACGGGGCGCGTGGCCTTCTGGCGGCCGGACGGCGACCCGCCCGCCGGACCCGGCGCCGTCGAAGATCTGACCGTGGCCGTCGCCGACGGGACCGGCGTCGGCACCCTGGACGTACGGGCCATGGTGCTGCCCGTACGCGATGCCGTGCCCGTGCTCACCCGCGCGCGGGCGGCACGCGCCGACGAGGCGGCGGCCTTCTGGGGAGCCGCCGCGGTGCTCGCCCTGCAACTGGCCGCCCGTGGCCGCCTGCTGCCCGGTCTGACGGCGACCGACCACGACGCCTGGCGCGCGGGACCGCTCGCCCCAGAGGACCTGGCCCGGGTGCGGGAGCTGGCCGCCGCCATGCCGCCCGCCGCGCACGCCGTGCCCCTGCCGGGCACCGGGCCGCTGCTGCTGCCCGATCCGGAGCGGCTCGTCCGCTCCTTCCTGGACGCGGTCGCCGACGGCCTGCCCCGCTCCCCCGCCGCGGCGCTGGCCGCGGGCGGACCCGCCTTCGCCGCGGCCGAACCGCAGCGGACGCCCGCGCGACGCGCCTGGGCGGACGCCGTCGCCGCCGGGCACGACGCGGGCGTACGCCTCTCGCTCCGGGTCGAGGTCCTGGGACTCGACGAGGAGGGGGCCGCGCCGCGTTTCCGGGCCGTGCTCCAACTGCACAGCCTCACCGACCCCGCCCTCGTCGCCGACGCCGCCGAGGTCTGGTCCGGGGCCTCCCCCGTGGCCGCCGCGCTCGGCCGGGGCGCGCGTATGAACGCCCTGCTCGCCCTGCGCCGCGCCGCGCACGCCTGGCCCGCGCTCACCCCGCTGCTGTCGGCCGCGGTGCCCGACGCGGTCGATCTCGCCGACGAGGAGGTCGGCGAGCTGCTCGGGGCCGCCTCGGCGGCGCTGGACGCCACCGGCGTCCAGGTGCACTGGCCCAAGGACATGGCGCGCGAGCTCACCGCGCGCGCCGTCGTCGGCCCACCCGCGGAGGAAGACGGAGACGGAGACGACCGTAAGGCGTTCGGCAAGGACCGCTCCGGGATGCCCTCCCTGCTGTCGGCGGACGCCCTGCTCACCTTCAGCTGGCGATTCGCCGTCGGCGACCAAGAGCTGACGAAGGAGGAGCTGGACCGGCTCGCCGAGGCCAGCCGGCCGGCCGTGCGCCTGCGCGACCAATGGGTGCTCGTCGACCCCGAGTCCGTCCGCCGCGCCCTCGGCCGGCGGGACCGCGCGCTCACCCCGGTCGAGGCGCTCGGCGCCGCCCTTACGGGCCACGCGCCCGCCAGGGAGGAAGGCGACGGCGAGGAGACCGTCGAGGTCGCGGCGACCGGCTGGCTGGCGGCGCTCCGGGACCGCATCGCCGACCCGGACGGCGGCGAGGAGCCGCTCGCCCAGCCCGCCGCGCTCGCCGCCACCCTGCGCGACTACCAGCTGCGCGGTCTGGCCTGGCTGCACCGGATGACCTCGCTCGGCCTCGGCGGCTGCCTCGCCGACGACATGGGCCTCGGCAAGACCATCACCCTCATCGCCCTGCACCTGCACCGCGGGACCCTCCCCGAGGCCGCCGGACCGACCCTGGTGGTCTGCCCGACCTCCCTGATGGGCAACTGGCAGCGCGAGATCGAGAAGTTCGCGCCCGGGACGCCCGTACGCCGCTTCCACGGCTCCGGGCGGACCCTGGACGGCCTGGCGGACGGCGAGTTCGTCCTCACCACCTACGGCACGATGCGCCTCGACACGGAGCGGCTGGCCGCCACCGGCTGGGGCATGGTCGTCGCCGACGAGGCACAGCACGTCAAGAACCCGTACTCCGACACCGCGAAGCGGCTGCGCGACATCGGCGCGAAGGCGCGGGTCGCGCTCACCGGCACACCGGTGGAGAACAACCTCTCCGAGCTGTGGGCGATCCTCGACTGGACGACGCCCGGGCTCCTCGGCTCCCTGGGCGCCTTCCGCAGGCGCTACGCCCAGGCGGTCGAGGGCGGTGCCGACCCGGCCGCCGCCGAGCGCCTGGCGGCCCTCGTGGGCCCGTTCCTGCTGCGCCGCCGCAAGTCCGACCCCGGGATCGCCCCCGAGCTGCCGCCGAAGACCGAGACGGACCGCGCGGTCGCGCTCACCAAGGAGCAGACGGGGCTGTACGAGGCCGTGGTGCGGGAGATCCTCGCCGAGGTCGAGGCGGCGGACGGCATCGAGCGGCGGGGGCTGATCGTCAAGCTCCTCACCGGACTGAAGCAGATCTGCAACCACCCCTCGCAGTACCTCAAGGAGCCCGGCAGCCCTCGGATCGCGGGCCGTTCGGGCAAGGTCGAGCTGCTGGACGAGCTGCTGGACACCATCCTCGCGGAGGGCGCGAGCGTGCTGGTGTTCACGCAGTACGTGCAGATGGCCCGGCTGCTGGAGCGGCACCTGGCGGACCGGGGCGTCGCGGCGCAGTTCCTGCACGGCGGTACGCCGGTGCCCCGGCGCGAGGAGATGGTCCGGCGCTTCCAGGACGGCGAGGTACCGGTCTTCCTGCTGTCGCTGAAGGCCGCCGGCACGGGCCTGAACCTCACCCGGGCCGGGCACGTGGTGCACTTCGACCGCTGGTGGAACCCCGCCGTCGAGGCTCAGGCCACCGACCGGGCCTACCGCATCGGCCAGACGCAGCCCGTGCAGGTGCACCGCCTGGTCACCGAGGGCACGATCGAGGACCGGATCGCGGAGATGCTCACCCGCAAGCAGGCCCTGGCGGACTCCGTGCTGGGCTCCGCGGAGGCGGCCGTGACCGAACTGACCGACGCCGAGCTCGCCGAGCTCGTCGCACTGAGGGGGGCGGGACGATGACCGGACAGGACAGCGTGGAGCGGACGTTCGCGGCGCTGCCGCCCGCGCCCGGGCAGGGCTTCGCCCGGAGCTGGTGGGGGCGCGCGTGGCTCAAGGCGCTGGAGGACACGGCGCTGGACGGCCAGCAGGTGAAGGCGGGGCGCCGGCACGCGCGCGCGGGCGCGGTGGGCGCGGTGTCCGTCCGGCCGGGCCGGATCACCGCGCTCGTGCGCGACCGCGACGGCACCGCGTACCGCTCCGATGTGATGGTCCAGCAGCTCTCCGCCGCCGAGTGGGACCGGCTGCTGGACCTGGTGGCCGACCGGGCCGGGTACATCGCCGCGCTCCTCGACCACGACATACCGTCGCACCTGGCCGAGGACGCGCTCGCGGCCGGTGTGGAGCTCCTGCCCGGCATCGGCGACCTGGAGCCGGAGTGCGGCTGCGAGGCATGGGACCACTGCCCGCACACGGCGGCCCTGTGCCATCAGATGGCCAGGCTCCTCGACGAGGACCCCTTCGTCCTGCTGCTGATGCGCGGACGCGGAGAGCGTGAGCTGCTGGACGACCTCCAGGCGCGCAGCGCCTCCCACGCACCGGAGCCGTCCGCCGAGGCGCCGCCCGGGATCCCCGCCCTGGAGGCCTTCGCCGCACGCACCGGCCCTCACGCCCTGCCCGGCCCGCCTCCGCCGGTGGACGCGCCCGGCAGGCCCCTCGCGCTCGTCGCCGATACCGCGCCCCCGCCCGGGCTCGACGTCGAGGCGCTGGAGTTCCTCGCCGCGGACGCCGCGGCCCGCGCCCGGCGACTGCTGGCGGAAGCCCTGGCGCCGGGACACGAACGGACGCCCGTACCGGCCGGCCTGACCGTGTCGCAGGACGCGGTCCGGCTCGCCGCCGCGGGCGCCCCCGCCCGGGTGGCCGCCAGGCTCGCGACGGGCTCGGGCCGCGACGGCGCCGCGCTGACGCGGGCCGTACGGGCCTGGGAGTGCGGCGGACCGGCCGCACTGGCCGTCCTGGAGGAGGAGTGGGCGCCGGAGCCCGAGGCGCTGGCGCGCGCCGGAGCCCAGCTGGCCGCGGCGTGGGAGGAGGGGCCGGCGCCCCGGCTGCGGGCGACGCGCAACCGGTGGACGGTCGTCGGCACCGCGGCGCAGTTGCGCTACGGGCCGGACGACCGCTGGTGGCCCTACCGCCGGGAGGGCGGCCACTGGCTGCCGGCCGGTCCCTGCGCACACGATCCGGCGACGGCGCTCGCCGAGCTCCTTACGGAGGGGAACGGATAAACCAAAGGCGACACAGTCGAGAAATCGAGCTTTCCAAGGCGATCGGTGACGTTTTGCCTATCAGTGCCAGAATATGGTGATCTAGTCTTCAATCACCTTCTGGTCACGGAAAGGTCCTTTGGGATGGCTTTCGCCCTGCTGCGCCGTTACAAGCGTTCTCCTTACCGGCAGAACGCACCGATCCCGTACGGCGCGGGGGCCCTCGACTGTGTCGTCCTCGACCCCGTGCGCCTGCCGATGCACAGAGCCGAGGTGTCCGTCCGGGACGTCCACGGCCAGGAGGTCGTCCACGGCCAGACCGACCCGCACGGCCGCTTCGCGGCGACCGTGGCGCCGGGCGAGTACAGCCTCGCCGTGACCGCCGAGGGGTTCACGCCCGTACGCCGCACGTTCCAGTCCGCGGACGGCGTACGGACCACCCTCGACCCGATGGCCCTGGAGCCGGCGCCGGCACCCTCCATGCCCTCGCCGGGCGCGTGGCGCATCGACCCCGACCACACCGCCGTGCGCTTCATCTCCCGGCACATCGGGCTCGCCGAGGTCCACGGCCGGTTCAACCGGTTCGAGGGCTCCCTGTGGATCGGCGAGCGCATGGAGGACTCCCGGCTCGACGTCGTCATCGAGACCGCGAGCATCGACACGGGCGTCGCCCAGCGCGACGCGCACCTGTGCTCCGCGGAGTTCCTCAACGTGGCCAAGTTCCCCCACATGCAGTTCACCAGCGAGCGCTTCGTCCACCGCGGTGGTTCGCGGTGGACCGTCCAGGGTGTGCTCAACCTCCACGGCGTCAGCCGGAACATCGCCCTCGACACCCGGTACCTGGGCATCGGCACCGGCATCATGGGCGAGACCCGCACCGCCTGCTCGGCCTCGACCGAGCTGCACCGCGAGGACTTCACCCTGGACTGGCGCTCGATGCTCCAGCGCGGCATCGCCATGATCGGCGCGACGATCCGGATCGAGCTCGACATCCAGGCCGTGCCCGCTCAGTGACCGGCGCCCGGCTCCCGGCCGGCGGTCACGACGGGCTTGCTGTCGGGGAGCCGCGGCAGCAGCTCGGTGGGGAACCCGCTGGGCCAGCTCGTGGGGAAGCCCGACGGCAGCTTGGTGGGCAGTTTCGTGGGCAGGCGCGTCGGCAGGCCGCTGGGCAGGGCCGTCGGCAGCCCCGACGGCAGTCCGCTGGGGAGGGAGAAGGACGGTGACGGCTCCGCGGACGGGTTTCTCCCGCCCGGCCCGTCCCGCTCCTCGCCGTCGCCGTCCCTGATGAACAGCACGGCCCCCAGCGCGAGCGCGGCGATGACCACCAGTACGGCCACGGCGACGGCGATCCGCCGGCCACCGCCCTCCCCGCCGGGCGGCGGCTCGGGATCCCAGGGCGGCCGGGCGGGACCGAACCCGCCCGGAGGCGGAGGCGGCGGGCCCGAGGGCGGACCGTAAGGCGGGCCGGGTGGGCCGGGGGGACCGGGTGGACCAGAAGAAGCGGTCATACGGACCAGGCTCCCCGCGTCCGCACCTCCGCCACCGCGCGATGACGGTACCGCCACATCTTCCGCTCCGGATCATGACATTCCACCGCCCGCCCGACAGCGCGCCCGCCTCCCGCGCCCGCCGGTACGGCCGGTCGTGCGACCGGGCGAAAACGCCGGCCCGTCACCGCGTGGCTCCCGCATCCGGTTTATCCCATAACCTTACGATCCGACGGTGGTTGTCGAACCGTACGCAGGGCATTCAGCCGGCCGCGCGGAGGAACGCCTCGAGCCCCGCCAGGTCGTCGGTGTTGAGGTGGTCCGCGCCGGCCGCGAGGAGTTCCCGCCAGACCGCTTCCCGCGCCGGGCCGGGCCGGTCGGGTGTGGCCCAGAAGCGCACCCGCCGGTGCTCGGCGTGCGCCAGGGACACGATCCGCACCAGCTCGGCCCGTTCCCGCTCGGGCATCGGGCCGACGCCCTGCCAGCTGAACTTGGTGTTCCAGTTGTCGCTGACGAGCGGGGCGAAGGAGGCCGGCACACCGGTGCCGAGGTCGGCGAGCCGGGCGTCGTAGAAGGCCCGTCGCACCCGTTCCGTCGCCATGGGCACCCGCGCGCCCCGGTCGCCGGAGACGACCGCGGTCACCGCGCCGTGGCGCACCCGCTCACCGACGCAGTAGCTGAGCATCGACCGGTAGCGCCGCAGGTGCCGGGCGAGCTCCCGGTAGGTGGCGGCGCCCTCGGTCTTGATGTCGACGAGCAGCTGCACGGACAGGTCGTACCCCTCGTAGACGCGGCCGTGCCCGGCTCTCACCCGGCGCAGCAGCGGTTCGAGGTAGAGCGATTCGAGGGTGCGGGAAGGGTCGAGCCCGGAGGCGTCGTGGGCGACGAGGAGCTTCCGGCCGACCAGCCAGATGTCCGCCTCGACGCTGCCGAACCCGTGGGAGAGCGCGTCGGCGAGCGGGTGCGGGTGCTCGTAGTCGTTGTGCGCGTGGGCGCGGGCCAGCGGTGGTCCGGCGGGCCCTTGGAGCCTGTCCGCCCCGGCCCGGGTGGCGGGCACGGCCAGGGCGGGTCCCGCGAGGGCTCCCGCGAGAGCGGCCCCGAGGGTGACGACGGCGGCGCGGCGCGTGCGCGGGGACGTGGCGGGGTTCACGACGGGGGGCATGGCAGGGGTCATGGCGTCTCCCGGGTCGGTGTGCGGCGGTGTGCGGCGGCCGGTGGCACGCGGGGGCCGGCTTCTGTGAGTATCCGGGCCCGACGGGCCGGTGGGCAGGGATGTGCCGAGAGTTGCCCGCGTCGACGTCGGTACGTTCCCTGTCGTTCTTTCGGGGCATGGTGAACTCTTTTGTGCCGTGCCAGAGTTGACGGGACCTCTGGGGTGACTGTGAAGAGACGTAGCAGCCGCGTGCGCGCGGTATTCGCGATTCTGATGGCATGGACCTCGCTGGTCGGCGGGGGAACGGCCTGGGCGGAGACGGGGCCGCGGACGGCCCTGCGGCTCGGTGCCCTCTCCCCGGTGGCGCCGGGCGTGACCTATCAGGAGTTCTCGCTGGCGGCCTCGCACGGCCCGGCGTACGGCCATCTCCTGACGGCGGATCTGGATGTCGCGGCGGTCTCGATGGACCTGCTGTACCCGGGCACGGTGGCCGCGCGGTCGACGGTCTCCCGGATGGTCTCCCAGCGCGGCGCGGTCGGCGGGATCAACGGGGACTTCTTCAACATCACGGAGACCCAGCACCCAGGGGTGGACGCGACCGGCGCCCCGGTGGGGCCGTCCGTCGCGAGCGGCCGCCGGCTCGGCGCCGCAGTGCCCAACGGCCAGCGCTTCGGGCCCGCGATGCCGACGGGCGTCACCACCCGCGACGTCATCGGCGTCGGCACGGACGGCAGGGCCCGGCTCGACCGGCTCACCCTGGACGGCACGGTGACCGCCGCGGGCCGCAGGCTGACGCTGCGCGGGCTGAACCAGTACGCCCTTCCGGTCGGCGGCATCGGCGCGTACACCCCCTCTTGGGGCGCCACCTCACGGGTCCGCGCCGTCTGCGGTACGGACACCGACCGGAGCGCGCCGTGCAGCGGTGACACCTACGAGGTGACCGTGCGGCGCGAGCGGGTGGCCTCCGTGGCGGAGCGGCCGGGACGCGGGACGATCGCCTCCGGATCGGTCGTGCTGGTGGGGCGCGAGGCGGGGGCGCGCGAGCTGCGCAAGCTGCGCGTGGGTGACAGGGTGCGCGTCAAGGAGCATCTGGACTCCGCCAAGCCCGGCGCCCTGCGCTTCGCGGTCGGGGGGTTCCCGGTGCTGCGCGGCGGGCAGCCTCTGGCGAGGCTGGACGGCGTCACCTCGGCCATCCGCTCCGCGGCGGGCTCGGGCGGCGGCGGGCGCGTCTTCTACCTGCTGGCGCTGGACGGCGCCGCCGACTACCGCACCGGTCTGACCATCGCCGAACTGGCCGACGTCATGCGGGAGCTCGGGGCCGACGACGCCCTGAACCTCGACGGCGGGGGTTCGAGCACGATGGTCACCCGCGACCCCGACGACGGCCGCACCGCGGTGCGCAACCATCCGTCGGGCGGGGCGGAACGAGCGGTCGCGAACGGCATCGGCATTTTTATCCGAACTTAACATCGTCGATCAATCCACCCATTCGAGTGACTGCGTCGGTCAAATCCCGCTGCTAGCTTCGACGTTGCGCAAGCGGAAAGCAACCGTCGGGGCCCGCAAGGGGCAGTTCCGCAATGGGATGGGTGGGAATTCGAATATGACGACGTCAGTGGAGACCGGCACCGACGCCGACAGTAATAACGGGCCGGGCTCCCTGAGCCTGGGCACCGCGGCCGCACGGAATCTGGCGACCACGACAAAGTCCGTACCCCAGATGCAGGGCATCTCCTCACGGTGGCTGCTGCGTCTCCTGTCGTGGGTCCATGTCCCCGGAGGTACGTACCGGGTCAACCGGCGGCTGACACACACACTGGGCGACGGCCGGGTGGAGTTCGTCTCCACCGGCGCGGAAGTGCGGGTCATCCCCGCGGAGCTGGGCGAGCTGCCGCTGCTGCGCGGCTTCTCCGACCCGGCGGTGCTGGAGGAGCTGGCGGGCCGCTTCACCCAGCGCGAGTACCGGCCCGGCGAGGTGCTGGTGGAGGCCGGGCAGCCGGCCGATCAGGTCGTCCTGATCGCCCACGGCAAGGTCCACAAGGAACGTGAGGGCGAGTACGGCGACCCGGCCGTGCTCGGTGTGCTGGCCGACGGCGGGTACTTCGGCGACCGGGCGCTCGCGGCGCCCGAGGCGAGCGAGTGGGACTTCACGGTCAAGGCCGTCACCGCCTGTACGGTGCTGACCCTGCCCCGCCAGGAGTTCGAGGCGGTCCTGGAGCGCTCGGAGGGGCTGCGCTCCCATGTCGCGGCGTTCCGCTCCACCACGAGCCGCCCGCAGAACGAGTACGGGGAATCGGCCATCGACGTCGCCTCCGGCCACTCGGGCGAGCCGGCCCTGCCCGGCGTCTTCGCCGACTACGAGTTGGCGCCCCGTGAGTTCGGGCTGAGCGTGGCGCAGACGGTGCTGCGGGTGCACACCCGTGTCGCCGACCTCTACAACGAGCCGATGAACCAGGTCGAGCAGCAACTCCGGCTGACGATCGAGGCGCTCCGCGAGCGCCAGGAACACGAGATGGTCAACAACCGCGAGTTCGGCCTGCTCCACAACGCCGACCTCAAGCAGCGCATCCACACCCGCACGGGCCCGCCCACCCCGGACGACCTCGACGAGCTGCTGGCCACCGTGTGGAAGGACCCCGGCTTCCTGCTGGCGCACCCCCGGGCGATCGCGGCGATCGCCCGCGAGTTCAACAGCCGGGGCATCTACCCCGACCCCGTGCAGGTCGGCGGCCACTCCGTGCCCGCCTGGCGAGGCGTGCCCATCTTCCCGTGCAACAAGATCCCGGTCACCGACAACGGCGTCAGCTCCATTCTGCTGATGCGGACCGGAGAGGACGCGCAGGGAGTGGTCGGCCTGCACCGTACGGGAATTCCCGACGAGTACCGCCCCAGTCTCTCCGTGCGGTTCATGGGAATCAGCGAGCAGGCCATCATCTCCTATCTCGTGAGCGCCTACTACTCCGCGGCCGTCCTGGTCCCCGACGCGCTGGGAATTCTGGAGAACGTCGAAGTCGGGCACTGACCCGTGGGGCACCGGACCGCCGGGTGCCCTCATCCGAAAAGCACCGCACATTTCCGCGCCGGAGAACGCAACAGCCGGACAACGCAACAGATGGGTGATGACCAGCTATGACCACGTCAGTGGAGCCCGATCACGCCGAGCGGACGGGCGAGTCCCAGCTGAGCCTGGGCACAGCCGCAGCACGGCAGCTCGCCACCACGACGAAGTCCGTACCGCAGATGCAGGGGATCTCCTCCCGCTGGCTGCTGCGGGTGCTGCCGTGGGTGCAGGTGTCCGCGGGCACGTACCGGGTGAACAGGCGACTGACCTACACCGTCGGGGACGGCCGGGTCGAGTTCATCTCGACCGGCACGGAGGTGCGGGTCATCCCGCCGGAGCTGGGCGAACTGCCCCTCCTGCGGGGCTTCGACGACAACACCGCGCTGGAGGCACTGGCGGACGGCTTCGTCCAGCGCGAGTACGCGGCGGGCGACACGCTCGTCGAGGTGGGCGCCCCGGCCGATCACATCTACCTGATCGCCCACGGCAAGCTCAACCGCACCGGCCCCGGCAAGTACGGCGACGAGACCGTGCTCGGCGTGCTGGCCGACGGGGACTACTTCGGCGAGACGGTGCCGCTGGAGCCGGACGGCACCTGGGCGTTCACGGTACGGGCCGTCACGCGCTGCACCGTGCTGGCGCTCCCCCTCCAGGCGTTCCAGGAGCTCGCCGACCGCTCCGAGGCGCTGCGCGAGCACGTCGCGGGCTTCGCCTCCCGGACCCACCCGCCGCTGAACCGGCGCGGTGAGGCCGACATCACGGTGACCTCCGGGCACACGGGCGAGCCGCCGATCCCGGGCACGTTCGTCGACTACGAGCCGGCGCCGCGCGAGTACGAACTGAGCGTGGCGCAGACGGTGCTGCGGGTGCACACCCGCGTCGCCGACCTCTACAACGAGCCGATGAGCCAGCTGGAGCAGCAGCTCCGGCTGACCGTCGAGGCGCTCCGCGAGCGCCAGGAACACGAGATGGTCAACAACCGCGAGTTCGGCCTGCTCCACAACGCCGACCTCAAGCAGCGCATCCACACCCGCACGGGCCCGCCCACCCCGGACGACCTCGACGAGCTGCTGGCCCGGCGCCGCAAGACGCAGTATCTGCTCGCCCATCCGCGCACCATCGCGGCGTTCGGCCGGGAGTGCACGAGCCGGGGTCTGTACCCGCAGGCCGTCGACGTCATGGGCACCGCGGTGCGGTCCTGGCGCGGGGTGCCGCTGCTGCCGTGCAACAAGATCCCGGTGACCGAGTCGGGGACGAGCTCGATCCTCGCCATGCGGACGGGCGAGGAGAACCAGGGCGTAGTGGGTCTGCACCAGACCGGCATCCCGGACGAGTACCAGCCGAGCCTCAATGTGCGCTTCATGGGCATCAGCGAGCAGGCGGTCTCGTCCTACCTGGTGAGCGCCTACTACTCCGCGGCCATCCTGGTGCCGGACGCGCTCGGTGTGCTGGAGGACGTCGAGATCGGTCGCGGGTAGCCGGACGGGTGGCCTGACCTCCGTGGTTCCCTCCCGCCGGTGCGGCCGGCCGGAGGGAGCCGCGGCGTCAGGGCCGTACGCCGCCGACGATGCGCGTGGTGGCGGAGATGCCGTCGTAGATGGTCGGGGCGACGCTCGTGCTCGCGAGGAAGAATCCGAGCAGGACGCAGACCAAGGCGTGCGAGGCCTTCAGCCCGCCGTTGCGGAGGAACACCACCGCCAGGATCAGCAGCAGTAGGACCACGGAGATCGAGACGGCCATGGCGAACCTTCCAGACGGCACCTTCCGGGCGGCGCGGTTGTCGCCAGTCTGTCCCATTGCGGCCTGATATCCACGAAGGCCGCCGTACTCCATTCGGGTACGAATTCACTGGTTCGGCCGTTTTCCCTTACTTTCGTATCTCTCGGTAGCTCCTGAAGCGGGAACGGCGCTCTACGCTCACGGGCGTGGCGAGATTCGTGGACGCGGTCAAGCGCTTGGTCGTAGGCAGGGCACTTCCCAGCGAGGGTCTTCAGGAGACGCTGCTGCCCAAGCGGCTGGCGCTGCCCATCTTCGCGTCCGACCCGCTCTCGTCCGTCGCCTACGCCACGCAGGAGATCCTGCTGGTGCTCACGCTCGGCGGCCTCGCCTATCTCCACTTCACCACCTGGGTGGCACTGGCGGTCGTGACGCTGATGGCCGTCGTGGTGCTGTCCTACCGGCAGGTCGTCCACGCCTATCCGTCCGGCGGCGGCTCGTACGAGGTGGTGTCGACCAACCTGGGCGCGTCGGCCGGGCTGGTCGTGGCCGCGTCGCTGCTGGTCGACTACGTGATGACGGTGGCGGTCTCCGTCGCCTCCGGCGTGGACAACATCATCTCCGCCTTCCCCTCCTGGAACGAGCACCGCACGGCCCTCGCGGTGGGGTTCGTGGTGCTGCTGGCGGCGGTGAACCTGCGCGGGCTGCGCGAATCCGGCCGGGCCTTCGCGGCTCCCACCTACCTCTTCGTCACCGGCATCGCCGTGCTCTGCGCGACCGGGCTGGTCCGCTGGGCCGCCGGCGACGCGCCGGTGGCGGAGTCCGCCCGCTACGGCATCGTCCCGGACCCGGGCGACACGGATCTGACGGGTCTGGCCCTGCTGCTCCTCGTGCTCCGGGCGTTCTCCAGCGGCTGTACGGCGCTCACCGGTGTGGAGGCCATCTCCAACGGCGTGCCCGCCTTCCGCAAGCCCAAGTCCCGCAACGCCGCGACGACGATGGCCGCGATGGGGCTGATCGCGGTGCTGATGTTCTCCGGGATCACCGCGCTGGCGCTGATCGCCGATGTGCGGATCGCCTCCGACACCTGCCGGCTGACCGGCTTCGAGGGGGACTGCGGGACCGTGCCGCAGCGCACCGTCATCGCGCAGCTCGCCGCGGCCGTCTTCGGCGGCCCGGACGGCTTCGGCTTCTTCTACATCCAGGCGGCCACCGCGCTGGTGCTGATCCTGGCCGCGAACACCGCGTTCAACGGCTTCCCGCTGCTGTCGTCCATCCTGGCCCAGCACCGCTACCTGCCGCACCAGCTGCACACGCGGGGCGACCGGCTCGCCTTCTCCAACGGCATCCTGGCCCTGGCCACGGTCGCCGCCGCCCTGCTGTGGGCCTACGACGCGTCCGTCACCAGCCTCATCCACCTCTACATCCTCGGCGTCTTCACCTCCTTCACGCTCTCCCAGACGGGCATGGTCCGGCACTGGAACGGCGAGCTGCGGGAGGGGCCCGCGCCGGCGGCGCGCCGGCGGATCCACACGGCGCGGGCGATCAACGCCCTGGGGGCCGGGGTCACCGGCCTGGTCCTGGTCATCGTGCTGCTGACGAAGTTCACCCAGGGCGCCTATCTCGCGGTGATCGCCGCGGTGCTGCTGTGGCTGATGATGCGCGGCATCCGGCGCCACTACGACAACACCGACGCCGAACTCGCCGTCACCGACGCCGCCGACGCGAGTGCCCTGCCGTCGCGGGTCCGCGCCGTCGTGCTCGTATCCAAGATCCACAAGCCGACGCTGCGGGCGCTCGCCTACGCGCGGGCCACCCGGCCCGACGCGCTGGAGGCCCTCAACGTGGCCGTCGAGGCCGAGGAGGCGCGGGCGCTGCGGGAGCGGTGGGACGCGTACGGCATCGAGGTGCCGCTCAAGACCCTGGAGTCCCCCTACCGCGAGGTGACGCGGCCGGTGGTGGGGTACGTGCGCGCGCTCAACCGCGACAGCCCGCGCGACATCGTGAGCGTGTTCGTCCCCGAGTACGTCGTGGGGCGCTGGTGGGAGAACGTCCTGCACAACCAGTCGGCGCTGTGGCTCAAGGGGCGGCTGCTGTTCGTCCCCGGCGTGATGGTCATCAGTGTGCCCTGGCAGCTCAGTTCGTCCGCCCACCGGCGCCACCGCACCGTGGCCCGGGCCCCCGGCTCGGTACGCCGAGGGGTGCCCGCGACCCTGCCGCGCCTCGTCCCGCCGGCCCCCACCGGCCCGGACGCCCCGGACGGGAGGGGGTGACGTCACCGGTGCGCGGTGCTCGGCGGGCATGCCGGGCGCGGCGTGCCTAGGCTGGCGGAATGAGCCGCACAGCCCCGGACGCGCAGCACGCCACGGGCCGGCCCGCCGCGGCGGAGCGGGCGCGGGACCGCCGGGAGGGCCCCGAGGGCCGGGGATCCGCCTGGCGCCGGCTGCTGCACCGGGTGCCCAACGGCTTCGCGATCTTCTTCGGGCTGCTGGGCCTGTTCTGCGCGGTCACGTCCTTGATCACACCCCTGCGGCGCGCGGCGCGGCCGCTGACCGACGCGCTGGACACGCTGACGGTCCCGACGGCCCCGAACCTCGCCTACGCGGTCTTCCTGCTGCTCCTGGCGGCGGCGATGGCGGCCCGCAAGCGGGTCACGCTCTGGTTCGTCCTGGGTTACCTGACCCTGCTGCTGATCGCCGACGTGCTGCTGCTGGCCGTGGGCTACTGGGACACGATCCCCTCGCTCGTGCTCTGCGTCGCCGCGATGGCGCTGCTGGTCCTGGCCCGGCGGGAGTTCTACGCGGCGTCGCGGCGCGGCGCGTTCCTGCGGGCGCTGCTGGTGCTGGCGGCCGGTCTCGGCGCCGCGGTGCTGCTGGGCTGGGGGCTGGTGTCGCTGTTCCCGGGCTCGCTGGAGCCCGGCGGCGGCAACCGGCTGCTGTTCGTCGCCAACAAGGTGTGCGGCGGTCTGGTCAGCGGCCGGCACTTCGACGGGCACCCGCCGCACTGGCTGTACTTCCTGCTCGGTCTGCTGGGCGCGCTGGCGCTGCTCAACGCCGCGATGACGCTCTTCCGCTCGCAGCGTCTGGAGGCGGCGCTGCACGACGACGAGGAGCCGCGCATCCGCGCCCTCCTCGGCCGCTACGGCAGCCAGGACTCGCTGGGCTATTTCGCGACCCGCCGGGACAAGGCCGTGGTGTTCTCCCCGAGCGGGAAGGCCGCGGTCACCTACCGCGTCGAGGCCGGGGTCGCGCTGGCCTCCGGCGATCCGCTGGGCGATCCGGAGGCGTGGACGCCGGCGATCGACGCGTGGCTGGAGCTCGCGGGCCGCTACGGCTGGCAGCCGGCCGTGATGGGGGCCAGCGAGGCCGGGGCCAAGGCGTACGCGCGCTCGGGGCTGGGCGCGCTGCAACTGGGCGACGAGGCGATCCTCCAGGTCCCGGCGTTCGACCTCGACGGCCGGGAGATGCGGGTGACCCGGCAGGCCGTCAACCGGGTGGAGCGGACGGGCGCGACCACCCGGATCCGGCGCCACTCGGCGCTCTCGGACGAGGAGATGGGTGAGGTCATCCACCGCGCCGACGCCTGGCGGGACACCGAGACCGAGCGCGGCTTCTCGATGGCGCTGGGCCGGCTGGGCGACCCGGCGGACGGCGACTGCCTGCTGGTCGAGGCGTTCGACAACGAGGGCAGGATGATCGCGCTGCTGTCGTTCGTGCCCTGGGGGCGCGACGGGGTGTCGCTGGACGTGATGCGCCGGGACCGGGCCGCGCCCAACGGCGTCATGGAGTTCATGGTCGCCCAGCTGTGCGCGCAGGCGGGCCGGTTCGGCGTCAAGCGGGTCTCGCTGAACTTCGCGGTCTTCCGGTCCGCGTTCGAGGAGGGCGCCCGGATCGGCGCGGGGCCGGTGCTGCGGCTGTGGCGGCGGCTGCTGCTGTTCTTCTCCAAGTGGTGGCAGCTGGAGGCGCTCTACCGCTCGAACGTGAAGTACAACCCGGAGTGGCACCCGCGGTTCCTCTGCTACGCGGACACGGGTGCCCTGGCCCGGATCGGGCTGGCGGCGGGCATCGCGGAGGGCTTCGTCTCGGTGCCGAGCCTGGGCACGCTGTGGCGCCGGGGCCGGCGGCCCCGGGGCGTCGTCTCCCCCGCCTCGACGGCGGGCCTGCCGTCGCTGTCCGAACTCGGCCTCGCCGACACCGGGGAGGCCGCGGAGCGGGACGAGCTCGCGGGCCTGCCCGAGCAGGTGCGGGTGCGGCGGAACAAGCTGGAGCGGCTGCGGGCCGCGGGGGTCGACCCCTATCCGGTCGACGCCCGCCGCACGCACTCCCTCGCCGCCGTGCGGGCCGCGCACCCGGGCCTGCCGCCCTCGGTCCGTACGGGCGAGCGGGTAACGGTGGCCGGGCGGGTGCTGCTGGTGCGCAACCACGGCGGGGTCGCCTTCGCGGTGCTGCGCGACTGGTCGGGCGATCTCCAGCTGACCTTCACCCGCGACGACTCGGGGGCGGCGTGCCTGCGGGCCTTCGCCGCCCACGTCGACCTCGGTGACCACATCGAGGCCGAGGGCGAGGTGGGCACCACCGACCGCGGCGAGCTCACCGTCTTCGTGACCCGGAGCCGGATGATCGCCAAGTGTCTGCGCCCGCTCCCGGACAAGCGCCGGGGACTGGCCGACCCCGAGGCGCGGGTGCGGATGCGCTATGTGGACCTCGCGGTCTCGCCGGAGGCCCGGCAGACCGTGCGGGCCCGGAGCGCGGCCGTCCAGGCGCTCCGGCAGGGGCTGCTCGACCGGGGCTATCTGGAGGTCGAGACGCCGATGCTCCAGCAGATCCACGGCGGTGCGAACGCCCGGCCCTTCACCACCCACATCAACGCCTACGACCTCGACCTGTATCTGCGGATCGCGCCCGAGCTGTATCTGAAGCGGCTGTGCGTGGGAGGCATGGAAAAGGTCTTCGAAATGGGCCGCACCTTTCGCAACGAGGGCGTCTCGTACAAGCACAATCCCGAATTCACGATGCTGGAGGCGTATCAGGCGTTCGCGGACTACGACGTGATGCTCGACCTCACCCGTGAGCTGATCCAGGGGGCGGCCGTCGCGGCCCACGGTTCGGCGGTGGCGCTGCGGGCGGACGCCGGGGGCAGGCTGGTCGAGCACGACATCTCGGGCCCGTGGCCGGTGAAGACCGTCTACGGCGCGCTCTCGGAGGCGCTCGGTGAGGAGGTCGGCGCGGACACGTCCGTGGCCGCCCTGCGCCGGCACTGCGACGCCGCCGGGGTGCCGCACAAGCCGGAGCACGGGCGCGGGGACATCGTGCTGGAGATGTACGAGCGGCTGGTCGAGGAGCGCACGGAGCTGCCGGTCTTCTACAAGGACTTCCCGACCGACGTCTCGCCGCTCACCCGGCCGCACCGGACGGACCCGCGGCTGGCCGAGCGCTGGGACCTCGTGGCCTTCGGCACGGAGCTGGGGACGGCGTACTCGGAGCTCATCGATCCGGTGGAGCAGCGGCGCCGGCTGACGGCGCAGTCGCTGCTGGCGGCGGGCGGTGACCCGGAGGCGATGGAGCTGGACGAGGACTTCCTGCGGGCGCTGGAGTACGCGATGCCGCCGACGGGCGGGCTCGGGGTGGGGGTGGACCGGCTGGTCATGTTCCTGACGGGGCTGTCGATCCGCGAGACGCTGCCGTTCCCGCTGGTGCGCAGGCGCTGACCACCACTTAAAAGGATTCCTTTGAGAGAGAAATAGAATTCATTATTTGCCTTATAGATCGCCCGTTGTTAATTTGACGGCTCAGTCCTTTCCGACCGAGCTGGTGGTGTTTTCCATGGCGGCACAGCGTGCGGCGACCCCTTGGCTTCCCATGGCCACGACGGCGGTGCTGTGGGGATCCGCGTTCACCGCGATCCAGGTCGCGCTGCCGGACTACTCCCCCGCCGCGATCGCCCTGCTGCGGATCACCGTCACCGTGGTGCTGCTCCTGCCGTTCCTGGCGCTCGGGAAGATCGGCCGGCTGCGGCGCGCCGACGCCCTGCGCATGGCGGCGTTCGGCCTCACCGGCATGACGGCCTACCAGGTGCTGCTGTGCGCGGGTGAGGAGAGCGTCGACGCGGGCACCGCGGCGATGCTGATCGCCGCCTCGCCGGTCTTCACCACCGTCCTCGGCATGGCCTTCCTCGGCGACCGGCCCGGCCGGCGCGGACTGGCCGGGCTGGGCGTCGCCCTCTCCGGCGCGCTGCTGGTCGCGGTCACGACCGGCGGGGGCAGCGGCTCCCTCATGGGCGCGCTCATGGTCCTGGCCGCCGCCGCGACCCAGGCCACCTCCTTCGCGCTCCAGAAGCCGCTGCTGAAGAAGTACTCCGGCGCCGAATGCGTCTTCTACGGCAGCCTCTTCGGCCTGCTGCCCCTGCTGGCCACGGCGCCCGGCGCCGTCGGGCAGATCGCGGCGGCCGACGGCCACCGCACCGCGGCGGTCCTCTGGCTGGGCATCGGCTGCACCGCGATGGCCTTCTGGACCTGGTCGCGCACCCTGCGCGCGACGACCGCCTCCACGGCCTCGCTCGTGCTCTACGCGGTGCCGGTCGCCGCGCTCGCCCTGGACGCGGCCCTGCTCGGGAACGTCCCCGCGCCGACCGCCGTCGGCGGTGGCCTGCTCGTCCTGGCCGGCGTCGCCGTCGCGACGGTGCGCCGCGCGGCCGCGCCGCGGTCGAGGACCGTGGCCTCCGGACCGGGCACCGGCGCGCCCGAGCGGGAGCCGGCCGGGGCCGGCGCCCGCTCCTGAGAGCCCCGCGCGGACAGCCGCGTCAGTCCTGCGGGCCCGGCAGGTCCACCAGCCGGGCCAGGGCCTCGCGGTGCCGCCCCGGAGTGCCGAGCGCGAGCTCGGCACTCTTGGCGCGCTTGAGGTAGAGGTGGGCCGGGTGCTCCCAGGTCATGCCGATGCCGCCGTGGAGCTGCACGCACTCCTGCGCGGCCCGCACCGCGACCTCACCGCAGTACGCCTGCGCGACGGCGACGGCGACCGCCGTGTCCGCCGAGCCGGTGGCGAGCGCGTCGGCGGCGTTGCGCGCCACGGCACGGGCGGAGGCGACCTCCAGCCACAGGGCCGCCAGCCGGTGCTTGAGCGCCTGGAACGAGCCGACGGGGCGGCCGAACTGCCGCCGCTCGCCCGTGTAGCGCACCGTCTCCTCCAGGCACCACTCCGCGACCCCGAGCTGCTCCGAGGCGAGCAGACCGGCGCCGGCGAGCAGCGCGGCGTCGACGGCGGCCCGGGCCCGGCCGGGCCCGGCGAGGGGGCTGCCCGGGGCCTCGGTGAGAGTGACACGGGCGATCGGCCGGGTGAGGTCCAGCGAGGTGACCGGGGTGATCCGCACACCTTCCCCGCCGGCGTCCACGGCGTACAGCCCGGTGTCCGCGGGAACGAGCAGGAGGTCCGCCCCGGCCGCGCCCGCGACGGCGGTGACCTCGCCGCTGAGCAGCGGCCGCCGTCCGGCGCCGGCGACCCGTACGTTCCGCGCCTGCCCGGCGCCCGGCGGGGTCGTCAGCGGCACGGCGAGGGCACCCACCCGGCGGCCCCCGGCGAGCGCGGCGAGCGGCGCGGCCACCTCGTCGTCGCCGGTGTCGCAGCCGAGGAGGGTGGTGACCGCCAGGACGGCGCTGGTGAGGTAGGGCACGGGGGCGACGGCGCGGCCCAGCTCCTCCAGGACGACGGCCGTCTCGCGCGCGGACGCGCCCTGTCCGCCGAGCTTGTCGGGCACCAGGAGCCCGGCCGTCCCCATGCCGGAGGCCAGGGACCGCCAGAGCTCCGCGTCGTACGGCCGGCCGCTCTCGGCCCCGGCGAGCACCGAGGCGGGGGCGCCGCGGTGGGTGAGCAGGGAGCGGACGGCCGCGCGCAGGTCCTCCTCGGCCTCCGAGTGCAGCAGGTCGGGCGGTGCGGCGGAGGCGGCGGTGGAGGGCGGCGGGGTCATCGGGGCAGGTCCTTCCACGGGAGGTCCTTGTCGGTACGGGGCTCGGGCGGCAGCCCCAGGACGCGCTCGGCGACGATGTTGAGCAGCACCTCCGAGGTGCCGCCCTCGATGGAGTTGCCCTTGGCCCGCAGATAGCGGTAGCCGGCGTCACGGCCCGTGAAGTCGACGACCTCGGGCCGGGTCATGGTCCAGTCGCCGTACGCCAGGCCGTCCTCGGCGAGCAGCTCGACCTCCAGGCCGCTGAGCTCCTGGTTGAGGCGGGCGAAGGACAGCTTCAGGCCGGAGCCCTCCGGCCCGGGGCGGCCGCGCCGCAGCTGCTGGCGCAGCCGCTCGCCGGTGAGCCGGGCGGCCTCCGCCTCCACCCACAGCCTCAGCAGCCGCTGGTGGAGGTCGTGGGTGCGCAGCTCGGGGTGGGCGCGCCAGGTGTCGGCGACGAGGCCGAGCAGGCCCGTCTCCCTGGTCCCGCCGGGCGTGCCGGGCTCGGCGCTGCCGCCGATGGCGACCCGCTCGTTCATGAGGGTGGTCCGCGCGACCCGCCAGCCCTCGCCGACGGCGCCGAGGCGGTGGGCGTCGGGGACGCGCACGCCGGTCAGGAACACCTCGTTGAACTCGGCCTCGCCGGTGATCTGGCGCAGCGGCCGCACCTCGACGCCCGGGTCGGTCATGTCGCAGACGAAGTAGGTCAGGCCCGCGTGCTTGGGCACCGTGGGGTCCGTGCGGGCGAGGAGGATCGCCCAGCGGGCGAGGTGCGCGCTGGAGGTCCACACCTTCTGGCCGTCGACCCGCCAGCCGTCGCCGTCACGCACCGCCCTGGTGGCGAGCGCGGCCAGGTCGGAGCCCGCGCCGGGCTCGCTGAAGAGCTGGCACCACACCTCCTCGCCGGTCCACAACGGGCGCAGGAAACGCCGCTTCTGCTCGTCGGTGCCGTACTGGAGGAGGGTGGGCGCGGCCATGCCGAGGCCGATGCCGATGCGGCGGGGGTCGTTCCCGGGGGCGCCGGCCGCGGCCAGTTCGGCGTCGACGACGGGCTGGAGGGCGCGCGGCGCCCCCAGCCCGCCGAGGCCCGCGGGGAAGTGGACCCAGGCGAGCCCGGCGTCGAAGCGGGCCCGCAGGAAGTCGAGCCGTGGTGTGGTGGCGGGGTCGTGGGCGGCGAGCAGCGCGGCGGTACGGGCGCGCAGCCCGGCGGCGTCGGCCGCCTCCGGGTCGGCCGGGCCGGGGTGGGTGGAGCTCATCAGGGCGCCTCCTCGGCGGGAACGACGACGATCCGGCCGGTCGTGGTGCCGTCGGCGACGCGCTGGACGGCGTCGGCGGCGGCCTCCAGCGGCACCCGCTCGCTCACGAGGGGGCGGACCGCTCCCTGGTCGGCGAGGTGCGTCAGCTCGTCGTGGCAGGCGCGGACGGCGGCCGGGTCCTTGGTCTGGTACAGGCCCCAGTGCAGGCCCAGGATCGTGTAGTTCTTCACCAGGGCGTGGTTGAGGGCGGCTTTCGGAACGGTGCCGCTGGCGAAGCCGACGACCACGATACGGCCCTCGAAGGCGACGCACTTGGTGGACCACGCGAAGGCGTCGCCGCCGACCGGGTCGTAGACGACGTCCGCCCCGCGGCCGCCGGTCGCCTCCTTCACCGCCGCGACGACGTCGTCGGCGCGGCGGTCCAGCACCAGGTCGCAGCCCAGTTCCCGGGCGGTGCGCGCCTTGTCCGGGCCGCCGGCGACACCGATGACGGTGGCCCCGGCGGCCTTGCCGAGCTGAACGGCCGCGCTGCCGACGCCGCCGGCCGCCGCGTGGACGAGGAGGGTCTCGCCGGCGCGGAGCCGGGCGCGGCGGTGCAGGCCGAACCAGCCGGTCTGATAACCGATGTGGAGGGCGGCTGCCTCGGCGTCGTCCAGGGCCGCGGGGACGGGCAGGGCGCTCCGGGCGTCGACGACCGTACGTTCGGCGAAACCGCCCGACGGGAGGGCCGGTCGCGCGAGGATCCGGGCCCCGACCGTGCCCTCGGCGCCCTCGCCGGGCGCGAGGACCTCGGCGCAGAGCTCGACGCCCGGGGTGAACGGCAGGGGCGGGCTGACCTGGTACTGACCTCTGCACAGCAGCGCGTCGGGGAAGTTGACGTTCGCGGCCCGGACCCGGACGAGGAGCTGACCCGGGCCGGGCGTGGGGTCCGGGGTGTCCTCCAGGCGCATCACCGTGCGGGGTTCGCCTGTTCGGTGCACTCGCCATGCCTTCATGGGGCCTCCGTGGTGGGGTGAGCCGCGGTCGGACGCGTCGCATACTAAGCGGTCGGTAAGGGCCGGGAACAGGGGTCCGCGCCCGCCGGAAGGGCTGGTTCCCGCTCTCGGACGCCGTGCGGGCGGTGCGGGTCGCCGGACCGGACGGCGGCGCGGCGCCGCCCGGGGGCCGTTCAGGCGGGCGCCCGGCCCGTCGAATCGCGGCGTGCCAGGCGGGGGGTCGGCGCCTGGACCCGCCGTGCCGGCGCACCGTCCAGCAGGGCCGTCAGGAGTTCCGCCGCCTGCCTGCCGAAGGCGGCCGTGTCGCGGGTGAGCGAGGTCAGCGCCGGGTGGGAGCTGCGGCAGAGGACCGAGTCGTCCCAGGCGACGATCGACAGCCGGTCCGGCACGGGCACACCGCGCTCCGCCGCCACGGCCAGCCCCGCCACGGCCATCACGTCGTTGTCGTAGACGAGCGCGGTGGGCGGCCGCTCGCCGGCCAGCAGCCGGCGGGTGGCTTCGGCACCTTGTGCGTCGGAGTAGTCCGTGGTCACGGAGGTGACGTCGGGCAGGCCGCGCCGGGCGGCCTCGGCACGCAGGCAGGCCATGCGGCGCCGGGTGTGGGCGAGTTCGGGGAGGCCCGCGATGTGCGTGATGCGGCGGTGGCCAAGGGCGTGGAGGTGACCGACGATGGAGGCCATCGCCCCGGTGTCGTCGGCCCAGAGGTTGGAGATCACTCCGTGGGGCGGACCGGGGACGCCTCCGTTCCCATGCGCGCCGGGGACGCCGTCGAGGGCGCCGATCACCACCGCGGGCAGGCCGAGCCCGTCCAGCAGCGCCGGCCGGGGGTCCTCGGCGCGCGGGTCGACGACGAGGAGACCGTCCACGCGGCGCTCGGCCCACCAGCGGCGGTGCACGTCGCACTCGGCGCCGACGTCCTCCACCAGCTGGAAGAGCAGCCCGAGGCGGCGCACGGCGAGGGCTTCCTGGACGCCGGAGACGAGCTGGAGGAAGAACGACTCGACACCCAGGGTGCGGGCGGGCCGGGCGAGGACCAGCCCCACGGTGGCCGCTCCCTCCCCGGACAGGGCGCGGGCCGCGGTGCTGGGCTGCCAGCCGAGCTGTTCGGCGACGCGCCGCACCCGTGCGCGGGTGGCCTCCGAGACGCCCGGCCGGCCGTTGAGCGCGAAGGACACGGCGCTCTCCGAGACCCCCGCGCGGCGGGCGATGTCCTTCATGGTCGGCCGGCGGGCCGGCGTCCGGCGCATGGCTCTCCCTCCGTCCCGCGGGCGCGGCGGGCCGTACCGAGGCACTGGATCGGCAACGGCCCGAGACGGCGGGCCGGCACGCCTTCCAGTATGCCAACTCGCCGCAGACTAAAGCGCATTAGTGCGCGACGGAAGTACGCCGGGAGTATTGACTTCACGGCGGCCCGGGTGCAGTTTTTGTTGCGCTCGCCCTCGTCTCCCCGGTCCGACCGAAGGAGTTCACCGGCCATGCCACCCTCCCGCAGCGCCGCGGTAGTCACCGCCCCGCTCCTCGCCTCCGTTCTCCTGCTCAGCGCCTGCGGTTCCGGCGGGGACGGCGGTGGAGGCGGTGGCGCGGACGGCAAGCCCGAGGGCAGCATCACTTTCCAGACCTGGAATCTGCGCAGCAACTTCAAGGGCTATTTCGACGGCCTGGTGCGTGATTTCGAGAAGGCGAATCCCGGCGTCAAGGTCAGATGGCTGGACCAGCCGGCCGAGAACTACGCGGAGAAGCTCAGCGCGGACGCCGGCGCCGGCACCCTGCCCGACGTCGTCAACGTCTCGCCCGACCTCTCCTATCCGCTGGCGAAGGCCGGGCTCCTGATGAACCTGGACAAGGAGAAGGCGGCCGCCCGCTTCAAGGACGAGTACACGCCGGAGGCCTGGCAGGGCAACACGCTGCCCGGCCTGGACGGTTCGTACGCCTTCCCCTGGTACCTCAACACCGGCCCGCTCTTCTACAACAAGTCCCTCTTCCGGCAGGCCGGGCTCGATCCCGAGAAACCGCCGAAGAGCTACGACGAACTGTTCACCGCGGCCCGCGCCATGGCCGGGAAGCCGGGCGGGCGGACGGCGACACTCGCCGGCACCCCGTCGATCGAGGACTTCGGCCGCTACGGCGTGAAGCTGATGAACGAGGACGCCACCCGGTTCACCTACAACGAGCCCGAAGGCGTCGAGCTGCTGACCCGCTACAAGGAGCTCTACGACCGCGGCGCGCTCGACGCCCAGGCGCTCACCAACACCCCCGAGAAATCCGGGCAGAAATTCCTGGAGCAGAAGGTCGCCATGAATCCGGGCAGCGCCCACGACCTGGGGACGTTCAAGAAGAACGCGCCGGCCCTGTACAGGAATCTCGGCATCACCGACGCCCCGAACAACAACGGCAAGCCGAACATGTACGTGATGGGCCTGGCCGTCAACGCGCGCGGCAAGCACAAGGCCGCGGCCGTCGCGTTCGCCCACTTCGTCACGGACCGCCGGAACCAGGAGGCCTTCGCCCACCAGGTCGCCGTCTTCCCCAGCACCAAGGGTTCGCTGGACGACCCGTACTGGACGAAGGACGACGGCACGGACGAGGGCCGGGTCCGGGTGGCCTCGGCGAAGATGCTCAAGGGCGCGGTCAACTACACGCCCGTGGTGATGAGCGACGAGATGAAGGTCGTGCTCAAGAACGAGGTCGCCAAGGCGCTCCAGGGCAAGAAGTCCCCGAAAGAGGCCCTCGACGACGCCGCCGCGCAGAGCGACAAGCTCCTCAAGCGGAGCTGACGGCCGTGCAGCGCGCCGCCGGGCGCACCCCGGAGCGGCGGCCCGCCCGCGCGGGCCGCGTCCGCACGCACCGGGCCGCCAGCCCCTGGCTCTTCCTGCTGCCGGGCCTCGGGGTCGTCGCCGCCTTCGTCCTCTACCCCTTCCTCAGCACCGTCCACAAGGCGTTCACCGACGCCCGTACGCTCACGCCCGGCACCTGGGTCGGGCTGCGGAACTTCCGGGAGATGCTGGACGACGAACAGTTCTGGGTGGCCCTGCGCAACAGCGTCCTGTACGTGGTCGCGGTCGTGCCCCTCACCGTGCTGCTGCCGCTGCTGCTCGCGCTCCTGGTCCACAAGAAGCTGCCCGGCGTCACGTTCTTCCGCTCCGCGTTCTACACCCCGGTCGTGGCCTCCGTCGTGGTGGTGTCGCTGATCTGGGGATGGATGCTGGACGACCGCGGTCTCGTCAACGGCATCCTGCGGTTCCTGGGCGCCGGGCCGGTCGCCTTCCTCGGCGACCAGTGGCTGCTGCTGCTCAGCGCGATGGCGCTGACGGTCTGGCGGGGCCTCGGCTACTACATGATCATCTATCTGGCGGCGCTGGCGAACGTGCCGCGCGAGCTCCACGAGGCCGCGGCCGTCGACGGGGCCGGCCCCCTGCGCCGCTTCGCCAGCGTCACCGTGCCCGCCCTGCGCTCCACGATGGTGCTGGTCGGCGCCCTGTCGTCGGTCGCGGCGTTCAAGGTCTTCTCCGAGGTCTATCTGCTGGCCGGGCCCACGGGCGGCCCGGCCGGCCAGGACACCACGCTCGTCATGCTCGTCCAGCGCACGGGCACCGGGCTGAACGGGCGGGTGGGCTACGCCTCCGCTCTCTCCCTCGCCGTCTTCGTCCTCACCCTGCTGCTGATGCTGCTGGTGCTGCGCGCCGACCGTAAGGAGGCCGACGGGTGACCCGTACGACCGGCGGGGAGAAGGCCCTGCGCTATCTGCTGATGCTCGCCGTGCTGGCGGTCTCCGTCGGCCCGTTCCTGTGGCAGCTGTCGACCTCGCTGAAGAGCACCACCGAGGACATCTACACCTACCCGCCCGGCCTCCTCCCCGAGCACCCCACCCTGGACAACTACAAGGGCGTCGCCGACATCGTCCCCGTCTGGGACTACGCCCTGAACTCGCTCAAGGTCGCGGCCGCCAACGTCGTCACCAACCTCGTCGGCGCCTCCATGGCCGGCTACGCCCTCGCCCGGCTGCGCTTCCGCGGCCGCAAGGCGGCCGGGCTCGCCTTCGTGGCGGCGCTGCTCGTACCCCTGGAATCCATCGTCATCGCGCAGTTCACCATGATGCGCGACCTCCAGCTGAACAACACCCTCACCGCCGTGGTCCTGCCCGGGGCGGTCGGGGCGCTCAACGTGCTGCTGATGCGCAACGCCTTCGCGAACCTCCCGTACGAGGTGGAGGAGGCGGCCGTGATCGACGGGGCGAACGTGTGGCAGCGGTTCACCCGGATCGCCCTGCCGTCGGTGCGGGGCACCCTCGCCGCCGTCGCGATCTTCGCGTTCATGGGGGCCTGGGACGACTTCCTGTGGCCTTTGATCGTGCTCTCGGACCCGGACCGCTTCACCCTGACCGTGGGCCTGAACTTCCTGCACGGCACGTTCCAGCAGAACCCCCGGCTGGTCGCCGCCGGGACCGTCATCGCCGTCGCCCCGCTCCTCGTGATGTTCGCCTGCCTCCAGCGGTACTTCTTCCGCGGCGTCGGCGAGGGCGCCGTCAAGGGCTGACCGGCCACCGCACCCGCCCGAAGGGACGACACCCGTATGCGCTTCGGCGTCAACTACACGCCCACCCGGGGCTGGTTCCACCACTGGCTCGACTTCGACCTCGACGACATCCGCGCCGACCTCGACTCGCTCACCGCCCTCGGCCTCGACCACATCCGCGTCTTCCCGCTGTGGCCGCTCTTCCAGCCCAACCGGGCCCTCATCCGCCCGCGCGCCGTCGAGCAGCTGGTCGCGCTGGTCGACGCGGCCGGTGAGCGCGGACTCGACGTGGCCGTCGACGGCCTCCAGGGCCACCTGTCGAGCTTCGACTTCATCCCTTCCTGGACCACCACCTGGCACCGCCGCAACATGTTCACCGACCCCGACGTCGTCGAGGCCCAGGAGGCGTACCTGACCGCGCTGGCCTCGGCGCTCGCCGACCGGCCGCACTTCCTCGGCATGACGGTCGGCAACGAGGTCGACCAGTTCTCCGGCGACCCGCACCCCGACCCGGACCGGATCCGGCCCGACCAGGCCGGGCGCTGGCTGGGCCGGATGCTCGACGCCTGCGGGAAGGCGGCGCCGGGGCGGGCCCATCTGCACGCCTCCTACGACGCCGCCTGGTACGACGACACGCACCCCTTCACACCCGCCCACTCCGCGCGGCTCGGCGCCATGACGGCCGTGCACTCCTGGGTGTTCAACGGCACCGCGCAGCGGCACGGGCCCACGGGCGCGGCGACCGAGCGGCACGCCGCCTACCTCGTCGAACTGTCCAAGGCCTGGGCCGACGACCCGGACCGGCCCGTGTGGCTCCAGGAGGTCGGGGCACCGGCCCCGCACATCCCGCCCGAGCGGGCCGCCGCCTTCACCCGGGCGACGCTCGCCCACGCGCTGGACTGCACCGGCCTGTGGGGCGTCACCTGGTGGTGCTCGCACGACGTCGACCGGGCCCTCGCCGACTTCCCGGAGCTGGAGTACGGCCTGGGGCTGTTCACCAACGACCGCCGGATCAAACCCGCCGGGGAGGCCTTCGCCCGCGCGGTACGCGAATGGCACGAGGGCGGACGGGAGCCGGAGCCCCGGCGCACGGCGCTGGTGCTGGACGTGGGGGACGTGGAGACGGCGCCGTCGCGGTCGGTGTGCGCGCCGGGCGGGGCGTTCTTCGAGGCGTGGACGCGGGCGGCCGCGCGGGGGGTTCGGCCCGCCGTCGTGCTGGCTTCGCGGGCGGGGGACGGAAAGTGGCTGGCGGCGCGGGGGATCGACTCCGTCGTGTCGGTGGACGAGGTGGGATAGGTGGCCCCTGCGGGGGGCCTTTTCCCCTACCCGCCCCTTCCCGTAACCGGGGCTCCGCCCCGGACCCCGGTCCTCAAACGCCGGACGGGCTGAAACTTCCGGACTGCCCCTCGCCTGCGCCAAGGAGTCCCCGTGTGTAAGAGAGTCACCCGCCGCTCCGTCCTCCTGACGGCCGCCCTCGCCGCCGCCGCGACCGGTGCGGCCCGTGCGTCCACCGGGAGCGAGGGGACGCTCCAGCCCTACGCCTCCTACTGGTACCCCGACAGCCTCCCGGACGGCTCGCCCGGTGCCGGGATCGTCTGGCGGAGCCTGCGCTCCTGGACGCCCGAGGGTGATGCCGACCTTCCCTTCAACCGGGCCACCGTGCCGCTCGCGGCCCGCTTCACGCCGCCGCCCGCCAACGCCACCGCGCGCGCCGGGCAGGCCCGCGTCAGCGCGCTCGTCTCCTTCGCGCCGACCTCGGGCAACCCCGCGCAGGGCTCGGCCACCGCGGACTTCTACGCCCTGACGCACTGGGCCTACCTCGACGAACTGGTCTTCTGGGGCGGCTCCTCGGGCGAGGGCCTGATCCTCGCGCCCAACGCGCCCGTCGTGGACGCGGCGCACCGCAACGGCGTGCCCGTGCTCGGGACGGTGTTCCTGCCGCCGGCCGCGTACGGCGGGCGGTTGAGCTGGACGCGGGAGCTGGTGCGGCGCGGTCCGGACGGCGGCTTCCCGCTCGCCGACCAGCTGATCCGGGTGGCCCACGCGTACGGCTTCGACGGGTGGTTCCTCAACGCGGAGACCGGTGGCGGCGACGCCCGGCTGGGCGCGGACACCCGTGACTTCGTCGCCCACCTGCGGGCGCGCGGCGAGGGGCTGCGGGTCACCTGGTACGACGCGATGACCGTCACCGGCGACATCTCCTGGCAGAACGAGCTCAACGACCGCAACGCGCCCTTCTTCGAGGCGTCCGACTCGATGTTCCTCAACTTCAACTGGGACCGGTCCGGGCTCGTCTCCTCGGCGCGGCGCGCGGAGGAGCGCGAACGCGGCCGGTACGAGCTGTGGGCCGGCGTCGACGTCGAGGCGAACGGCTGGGACACCCGGGTCGACTGGGACGCGGTCGTCCCGCCGGACGGCCCGCACGTGACCTCGTACGGCTTCTATCGCCCCGAGTGGACGTGGAAGAGCCTGCCCGCGGCCGCCCGGACCCCGGCGGACTTCCACGCGCGCGACGACCGCTTCTGGTCCGGGCACGCCCTGGACCCGGCCGCCCCGGACAGCGGCGGCTGGCGCCCTCCGGCGGCGTCGGTGGCGGACCGCTCCACGCTCACCGCGCTGCCCTTCGCGACGAGCTTCAACACCGGGCACGGGCCGGGCTGGTACGAGCGCGGGACCCGGCTGTCGGACTCCGCCTGGAACCACCTGGGGCTCCAGGACCGGCTGCCCGGCCGCCGCTGGGTGATCCGTACCACCGGCGCCCGGCCCACCGTGGGCTTCGACTTCGCCGACGCCTGGCGGGGCGGCGGCAGCCTTCTGGTGACCGGCGGGCTCACGGCCCCGGCGGCGGTGGAGCTCTTCCCGGCGCGGCTCCCGCTCTCGGCCGCGACGGTCATGGAGCTCGCCCACCGGTCGGACGACGGCTCGGCGGCGGTGCGGGTGGAGCTGGCGCTGGAGGTGGCCGCCGCGCGGGGCGGCCCGTCCCGGCTCGTCCACCTGCCCGCCGGGACCCTCCGGGCGGGCGGGCGCGGCTGGACGACGGCGGCCGTGCGCGTCGGCCGCGCGCTGCGCGAGCGGGCCGGCGGAACGATTCTCTCCCTGGGCGTACGGCTCGTCGCGCCGGACGGCGGGACGGTCCGCTGGCGGCTGGGCGGCCTCGCGGTGCGTGACGCCGCGCCCGCGCCGCCCGGCCGGCCGGGCACGCCCACGGTCACGGCGTCGCGCCCGGGCGCCGACGGGACGGTGGCGCTGCGCCTGGCCTGGACGGCACCCGTCCGCTCCCCCGGGTCCGTACGCCATTACGAGCTGCACCAGCTCCTGCCCGGCGGCGGCCGTCGCTTCCTCGGGGGCACCTGTGGGCATGCCTACTACGTCGCGGCCCTGCGCCGCGCGGCCGGTGAGGCGGCCACGCGCGTCGAGGTGCGCGCCGTGGACGAGCTGTACGCCTCCTCGGCGCCCGCGTCCGTCACCTTCCGCTGGTAGACCCTCTGCGTTAGGACACCGACCTCATGCACAACGACCGCACCCTCACCGAAGCCCGTCTGAAGCGTGTGCTGGAGGAGCGCATCCGGCCCGCCGTGTATCCGGAGTCGGTGCCGCTGGCCGTCTCCGTGTGGCACGCGCCGGGTGAGCCCGTGCCCGTGGCGGAGGGCCTGGCCGCCGCCCGGACGCCCATCGAGGTGGGTGCCGAGTGGGGGCCGCCGTGGGCCACGAGCTGGTTCACCGTGACCGGGCGGGTGCCGCGGGAGTGGGCAGGCCGGACGGTCGAGGCGCTGCTCGACCTGGGCTTCGACGAGAACATGCCCGGTTTCCAGTGCGAGGGGCTCGTCTACCGTCCGGACGGCTCGCCCGTGAAGGGCCTCAACCCCCGTAACCAGTGGGTGCGGATCGGGGACCACGGTGGCACGGTCGCGGGCGGCGAGGAGGTGCTGCTGCACATCGAGGCGGCGGCGAACCCGGTGATCCTGGACTACCGGCCGTTCCGGCCGACGGAGCTGGGCGACCGGGAGACGGCGGACCCGGCGCCGCGCTACCGGCTGGCCCGGATGGACCTGGCCGTCCTGGACCGGACGGTCTGGGAGCTGGTGCAGGACCTGGAGGTGCTGGGCGAGCTGATGGCCGAGCTGTCGCCGGACTCGCCGCGCCGCTGGGAGATCCTGCGGGCGGTGGAGCGGGCGCTCGACGCGGTCGACCTCCAGGACGTCGGGGGCACGGCGGCCCGGGCGCGCGTGGAGCTCGCGCCCGCCCTCGCCGCGCCCGCGCACGCCTCCGCCCACCGGATCAGCGCCGTGGGGCACGCGCACATCGACTCGGCGTGGCTGTGGCCGCTGCGGGAGACGGTGCGCAAGGTGGCCCGTACGACCGCGAACATGACGGCGCTGCTGGAGGACGAGCCGGAGTTCGTCTACGCCATGTCCCAGGCGCAGCAGTTCGCGTGGGTCAAGGAGCACCGGCCGGAGGTCTACGCGCGGGTGAAGAAGGCCGTCGCGGAGGGCCGGTTCGTGCCCGTGGGCGGCATGTGGGTGGAGTCCGACACGAACATGCCCGGGTCGGAGGCGCTGGCGCGACAGTTCGTCCACGGGAAGCGGTTCTTCCTGGAGGAGTTCGGCATCGAGACGGAGGAGGTCTGGCTGCCGGACAGCTTCGGCTATTCGGCCGCGCTGCCGCAGCTGGTGCGGCTGGCGGGGGCGAAGTGGTTCCTGACGCAGAAGATCTCCTGGAGCCGGACGAACAAGTTCCCGCACCACACCTTCTGGTGGGAGGGCCTGGACGGCACCCGGGTGTTCACGCACTTCCCGCCGATCGACACCTACAACTCCCAGCTTTCGGGCCAGGAGCTCGCGCACGCGGTCCGCAACTTCCAGGAGAAGGGCGGCGCCACCCGGTCGCTCGCCCCCACCGGATGGGGTGACGGCGGGGGCGGGACGACGCGCGAGATGCTGGCGCGGGCGAAGCGGCTGGCGGATCTGGAGGGTTCGGCGACGGTCGTCTTCGAGAAGCCGTCGGCGTTCTTCGAGAAGGCGCACGCGGAGTACGCGCACGCGCCGGTGTGGGTGGGCGAGCTGTATCTGGAGCTGCACCGGGCGACGCTGACCAGCCAGGCCCGCACCAAGCAGGGCAACCGGCGGGCGGAGCACCTGCTGTACGAGGCGGAGCTGTGGGCGGCCACGGCGGCGGTGCGGACCGGGTTCGCGTATCCGTACGAACGGCTGGACCGGATCTGGAAGACGGTGCTGCTGCACCAGTTCCACGACATCCTGCCGGGCACGTCCATCGCGTGGGTGCACCGCGAGGCGGCGGCGACGTACGCGCGGGTGGCGGCGGAGCTGGAGGAGATCGTCGGCGACGCGCTGGCGGCGCTGGCGGGCGACGGCACGGGCGGCGGGACGGTGGTCTTCAACGCGGCGCCGCACGGGCGGGGCGGGGCCCCGGCCCACGCCGCGTGCCTCGTGCCGGACGAGGCCGCGCCCCCGGCCACGGCCCGGCCGCGCGAGGGCGGCGGTTTCGTCCTCGACAACGGGCTGCTGCGGGCGGAGGTCGACGGGCGGGGGCTGGTGGTCTCCGTGCTCGACCACGAGGCGGGGCGGGAGACGATCGCGCCCGGGGCGGCGGCCAACCTCCTCCAGCTGCACCAGGACTTCCCGAACATGTGGGACGCGTGGGACGTCGACCTGTTCTACCGGAACACGGTGACGGACCTGACGGACGTGGAGACGATGGAGCTCACGGACGAGGGCACCGTGCGCGTGGTCCGGGCCTTCGGGTCCTCACGCGTCGAGCAGGTGCTCTCGCTCCCCGGCGGCGCGCGGCGGCTGGACATCGAGACGGTGGTCGACTGGCACGAGACGGAGAAGTTCCTCAAGGCGACCTTCCCGCTCGACCTGCACGCCGACCGTACGGCGGCCGAGACCCAGTTCGGCCACCTCTACCGCCCCACGCACACCAACACCAGCTGGGAGGCGGCGAAGTTCGAGGCGTGCGCGCACCGGTTCGTGCACCTGGAGGAGCCCGGCTGGGGCGTGGCGGTCGTGAACGACTCCACGTACGGCTACGACGTGACGCGCACGGTGCGGGACGCCTCCTCGGGCGCCCCCGGCACCACGACGACGGTCCGCCTCTCCCTCCTGCGCGCGCCGCGCTTCCCCGACCCACGCACCGATCAGGGCGTGCACCGCTTCCGCTACGCGCTGGTGCCGCACGCGTCCGTGGGGGACGCGGTGCGCGAGGGGTACCGGATCAACCTTCCGGAGCGGCGGGTGCCGGGCGGCGCCGCCGTGGCGCCGCTGGTCCGCGTCGACAACGAGGCGATCGTGATCTCGGCGGTCAAGCTGGCCGACGACGGCAGCGGGGACGTGGTGGTGCGGCTGTACGAGTCGCTGGGCGGCCGGGCCCGGGGAACGCTGAGCGCGGGGTTCGCACCGGGGACGGTATCGGTGTGCGACCTGCTGGAACGGCCGTCGGAGACGGTCACGGCCGAGGAGAGGCGGGTGCCCCTGTCGCTGCGGCCGTTCGAGATCGTCACGCTGCGGCTGGCCCGCGCCTGAGCGAGCCGCCCCGCACGGCTGCCGGGCCGCCCCGCTCGACGAGGCGGCCCGGCAGGCACACCCGAGCCGGGCGGACCGGGGCTACGCCCCCAGCGCCCCCATCAGCATCGGGAACGACGCCACCAACTCCCGCTCCCAGTACGGCCACGTGTGCACCCCCGCCGACGCGCACACCGTCGCCGGGATCCGCAGCTCCGCGAGCCGTTGCCGCAGCTCCTGGTTCATGCCGTGGATCGCGCGCTCGATCCCGTCGTCCGTGCCGTGCGTCGCCGGGTCCGTGCAGCGCGACGCGGGCGGCGCCGGGTCGCCCCATTTCCAGTCCGGGCCCTTCTTCGTGCCGTCGCCGTAGGAGAGGTACAGCGGCGTGCCGGCGAGCTTCGCGGCCTGGTACAAGGGGCTGTTGCGCTCCCAGAGGGCCCGCTGGCGCACATCGCCGGGGTCGGTGGTGTCGAAGGGGTATCCGGGCTCGCCCCACACCCGCTGCCAGTCCGTGAGGCACACGAGCCCTCCGGCCTTGACCGCGTCGGGGCCGTCGAAGCCGCCGTCGGGCGACTTGTGGAGGAGGTTGACGGCGCCGCTGTAGGACGCGGCCGCGCGGAACTCGCCCGGGCGGGCGGCGGCGAACTTCAGGGCGCCCAGGCCGCCCATGGACAGGCCCGCGACGGCGGCCCGCCGGGCGTCCGCCCCGTACGTCCGCTCCAGCAGCGGCCGCAGCTCGTCCAGGAGGTAGGTCTCCCACTTGGGGGCGCCGCCGCGGCCGTGGTTCCACCAGTCGCTGTAGGCGCTGCACCCGCTGGTCTCCGGCATGACGACGATCGCGTCCCGGCCGGCGACGAGCTCCTCGACATGGGTGTTGGCCGTCCAGTCCTTGTGGTCACCACCGCCGCCGTGCAGCAGCCACAGCGTGGGCCACGTGCGCTTGGCGCCCGGTCTCCAGGTCTTGGGCAGCAGCAGCCGCACCCACTTGGTGTGGGTCAGTCCGTCGATCTCGGGGGACCGGACCTCCACGTCGCGCGTGCGGTCGTCGATCCGCACCTCCCGCACCACCCGGGCGGGGTTCTCCACCGGGGCCTCGGCCCCCGCGGGCGGTGCGCCGGCCGCCGTCAGCAGCAGTGCGAGCACGGCGAGGGCCCAGCCGGCCCGCGCCCTGCCCCCGTTCCTTCTTCGCGAAGCCTCGTGCACCATGCGATCGCCCTTCACATCGGTGATGGCGGGCATATTACGGTGACGGAGTGACGACCTATGTGGCGCTGTTGCGCGGTATCAACGTCGGCGGCAAGCAGCGCGTGCCCATGCAGACCCTGCGCGCGCTGCTGACCGGGCTGGGCTGCGGATCCGTGCGGACGCACCTCAACAGCGGCAACGCCGTGTTCACCCACCCGGACGCCGACGAGGAGGGCCTGGCCGCCGGTCTGGAGCGGGCGATCTCCCAGGAGCTCGGGCTGACCGTGAGCTGTCTGGTCCGCACCGAGGGTGAACTGCGCCGGGTGGTTGACGGTAATCCGTTCGCCGGACAGGAGGTCGACCCGTCGCGCTTCCTGGTGACGTTCCTCTCCGGCCCGGTCGACCCGGCCGCCGTCGCGGACCTCGACCCGGCGGAGTTCGCGCCCGAGGAGTTCGCCCTGGGGGAGCGCGTCCTCTATCTGCACTGCGCCCTGGGCATCCGGGACTCCCGGCTGGCGAAGAAGCTGACGGAGCGGCGCCTGGGGGTCGTGGGCACCGCGCGCAACTGGAACACCGTCACCAAGCTGGCCGCGATGGCCCGGGACTGACCGCCCGGCCAGCCGTGCGGGACCTCCGCTTAGCATGCGGACATGAAACTCCGTCTCCCCCGCCGGCGCCGCGGGCGGCTGGTCGCCGCCCTGGCCGCCGGCGCCGTCCTCGCCGGGGCCGGCACCTGGACCGCGGCATCGGCCTCCGGCGGTGGTGCGCCCGTGCACCGCGAGGACCGGTTCCTGACGATGCCCGAGGAACCGGGCGGCAAGGGCACGGTGCGGATCGACACGTCCTTCTACACCGCCGGCGGCCCGGACCGCAGGCCCGCCGTCCTGCTGGCGCACGGCTTCGGCGGCAGCAAGGACGACCTGCGTCAGCAGGCCGAGGACCTGGCGCGCGACGGCTACGCCGTGCTGACCTGGTCCGCGCGCGGCTTCGGGCGCTCCACCGGCCGGATCGGGCTCAACGACCCCGACCGCGAGGTCGCCGACGCCCGCCGGCTGATCGACTGGCTGGCCGCCCGCCCCGAGGTCCGCCTCGACAAGGCCGGCGACCCCAGGGTGGGCATCGCGGGCGGCTCGTACGGCGGCGCGGTCGCCCTGCTGGCCGCGGGACACGACAAGCGCGTGGACGCCATAGCCCCGCAGATCACCTACTGGAACCTCGCCGACTCCCTCTTCCCGTCCGGCGTCTTCAAGAGCCTGTGGTCGGGCGTCTTCTTCACCACCGGGTCGGGCGGCGTCCCGGCCGGACCCCTCGGCGGGGGCAAGGCCGCGGCCCCGCCCCCGCCCGGGAAGCCGGGCTGCGGCCGGTTCGAGACGACGCTGTGCGCGATGTACGAGCGGGTGGCCGTCGCCGGGGCCCCGGACGCCGCGGCGCGCGAGCTGCTGGAGCGGCGCAGCCCCTCGGCCGTCGCCGCCGGCATCAAGGTGCCCACGCTCCTGGTCCAGGGGCAGGCCGACTCGCTCTTCCCGCTCGACCAGTCCGACGCCGCCGCCCGCGCGATCGGCCGGAACGGCGCGCCCGTCTCCGTCGACTGGATCGCGGGCGGCCACGACGGCGGCACCGACACCGAGGCCGGCCGCGTCGAGGGCCGCGTGAAGGCGTGGTTCGACCGCTATCTGAAGGACGACGAGGGCGTGGACACGGGCCCCGCCTTCCGCGTCAGCCGGACCGGCGGCATCGACACCACTGACGGCAAGGCCCGGCTGCGCGGCGCGAGCGGGGACACCTACCCGGGGCTGCGCGGCGACACCCGGACGGTCGGTCTGACCGGCCGCCCGCAGACGTTCGGCAACCCGGCGGGCGCCACACCGCCCGCGATCTCGGCGGTGCCCGGCCTGGGCGGGGTCGCCCAGCTGTCGGGGCTGGGGGTCGGCGTCTCGCTGGACTTCCCCGGTCAGCACGCCCGCTTCGACTCCGCCCGGCTCACCGAGGGCGTCCGGGTGACCGGATCCCCGACCGTGAAGGTCAAGGTCGCCTCCGGCAGCGGGGACGCCGTCCTCTTCGCCAAGGTCTACGACGTCGGCCCGAACGGTCAGCAGGTGCTGCCCGGACAGCTGGTCGCCCCGGTCCGCGTCGAGGGCGCCCGCGACGGCAGGACGGTCGAGCTGCGGCTCCCCGCCGTCGACCACGTCTTCGAGTCCGGGCACCGGATGCGGCTCGTGCTCTCCGCCACCGACCTCGGCTACGCCTCACCGGTCAGGCCGGCCACGTACACCGTCGCGCTCGCCGGTGACGGCCTGAGCGTGCCGACCGCGCCCGGCGTGCGCACCGCCTCGGCCGCGCTGCCCTGGTGGACGTGGGGGCTGCCGCTCGGCGGCGCGGCCGTCGCGGCGGCCGTGCTGCTGACCGGCCGCCGGCGCACCACCGCCGCCGCGCCCGATCCGGCGCTCGCCGAGGTGCCGTTGCAGATCACCGGCCTGAGCAAGCGGTATGCCAGGTCCGCCGACCGGTACGCGGTGCGGGAGCTGTCGTTCCGGGTGGAGCGCGGCCAGGTGCTGGGCCTGCTCGGCCCGAACGGCGCGGGCAAGACGACCACTCTGCGCATGCTCATGGGCCTCATCCGCCCCGACGGTGGTGAGGTGCGGGTCTTCGGGCACGCGATCCGGCCCGGCGCCCCGGTGCTGTCGCGGGTCGGGGCGTTCGTGGAGGGCGCGGGCTTCCTGCCGCACCTGTCCGGGCGGGCCAACCTCGACCTGTACTGGCAGGCGACCGGCCGCCCGGCCGAGGACGCGCACATCGAGGAGGCCCTGGAGATCGCGGGGCTCGGCTCCGCCCTGGAGCGGGCCGTACGGACGTACTCCCAGGGCATGCGGCAGCGGCTGGCGATCGCGCAGGCGATGCTGGGCCTGCCGGACCTGCTGATCCTCGACGAGCCGACCAACGGGCTCGACCCGCCGCAGATCCGCGAGATGCGCGAGGTGATGATCCGTTACGCGGCGGCCGGCCGCACCGTCATCGTCTCCAGCCATCTCCTCTCCGAGGTCGAGCAGTCCTGCACGCACCTGGTGGTGATGGACCGCGGCCGGCTGGTGACGGCCGGGCCCGTCGCGGACATCGTCGGCTCCGGCGACACCCTGCTGGTCGGCGTGGAGGGCGAGCTGCCGGAGCCGGTGGTGGAGAAGGTGGCGGCGCTGCCCGGTGTCGCCTCCGCCGTCCGCGGCGAGGACGGGCTGCTGGTGCGGCTCGACGGCATGAGCGCCGCCACGCTGCTGGTGGAGCTGGTCCGGCTGGAGGTCCCGGTGGCGCGCGTGGGTCCGCACCGCCGTCTCGAGGACGCGTTCCTGACCCTGATCGGAGGCCCGTCATGAGCTCGGTGACGCAGGCGGGACAGGCCGCGCCGGAGTCCGCCCCCGGCTACCGCGCCCGGCACACGCTGCCGCTGCGTGTGGAGGCGATGCGGCAGCTGCGGCGCCGCCGCACCCTCGTGGTCGGAGCGGTGCTCGCGGTGCTGCCGTTCGTGCTGATCGCGGCCTTCGCGATCGGCGGGGAGCGCGGTGGCCGGGACAACAGGGTCACCCTGATCGACACGGCGACGGCCTCGGGCGCGAACTTCGCGGCCACGTGCCTGTTCGTCTCGGCGGGCTTCCTGCTGGTGGTGCCGGTGGCGCTGTTCTGCGGTGACACGGTGGCGTCGGAGGCGGGCTGGTCGTCGCTGCGCTACCTGCTGGCGGCGCCCGTGCCGCGCGCCCGCCTGCTGGCGAGCAAGCTGACCGTGGCGCTGGCGTTCAGCGCCGCCGCGATGGTGCTGCTGCCCGTGGTCGCCCTGGCGGCGGGCACGGCCGCGTACGGGTGGGGGCCGCTCCAGATCCCCACCGGCGGGGCGCTGCCGGCCGGCACGGCCACCGCGCGGCTCGCGATCGTCGTCGGGTACGTCTTCGTCGGCCAGCTGGTGACGGCCGGTCTGGCGTTCTGGCTCTCGACGGTCACGGACGCCCCGCTGGGCGCGGTCGGCGGCGCGGTGGGCCTGACCATCGTGGGCAACGTCCTGGACGCGGTCACGGCCCTCGGCGACTGGCGCGACCTGCTGCCCGCGCACTGGCAGTACGCGTGGGCGGACGCGCTCCAGCCGCATCTGGAATGGGGCGGGATGATCAAGGGCGTGGCGGTGTCGGCGGGTTACGCGCTGGTGCTGTTCGCGCTGGCGTTCCGGCACTTCCGGAACAAGGACATCGTGTCCTGACCGGCGCTCTCCGCCGCACGGGCCCCTCCGGCCACCGCCGGAGGGGCCCGTCCGCGTCTCAGGACGGTTCCGGCAGGCCCGCCAGCGCCGCGCGTGCCTCGGCCATGACGCGCCCGACCAGCTCGGCGCACGACGGCAGGTCGTCGATGAGGCCGACGACCTGCCCCGAGGCCATCACCCCGGCGTCCGTACGGCCGTCCACCATGGCCGCCTTCAGGAGCATCGGCGTGTTCGCGGCCAGGAGGACCTGGCTCCAGGTGAGGCCCTTGCCCCGGCGGAGCGCCAGCCCGTCCCGCACCAGGCGGCCCGGGCCCAGGCCGGCCAGCCGGCCGAACGCCGCCGCGTGCCGCAGCGCCCGTACGAGCGTGGCGGCGCGGCCCGAGCGTTCGAGCGCGGTGACGAACGGGGTCCGCAGCACGCGGTGCGGGAGGCCGTCGACTTTCGTCGTCACGGTGACGTCCTCGACCGCCGCCGCGAGGTAGGCGGCCTTCACGGCCGCCGGGACCGTGCTCTCGGCCGTCAGCAGGAAGCGGGTGCCCATCGCCACCCCGGCGGCGCCGTACGCGAGCGCCGCGACCAGTCCGCGCCCGTCGTGGAAGCCGCCCGCGGCGACGACCGGGACGCCGACCGCGTCCACCACCTGCGGCAGCAGCACCGACGTGGCCACCCGGCCCGTGTGGCCACCGCCCTCGGCGCCCTGGACCAGCACCGCGTCCGCGCCCCACGCCACGACCTTCTCGGCGTGCCGCCGGGCGCCCACGGACGGGACGACGACGATCCCGGCGTCCTTCAGCCGGGAGATCAGGTCGCGGGAGGGCGCGAGGGCGAACGAGGCGACCGCGACCCGCTCCTCCACCAGGACGGCCACCCGCTCGGCCGCGTCCCCCGCGTCCGCGCGCAGGTTCACCCCGAACGGCCGGTCCGTGCGCGACCGCACCTCCCGGACCGCCGACCGCAGCCGTCCGGGCGTCATGGTGGCGGAGCCCAGGATGCCGAGCGCGCCCGCGTTCGCCACCGCCGAGACCAGGCGGGGCCCGGCCACCCAGCCCATGCCGGTCTGCACGATCGGGTACCGGACGCCGACGAGGTCGGTGAGGGCCGTCCTCACGCCCGTACCTCCCGCTCGCGCAGGGCGTCCGGGTCGAGGACGTCCCGGATCAGCCGCAGCTCCTCGGCGTTCGGGGCGCGGGTGCGCGGCACACCGGCGGGGACGTCGAGCGGGAAGCCCGTCGCCGCGCACAATTCCTCGGCGGTCACGCCCGGGTGCAGGGACCGGACCCGCATCGTGCGGTCCGGCGTCGCGAAGTCGAGGACGGCCAGGTCGGTGACGACGCGCGGGATGCGGTGGAAGCGGGTGGCGGGCGGTCCGGCGGCCGCCGCGCGGTCGTGGCCGACGCCGCACACCATGTCGACCCGCTCGACCAGCACCCGGGGCGAGTGGCGGGGGATCCAGTAGCTCGTGGGGTGGTTGACGGTGTTGCCGGGCGCCCCTCGCACGCCGAGGAGCTGCCGCGCCGGCCGTGCCGCGGCGCCGATGCGGGAGATGTTCTGGTTGCCGTGCCGGTCGAGCTGGCTCGCGCCCATCATCACGTGCCGCCGGCCGCCGCTGACCATCGCGAGGTGGCGGCGGAAGGGCAGCCACCCCTCGACGACGGCCGCCTTCGCGCCCAGTGCGGGGGTGTCGGCGATCAGCAGCGCCTCGCCGTCCGTCAGCAGCAGGTCCGGCGAGAACGTCAGCCGGGCCAGCCGCGCGCCGATCGTCGGCAGGACGCCGATCGGGCTCGCCAGGATCTCCCCGTCGCCGCGCCACGCCTCCGCGCAGGCCACCGCGCACACCTCGGCCCGGGTCGCGCTCACGCCGCCTCCCGGGTGAAGTCGGCGACGGCCGCGCGGTAGTCGGCCTCGTCGCCGGAGAGGAAGCGGCCGGTGAACTCCCGCCAGGCCGCCGGGTCCGCGGCGGCCCGGGCATAGGCGGCCTGGAACGCCTCGTCGCGCTCGTAGTCGGGGGCGCAGGAGGTGAAGTGCGCGCCGCCCGGGGCCTCGATGACGCCGTTGACGCACGCGCGCCGCACCAGCAGCGTCTGCGGGCCGCCCAGCTCCGCGAAGGCGGCGCTGTCGACGACGCGTTCGCACGAGACGTACGCCTCCCGCGCGGCCTCGCAGAAGAGGTCGTCGAAGTACGGGTCCGGGCCCAGGTACTGGGCGTTGCCCCGGGCGTCCGCCCGGTTGAGGTGGACCAGCGCGGCGTCCAGTGTCAGCGCGGGCACGGCGACGAGCTCCTCGCCGTCCTCGTAGGGCGAGACGACCGTCCGCAGCTCGGGCCAGGCCGTCATCACGTCCGAGCCGAGCCCGGCCCGGACGGGCAGGAACGGCAGCCGGTGGGCGGCGGCCGTCAGCCCCCACATGAACATCGCCTCGTCCAGCTCGGTGAGTTCGAGCTCGCCGCGCTGGCGGGCGGCCCGGAAGTGCGGCTCCAGGGGGATGGAGTCCAAGGTGGTGAAGGCCGCGACGAGCCTGCGTACGCGGCCGGCCGCGGCCAGCAGGCCGACGTCCGGGCCGCCGTAGGAGACCACGGTGAGATCGGTGACGTCCGAGCGCAGCAGGGCCCGTACCAGGGCCATGGGTTTGCGCCGGGAGCCCCAGCCGCCGATGCCGATCGTCATGCCGCTCTCCAGGCGGGACACGGCCTCGTCGGCGGTCATCCGTTTGTCGGCGGTCATGCGCGGTCCTCCTCGGTGGGCCGTTCGGCGGAGCCGGGCGCGAAGGTCTCGCGGAGGCGGTCGGCGACGCCGCTGAGGTTCGCCTCGAAGGTGAAGCCCTGCTCGTAGCGGTAGGAGCGGTGCACGTCGACGGGGTCGATGCCGTTGAGGGCGGCCTTGGCCAGCCGCAGCAGCGAGCCGTCCTTGGCCGCGATCTCCCGCGCCAGCGCCAGGGCGGCCGCGGGCAGTTCGCCGCGCGGCACCACCCGCCACACGGAGCCGTGGCCGTGCAGCTCCCGCGCGGTGACCGTGCGGGAGGTGTAGTACAGGGTGCGCATCAGGTGCTGCGGGACGAGCCGGGACAGGTGGGTGGCGGCGCCGAGGGCGCCCCGGTCCAGCTCGGGCAGGCCGAACACGGCGTCGTCGGAGGCGATGACGGCGTCGGCGTTGCCGGCGAGGCCCACGCCGCCGCCCAGGCAGAAGCCGTGCACGGCGGCGACGACCGGCACCGGGCAGTCGTAGACGGCCGAGAAGGCGGCGGCGCAGCCGTGGTTGGCGCCGAGCAGGGCCGTGTGGCCGGGGGTGCTCCGCAGCTCCTTGATGTCGACGCCGGCGTTGAAGCCGCGCCCGGCGGCGGCCAGGACGACGCAGCGGACGCCGGGGTCGGCGCCCGTGGCGCGGAAGGCGTCGGCCAGTTCGTACCAGCCGTGCACGGGAAGGGCGTTGACGGGCGGGAAGTCCACGGTGACGACGGCGACGCCCGGTTCGGGCCGGGAGGTGGAGACACCCATCAGGGGATCAGCTACCTTTCCACCAAACGTTTGTTAGGTGTTCGACGGTAGCAGCGGACCGGTCCCCACGGGAGGTGCCCGTATGGCCACAGCTCACCGCCCCCACGGCCCGGACGACCGGGTCGTGCTCGTCACCGGCGGGACGCGCGGTGTCGGCGCGGGCATCGCCCGGGCCTTCCTGCGCACCGGCGCGCGCGTCGTCGTCTGCGCCCGCAGACCGCCCGGGCGGCCGGTCGCGGCGGACGGGCGCACCGCCCGCTTCCTCCCCGCCGACCTGCGGGAGCAGGCCGCCGTGGAGGGCCTGCTCGCCACCGTCGCGGAGGGGTACGGGCGCCTGGACGTCCTGGTCAACAACGCGGGCGGGACACCGTACCGGCCCCTGGGCGCGGCGGACGCGGCGGGCCACGCGAAGGTCCTCGCCCTCAACCTCACCGCCCCGCTGACCGTCTCCCTCGCCGCGTACGGGCTCCTGCGCGCGGCACCGGACGGCGGCTGCGTCCTGATGACCGGCAGCGTGAGCGGGGCCCGGCCCTCCCCGGGCACCGCCGCCTACGGCGCCGCCAAGGCCGGGCTGGAGCACCTCGCCCGCACCATGGCCGTCGAATGGGCCCCGGAGGTGCGGGTGAACACCCTCGTGCTCGGCATGGTGCGCACCGAGTCCGCCCACCTCCACTACGGGGACGCGGACGGGGTCGCCGCCGTCGCCCGCACCGTACCGGCGGGCCGTCTGGCCGAGCCCGACGAGATCGGCGACGCGGCCGTCTTCCTCGCCTCCGGCCGGGCCGCCTACATCACGGGCGCCGCTCTGCTCGTCCACGGCGGCGGGGAGCGCCCCGCGTTCCTGGCCGCCGCCCGAACCCACCACGAGGAGTGAAGAGATGACCGGAATCTGCGCCGGACGCGTCGCCGCCGTCACCGGCGCCGGCCGCGGCCTGGGCCGGGCCCACGCCCTCGGGCTCGCCGCGGCGGGGGCGGCGGTCGTCGTCAACGACCTCGGCGTGGACCCCGGGGGCGAAGGCGGCGGGGCGGGCCCCGCGCGCCACGTCGCCGACGAGATCACCGCACGCGGCGGGCGGGCCGTCGCGCACGCCGGCGACATCGCCACCACCGAGGGCGCGGCCTCGCTCGTCGCCACCGCCCTGGACGCCTTCGGGCGGCTCGACGCGCTCGTCAACAACGCCGGCTTCCTGCGGGACCGGATGCTCGTCAACCTCGGCGAGGACGACTGGGACGCGGTCGTCCGCGTCCACCTCAAGGGCCACTTCCTTCCCCTGCGGCACGCCGCCGCCCACTGGCGCGCCGAGGCGAAGGCAGGCCGTACGCCCGTCGCGCGGATCGTCAACACCACGTCGGGCGCGGGCCTGCTGGGCAGCGTCGGACAGGCCGGGTACGCCGCCGCCAAGGCCGGCGTCGTCGGCCTCACCCTCGTCGCCGCCGCCGAACTCGCCCGCTACGGCGTCCAGACCAACGCCGTCGCCCCGGCCGCCCGCACCCGGATGACGGAACGGGCCTTCCCCGGGATGGCGGCGCCGGAGCGGGGCTTCGACGCCATGGCCCCGGAGAACGTGTCCCCCCTGGTGGTGTGGCTCGCCTCGGCGGCGTCGGCCGGGGTGAACGGCCGGGTGTTCGAGGCCGAGGGGGGACGCGTCACGGTCATGGAGGGCTGGAGCCCGGGCCCCGCGGTGGAGCGGGCGGGACGATGGGAGGCGGGTGAACTGGGCGAGGAGGTGCGGGGGTTGCTGAAGGCGGCGCGTCCACCGGGTGCGGTGTACGGGGCGCAATGACTCCCCCGGAGCGTGCGAGCACGCGCGGGAACCCGCCCCCTCCCCCTTCTACGGGTTCTACGAGCCTTGCCGCCGGCGCACCATCTCGGTGATCCAGACGGGCGCGAACGGGGACGTGCAGCCCGGGGAGGCCGGGTAGTCCTTGAGCACCTCCAGGCGCTCGCCGATGGCGAGCGCACGGTCCCGGTACCCGGCGTGCTCGATGCCGATCACGGCCAGGCAGTGGTTCATCGCCCACTGGAGACGGTCCGGAGCGTCCTTCATCTCCGCCTCGATGACATCGAGCAGTCCCGCGAGGTCGAGGCCCTCGGGCTTCTTCGCCACGCGTTCGGTGGTCAGCGCCCAGCCGGCGCTCGCGACCACCGGATCCGGATCGGCGGACCAGGCCAGACGCAGCTCTTCCGCGTGCGGGTTCTTCTTCACCACGTAATTCACGAGCCAGTCGTGCACCTTGGGGGTGCGCGCCTCGCGCAGCATGGCGTCCAGCTCGTCCCGCCCGAACGCCTTCGGACGGCAGATCAGGATCCCCAGCAGTCTCGCCGCGCTGTCGCCCGTCTCCCACAGCCGGCCCGCGAGCTCCTGCTGCGTCTTCAGCCGCTTCGCGAGCGCGCGCAGCGCGGTGAGGTTCACGCCGTGATCGTCACCGTGCTTCTCGTTCACCGAGCGGGCCTTCGGGTCGTCGAGCCCCGCCAGTTCGGCCATCACCTCGGTCAGCGCCGTCCCGGCCACCTCGGCCTCCTGTCGCTCACGTAGGGGATCCAGCCTATGCCGGACGCCGGCCTCCCGCCGTGGACGCCCGTACCGGCCGCGCCCACCGGTACGGAATCCCGGACATGCGGTCCTCCCGGACGTGTCGCAGGATGGAAGGGCATGCCCTCGAAGGGGTGACGCGCGGTCTCCCGTCCCCGTACGCCCCGCCCCGCCTCACCTGTGCCGACAGTCCCGACCGAGCTCTCGGAGCGGACCATGCGCGCTGCCGTATTGAAGGCCCCCGAAACGACACTCAGCCTTGAGGAACGCGAGACACCGGAGCCCGGAGCGGGTGAGGTCCTGGTCCGGGTCACCGCGTGCGGCATGTGCTTCTCCGAGGTCAATCTGGTGCACGGGCACTATCCGTTCGCCCGGTACCCGACGGTGCCCGGCCATGAGATCACCGGAGTCGTGGAGCGGCTCGGCCCGGGAGTGACCTGGCCCGAGCCGGGTACGCCCGTCGGCGCGCAGTTCCTGCACTCCTCGTGCGGGCACTGCTCCGCCTGCGCGCGGGGTGAGCCGATCCTGTGCCCGGGGAAGAAGGTCACCGGCATCGCCACCGACGGCGGCTACGCCGAGTACTTCCTGGCCAGGGAGGGGTTCGTCTCCCCGCTGCCGGACGGTCTGGACCCGGTGGCGGCGGCCCCCCTGATGTGTGCCGGGGTCACCGCGTTCAACGGGCTGCGGCGGGCCGGGGCGCGGCCCGGGCAGCGCGTGGCGGTGGTCGGCATCGGCGGGGTGGGCGGCATGGTCGTACGGCTCGCGGTCGCCATGGGGGCGCGGGTCGCCGCGCTCGCGCGGTCGCGCGACAGCGAGGGGCAGGCGCGCGGGATGGGCGCCGAGTTGTTCGTCGCCACCGAGGAGCAGGACCCGGCCGAGGCGCTGAAGGCGTGGGGCGGCGGCGCGGACCTGGTCGTCAACGCCGCGCCGAGCACCGACGCCGCCCTGGCCGCCTTCGGCGGGCTGGCGCCGGACGGCACCCTGCTGCTCCTCGGCTACGGCCCCGAGCCGCTGGCCGTGCCCACCCAGCCGCTGATCATGAACCGGCTGCGGGTGATGGGCTCGCCCTCCGGCTCGCCGCACGACCTGCGGGACGCGCTCGACTTCGCGGCCGCGCACGGCATCCTGCCCACGGTCACGCCGATCGCCCTCGACGACGCGCCCGGTGTGCTGACCGCCATGGCCGACGGCACCAGCCGCGGCCGCTCCGTGATCGTGTACGGGTGAGGCCCGCGGACCCCGTACGTCCGGCGCCCGCGGGCCTTACCGCCGTCGCCGGAAGAAGGGAAGGCAGCAGATGTCCGTCGTCCTCATCACCGGCGCCGGCAGCGGATTCGGCGCCCTCACCGCCCGTACGCTCGCCGCGGCCGGGCACACCGTCTACGCCAGCATGCGCGATGTCGCCGCCCGCAACGCGGACCGCGCGAGGAGCCTGCTCGACTGGGCCCGGGAGAACTCCGCCGATCTGCGTGTCGTGGAGCTCGACACGGGCGACGAGGCCTCCGCCGCGGCGGCGGTCAAGACCGTCGTCGCCGAACAGGGCCGGCTCGACGTGCTCGTCAACAACGCGGGCATGCTGGTCATCGGCCCCACCGAGGCCTTCACCCCGGAGCAGGTCGCGCACTGCTTCGACGTCAACGTGATCGGCCATCTGCGGGTCAACCGGGCGGTGCTGCCGCGGATGCGGGAACAGGGCGGCGGTCTCGTCGTCTACGTCGGCTCGGTGACGTCCGAGATCACCAGCCCCTTCCAGGGCCCGTACGTCGCGGCCAAGGCGGCCGAGGACCGGCTGGCGGAGACCACGTTCTACGAGAACTCCGCGTTCGGCATCGACTGCGTCATCGTCCAGCCGGGCGCCTACACCAGCGGCACCGACCACTTCGCCGGGGCGCGGCACCCGGAGGACACCGAGCGGGCCGCGGTCTACTCGGGCCTCCGGGAGCGGGTCGAGGCGCTCGCCTCCAGCCTGGACTCGCTGGCGCTGCCGGGGGCGCGCACGGATGTCGAGGAGGTGGCGGAGAGGATCCGCGACGTGATCGCCATGGAGCCGGGGACGCGTCCGGCGCGCGTCGTCGTGGACCCGCAGCACCACGGCGCGCAGGAGGTCAACGCCGTGCGCGCCGAACGGCAGCGGACGATGCTGCGCCGGATGGGCATGGAGGACGTCACCTCCGTGCGGGACCCCGGCCGGGCGTAGCGGACCGCGGGGCTACAGCCGTTCGATGATCGTGACGTTCGCCTGGCCGCCGCCCTCGCACATCGTCTGGAGTCCGTACCGGCCGCCGGTCCGCTCCAGTTCGTGCAGCAGCGTCGTCATCAGCCGCGCCCCCGTCGCCCCCAGGGGGTGGCCCAGGGCGAGCGCGCCACCGTTGACGTTGGTCCTGTCCGGGTCGGCGCCGGTGTCCTTCAGCCAGGCGAGGACGACCGGGGCGAAGGCCTCGTTGATCTCGACGAGGTCGATGTCGTCCATGGTCAGGCCCGTCTTCTTGAGGGCGAGGACCGTGGCGGGGATGGGCGCCGTGAGCATCCGGAGGGGGTCGTCGCCGCGGACGGAGAGGTGGTGGACGCGGGCGCGCGGGGTCAGGCCGTGGTCGCGGAGGGCGCGGTCGCTCGCGAGGAGCAGGGCGGCTGCGCCGTCGGATATCTGGGAGGAGAGGGCCGCGGTGAGCCGGCCGCCCCCGGCGAGCGGCGGCAGGGCGGCCATCTTCTCCAGGGAGGTGTCCCGGCGGGGTCCTTCGTCGGCCGTGACCCGCCCGTAGGGGGCGAGTTCGCGGTCGAAGCGGCTCTCGTCGGCGGCGCGGACGGCACGCCGGTGGGAGCGGAGCGCGAACTCCTCCATGGCGGCGCGCGGGATCCCCCACTGCGCGGCGATCAGCTCGGCGCCGGCGAACTGGCTGACGGGCCGGTCCCCGTAGCGTGCCCGCCAGCCCGCCGAGCCGGCGAACGGGCCGTCGGTGAGCCCGAGCGGCTCGGTGGCCCGGCGGGTGGCGTAGGCGAGGGGGATCTGCGACATGTTCTGGGTGCCGCCCGCGACGACGAGGTCCTGGGTGCCGGACAGGACGCCCTGGGCGGCGAAGTGGACGGCCTGCTGGCCCGAGCCGCACTGCCGGTCGACGGTGACGCCGGGCACCTCCTCGGGGAGGCCCGCGGCCAGCCAGCTCGTCCGGGCGATGTCGCCGGCCTGGGGGCCGACCGTGTCGAGGCAGCCGAACACGACGTCCTCGACGGCGGCCGGGTCCACGCCCGTGCGTTCCATCAGGGCGCGCAGCACATGGGCGCCGAGGTCGGCGGGGTGGGCGGCGGCGAGTCCGCCGCCGCGCCGGCCGACGGGGGTGCGGACGGCTCCGACGATGTAGGCCTCGGGCATGGCTGCGGCTCCTCCGGGGTCAGGTCCGGACGGCGATGCCGTCCAGGACCATGGACAGGTACTGGCGGGCGATCTCCTCGGGGCGGTGCCGGCCTCCCGGCCGGTACCAGGACGCGGCGACCCAGACGGTGTCGCGGACGAAGCGGTAGGTGAGCCGGGCGTCGAGGTCGGCGCGGAAGGCGCCGTCGGCCACGCCGCGCTCCAGCGTGCCGAGCCACAGCTTCTCGAACCTGCGCTGGGACGCGGCGAGATAGGCGAAGCGGGGCTGCGCGGCGAGGTGCCGGGACTCCTTCTGGTAGATGGCGACGGCGGGCCGGTGCCGGTCGATCTCCCGGAAGGACTCGGTGACGAGCGCTTCGAGGGTCTCGCGGGGGCCGTGGCCGGCGGCCAGCACGGCGTCGTAGCCGGCCCACAGCTCGTCGAGGAAGGTGGCGAGGATCTCGTCGAGCATCGACTCCTTGGAGTCGAAGTGGTAGTAGAGGCTTCCGGCGAGGAGTCCGGCCTCGTCGGCGATCCTGCGGACGGTGGTGGCGTTGTAGCCCTGTGCGGCGAACACCTCGGCGGCGGTGGCGAGGAGTTCACGGCGTCGGGCGGGAGCGGGGCCGGCGGCCTTGCTGTGCGCGGCCTTGCTGTCGTCGGTCTTGCTGTTCGTCGGCACCCGGTCATTGTCGGCCATGCGCGGGCCGGTGGGAGGCATCCGCGGTCACGCGCGCTGGCTGCTGACGGAGACCGTCTCGCCGGTCATGTAGGAGGAGTAGCCGCTGGCCAGGAAGACGATGACGTTGGCGATCTCCCAGGGTTCGGCGTGCCGTCCGGAGACCTCCAGCGCGGTGAGTCCGGCGAGGAGTCCGGGCGTGGTGACCTTGGCCAGATGCGGGTGCAGGGCGAGGCTGGGCGCGACGGCGTTGACGCGTACGCCGTGCTCCGCCGCCTCCACGGCCGCGCACCGGGTGAGCGCCATGACGCCCGCCTTGGCGGCGGCGTAGTGGGCCTGGCCGCGCTGGGCGCGCCAGCCCAGGACGGAGGCGTTGTTGACGACGACGCCTCCGGTGCCGCTCGCCCGCAGCCTGCGCAGGGCGGCGCGGGTGCAGCGGAACGTGCCCGTGAGGGTGGTGTCGAGGACCTTGTCCCACTGCTCGTCGGTCATCTCGACGAGCTCGGCGGTGCCGCCGAGCCCGGCGTTGTTGACGACGACGTCGAGGCGGCCGTGCCGCTCCTCGGCGAGGTCGAAGAGGGCTCCGACCTGCGCCTCGTCGGTGACGTCGCAGGGCAGTCCGGTGACCTGGCGGCCGCCGAACTCGTCGCTGAGCGTGGCGACGCAGACCCGGAGGCGGCGCGCGTGGGAGTCGCCGAGGACGACCCGGGCGCCCTCTTCGAGGAAGCGCCGGGCGGTGGCGCCGCCGATGCCGGTGCCGGCCGCGGCGGTGATGACGGCCGTGCGGCCGGCCAGGAGCTCATGCCCGGCGGGGCAGGCCGGCGGCCCGCCACGGACCCCTGGACGAGCGGTCGTTGGGTGGTCGTCGGACGCCTCGACGCTGCTCATGGCCGTACGTTAACCTACCAAACACTTGTTAGGGAAGGATGGCCATGCCCCCGTCCGCACCAGACGCCCCGACAGTGCGCTACGAGCGCAGCGGCCCGGTCGCGACCGTCGTCATGGACCGGCCCGAGTACCGCAACGCGCAGAACTCCGCGATGACTTACGCCCTGGACGACGCCTTCGGCGAGGCGGCCGCCGACGACCGCGTCAAGGTCGTCGTCCTCGCCGGGGCGGGCGACCACTTCTCGGCGGGCCACGACATCGGCACGCCGCGGCGCGACGCCCACCTGCCGTTCCCGCGCCGCGCGGGCCTGTGGTGGGACCACTGCGGCAAGGCGGGCGCGGAGAGCCGCTTCGCGCGCGAGTCCGAGGTCTATCTGGGCATGTGCCGGCGCTGGCGCGAGCTGCCCAAGCCGATGATCGCCTCCGTGCAGGGCGCCTGTGTGGCGGGCGGGTTGATGCTGGCCTGGGTGTGCGATCTGATCGTGGCGAGCGAGGACGCGTTCTTCGCCGACCCGGTCGTCCGGATGGGGATCCCCGGCGTCGAGTACTTCGCCCATCCGTGGGTGCTGCCGCCGCGCGTCGCCAAGGAGCTGCTCTTCACCGGGGACCGCATGACGGCGTGGCGCGCCCACGAGCTCGGGATGGTCAACCGCGTGGTGCCGCGCGACCGGCTCGCGGCCGGCACGGCCGAACTGGCCGCCCGGGTCGCGGAGATGCCCCGGATGGGGCTGGCCCTGGCGAAGCGGGCCGTCAACCAGGCCGAGGACCTCCAGGGGCTGCACAGCGGCCTCGACTCCGCCTTCGGCCTGCACCACCTCGCGCACGCGCACAACGCGGAGACCGCCGCGGACCCGCTCGGCGGCATGGACGTACGGGCGATGAAGGAGCGCGGCGGCTGATGGACCTGGACCTCACCCCCGGGCAGGAGGCGTTCCGCGCGGAGGCCCGCGCCTGGCTCGCCGCGCACGTGCCGCCGGTACCGCCGCGCTCGCTGGAGACCCGGGAGGGCTTCGCCGAACACCGGGCCTGGGAGCGGACGCTGGCCGCGGGCCGCTGGTCGGCGGTGACCTGGCCCGAGGAGTACGGCGGCCGGGGGCGCTCGCTGCTGGAGTGGCTGGTCTTCGAGGAGGAGTACCACGCCGCCGGCGCGCCCGCCCGCGTCTCGCAGAACGGCGTCTGCCTGCTCGCGCCCGCCCTGTTCGCCCACGGCACCGAGGAGCAGCGGGCCCGGCTGCTGCCGCCGATGGCGAGCGGCGCGACGGTCTGGGCGCAGGCCTGGTCGGAGCCGGAGGCCGGGTCCGACCTCGCCTCCTTGCGGTCGGTGGCCGTGCGCGAGCGGGGCGGGTGGCTGCTGCGCGGCCAGAAGACGTGGTCGTCGCGGGCCGCGTTCGCGGACCGGGCGTTCGGCCTCTTCCGCAGCCACGCGGACCCCGGCAGGCCGCCGCACCACGGGCTGACGTACGCGATGTTCCCGCTCGACGCGCCCGGCGTGACCGTGCGGCCCCTCGGCCGTCTCGACGGCAAGCCGGCCTTCGCGGAGCTCTTCCTCGACGACGTCTTCGTGCCGGACGCCGATGTGCTCGGCGAGCCGGGCCGGGGCTGGCGGGTGGCCATGAGCACGGCGGGCGACGAGCGCGGGCTGACCCTGCGCAGCCCCGGCCGGTTCCTGGCCGCCGCCCGGCGGCTCGTCGCGCTGTGGCGGGAGACGGCGGACCCGGCCGACACGGCGCTGCGCGACCGGGTCGCCGACGTCGCGGTCCGGGCCCGGGCGTACCAGCTGTACGGGTACGGCGTCGCGGCGCGGCTCGCGGCCGGGGGCGCGCTCGGCGCGGAGCCCAGCATGAACAAGCTCTTCTGGTCCGAGCTGGACCTCGCCCTGCACGAGACGGCCCTGGACCTCCTCGGCCCGTACGGCGAGCTCGCCGACACGGCGGGCGACGCGCCGGAGGGCGGCCGCTGGGCGGACGGGTACACGTTCGCGCTGGCCGGGCCGCTGTACGCGGGGACGAACGAGATCCAGCGGGACATCGTGGCCGAGCGGGTGCTGGGGCTGCCGAAGGGGAGGGGCGGCGGATGAGGTTCCTGCTGGACGACGAGCAGGTCGCGTTCGGGCGCGCCCTCGACCGGATGCTCACGGCGGCCGGCACGCCGGGGGCCGTACGGGCCTGGGCGCGGGGCGAGCACGGGCCGGGTCTCACGCTGTGGCGGCGGCTCGCGGAGGCCGGCGTCTTCGGCCTGGCCGTGCCGGAGGCCTACGGCGGGGTGGGGCCGCTGCCGGTGGAACTGGCCGTGGCCTACGAGCGGCTGGGGCGGCACGCGGTGCCGGGCCCGGTGGTCGAGACGGCGGCGGTGGCGGCGCTGCTGTCACGCCTGGCCGACGCCGGTGAGCCGGGCCCGGCCGCCGAGTGGCTGCCCCGGGTGTGCGCGGGCGAGGCCCGGCTGACGCTCACACTGCCGGGCGGCGGGCCGTACGCGCTGGACGCGGACGTGTGCGACGGGGTGTTCGTGGTGCGGGAGGGGGCGGCGGACGAGGCAGCGGAAGGCGCGGGAGCGGACAGCGGGGGCACCGGCCGTACGCCGGCGAGCCGCCCGCTCCGGCGCGGGCGTCTCCTCCCCGCTCCCCCGCCACGGCCGCCCCGGCTGTTCCTCGCCGGCGGGCACGGCCCGGTGCAGGGCTCCGTCGATCCCGCGCGGCGGCTCGCCCGGCCCGTCCCCGGCCGGGAGCTTCCCCTGCCGGGGGCCGCCGTGCGGGCCGCCGCCGCGCACGCCGCCGACCTCGCCGCGTTCGCCTGCGCCGCCCAGGCGCTCGGGGTCGGACGGGCGCTGCTGGAGCGGACCGTGGCGTACGTGGGGGCGCGGACGCAGTTCGGTTCGCCCGTGGGCGCGTTCCAGGCGGTCAAGCACCGGCTCGCGGACACCCGGACCGGGCTGGAGTTCGCCCGGCCGCTGGTGCACGGCGCGGCCGTCGCCCTCGCGGCGGGCGCGCCGGGCGCGGCGGCGGAGGTCGCCGCGGCGAAGGCCACGGCCTGCGACGTGGCGTACGCGGCGGCCCGCACCGCGCTCCAGCTGCACGGCGCGATCGGGTACACCGCGGAGTACGACCTGTCGCTGTGGATCGGGAAGGCGCGGGCCCTGCGGTCCGCGTGGGGCTCCCCGGCGGACTTCCGGGCTCTCGCCCTGGATTTATTTCGTGAGTAAAACACTTGTTAATCTATTGGGGTGTCCACACAGCTCACACCCCTCGGAACGCGCGCCCGTCCACTGCCCCTGCGCGGCACGTGGCGGCTGAACCGACCCAGTGACATCTGGTACAAACCCGCGTTCAGCGCCGCCACGGCGACGGCCGTGGCGGACGGCGCGCTGCTCGCCGCCGGCCGCCCCGACCTCGTCCTCTACACCTCCGCCGGGGCCCTGTGCGCGCTCTACGGCCACGCCCTGCCGTACGCCGCGCGGGCCGGGGCGCTCGCCGTCCTGGTCCTGGGCATGACGGCCGGCGTCGGCGTGGCGCTGACGGCCGCCTCCCTGACCGGCTCCGCCGCGCTGCTGGTGCTGGTCGCGGCACTGCTGGCGGCCGCCCAGAAGGTGCTGTGCGACGCGTCGCGGATCGGGCCGCCCGGAAACATCGTCCTCACCTTCGTCACGGCGGGCGCGTGCTTCGCGCCGCAGCGGCTCGGGCAGGTGCCGCTCCACCTCGGGCTGGTCCTCGCGTGCGGCGCGTTCGCCTGGCTGGTGTGCATGGCCCCCGCGCTCGTACGGCCGCACGGGCCCGAGCGCGTCGTCGCGGCCCGCGCGCTGGAGGCCACGGCCCGGCTGCTCCGCGCGCGGGGGACGAGGTGCCGGGGGCCCGGCACGCGGCGACGGCCGCGCTGCACACGGCCCGGCGGGGGCTCGCGCACACACGGGCGGACGGTCATCCGCTCGCGGGGCTGGAGGGACTGCTCCTGCGCGCGGAATCGGCCACGATCACGGAGGGGGCGGACGGCGCCGCCGCACGGCTCCACGAGTCCTGGGCACGCGACCTCCGCGCGGGCCGTCCGCTGCCGGACGGCCCGTGGCCGGCTCCCGCCACCGGCGGAACCGGCGCCGCTACGGCCGCCGGGCCTGAGCCGGTCCGGTCCGCCGGGCCCCAGGACGCGCCGACGGCCACCGGGGCCGGAGCGCCGGTGGGAGCGGCCGGCCCCTCCCCCGCCCGTTCCCGGCGCCGCCGCCTCCGCTCGCCGCTCGTGCCCGTCGCCGTCCGGGTCGCGGCCGGGGCCGCGGCGGCCGGCTGGGCCTCGCTCGCCCTGGGCGTCGGCCATCCGTACTGGGCCGTGGTCACCGCCGCCTCCGTCTTCCAGGCGAACACCGCGCTGTCCTGGCAGCGCGCGCTCCAGCGGGTCCTCGGCAACCTCCTCGGGCTGCTCCTCTTCGCCCTGCTGCCGCCGGCCGTCCGGACCGGGCACGCGGCGACGGCGCTGCTCACCGTGGTCCTGCTGATCGGCGCGGAGGCCCTCATCGCCCGCAACTACTGGCTCGCGAGCGTGTGCGTCACCCCCATGGCCCTGCTGCTGACCGAATTCGGTGGCGGTCACCCGGCCCGGGAGCTCATCGGCGACCGCTGGACCGATACGCTCATCGGCGCGGCGGTGGGACTGCTCGTCTGCGTGCTGGTCACCAACCGGCGCGCGGCGGACCGTACCGACGCCGCGCTGGGCCGGCTGTCCGAGGCGCGGGCGGCGGCCCTCGCCCTGCTGGACGCCCCGCACTCCGCTCACGAGGCGGGCCGGGCCCGCGACCGGCTCGCGACCGCGCTCGTCGAGCTGCGGGAGGCGGCGGACGTCGCGGCCGGCGAGTGGTGGCAGCGCGCCCTGCCCGCGGAGCGCGTACGGCTCGCCGAGCACGACGGGCACCGGGCGCTGGCCGCGCTCGTCCGCAGGCTCGCGCCGGCCGCCGCCTGACCCGCCGGGACCGGCCCGGACGCGCGGTGGACGGACCTCCTTACGGATGGTCACCGGCGGGACGGCAGAATCTTCACCGGAGCACCCAGGGAAAGGACCAGAGACCGTGACCGAGGACGTCGTCGCGCGCGTGCTGCGCCAGTGGCAGCAGGTCCACCCGGGACTCGACACCGCGCCGATGGCCGTGATCGGCCGGCTCAACCGCTGCGCGGCGCTGCTCCAGCAGGCGACGGACGCCCCGCTGGTGCGGGAGGGCCTGACGCGGGCAGAGTTCGACATCCTCGGCACCCTGCGGCGCACGGGGCGGGAGCTGACGCCCGGGCAGATCTCGCGGGAGACCTTCGCGTCCGGGGCGGCCGTCACCAAGCGGCTGCGCGTCCTGGAGGACCGGGGCCTCGTCGCCCGGCGCGCCGACGAGCGCGACCGGCGCGTGGCCCACCTCTCCCTCACCGAGGAGGGCACCGGCCTCATCGACCGGCTGGTCCCCCATCAGCTGGGCTACGAGAGCACGCTCCTGGAGGGGCTGGGCGAGGAGCACCGGGAGCGGCTCGCGGAGACGCTCGCCGAGCTGCTCGTCCTCCTCGAAGGACGGCTCGGCGGCCTCCAGCCCTGACGGGCACCGCCCCTCACCCGTGGGGGTGAAGCCACGGGTGAGGCCGGGTCACCCGCGCGGCGGGACCGGGCCGTCCACGGGTCCCGGCACCACCGCCACGGGAACGGCACACGGCGGCTCCGCCCGCTCCGGCCACCACAGCACCATGTGGCGGCACGCGCCTCACCGGGCCCTCGGAGGGCGGGAATTCCTGGCGGCACGTGCGGTTCCCGTGCCCGGTTGATGAGCAATCGGTAACAGCGGGATCCTTTTCCCCCGCTCCTCCCCTCTCATTCGGTGTAACAGGCACCTACAGGGAGGGCGGGGCGACGCCATGGCGCTGCCGAAGAAGCAGAGGTACCGGATCGTGGCCACGGCGGCGGTCCTCGCGATAGCCGGCGGCACGCTCGCGGTGGCGGCGAACGAGCGCGGCTCCGGGGGCGGTTCCCCGGCGGCGGAGCGGTCCGCGCCGGCCAGGCAGGTGAGCCAGGAGATCGAGCACCTCTCCGAGGACCCCGGGAAGACCGTGAACCTCACCGTCGACGACGGGCCGGACCCCACTTGGACCCCCCAGGTCCTCGACCTGCTGAAGCGGTACGACGTCAAGGCGACGTTCTGCATGATCGGCCCCAACGCGGCGAAGCACCCGGACCTCGTGAAGCGGGTCGTCGCCGGGGGCCACCGGCTGTGCGACCACTCCATGTCGCACGACACGACGATGGACAAGAAGTCCGTCGAGTACCAGTCGAAGGAGATCCTCGACGCCAAGAAGCTGATCGAGGAGGCGTCGGGCGGCGCCCCGGTCCCCTACTACCGGGCACCCGGTGGCGCCTTCACCCCCGACAGCCGCAGGATCGCCGCCGAGAACGGCATGCGCCCCCTCGGCTGGAACGTCGACACCAAGGACTTCCAGCACCCGGGCGTCGACAAGATCGTGGACACCGTCAAGCGGCAGATCGGCAAGGGGCCGACCGTCCTGGTGCACGACGACGGCGGGTCGCGCAAGCAGACCGTCGAGGCGCTGGAGCGGCTGCTGCCGTGGCTGAAGCAGGAGGGCTACACCTTCAGCTTCCCCAGGACCTGACGGCGCGTTCCCCAGCGGGGACGCGGCGACGCGGATTCAGCGGCCCCCGCCGCCGCTGCCGCCGTCGACCTGCGGGGTGGGCAGCTTGGCCGCGGGGAAGGCGTTGTTGCTGTCGCAGACCAGATCGGAGATGACGTAGCCGCCGCCGCTGAGCTCCACCTTCACGTCGTGGACCTGGCGCCTGCGGGGCGTCTCGTTGTCCGCCGCCGTGCACACGAGCTGGCTCCGGGCGGCCAGGCTCAGCTTCAGGACGTTGATCGGCATCTGGACGCTCACCCGCAGGGTGCCGGTGGTGACGTGCACCTGGTCGGCCCGCATCCTGGGCAGGTCGGTGTAGAGCCCGCGGACGCGCTCGTCGGTCTCCGGCCCGTTGAGGAGCAGGGCGACGGCGTCCTCCGCGCCGAGCTTGGTCTTGGCGTCGCGGGGCACCGACTTCACTCCGGTCGGGGACATCAGATAGATCCTGGCCCCCTTCTCCTGGGTCGTGCCGGGCCGCTTGGCACCGCTGGCGGGCTGCCCCACGTCGATGACGTCCGTGGAGGTGACCCCGCACCCCGCGAGCGTCCCGGTCAGCAGCAGCGCGGCCAGGGCCGGGCGTCCCTTCCTCATCCTTCCTCACCTCCGCAGTGGCGCAGCGGCAGGTCCACCGTGAACACCGCGCCGCCCTCGGGGCGGTTGGCGGCCCGTACGGTCCCGTCGTGCAGGCGCACGTTCTCCAGGGTGATCGCGAGTCCGAGGCCGCTGCCCTCGGAGCGGGCCCGGGCGGAGTCCGCCTTGAAGAAGCGCTCGAAGACGTGCGGGAGCACCTCGGGGTCGATGCCCCGGCCCCGGTCCGCGATCTCGATCAGCAGCCGTTCGCCGGCGGCGCCCGGGGCCTTGCCCTCCGCCACCCGGACCGCGACGCCGACGGGTCCGCCGCCGTGCTTGAGGGCGTTGCCCACGAGGTTGGCGACCACGACGTCGATGCGGCGCGGGTCGAGCCGGGCGCGGACGCCCTCGGGCAGGTCGACGGCCACCTCGTCCTGCCAGCCGCGCGCCTGGAGGGTCTTGCGGACGGTCTCGGCGACGTCGACCTCGTCCAGGTGGAGCGCGGCGGCGCCCGCGTCGAAGCGGGAGATCTCCATCAGGTCCTCGACCATGCGGGCGAGCTTGCCGGTCTCCTCGCTGATGAGGCGCACCGCGTAGGCGGTGTCGGGGTCGAGCGAGCCGGCGTCGTCGTCCAGGACGTCGACGACGGCGGTCATGGCGGCCAGCGGGGTGCGCAGCTCGTGCGAGACGTCGGCGGCGAAGCGCCGGGAGTTGGCCTCCATGCGGCGCAGCTCGGCGACGTTCTCCTCCAGGGCCTCGGCCATGTCGTTGAAGGTGCGGGAGAGGTCGGCGAGCTCGTCGCGGCCGGTGACCTTGAGGCGGGTGTCCAGCTCGCCGGCGGCGATCTTGCGGGTGGCGCGGCGCAGCTCGCGCACGGGCCGGAGCACGCCGCGCGCGGCGATCAGGGCGGGCACGGCGGCCAGCGCCACGCCGGGCACGGCGCCGCTCTGCGCGGCCTGGACGAGCGCCCGTACGTTGATCTCGTCCTCGCGGAGCGGCATCTGGGCGTAGACCTCCAGGCCGGAGGGCCGGCCGGTGTCCGCGTAGGTGACGGGCAGGCCTATGGCGAGCCAGGCGTTGCCGTCGATGTCCATGCGCTGGAAGGCCGCGATGCCGTTGCGGACCTTCTGCCGGAGCCCCTGCGGGATGACCGCCTTCACGTCGGCGGCGGGGACCATCGGGTGGTCCTCGTAGCGGACGTGGATGATCCAGTGCTGGGCCTCGCCGGCCCGGGTGAGGCCGTGCGTGAGCTCCAGGAGCTTCTGCTGGCTGGGCGGGAAGCTGTAGTCGGGGATCTGCGAGTTGACCTGGGAGCGCAGGGCGGAGACGGCGGTGTCCTGGGTGCGCTTGAGGATCGCCGTGCGGGCCTCGCGGAAGGTCAGCCCCGCCGTGGTGAGCGCGCTGAGCGCGGCGACCAGCAGGAACGCGACGACCAGGCGGGCGCGCAGGCCCGACGCGAGGGCGCGCAGCGACGGCCGGCGGAACTCGGGGCGCCGGAGGTCGGGGCGCGGGAACGCGGGCCTGCGGAAGCGCGGCCGCTTCACAGGGGTCCGAAGCGGTAGCCGAAGCCGCGCACGGTCTGGATGTACTTCGGCGACCGGGTGGAGTCCTCGACCTTGGTGCGCAGGCGCATCACACAGGCGTCGACCAGGCGGGCGTCACCGTGGTAGCTGTGCTCCCACACGTGCTCCAGGAGCTGCTGGCGGCTGAAGACCCGGCCCGGGGTCGCCGACAGGTACAGCAGCAGCTTCATCTCGGAGGGGGCGAGCGGCAGGTCCTGGCCGTGCTTCGCGACAAGCAGGCCCTTGCGGTCGATGGAGAGGTCGCCGTGCGTCTCCACGGGCTGGCTCGCGGCGGGGTCGGGGCCACCGTCGCCCGGGGCGGCGCGGCGCAGCACGGCGCGGATGCGGGCTTCGAGGACCTCGCCGCGGGCGGGCTTGACGATGTAGTCGTCGGCGCCGGCCTCCAGGCCGAGGACGACGTCTATGTCGTCGCCTCGGGCGGTGAGCATGATGATCGGGATCTGCTGGGTGGCGCGGATGCGCCGGCACACCTCGAAGCCGCTCTTGTCGGGCAGCATGAGGTCGAGCAGGACCAGGTCGGGGCGGAAGGTCTCCATGGCGGAGAGCCCGGCCTCGCCGGTGGCCGCGCCCTCGACCTCGTGGCCGCGGCGGCGCAGGGTGAGGAGGACGGCTTCCCGTACGGCCCGGTCGTCCTCGATCAGCAGCACGCGTGACATGCGGACAAGTATCGTTCCCCGCCGCACACACGTGCGCCGCACGGGCCTCCCGACGCCCGAACTGTCACCGACTGCTCATATTCGCCGGTCTCGGCCGGGCGGTGGGCCCGCGTTCGGACCGCTCGCCGGCGAGGACCGGCCACAGCCCGGGGTCCTCGAAGTCCAGGGCCCACAGCGCGGTCCCCGTCACCCCGTACTTCCGCAGGACGGGCAGGTGGGCGGCGACGCCGCGGGCGTCCTGGTACCAGACCTCGCGCCGCTTCCCGTCCTCGGTGTAGGTGAAGTGCGGGGTGCGGGAGACGGGGTCCAGGGCGTAGGGCGCGCCGACGCGGCGGCGCAGCGCCTCGGCCTCCCGGGTGGTGCGGTGGGTGGCGCGGGCGGTGTCGCCGACGCGGTGGTCCCAGCCGTAGGCGGGGAGGCCCATCTCGATGCGGCGGGCGGGCACCCGAGCGGTGGCGTAGCTGAGGATCTCGTCGTACCAGGCGGGGCTGGAGAGCGGGCCGGGCTCGTCGAGGGCGTTGTGCAGGTTGTAGCCCATGATCCGCAGGCGGTCGAGGGTGCGGCCGAGGTGGGCGTAGTCGAAGACCGGTCCCTCGTCGTGCGCGGGGGCGGCGGTGCGGGGGAAGACGGCGGCCACGCACTCCTTGCGCAGGGCGTGCAGCCGGGCGCACAGCTGTGTGGTCAGGGCGTTGAAGCCGGTGCGGACGCGCTCGACGAGGCCCGGGGTGCGGGCGCCCTCGTTCATCTTCTCGTAGTCGAGGTCGAGGCCGTCGTAGGCGTGGTCGGTGGTGAGCCGCACCAGGGTGTCGATGTGCGCGGCGCGGGTCCTCGCGTCGCCCATCAGGCGGGCCATCACCTCGGCGTCGAGGCTCTCGGTGACGGTGGGCACGACCTTGATCCCGGCGGCGCGCAGGCCGTCGACGACGGTCCGGTCGCCGGCGCCGGGGTGGGCGGTGACGCGGTCGGCGGCGGTGGCCTCGTACCAGAAGGGGCTGACGGTGTGGAGCCGGTCGGCGTGGGCGAGGGCGTCGCGGTAGGCGCCGGGTTCCCAGTAGGGCAGCCAGGCCGAGGCGGTACGGGGTGGGGCCGCGGGGCGGGGGGCCGCGAGGGCGGGCGGGGCCAGGCAGGTGAGCACCGCCGCCAGCGCGGCCGTCACTGCGGGAACGGCGCGTCCGCTGATCATGCGCCCAGCCTCGTACGGGGCGGGCGGTGGCGCGAGCGGAGTGCGCCGGGCGGGCGGCTCCCCGGCCGGGACACCGCCGCTGGATTCTGTACCTACTGGTATGTACAGTGCGGGCATGAAGATCATCCGCACTCGCCCGGACGCCGTCGCCGCACCGTCCGAGCTGGTCACCGGCGCCGTGCACATCGACGAGCTGGCCGCCCCCGCTCCCCCGTCCCGCGTGCGGGTCGGCAGCGTGCGCTTCGCCCCCGGCGCCCGTACGCACTGGCACCGCCACCCGCTCGGCCAGGTCCTGCACGTGACCGAGGGCGCGGGGCTGGTGCAGCGGCGCGGCGGCCCGGTGGAGCCGATCGGCGTGGGCGACACCGTCCGGATCGAGCCCGGTGAGTGGCACTGGCACGGCGCCGGCGCGACAACGCCCATGACCCACCTCGTCGTCCAGGAGGCGGCCGCCGACGGCACCGAGGCCGAGGTCGACGAGGCCGTCACCGACGCCGAGTACGCCGCCGCGCCCGCCTCCTGAACAGCCCCGCACCGCTCCGAACAGCCCTTTGGACAGCAAGGACCGCCACGCCATGTACGCCATGCAGTACGAGATCACCCTTCCCGCCGACTACGACATGGGGATCATCCGCACCCGCGTCGCCACCCGCGGCCACCTCCTCGACGACCTCCCCGGGCTGGGCCTGAAGGCCTATGTGATCCGGGAGCGCGGTGTCGGCGGCTCGCCCGTCAATCAGTACGCGCCCGTCTACCTGTGGCAGGACACGGACGCGATGAGCCACTTCCTCGTCGGCGGGGGCGGCTTCCAGGGGATCGTCGGCGACTTCGGCCGGCCCGCCGTCCACCACTGGACGGGCCTGGCGACGGAGGCGGGCCCGGCCCGCGGCCAGGTGCCCACGGCCGCCTCCCGGCGGCTGACCCCGGTCCCGCCCGGCGCGGAGCCGGGCGACCTGGCCGCTCTGGTCGAGGAGGAGACCCGGCTGCTGCGCCGGCTCGCCACGCGGGAGGGTGTGCACACGGCCGCGCTGGCCGTCGACCCGCGCCACTGGCAGCTGATGCGGCTGACGCTGTGGGAGCACTCCGTACCTGAGGACGAGGACGCCACCGAGCGCTACGAGGTGCTGCACCTGTCGGCCCCGCACCTGGACGAGCTGGGCGGCGCGGCGCGCCGGTGACCCGCGCAGGCTACCCGCCGATGTGCCGCAGCAGCAGCTTCCGGAACTCCCGGTCGAAGTCCTCGTAGTGCCGCCGCAGCCGGTCCCCCGGCCAGTCCGCCGGCAGCAGGGCCGCCGGCAGCACCGGGTCCGCCAGGAGGTGGCGCAGGACGGCCGCCGAGACGGTGAACCGCTGGGCCAGGCCCTCGGCGCGCTCCCGGCGCAGCGCCGCTTCCAGGGCGCGGGCCCGTACCGCCCAGGCGTCCAGGTCCCACAGCGTGGCGGCGAGCCGCGCCGGGTCGCCCTCCGGCGCGGCGCCGGTGAGCAGCGCGCACTGCTCGGTGACGACGGCGGGCCGGTCGCGGACGAGGTTGGCCGGGCGCAGCCAGCAGCCCTCGCGCAGCTCGGCGAGGCGGAGGGCTGCCATGGCCTGACGGAGGGCCGCGCGCTCGGCGGCGGGGCGGCGGTCGGGGGTGACGACGGCGATCTCCCAGCCGCCGTCCCAGGGACGGGTGCGCGGGGCGCGGCTGTCGTCCTGGCGGGCCTGACGGGCGAGGAGCCGGTCGGTGAGGCGGTACGCGCCGTCGCGCTGCTCCAGGTCACCGGCGGCGACCATCCGGGTCAGGGCGGTGCGGACCGCCCCTTCGGCGGTGCCGAACAGCTCGCCGACGCGGACGAGGGCACGGGCCGGGAGCGCGGGCGGGTGATGGCCGAGCAGCGTGGAGAGGACGACCGAGCGCGCGGTCAGGGGCCGCAGGGCGAGTGCGCCGCCCGCGGCTCCGCCGGGATTCCCGCCGCCGTCGCCGCTGTCCGGCGAGACACTGTCCATTACAGCCTCCGATCACGCATCATAAAACTGTAATGCCCCTCGTGCCCGCCCGTCCGTCCGGAGGTCGTCCCATGAGCGCCACGCATGAAGTCCTGAACCAGGCTCCGCCCCTGACCGGTTTCACCACGGCCGACGACCCCGCCCTGCTGGAGGCCCTGCGGCGCGACGGCGCCGGGGGCGCCGAGGCCGAGGTGCGCGAGCTGGGCGCGCGGGCGGGGTCGGCCGAGGTGCAGGACTGGGCCCGGATGGCCGAGGCCCACCCGCCGGTGGCGCACACCCACGACCGCTACGGCCACCGCGTCGACGAGGTGGAGTTCCACCCCGCCTGGCACCAGCTGATGGCCGTCGCCGTGGAGAGCGGCCAGCACGCCGCCCCCTGGGCGGAGGGCGGCCCCGGCGCGCACCTGGCGCGCGCGGCGAAGTTCTACGTCTGGGCGCAGGCCGAGCCCGGCCACGGCTGTCCCGTCTCCATGACCTACGCCGCCGTGCCCGCGCTGCGCGCCGCGCCCGCGCTGGCCGCAGCCTACGAACCGCTGCTTGCCGCGCGCTCGTACGACTTCGGGCTGCGGCCGCCGCTGGGCAAGCGGGGGCTGATCGCCGGCATGTCGATGACGGAGAAGCAGGGCGGCTCGGACGTCCGGGCCAACACCACGACGGCGGTCCCGGCCGCCGACGGCTCGTACGTGATCACCGGCCACAAGTGGTTCACGTCGGCGCCGATGAGCGATGTCTTCCTGGTCCTGGCGCAGGCGGCGGAGGGCCTGACCTGCTTCCTGATGCCCCGGGTGCTGCCCGACGGCACGCGCAACGCGATGCGGATCCAGCGGCTGAAGGACAAGCTCGGCAACCGCTCCAACGCCTCGGCCGAGATCGAGTACGAGGGGGCCGTGGCCTGGCCGGTCGGTGAGCCGGGGCGCGGGGTGCGCACGATCGTCGAGATGGTCAACATGACCCGGCTCGACTGCGTGATCGGCTCGGCCGCCGGGATGCGGGCCGGGCTGCGGCAGGCGCTGCACCACACCGCGCACCGGCGCGCGTTCGGCGCCGAGCTGATCGACCAGCCGCTGATGCGCAACGTCCTGGCGGACCTCGCCGTCGAGTCCGAGGCGGCGACGGTGCTGGCGATGCGGCTGGCGGCGGCGCTCGACCGGTCCGAGGCGGGCGACGCCGGGGAGGCCGCGCTGCGGCGCCTCGCGCTGGCCGCCGGGAAGTACTGGGTGTGCAAGCGCGGCAGCGCGCACGCCGCCGAGGCCCTCGAATGCCTGGGCGGCAACGGCTACGTCGAGGAGTCGGGCATGCCCCGGCTCTACCGCGAGGCGCCGCTGCTGTCGATCTGGGAGGGCTCGGGCAACGTCGCGGCGCTGGACGTGCTGCGGGCGCTCGGCCGGGAACCCGCCGCCCTCACGGCCTACTTCGCCGAGGTCGAGGCGGCGGCCGGCGCGGACGCCCGGCTCGACGCGGCGGCCGCGCGCCTGCGCCGCCTCCTCGGCGAGCTCACCGACCCCGGCCGCGCGCAGCTCCTCGCCCGCCGCGTCGCCGAGCAGCTCACGCTCGTCCTCCAGGGCAGCCTGCTGGTCCGCCACAGCACCCCGGCCGTCGCGGACGCCTTCTGCGCCTCGCGGCTGGACGCGGACTGGGGCAACGCCTTCGGCACCCTGCCGGCCGGCGCGGACCTGGGCGCGATCCTGGAGCGCGCGCGGGCGAAGGACGCGCGGTGACCGCCGGCGTCCGCGTGGTCCGGGCCGGACCGGTCACCACGGTGATCCTCGCCCGGCCCGGGGTCCGCAACGCCGTCGACGGGCCCATGGCGACCGCGCTCGCCGACGCCTTCCGGGAGTTCGAGGCGGACGAGGGCGCGCGGGTGGCGGTGCTGTGGGGCGAGGGCGGGACCTTCTGCGCGGGCGCCGACCTCAAGGCGTTCGGCACCGGGCGCGGCAACCGCGTCGCGCCCGGCGGCGACGGGCCGATGGGCCCGACCCGGCTGCGCCTGTCGAAGCCGGTCGTCGCGGCGGTGAGCGGCCACGCGGTGGCGGGCGGCCTGGAGCTGGCGCTGTGGTGCGATCTGCGCGTGGCCGAGGAGGACGCGGTGTTCGGCGTCTTCTGCCGCCGCTGGGGCGTGCCGCTGATCGACGGCGGTACGGTCCGGCTGCCCCGGCTGATCGGGGCGGGCCGGGCCATGGACCTGATCCTGACCGGCCGCCCGGTACAGGCGCCGGAGGCCCACGCCATCGGGCTCGTCAACCGCCTCGTGCCGCCCGGGGAGTCACGCCGGGCGGCGGAGGAACTGGCGGCGGGGATCGCCCGCTTCCCGCAGGAGTGCCTGCGCGGCGACCGGGCCTCGCTGCTGGGCCAGGAGGGGCTGCCGGAGGAACGCGCGATGGAGGCCGAACTCGCCTACGGGATGACGTCGTTGGAGCACGCCACCGAGGGAGCGGCGCGCTTCGCCGCGGGCGCGGGCCGGCACGGGGACTTCTCCGGGCTCCGAGAGGCGCGGATATGACGGTCCGTGAGGTGCGGCGGCCCGGCTTCCGGGTCTCGGCGCTCCCTCCCGGTATGCCCTTCTTGCCGAAGATGTTCCACACATAACGCACACAGTTCTTCATCCCATCGGAGGGATTGAGGCGCGAAAGCGAAGCGGAAGCCTTGCCGACCACCAAGATCTCTGTCGTGAGTGGATGGGTATGCGCGGGGCGGACGGGGATCGTGGCCTTCGCGGCCGTGCTGGCGACAGCCGTGGCCGCACCGGCACAGGCGGACAGCGCCGGAGACGGTCCAGGGGACACGGGGGACGTGCGAGGCGTCCGCGTTGGCGGAACGTTCTTCCCCGCCGGCCGGCCCCGCCCGGCTCCTCCGGCCCACCCCCACGGCCGTCCCGCGGCCGGCGCCTCCTCCCCCACCGTCGTCATCGAGGGACCGCCGGGGCGTGACCGGGCCTCCGGGCGCCGGCACCTGGGCAGCGTGACCGTCACGACGGGCGACGGCGCGTCCGTGGTGATCCGGGACGACCCGGGGTGCGTGACGGTCGACGCGCGGGCCGGCGGCAGCGCGGCCGTCATCGGCCACTGTCCCGCACCGCGCCCCCGCCCGCCGGCCGTCCGGATCGAGCCGCCCGCGCCCCGGCCGCCCGCCCCCTCGCCCACGCCCGTACCGCCGGAGCGGCCCGCGCCCCCGCCGGCGCCGGCGCCCCGGCCGGTGATCGCGCGCGGCGGCGACGTACCGCCGCCCCCGGCCCCCGCGCCGGAGCCGACGCCCACCCCCGTACCCACACCGTCGTCGCACATCGCGCCCCGCGCCTACCACCAGTCGGTCTCCAAGCGCCCCGAAGGCGGCGTCTCGCTGGTGACCTTCACCCTGCTGCTCACCGCTCCGGCCGTGCTCTCGGCCGCCCTGCTGCGGCCGCGCGGTGGCGGCGGGCGCCGCGGCTGACGCCCCGCCCACGTTCCCGTACCCGCAGACATCCTCACCCCGGAGGTTTTCCCTTGTCCGAGTGGCTGGTCCTGGCCCTGGCGATGGCCGCCGCCTGCGCGGTCGTCCTGACCATCACCTTGCTGCGGCACCGCAGGCTCGGCGAGGACGTCGATCCGAGCGAGACCCCCGACGTCATCGAGTACATGACGATGATGATCGGCGTGGTCTACGCCATCGTCCTCGGCCTGGCCATCGCCGGCGTCTGGGAGGCGCGCAACGGCGCCCAGGACGAGGTCCGCGCCGAGGCCCAGGCGCTGCACGAGATCCACGAGCGGGTCCAGGTGTACGCGCCGGCCGCCCGGGACCAGGTGCGCGAGGACATCGACACCTACGTGAGCTACGTCGTCCACAAGGAGTGGCCGGTCATGCTCAAGAACGGCGGACTGACCGAGCGCAGCGCGCAGTTGCTGGCCAAGATCCGGGAGGACGTGACCTCCTACGAGCCGCGCAACGACCACGAGGGCCAGTCGTACCAGCCGATCCTGGACCAGGTCGGCGCGGCGGACGCCGCGCGCACCTCCCGGGGCGAGAACTCCGAGCCCACCATGCCGGGCGTGGTGTGGTTCGGGCTGGTCGCGGGCGCGCTGGTGGCGGTGGGGCTGATCTTCACGCTCCAGATCGGGCGGTCACCGCGCGAGCTGCTGCTGGCGGGGCTCTACAGCGCCCTGATCGCCTTCCTCCTCTTCCTCATCTGGGACTTCAACTCCCCCTTCGGCCATGCCGTGGGCGACGCCAGCGGCGCCTTCACCGACATGTTCGCCATCTGACGGGCAGGTGCTTGAGGCCGTTCTGGAAGTTGGACGTCAGCCGGACCGGCTCGCCCGCCCGCTCCAGGCCGGGCAGCCGGTCGACGGCGGCCCGCAGTACGGCCCGCAGCTGGACGCGCGCGAGGTGGGCGCCCAGGCAGACGTGCGGGCCGAAGCCGAAGCTGACGTGGTCGTTGGGCGTGCGGGTGATGTCGAAGCGGTCGGGGTCGGGGAAGACGCGCTCGTCGCGGTTGGCGGAGGCGTGGAAGACGACGACCTTCTCCCCGCGCCGGATCCGCACCCCGGCGAGCTCCGTGTCGCGGGTGGCGGTGCGGCGGAAGTCCATGACGGGCGGCCAGTGGCGGAGCATCTCCTCCACGGCCGGCGCGGTCAGCTCCGGGCGGGTGCGGAACAGCTCGTACTGGCCGGGGTGGTCCAGGAGGGTCAGCAGACCGCCGGGGATGCCGTTGCGCAGGGTCTCGTTGCCGGCCACCGCGAAGAGGAAGAACATCGTCTCGAACTCGTCGCGGGTCAGGCCGGCCTCGCGCATGTGCGCCATCACGCTGCCGGGCCGGGGCTCGCCGGACAGCGCGTGCGCGTAGGCGAACATGTCGGCGAGGGCCTCCCGCGAGCGCGGGCTGATCATGCTGCCGTCGGGGCGGGCGAGCGTGGCGGGCCGGCGGGCGAGGGCGGCGCGGCCCGCCGGGGTGAGCGCCGCGGGGTCGGCGGTCGCCGATCCGGCGTGGTCGGGGTCCTGGTAGCCGATGACGCGGTTGGACCAGTCGTAGAACAGCCGCCGGTCCTGATCGGGCACGCCCATGATGTGCGCGAGGGTCCACACGGGCAGGTCCGCGGCGAGCTCCACGAAGTCCGCCGCTCCCCGGTCCGCCACGCCGTCGACCAGGGCACGGGCGCGGGCCTCGATGACGGCCTCCAGCTCCCGGACGGCGCGCGGGGTGAAGGCGGAGGCGACGATGCGGCGCAGCCGCGCGTGGGCGGGCGGGTCCTGGTTGAGCATCATCGACCGGACGAAGCCGAGGTCCTCGGGGGTGTCCGGGTCGGGGATCTGGGTGGCGCCCAGGTGCGAGGAGAAGATCTCGGGGGTGCGCAGCACGTGCTTGACGTCGGCGTGCCGGAGGACGGCCCAGTAGCCCGGGCCGGCGGGCCAGGGACCGACGGCCGGCTCCGCCGTCCAGTGGACGGGGCTGTGCTCCCGTAATTCCCGGAAGCGTGCGTAGGGCACCCCGCGGGCATAGGTCTCGGGATGGTGGATGTCGGCGGGCACCTCGGATCCGGTCACTTTTGCGACCGTACGCCCTCCTCTGGCGTGCACGTCAAGGGCTCGTCACAATGACGAGGTGCCCTTGAGGCCGGACGAGCGCGATGGGACCGTGGGGCCCGGCTCCACCCGTGGTGTTCAGCGGAACCGCTGAGGTTCCGCATGCGGCGATGGACGGGAGGTACGGACCATGGCGGACAGCGAGTCCGACAGGGCGGGCCCCGCCGAGTTCGTGGACGAGGCGGAGGTCAACGCGCTCGTGCGCGGCATCTGTTTCAAGACGGGCCCGCCCAGGCTCCTCGGAGTGGAGCTGGAATGGCTCGTCCACGACCTGCGTGACCCCGCCCGACCGGTCCCTCCGCCTCTGCTGGCGGCGGCCGCCGACCGCCTGCGTGACCTGCCGCTGCGGTCCCTGATCACCGTCGAGCCGGGCGGCCAGCTGGAGTTCAGCTCCCGGCCCGCGGACTCCCTCGCCACCTGCGTGGCGGAGGTCTCCGCCGATCTCGACGCCGCCCGTCCCGCGCTCCGCGACCTCGGACTGGTCCTCGCCGGCTACGGCCAGGACCCCTGGCACCCTCCGCGGCGCGTCCTCAAGACCCCCCGCTACGAGGCCATGGAGGCCTTCTACGACCGGCGCAACGGCGCGGGGCGCACCATCATGTGCCGCACCGCGTCCGTCCAGGTGTGCGTCGACGCCGGGTTCGAGGAGCCCGGTCCGCTCGGTTTCGGGCGGCGCTGGCGGCTCGCGCACCTGCTGGGCGCGGTGCTCGTCGCCGCGTTCGCCAATTCCCCGCTGCACCTGGGCCGCCCGACCGGCTGGCGCTCCACCCGGCAGGCCGCCTACGCCGACGTCGACCCCGGGCGCGCCCTGGCCCCGCCGGAGCTCCCGGACCTCCGGGCGGCCTGGGCCGGGTACGTCCTGGACGCGCCGGTGATGTGCGTGCAGTCCGGTGACCGGCCGTGGGACGCCCCGGAGGGCCTGGACCTGCGCCGCTGGACGCGCACCGGGCGGCCCCGGCGGCCCACCGCGGACGACGTCGCCTACCACCTGACCACGCTGTTCCCGCCCGTACGGCCGCGTGGCCACCTGGAGCTGCGCATGATCGACGCGCAGCCCGGGGAGGACGGCTGGCTGGTGCCGCTCGCCGTGACGGCCGCGCTGTTCGACGACCCGGTGGCGTCCGAGACGGCCTACCGCGTGGTGAAGGCCCTCGCGGACACGGCCGGCGCGGCGCCCCCGCCGGACAACCCGCTGTGGCGGAACGCCGCCCGGCACGGCCTGGCCGACCCCGAGCTGCACGCCGCGGCGGTCGCCTGCTTCGCGGCGGCCCGGGAGGCACTGCCCCGGATGGGGGTGACGTCCCGGGTCCTGGCCGCCGTCGACGACTTCACCGCCCGGTACGTCGACCGCGCCCGGTGCCCCGCCGACGACCTCCTGGACCACGTCCTCGGCAAGGAGCGCCGCGCATGACCGTCCCCGAGTCCGACCCCGCCGCCCTCCGGCGGCGGGCCGCGGACGCCCTCCGTACCGCCCGGGCGCGCACCCACGCGCTCACCGGCTGTGTGGACGGGCCCGAGCTGACCGCCCAGCACTCCCCCCTGATGTCGCCGCTGGTCTGGGACCTCGCGCACATCGGCAATCAGGAGGAGCAGTGGCTGCTGCGCACCGTGGGCGGCCGCGAGGCGCTGCGGCCCGAGATCGACTCCGTGTACGACGCGTTCGAGCACCCGCGTGCCGAGCGCCCGAGACTGCCGCTGCTGGCGCCCGAGGAGGCGCGCGGCTATGTGGCGGACGTGCGGGACCGGGTCCTGGACGTCCTGGAGAGAGTGCCGCTGTCGGGGGCGCCGCTGCTGGAGGCCGGGTTCGCCTTCGGCATGATCGCCCAGCACGAGCAGCAGCACGACGAGACGATGCTCATCACCCACCAGCTGCGCCGGGGGCCGGCGGTGCTGTCCGCCCCGGAGCCACCGGGGGCCGCGCCGGACGCGGGCGCGCTGCCGGCGGAGGTCCTGATCGAGGGCGGGCCGTTCACGATGGGCACGTCGGCCGAGCCGTGGGCGCTGGACAACGAACGGCCCGCGCACGCCCGCTTCGTGCCGTCCTACTTCCTCGACACGCTGCCCGTCAGCAACGGCGCGTACCTGCGGTTCGTCGAGGACGGCGGCTACGCCGACGCCCGCTGGTGGCGGCCGGGCGGCTGGGAGCAGGTGCGCCGCCACGGCCTCGCCGCGCCGCTGTTCTGGCGGCGCGAGGGCACGGGGTGGGTGCGGCGGCGGTTCGGCGCCGAGGAGCCCGTGCCCCTGGAGGAGCCGGTGCTGCACGTGAGCTGGTACGAGGCGGCGGCGTACGCGGCGTGGGCGGGGCGGCGGCTCCCCACGGAGGCGGAGTGGGAGAAGGCGGCCCGCCACGACCCGGCCTCCGGCCGCTCCCGCCGCTATCCGTGGGGTGACGCGGACCCCACGCCCGACCGCGCCAACCTCGGCCAGCGGCACCTGCGCCCGGCACCGGTGGGGGCGTACGCGGCCGGGGCGTCCCCGCTGGGGGTGCGGCAGCTGATCGGCGACGTGTGGGAGTGGACGTCGAGCGACTTCCTGCCCTATCCGGGCTTCCGGGCCTTCCCCTACCGGGAGTACTCGGAGGTGTTCTTCGGCGAGGCCCACAAGGTGCTGCGCGGCGGTTCCTTCGCCGTCGACCCGGTGGCCTGCCGGGGCACGTTCCGCAACTGGGACCTGCCGGTCCGCCGGCAGATCTTCGCCGGCTTCCGCACGGCGCGCGACGCGGAGCCGTCCTGATGTGCCGCCACCTCGCGGTGCTGGGACCCCCGGAGCCCATCGGCGCGACCGTGGTGGAGCCGGCGCACGCGCTGTTCCGCCAGTCGTGGGCACCGCGCCGGCAGCGCTACGGCACGGTCAACGCGGACGGCTTCGGGGTCGGCTGGTACGCCCCGGAGGACCCCGTGCCGGCCCGCTACCGGCGGGCCGGGCCCATCTGGGCCGATCCGTCCTTCGCCGATCTCGCGCGCGTCGTCCGCACCGGGGCGCTGCTCGCGGCGGTGCGGGACGCCACCGAGGCGAGCGCCGACGGCGAGGCGGCGGCGGCCCCCTTCGCGGGCGGGCCGTGGCTGTTCAGCCACAACGGGGCGCTGACCGGCTGGCCGGACTCCGTCGCCCCGCTCACGGCGCTGCTGCCGCGCGCCGATCTGCTGCGGCTGGCGGCCCGGTGCGACTCGGCGTTCGTCTGGGCGCTGGTGGAGCGGCGGCTGCGCGGCGGCGAGCCGCCGGGCCGGGCGCTCGCGGCCACCGTCGCGGCGCTGGCCTCGGCCGCGCCCGGCTCGCGGCTCAACCTGCTGCTCACCGACGGCGCGTCGGTCACCGCGACCGCGTGGGGCGACAGCCTCTGGTACCTGGTGGCGGACGGCCGCACGGCCGTCGCGTCCGAGCCCTACGACGACGACCCGCGCTGGACACAGGCGCCGGACCGGACGCTGCTCACCGCCACCCGCGCCGAGCTCTCCGTCGTCCCGCTCTCCCCGCTCTCCTCGCTTCCTTCGCTCAAGGAGCCCGTTTCGTGAGCCCGTTCGCCCTGACCCGCACCCTTCCCCTCGACGCGACCGCCGCCGCGCTGCGCGCGGACGTCGCCACGGGGCTCACCCGCTCGCCCAAGGAGCTCCCCCCGAAGTGGTTCTACGACGCCCGGGGCAGCGAGCTGTTCGACGAGATCACCCTGCTGCCGGAGTACTACCCGACGCGGGCCGAGCGGGAGATCCTGGTGTCCCGCGCCGGTGAGATCGCCGCGGCCACCGGCGCCCGTACGCTCGTGGAGCTGGGCTCCGGCTCGTCCGACAAGACCCGGCACCTGATCGGCGCGCTGCCCTCCCTGGACCACTACGTCCCCGTCGACGTCAGCGAGAGCGCCCTGGCCGGGGCGGCCCGTACGCTGCTCGCCGAGCACCCCGCCCTGACCGTGCACGCGCTCGTCGCCGACTTCCAGTACGGGCTGGCGCTGCCCGGCACGCCGGGCCCCCGGCTGCTCGCCTTCCTGGGCGGCACGATCGGCAATCTGCGCCCGGCCGAACGGGCGGTCTTCCTCGCCGCCGTCCGCGCGGAACTCGCCCCGGGCGACGCGCTGCTGCTGGGCACGGACCTGGTGAAGGACGAGCGGACGCTCGTCGCCGCCTACGACGACGCGGCGGGCGTGACCGCCGCCTTCAACAAGAACGTGCTGTCGGTGATCAACCGTGAGCTGGAGGCCGACTTCGACCCGGACGACTTCGACCACGTCGCCCTCTGGGACGCGGAACGGGAGTGGATCGAGATGCGGCTGCGGGCCCGTACCGCCCTCGTCGCGAAGGTCCCCGCCCTCGATCTGGCGGTCCACTTCGCGGCGGGCGAGGAGCTGCGGACGGAGATCTCGGCGAAGTTCCGCCGGGAGGGGGTGCGGGCGGAACTGGCGGCGGCCGGCTTCGGGCTGAGCCGGTGGTGGACGGACGAGGAGGGGCGCTTCGCGCTGTCCCTGTCCGTGCCCGTTAGCCTGCCGGTGTGAACGAGGACACGGACCAGGGACGCGGCGAAGGCCTTCCGACCGGCTTCGAGCGGGGCACCGACGGCCCGAAGGTGATCGTCGTCGGTGTCGACGGCTCGGACACCTCCTGGCGGGCCGCCGCCTACGCGGCGGGGCTGGCCCGGCGTCAGAACGCCCTGCTGGCCGTGGTGTACGTCCAGCCGGTCCTGGCCGGCGGCGCCGCTCTGGGCGCGCCGGTCGTGGAGGCCACCGAGGAGGTCGCGGAGGAGCTGCTGGCGGAGATCCGGGCCACGACGGAGCGGCTGCGGGGCATCTTCGCGGTGCGCTGGGAGTTCCACACCTTCCGGGGCGACCCCTACGCGGGGCTGGTCCGCGCGGCCGACGAGCTGACGGCGGACGCGGTGGTCGTCGGCGCCTCGGAGCAGGCGGGGCACCGCATCGTCGGCTCGGTGGCGGTGCGGCTGGTGAAGGCGGGGCGCTGGCCGGTGACGGTGGTGCCGTAGCGGGGGCCTCGCGGGCGCCGCGGGACTCCCGTGGGGCAGGGGTGTCACGGCCCGCCGCCGTGGGTAGCCTGCGGCTGCCCGGCACCGAGGAGGCGTACGGCATGGCGGAGCTGGAGGACGCGGCGGAGGGCGCGGCGGAAGCGCCCGAGGAGTCCGGCGGGCTGCTGCTGGAGCAGCGGGACGGCGTGCTCGTGCTGAGACTGACCGGCGGCGGGAGCGTCATCCCGAAGGCCATCCCCGTGGTCGACGGGGCGGGCCGGCTCCTCGCGGTGTACTCCGCGGGCACCGCCGTCCGCCCGGCCCCGGGCGGCGAGCGCGGCCCCGTCGGCGACGTGACGGCGGCCGTGGACCCCCTCGCGCCCGTGGCCGACACGTTCGAGGTGGATCCACCGCGCTAGCCGTTCGGCGGCGGTACGGTGCGCGCATGCGCGAGATTTCCGAGGAGACCGAGATCCGGGCGGAGCCCATGGAGGTCTGGTCGGTCCTCACCGACCTGCGCCGCTACCCCGAATGGAACCCCTTCATCCGGGAGGCCGGCGGCAGGGTGGCCGCCGGCCGGACCCTCACGCTGAGGGCGTTCCCCGCGCGCGGGCGCCCGATGATCTTCCGGCCCCGGGTGCTGACCGCCGAGCCCGGCCGGGAACTGCGCTGGCTCGGCCGGCTCCCGGTGCCGGGCCTCTTCGAGGGCGAGCACCGCTTCCTCCTCACCCCTGTGGCCGGAGGCACCCGGCTCGTCCAGAGCGAGGTGTTCAGGGGACTCCTCGTCCCCCTGCTGGAGCGCAGGATCCGCGACACCAGGACGGACTTCCGGTCCCTCAACGCCGCCCTCAAGGCCCGCGCGGAGCGGCGTCCCCCGGTCTGACGCCCCGGCTCTCGCCTCGCGCCGGACGGTGACCTGGGGCACGGTGGGACGAGCCCTGTGAGCTCCGCCCAGGGACCGACCGAGGGAGAGTCATGTCCGACCACACCTATCGCGTGACCGAGATCGTCGGGTCCTCGCCCGACGGCGTGGACGCGGCGATCCGCAACGGCATCGGCCGCGCGGCGCAGACGCTGCGCGGGCTCGACTGGTTCGAGATGACGGAGGTCCGCGGGCACATCGAGGACGGGGTGATCCAGCACTTCCAGGTGGGCCTGAAGGTGGGGTTCCGGCTGGAGGAGGCGGGGTAGGGCCCCCTCCTCCAGCCGGTGGGCGAGGTCCCGGGCGACGTCCCCGCCCGGGGGCACCTCCCGGCGGTGGCCGAGGGAGCGAAGGAGCCGTCCGGGCGGGGTAGGGCCGTCTCCGCGACCGGTGGGCGAGGTCCCGGGTGACGTCCCCGCCGGTGCGCACCTCCCACGAAGGAGCGGGCCGGGAAGCGCCCACCCCCACGGCGGGCCTCTCCCCGAACCCCATAAAATCGGCGCGAAACGCACCGCCGCGCGCACCGCGCACCCCGCGCCGATCTGGAGCCCCATGACCCCGTCCGCCGACCCCGCGACGCCCCACCCCGCCCACGACCCCTTCGTCCGGGTGCGCGGCGCGCGGGAGCACAACCTCCGGGGGGTCGACGTCGACATCCCCCGGGACGCGCTCGTCGTGTTCGCCGGGGTCTCCGGTTCCGGGAAGTCCTCGCTGGCGTTCGGCACCGTCTACGCCGAGGCGCAGCGGCGGTACTTCGAGTCCGTGGCGCCGTACGCGCGGCGGCTGATCCACCAGGTGGGCGCGCCCAAGGTCGGGGAGATCACGGGGCTGCCGCCCGCCGTCGCGCTGGAGCAGCGGCGGTCCGCGCCCACGTCGCGGTCGTCCGTCGGGACCGTCACCACGCTCTCCAACTCCCTGCGGATGCTGTTCTCCCGCGCCGGCGCGTACCCCGAGGGGGCCGCCCGGCTGGACTCCGACGCGTTCTCGCCGAACACGCCCGCCGGGGCCTGCCCGGAGTGCCACGGGCTCGGGCGGGTCCACCGGGTCACCGAGGAGTCGCTGGTGCCCGACCCCTCGCTGTCCGTCCGCGAGGGGGCCGTCGCCGCCTGGCCCGGCGCCTGGCAGGGCAAGAATCTCCGGGACATCCTCGCCGCCCTCGGGCACGACGTCGACCGGCCTTGGCGCGAGCTGCCGGCCGCGGACCGCGAGTGGATCCTCTTCACCGACGAGCAGCCCGTCGTCACCGTGCACCCCGTCCGTGACGCGGGCCGCATCCAACGCCCGTACAAGGGCACGTACATGAGCGCGAAGCGCTACGTCCTGCACACCGTCGCCGAGTCCAGGAGCGCCGCCCTGCGGGCCCGCGCCGAGCGGCACATGGTGACCGGGCCGTGCCCCGTCTGCGACGGGCGGCGGCTGCGGCCGGAGGCGCTCGCCGTCACCTTCGCCGGGCACGACATCGCCACGCTCGCCGCCATGCCGCTGTCCGGCCTCGCCGCCACCCTGCGCCCGGCCCTCGACGGGGACGGCGCGGCCGCGACCCTCGCCGCCGACCTCGTCGCCCGGATCGAGGTCCTCACCGAACTCGGCCTCGGCTACCTCGGCATGGACCGGCCCACCCCGACCCTCTCCTCCGGCGAGCTCCAGCGGCTCCGCCTCGCCACCCAGCTGCGCTCCGGCCTCTTCGGCGTCGTCTACGTCCTCGACGAGCCCTCGGCGGGCCTGCACCCGGCCGACAGCGCCGCGCTGCTCACCGTCCTGGACCGGCTGAAGGCCGCGGGGAACTCCCTGTTCGTCGTCGAGCACCACATGGACGTCGTGCGCCGCGCCGACTGGATCGTGGAGGTCGGGCCGCACGCGGGCGAGCACGGCGGCCGGATCCTCTACAGCGGACCCGTCGCCGGCCTCGCGGACGTCGCCGCGTCCGCCACCCGCCGCTTCGTCTTCCCCGAGGGTCCCGCGGCGGAGCCCCGCGCGCCCCGCCGTCCCTCCGGCACCCTGCGGCTGCGCGGCATCACCCGCCACAACCTCCAGGGTCTCGACGCCGACTTCCCCCTCGGCGTCTTCACGGCCGTCACCGGCGTCTCCGGCTCGGGCAAGTCCACGCTCGTCGGACAGGCCCTCGCCGACACCGTCGCCGCCCACCTGGACGAGACGGCGGAGAACGGCGGGACGGCGGGCCGCGCGGTGCGGGCCGCCGAGGGCCTGGACGCCGTGCACCGGCTCGTACGCGTCGACCAGAAGCCCATCGGCCGTACCCCGCGCTCCAACCTCGCCACGTACACCGGCCTGTTCGACGCGGTGCGCAAGGTCTTCGCCGCCACCGACGGCGCACGCGAGCGCGGCTACACCGCGGGGCGCTTCTCCTTCAACGTCACCGGCGGGCGCTGCGAGGTGTGCCAGGGCGAGGGCTTCGTCGCCGTGGAACTCCTCTTCCTCCCCGGCGCGTACGCGCCCTGCGACGCCTGCCGCGGCGCGCGCTACAACCCCGGGACCCTGGAGATCACCTACCGGGGCAGGAACGTCGCCGAGGTCCTGGACCTGACCGTCGACACCGCGGTGGACTTCCTCGCCGACGTGCCCGCCGCCCGGCGCGGCCTGCGCACCCTCCAGGACGTCGGCCTCGGCTACCTCCGCCTGGGCCAGCCCGCCACGGAGCTGTCCGGCGGCGAGGCACAGCGCATCAAGCTCGCCACGGAGCTCCAGCGCACGCACCGGGGGCACACCCTGTACGTCCTGGACGAGCCCACCACCGGTCTCCACCCCGCCGACACCGAACTGCTGCTGCGGCAGTTGCACGGGCTGGTCGACGCGGGGAACACGGTGGTGGTCGTCGAGCACGACATGGCCGTCGCGGCCGGGGCCGACCATGTCATCGACATGGGTCCGGGCGGCGGGGCGGCGGGCGGCCGGATCGTGGCGGCGGGGGTGCCGCGGGAGGTGGCGGGGGCGGGCGGGGCGACGGCGCCGTATCTCTTGGCGGCGCTGGGTTCGGCGGGCGGGTAACGGGGGGGCGGGGTGCGCCTGCGGCGGGCCTTTCCCCAGCCCCGCCCCTTCCCGTAACCGGGGCTCCGCCCCGGACCCCGGTCCTCAAACGCCGGACAGGCTGAAAACCAGCCCGTCCGGCGATTGAGGACATTCGGGAAGGGGCGGGGTGGGGGAAAGCCCCCGCGCAGCGGCCACCCCCGCCCCCGCCACGCGGTCTACGCACGCCGGCCTCCCCCCGGATACCCTCGGACCGGCGCCGGCGCGACCGGTCCGGCGGGACGGAGGGCAATGACCCGCGCTCTGATCATCGGTGGCGGCATCGCCGGACCCGTGACCGCCATGGCCCTGCGCCGCGCCGGCATCGACGTCGTCGTCCACGAGGCGTACCCGGGCGGCGCGGACCACCTCGGGGCGTTCCTCGTCCTCTTCGCCAACGGGCTCGCCGCACTGCGCGCCATCGACGCCGAACGGCCCGTGCGCGAGCGGTCGTTCCCCGCCGAGACCGTGGAGTTCATCGACGACTCCGGGGAGCCGCTCGGCAGCCAGCCCATCGCCGGGTCGTGGGACCCGGGGCTCAGCCCGCGTACCGTGCAGCGCTCCGTCCTCTACCGCACGCTGCTCGACGAGGCCGCGCGGCGCGGCATCCAAGTGGCGTACGGCAAGCGCCTCGTGGACGCCACGACCGGCCCGCGCGGCACGGTCGTCGCGTACTTCGCGGACGGCTCGCGTGCCGAGGGGGATCTGCTGATCGGCGCCGACGGCATCCATTCCGCGACCCGCTCCGTCCTCGATCCCCACGCGCCCCCGCCGCGCTACACCGGCTACGCCAGCGTGTGCGGCCGCACCCGCGCCACCGTCCACCCCGCGCCGCCCCGCACCTACCGGATGATCTTCGGCAAGCGGGCGTTCTTCGGCTGTACGACCTCCCCAGACGGCACCACCCACTGGTTCGCCAACATCCGGGGCGCCGAGCTGTCCCGCGCGGAGCTCTCCGCCGCCACGCCCGATTGGTGGCGGCGGCACGCCACCGAGGCCCTCACCGGGGACCGGACCCCGGCCGCCGCGATCGTCGCCGCCACCGGTGACGCCGTCATCGGCATGAACACCTACGACATGCCCACCACCCCCGTCTGGCACGACCGTCACACCGTCCTGGTGGGCGACGCGGTCCACGCCACCGCGCCCAACGCCGCCCAGGGCGCGTCCATCGCCATCGAGGACGGCGTGGTCCTCGCCCGCTGTCTGCGCGACCTGCCCGGCCCCGAGCCGGCGTTCCGGGCCTACGAGCGGCTGCGGCGCGAGCGGGTCGAGCGGGTCGTGGCCCTGTCCGCCGGCCTGGCGGGCCGCGCCCGGCCGGGCCCCGACGAGGAGCGCCGGACGGACGGCGGCGAGGCGGCCGGCCCCGCCCGGGCTCCCGACGGCGACTGGCTGCACGGCTACCGCGTCGACTGGGACGCCACCGTCCGCTGACTTGCCGCGCCCGCCCCCTGCGGCAGACTGGAGGCATGCCGGAGCTGCCGGAGGTCGAGGCCCTCGTCGATTTCCTGGCCGAGCGCGCGGTCGGCCGTACCGTCGAGCGGGTCCTCCCGCTGGCCGTGAGCGTCCTCAAGACCTACGACCCGCCGCTCGACGCGATCGAAGGGCGCGCGGTGACCGCCGTGCGGCGGCACGGCAAGTTCCTGGACCTGGCCACCGACGGCGGCCCGCACCTGGTGTTCCACCTGGCCCGGGCCGGCTGGCTGCGCTGGCACGACCGGCTCCCCGACGCCCCGCCCCGCCCGGGCAAGGGCCCGCTCGCGCTGCGCCTGCGGCTGGCCGGCGGGGCGGGCTTCGACCTCACCGAGGCGGGCACCCAGAAGCGGCTCGCCGTCCACTGCGTGCGCCGCCCGGACGACGTGCCGGGCGTCGCGCGGCTGGGCCCGGACCCCCTCGCGCCCGAGTTCACCTTCGACGCCTTCGCCGCGCTGCTGGCCGGGGAGCGGCGGCAGGTCAAGGGCGTCCTGCGCGACCAGAGCGTGATCGCGGGCATCGGCAACGCCTACTCGGACGAGATCCTGCACGCGGCCCGGACGTCCCCCTTCAAGCTCGCCGCGAGCCTGACGCCGCAGGAGACGGCCGTCCTGTACGAGACGGTCGGCACGACGCTGCGCGGCGCCGTGGAGCGGGCGCGCGGGCACGCCGCCGGGGAGCTGAAGGCCGAGAAGAAGAGCGGCCTGCGGGTGCACGGCCGCACCGGTGAGCCCTGCCCGGTCTGCGGGGACACCGTCCGGGAGGTGTCGTACCGGGACTCCTCCCTCCAGTACTGCCCCACCTGCCAGACGGGCGGGAAGCCGCTCGCGGACCGGCGGCTGTCCCGCCTCCTCAAATGAGGGGCCCCCGCCGGTGCCGGCGCGCGCTCAGTCCGGCCGGTTCTCCGCCCTGGCCAGACCCGAGTGGCGGTAGGAGTACGCGAAGTACACCACCAGACCGACCGCGAACCACATGGCGAACCGCAGCCAGGTCTGCCACGCCAGATAGGTGATCAGCCAGATCGACGCGGCCACGCCGATCGCGGGCACCAGCGGCACCGCCGGGCAACGGAAGGCCCGCGGCAGCTCCGGCCGCTTGTAGCGCAGGATGATCACGGCGGTGCACACCACCGCGAAGGCCAGCAGGATGCCGATGTTGGTCAGCTCCGCCGCCTCGCCGATCGGGACGAAGCCGGCGATCGCCGCGGACGCGAAGCCGACGATCCAGGTCACGCGCGTCGGCACGTGGCGGGTCGGGTGGGTCTTGGCGAACCAGTGCGGCAGCAGCCCGTCCCGGCTCATCGAGAACCACACGCGGGTGACCCCGAGCATGAAGGTGAACATCACCGTGAGGATGCCGATGATCGCGCCCACGGCGATGACGTCCGCGAGCCAGCCCAGCCCCACCGACTTGAAGGCCGTGGAGAAGCCGCTCTCCTTGTCGATCTCCTTGTAGTTCTGCATCCCGGTCAGCACGAGGCAGGCCAGCACGTAGAGCACCATCGAGATCGCCAGCGAGTACAGGATGGCCTTGGGCATGTGCCGCTGCGCGTCCTTGGACTCCTCGGCCGCCGTGGACATCGCGTCGTAGCCGAAGACCGCGAAGAACACCGTGGCCGCGCCGGTGAACGCGCCGCTCACCCCGAAGGGGAAGAACGGCTCGTAGTTGGCCGCCTTCACATGGAAGAAGCCCACCACGACGACGACCGCCACCACGAGCACCTTGAGGACGACCACGACGGTCTCGAAGCGGGCGGCGTTCTTGATGCCGAGGGTCAGCAGATAGGCGATCAGCAGGCACAGCACCGCCGCGAACAGGTCGACCCGGTGTCCGTCGCCGGTGCCCGGCGCGCCCAGCATCCACCGCGGCAGCTCGGCGCTCATCTCGTTGAGCAGGAAGTTGATGTAGCCCGAGATGCCGATCGCCACCACCGCCACGATCGCGGTGTACTCCAGCAGCAGGTCCCAGCCGATGAACCAGCCGGCCAGCTCACCGAGGACCACATAGCCGTAGGTGTAGGCCGATCCGGCGCGCGGGATCAGGCCCGCGAACTCGGCGTACGAGAAGGCCGCCGCCGCGCTCGCGACGCCCGCGATCAGGAACGAGATCAGCACGGCCGGGCCCGCGGTGCCGTTGGCGATGGTACCCGCGAGGCTGAAGATGCCCGCGCCGATGATGCCGCCGACCCCGATCGCGGTGAGCTGCCACAGCCCCAGCGTCCGGGTCAGCCGTTCGTCCGCATCGCCCTCCTCGATCGTCTCGATCGGTTTGCGGCGCAGCACGCCGTGACCCGCCCGGAGCCCAGCCATGTGGTGTCCTCTCGTCGACCCTGACGGCCGGTCATCATGGCGGAGCGGGGGCGGCGACGGAAGCCGCCGCCCCGCGCCGGGCCCGCCGGTTCAGCCGATGGCGGGCGCCGCGTCCCGGCGGCCGGTGCCCCAGTCCGACGGGGAGTCACCGACGGTGAAGTCCAGGCGCCGGCCCTCCGTCAGCTGCTCCGTCGTCAGGAACGTACGCCCGTACGGGGAACCGTCGAGCCGGGCCGACCGGATGTAGCGGGCGGTGGCCGAGGTGCCCGGCGCCGTCACCGTGAAGCGCCCGTTCGGGTACCAGTCCCGGTCCAGCCGCAGGTCGACCCGGTCGAACACCGGGGTACTCAGCCCCCAGGTGTCCCCGCCGGGCTGCACCGGGTACACCCCGATCGCGGAGAAGATCATCCAGGCGGACATGGTGCCCAGGTCGTCGTTGCCGGTCATGCCGGTGGGCCCGTCCGTGAAGAGGGTGAGCGCCGCGTGCACCACGTCCGTGGTCTGCCACGGCCGGCCGGTGGAGAGGTAGGTGTACGGGGCGATGAGGTCCGGCTCGTTCTGCGGGTTGTACTTGTCGGCGTTGTAGTAGTCGTACGGGCCGTGCACCCACACCTCGCGGGCCGTCCGCGCCGGGTCCTTCAGCAGCCGGTCGTAGGCGAAGAAGGAGTCGAGCCGGCGGTTGGCCGCCTCCCGGCCGCCGATCAGCTCCACCATCCCGGGCAGGTCCTGCGGCACCAGCCACTGGTACTGCCAGGCGGTGCCCTCGTGGAAGCCGACGCTCTTCGCCGGGTCGGCCGGCCCGGCGAAGGAGCCGTCGGCGCCCCGGGCCCGGAAGAAGCCGGTGCTCGCGTCGTACAGCTTGCGGTAGTTCCGCGACCGGGCCGTGTAGCGGGCGGCGTCGGCGCGGTGGCCCAGGCCCTCGGCCATCTCGGCGAGCACCGCGTCGGCGAGCGCGTACTCCAGCGTCGCCGAGGCGCCCTGGTGGAAGTCGGAGTCACCCGGCTTCCGCTTGGGCCGGCCGGGCAGGTAGGGGACGTAACCGTCCCGGATGTACTCGGCGTTGCCCTCCCGGCCGACGCCGGGGTTGCCGGGCGGCGGCACGCCGTCCGCGTTCCTCCGCAGGATCCGGTACGCCTCCTCCTCGTGCCCCTTCAGCAGCCCGTGCTGGTAGGCGGTGGTGAGGAACGGGGTCACCGGGTCGCCCGTCATGATGTTCGTCTCGACCGTCCCGTAGCCCCACTTGGGCAGCCAGCCGCCGTCGGTGTCGACCCGCAGCACCGACAGCGCCATGTCCCGCGCCTCACGCGGCGCGAGCAGGGCCAGCAGCTGCGCCTGGGTGCGGTAGGTGTCCCACAGCGACCAGTTCTGGTAGTAGGTGAAGCCGTCGGCGCGGTGCGTCCGCTGGTCCCAGCCGGTGTAGCGGCCGTCGGCGTCGCTGCCGATGTTGGGCGAGAGGAAGGCACGGTAGAGCGAGGAGTGGAAGACGCGGCGCAGCGTCCGGTCCCCGCCCTGGACCCGTACGTCGTCCAGGCGCTCCGCCCAGGCCTCGCGCGCGGCCCGCTCCGTGCGGTCGAAGCCCCTGTCCTCCGCGCGCAGGTTGCCCGCCGCGCCCGCCGCGTCGACGTAGCTGATCGCGGTGGTCGCCTCGACGGTGCGGTCCCGGGTGGTGTCGAAGCGCACCCAGGCGCCGTTGCGGCCGGTGCCGGAGGAGGTCTTGGAGCCCGTGGTGACCTGGTCGTCCTTCCAGGTGCCGTAGGCGGCGAACGGACGGTCGAAGCGGGTCAGGGTGTGCACGGTGTACGGGCGGGTGTCCTGGCAGAAGCCGCGGCCGGTGATCGTCGAGCGGACGGTGCGGGAGTCCACGACCTCGACGGAGGTGCTGACCGTCCGGTGCAGCGACTGCCCGGTGTTCAGGAGCACGTTGGCCTTGTCGGTGGCCGGGAAGGTGTAGCGCTGGTGGCCGGTGCGGCGGCCCGCCGTCAGCTCGGCGGTGACGCCGCCGTAGGAGGACAGCTTGACGCGGTAGTAGCCGGGGCGGGCCGTCTCGTCGGTGTGGCTGAAGTCCGCGGCGTAGCGTCCGTAGTCGGTCTGCTTCACGTCGCCCGTGGTGGGCAGCACGGGCAGGTCGCCGCCGATGCGGCAGCCGACGCCCGACAGGTGGACGGTGCTGAAGCCCCGGATGCGGCGGTCCTTGTAGTCGTAGCCGGTGCTGTGCCCGGTGTCGGGGGAGAGCTGCACCATGCCGAAGGGCACGGCGGCCCCGGGGAAGGTGTTGCCCTCGTTCTGGGTGCCGATGAAGGGGTTCACCAGGTCCGTGGGGACCTCGGCCGCGGCGGCGGCCGGCGGCGGTGGTACGAGCGCGGTGCCGCCCAGCATCGCCGCGAGGGCGAGCGCGACGGCGCCGACGCGCGGCCGCAGGTGACCTCGGTGCGAAGCCCATCCGGTGCATCTCATCGTCCACGCCCCTCGTATGACGCGTCATCCGATCTGACATCGTTGTCAGCGCCGAGGGTATCGAGAGGGGGACTCCCTGTCATGATGCCTCGCTCGCCAGGTGTGGCGACGGCGGCCCCAGGGCTCCCTCGCCGCGCCCTGGCACAGCGTGCGGCAGCGGGTCCGTGGCCGGGCTCACAGCGCCCGGGGGCGGTGCCCTCCCGGGCCTGTGGGAGGCTGCCGGGGACCCGCTTCCCGTCCCCCGGGCACGGGTCCCGGCCCGGCCGGACGACGACCTCACCGAAACGGAACGACTCGCCCATGCGCCTTCGCGAACTCGCCTCGGTCGGCCCCTTCTTCGCCCTGCGTACCGAGGACACCGGCTCCGTGGACGCCGCCGGCTACCTTCCGCTCGGCGAGGAGGCGGTGCGGGCCCGGGTGGCGACCGTGTCGGAGCGGCTGGGGACGGAGGACCGGCGGGTCGCCGCGTCCGTCGCCTTCCAGGGCATCGCGGGGCGGCTGCTCTCCGTCGCCCTCGGCTCGGCCGTCCTCACCGGGCGGGTCCCCGACCTCTCGTCCGGGCGGCTCGGCTGGCATCCCGCCCGGACGGCCCCGGAGGACCTGTGGCTGCCCCGGCCGGAGGCGCTGCCGCCCTCGGACGACGCCGCGGGCCTGATCCGCGAGCGGGTCCTGCACGGGCCGCTGGCCCTCCTGCACACCGCCACCCGCGCGGCCGTCCCCGTCTCGGGGCGGCTGCTGTGGGGGAACGCCGCGTCCTCACTGGCCGGTTCGCTGCGGGTGCTCCACACGTGGTGCCGCGCACAGGACCGGCCGCGGGAGGCCGCCCGCGCACTGGCCCTGGCCGGGGAGATCCTGGACGACCCGGTGCTGCGCGGCACCGGCACCCTGAGCGCCGGGGGCCCGGGTGGCCCGTCCTTCGTCCGGACCACCTGCTGCCTGTACTACCGGGTGCCGCCCGGCGGCATGTGCGGCGACTGCGTGCTGCGGCACGCGCCACGGGCCCGCTGAGGGGCCGGGGCGGGCGGCCACTCCCGCGTGGAGAGGACGCCCAGCACATAGGCCTTGGCCACCAGCGCGGTGCGGTTCGGCACCCGCCAGCGCCGGGTGAGCCTGGTCAAGTGGTAGTTGACGCCGTCGACCGTCAGGCCGACGGCCTTGCCGATGGCCGCGGTCGTGGCCCCGGCCGCCGCCAGCGCCAGGATGTGCCCCTCGACGACGCTGACCTCCGCCATCGGCTCGGCCTGGCGGGGCACGGTCTCGGACCGTACGCGCAGCACCGCCAGCAGCATCGGGCTGGCCGGGAACGCGTCGCCGACCGGGTCGACGAGCAGCTCGCCCTCCCGCTCGACGCCGTCCGTGCCCACCAGCCAGCGCACCTCGATCGGGTGCCGGGGCCGGCGGCCCAGCCGCAGCGCCTCGATGTGCCGGTCGAGCCTGCCGGGCGCCCTGGGCCGGAAGAGCTCGTGGAGGTTCCGGCCGCGCAGCCGCACGGGCGCCGTGCCCCACTCCGCGGCCATGGCCGGGTTGGCGACCGTGACCTCGCCGTCCGCCCGGCAGACCGCGATCGGGGTCGGGATCCGGTCGAGCAGCAGCAGGAAATGGTTGCGCCAGCTGATGAACTCTTCACTGCCCACGCTCGTACCGGCCCCTCGCTCGTACCCGTGCCCGTCCAAGGGCCCGACCAGTTGCTTGCCCGTCGGGCCGCGCGTGGGAGCGTCACGCCCCCAACCACTGCACAATCGTGCAGTTATGTAGATGAGCGGCGACGGCGGCGCGCGGAGGTGTTCGGACGCCGCGCGGACCGGCTTGGCCATGACCTCTCGCTCCGTGACCTCTCGCTCCGTGAACGGGAGCGGGTCGCACGGACCCCCGCCCGGGTGGGCGGGCGGATCGCCCGGGTGACGGACCCCTGGCCGGGACACCGGTGACCTAGGCCGCCGGCACGGCCGACTCCCGGGTGGCGTAGATGTCCCGGAGCCGGACGGACAGGGCTTCGTACGCGGCGTTGGCCCTGGCTCCCAGGGCGCCGGAGTCGACCGCCTCGTCGCGCAGCACGCTCGCCGCGGCCATCGTCAGCGCCTTCTCCGCGGCGTCGGCCAGCGCCCGGACGTCGTCCGCCAGGATGAAGCCGATCTGGGACCGGAGGGCGTCGAGAGCGGTGTCCGACGCGGCGGACGCGTCCAGCATCGGCTGCCGGTAGGTCTCCGGCGGCGCCGCCGGGTCCTCCCGGATGCGCGACCGGTAGTGCCGCCGCGCCGAGACGAAGGCGTGGAGGGAGGTCACGGCGTTCCGCAGCAGGGTGTTCACCTCGACGAGCTGGGTCAGCTCGAACATCTCCCGGCGCTCGGCGACCGTCTTGTACCGGTCGGCCACCCTGGCCAGCGCTTCCCGCCGGGCCTGGGAGCGGTTGTTGACGAAGCCCATCGTCACCACCGTGGCCTGGCCGATCAGGATCGACGCGACGGTCGTGAACCATCCCCAGCCCCCCGAAACCATGCCAGCAGTCTAGATATCCGGGTGCGGGCCGGAGAAGCGCCGACCGCACCCCTCCGGGGCACGGCGGCCCGGCCTCGCGCCCGCTACGGCCGGGTGCGCGCCCCGGCCGCGCCACCGCCTGCTTCCGGCGGGGCCTGCCGGTGGTGGGCGACGGCCCGGCCCGGATCACCGTCGGTCGTGGCTCCGGACGAGCCTGTCAGCGCCCGCGTGAAGGCGTGCCGCGGAGCCGTCAGAACCTCCGTGGCCGGGCCCTGTTCGACGATCCGGCCCGCGTCCAGGACCGCGATCCTGTCGGCCAGGGCCGCCGTGTCCAGGTCGTGGGTGATCAGCACGAGCGCCGGCCCGTCCGGCTCCCGGGCGAGGTCCGCGAGCAGGCGCAGGATGCCGCGCCGGGTGACGGAGTCGAGGCCGGAGGTGACCTCGTCGCAGATCAGCACCCGGGGCCGGGCCAGCAGCGCGCGGACCAGGGCGGCGCGCTGGAGCTCACCCCCGGAGAGCCCGCCGGGCCGCCGGCGCGCCGTCTCCTCGGTCAGCCCCACCCGGCCGAGCGCGGCGACCGCCTCCTCCTCGGCCGCGCCCGGCCCGACGCCGCGCAGCCGCACGGCCGTGCGGGCGACCTGGTCGAGTACGGGCCGGTACTCGTCGAAGGCGGCCCGCGCGTCCTGGAAGACGTACTGCACGGCGGCCAGCCGCGCGCGGTCCCGCTGCCGCAGGCTGCGCGGCAGAGGGGCGCCGTCCAGCAACACGTGGCCCTCGTACCGGGAGTGCAGCCCGGCCAGGCAGCGGGCGAGCGTGGTCTTCCCGCTTCCGGACCGGCCGACGACGGCCAGGCACTCCCCCGCGCGGACGCTGAGAGAGGCGTCGCGCAGCAGGGCGGGGGTGCCCCGGTGACGGGCGGTGACAGCGCGGGCTTCGAGGACGGGGGCGGGTGGGGTGCCGGGCGCGGTGCCGCGGGCGGGGACGGGGCCGGGCACGCTGCCGGGGGTGGGAGCCGGGGCAGGCGCAGTGCCGTGGAAAGGAGCGGGACCATCTGCGGAGCCGCCGGCGGAGGCGGGGACCGCCGCGCCGCAGACGGCAGGAGCCGGGGCAGACACACTGCCACGGGCCGGAACGGCGGCAGCCGCGCGGCCGCGGGCAGAAGCGGGATCACCTGCGAGGCCACCGACGGAGGCAGGGCCGTCCACGCTGCCCCCGGCAGGCACGCTACCGGGAGCGGAAACCGGGGCAAGCGCACTGCCACGGACAGGAGCGGGACCACCTGCGGAGCCGCCGGCGGAGGCGGGGACCGCCACGCCGCAGACGGCAGGAGCCGGGGCAGACACACTGCCACGGGCCGGAACGGCGGCAGCCGCGCGGCCACGGGCAGAAGCGGGATCACCTGCGAGGCCACCGACGGAGGCAGGGCCGTCCACGCTGCCCCCGGCAGGCACGCTGCCGGGAGCGGAAACCGGGGCAAGCGCACTGCCACGGACAGGAGCGGGACCACCTGCGGAGCCGCCGGCGGAGGCGGGGACCGCCACGCCGCAGACGGCAGGAGCCGGGGCAGACACACTGCCACGGGCCGGAACGGCGGCAGCCGCGCGGCCGCGGGCAGGAGTGGAGCCGCCGACGGAGGCAGGGCCCGCCGCGCCGCCGTGGACGGAAGCAGGGTCGTCCGCACCGGCACGGGCAGGCGCGGTGGCCGGGCGGGATTCGCCTTCCCCCTGGGCTCCGGCGGTGGGTTCGTCCGGCGTCCCGAGCAGTTCGCGGGTCCAGGGGTGGCGCGGGCTGAGCCACAGCTCCTCCGTCGGGCCCGACTCGACCACGCGGCCGGCGCGCATCACCAGGACCTCGTCCGCCAGTTCGCGGACCAGATCGAGGTCGTGGCTGAGCAGGAGGACGGCGACGCCCCGGCGGGCCACGGCGGCGAGTTCCCCGGCGACGCGGCGGCGGGTGAGGGCGTCCAGACCCGTGGTGGGCTCGTCGGCGACGACGGTGCGGGCGCCGAGGAGGAGGGCCTGGGCGAGGACGACACGCTGCTGCTGGCCGCCGGAGAGCTGGTGCGGGTAGCGGGTCAGCACCTCCTCCCCGTCGGGGAGCTGGGCGGCCGCGAGCGCCGCCAGGACGCGCGCGCGGCGCGCCGCGCGCCGGGCGCGCCGGGGCAGGTCCGCCGTTCCCGCCCGTGCGATGTCGGCGAGCAGCGCGCCGACGCGCCGCGCCGGGTTGAGGACGGACGCCGGATGCTGCGGTACGTAGCCCACCGGCCCCTCCGCCACCCGTACCTCACCCGTGACCCGCGCGCCGTCCGGGTACTCCCCCAGCAGGGCGAGGCCGGTCGTCGTCTTGCCGCTCCCGGACGCGCCGACGAGCGCCGTGACCCGGCCGGGCCGGGCGGTCAGGCCGACACCGTCGACGACGGCCCGTCCGCCGATCTCGACCCGCAGGTCCCGGACTTCGGCCACGGCGTCGGTGCCGGCGGAGGCGATGCGGCCGGGGCCGCCCTCGGTCCCGGCCACGGCCACGGCGTCGGCCGTGCCGGTGCCCCTCCTCTGTTCCCTCACCGTCGTTCTCCCTTCCGCGCCGTCGACGTCCCCGCGTCGCACAGCAGGTTCACGCCGACCGTCAGCGCCACGACCAGCAGCGCGGGCACCACGACCGCCCACGGCTGCACGGACAGGCCGGTGCGGTTGCGGTCGACCATCACCGCCCAGTCCGCGGCGTCGGCCTCCACGCCCACGCCGAGGAAGGCGGCCGTGGCGACCAGGTACAGCGCACCGGTGAGCCGTACGCCCGCGTCGGCGGCGAGCGTGCGGACCATGGACCGGGCGACGTAGCCCACGGCCATCCGCCACCACGTCTCGCCCTGGGCTCGCAGGGCCTCCACCGCCGGGCGGGCGGCGGCCTCGGCGGCCCTGGCCCGGACGATCCGGGCGGCGTCGGGGACGTTGACGAGCGCCACGAGCACCGCCAGTCCCGCCGTGCCGGGCCGGTACACCGCCGCTACCAGCAGCAGGAGCAGCAGCGACGGCACGGCCAGCAGGACGTCCAGCGGGCGCATCAGCGCCTCCTCCAGCCACGCCCGGCGGGTGAGCGCCGCGGCGAGGCCCAGCGGCAGGGCCACCGCGTAGGCGAGCGCCGTGGCCGCCACGGACACGGCCACGACGGACCGGCCGCCGAGCAGCACCTGCCGCCGGACGTCCCGCCCCACGAAGTCGGTGCCGAGCCAGTGCCCGCCGCCCGCCGTGAACGACACACCGCGCGGGCCCTCCGCGCCCGCGAGCCACGGGCCCAGCAGCGCGAGCAGCAGCGGCACACCGGCGAGGGCCGCGCCGAGCAGGAACCGGCTCCGGGCGCGGAGCACGCGCGGCACGCGGAGGGCACGCCGCGTACGGAGGACACCCGGCGTGCGGGCCGCCGCCCTCATGCCGCCACCCCCGCCCGGGGCGCGAAGCGGCGGGCGACCAGGTCCGCGCCGAGGCTGAGGACGACGGCGACCAGCCCGAAGACCACGGCGAGGCCCTGCACCACGGGCACGTCCCGGGCGGCGACCGCGTCGACGAGGACCGTGCCGAGCCCGGGGATCGCGAACAGCGCCTCCACCACGATCACACCGCACAGCAGCCAGTCGGCGGTCCGCGCGAGCTGCTGGGCGGCCGGGGCCACGGCGTTGGGCAGGGCGTGCGCCCACCGCACCCGGGCGCCGGGGACGCCGTACCGGCGGGCCTGCGCGGCGTACGGGGAGGCCAGCGCCTCGGCCATGCCGGCGCGGACGAGCCTGCCGAGCGAGCACACGGGCCGGGAGAGCAGCACGAGGACGGGCAGGACGAGCACCGCCGGGTGGGCGAGCAGGTCGGTGCCGTAGCCGACGGCGGTCGGCGGCAGCCAGGCCAGGCGGAGCGCGAAGACGGTCACGAGCAGGATACCGAAGGCGAATTCGGGCATCGCGTACACCGCGAGCGTCACCGCGCTGACGGCCCGGTCCACGGGCCCGCCCTCGTACCGGGCGGCCAGCACGCCCAGCCCGACGCCGAGGGGCACCAGGAGGACGAGGGTCAGTACGGCCAGCAGCAGCGTCGGCCCGGCCCCGGCGGCGAGGGCGTCGGTGACCGGCCGCCCGGAGGCGAGCGAGACGCCGAGGTCGCCGTGGAGCAGGCCGGCGGCCCAGTCGGCGAGGCGTTCGTGCGCGGGCCGGTCCAGGTGCAGGGCCTCGCGGAGCGCGGCGATGCGGGCGGGGTCCGGGTCGTCGCCGGCGAGGGCCACGGCCGCGTCGCCGGGCAGCGCCTCGGTGAGCGCGAAGACGAGCAGGACGACGCCGGCCGTCTGGGCGAGGCCGAGCAGGAGCCGCCGGGCGATCCAGCGGTTCACGCGAGCCACACGGTGTCGAAGCGGGCCCAGTCGAGGGTGTTGGCGGGGGCGTCGCGCGCGACGCCGCGCACCCGGCGGCCGGTGCCGACGATCCAGTCGGCGAAGCCCCAGACCAGGAAGCCGCCCTCGGTGTGCAGCCGGCGCTGCATCCGCTCGTAGAGCCCCGCGCGTTCGGCGGTGTCCTTGGTGGACTGGAGGCGCTGGTAGAGGTCGTCGAAGTCCTTGTGGCGCCAGTGGGTGGCGTTGGTGGTGGAGCCGGTGAGCAGCCGCTGGGAGATGTGGGCCTCGATGGGCATGGCGCCGGAGCGGTAACTGGCCAGGGTGCCGGAGTCGAGGATGTCCTTCCAGTAGCTGTCCTTGTTGCCGGTGCGCACCTCGACGGTGACGCCCGCCTTCCTCGCCTGGTCGCGGAAGATGCCGGCGGCCTCGGTGAATCCGGCCGCGACGGGCGAGGTGTCGAGGGTGACGCGGAGGTCGTCGGCGCCGGCCGCCTTGAGGAGGTGGCGGGCGCGGTCGAGGTCCTGCGTGCGCTGGGGCAGGCCGGCGGCGTAGTGGGCGTAGCCCTTGCCGAAGAGGTCGTTGCCGATCTCCCCGGCGCCGGACAGCGCGCCGTCGACGAGCTCCTTGCGGTCGGCGATGAGGAAGAACGCCTCGCGGACGCGCGGGTCGTCGAACGGTGCCCTGTCGGTCTTCATGGCGAAGCCCTGCATGGCGCTGTTGCGCAGCCGTACGATCTCGATCCGGCCCTTGCCCTCGTGGGCCCGGGCGGTGGTGGGGTTGAGCTCGTGCGCGTAGTCGACCTGGCCGCCGAGGAGGGCGCCGACGCGCGCGGACTCCTCGTTGGCGACGACGAATTCGAGTTCGTCGAGGTGGGGCGCGCCGTCCCAGTAGGCGTCGTTGCGGCGGAAGCGCGCGGAGCGGCCGGGCGTGAAGGACACGAAGCGGAAGGGCCCCGAGCCGACCGGCTTGTCGAAGCGCTCGGCGCCCTTGGGGACGATGTACGCGCCGAACGCGGCCAGGACGTTGGGGAATTCGGCGGTGGGCCGCTTGAGCCGGAACTCGACGGTGCGGGGGCCGGTGGCACGGCTCGCGTCGAGGTCGATGGGCTCCAGGGAGGCCTTGGCCCGGAACGCCTTCTTGGGGTCGGCGATGCGGCGGTAGCTGAAGAGGACGTCCTCGGCGGTGACGGGCCTGCCGTCGTGGAAGGTGGCCTCGCGAAGGGTGACGGTCCACCGGTCGAGCCCGGGGCCGGCCGCTTCCCAGCGCTCGGCCAGGCGGGGGCGCGGGGTCATGTCGGAGCCGTAGTCGGCGAGCTTGTCGAAGAGGGCCTTGGCGCGGGCGGCGTCGGCGAAGAGGTTGCTGAGGTGCGGGTCGAGGGTCTCGGCGGCGCCGCCGCCGGCGAAGGCGGCGCGGAGGCGGCCGCCGCGTTTCGGCTTGCCCTTGTCGTCTGCGGGTGAGGGGCCGGTGCCGGGGCCGCAGGCGGCGAGGGTGAGGGTGGCTATGCCGGCGCCGGCGGCGGTGAGGAAGGTGCGGCGGGGGGTGGGGTGCATGGCGCTCCTTGTTCGTGGGGTGGGGGTGGGGGGCGCGGGCGCGGGTGCGGGTGCGGGTGCGGATGTGGATGTGGCAGGTGGGGGTGGGTGGGGGGCCGCTGCGTGGGGCCTTGTCCCCACCCCGCCCCTTCCCGATACCGGGGCTCCGCCCCGGACCCCGGTCCTCAAACGCCGGACGGGCTGAGTGGTTGCCCGGAACCGGGCGGAAAGCCAGCCACGGACAGAGGGCAAATCCAGCCCGGCTGGGGGCACCTCCCAGCGGTAGCTGGGGGAGTTTGAGGCCACCGCGCGGCAGCGCGGAATCGGGGCCCGGGGGGGGAGAGCCCCGCAGCCGGGGGTCCGGGGGCTCGCCCCCAGTTCCGGGAAGGGGCGGGGCTGGGGAAAACTCCCTCAGTCGCCCACCACCCTGGCCACCACATGCAGCCGGTCCCCGTCCGCCCGCCCCGGCCCCACCGGCACACCCTCCCCCGCCCACGCCGGCGACGTCCGCGGCCCCGGCCCGTCGTGCAGGGCCAGCACCTCGAAGCCGTGCGCGGCCAGCGCGTGGCGGAGTTCCTGCGGGAACAGCAGCCGCCACGCGGACTCCTGTTCCACCGGTGCCGCCCCGTCGTCCGAGGTCCACACGCGCCGGCGGCGCAGCAACTGTGCGGCGCGGTCCACGGTCAGCGTGGTGACGTACGTGTACGTCGTGCCCTCCCAGGCGAACCCGCCGGACGACGGCGCGTCCAGCAGCTCCGTACTGCCCAGGAAGAACGCCCCGTTGCGCATCTCCGCGACGAGCAGCCCGCCGGGCCGCAGGGCGCGGCGGCAGGAGGACAGCAGGCCGTCCAGGTCCTCGTTCGTGTGGCAGTACAGCAGGGCGCTGTCGAGGCAGACGACGGCGTCGAACGCCGGTCCGGGCAGGTCGAAGCCGCGCAGGTCGGCGCGGACGTAGGCAGGCCCGGGGTGGTGGGCGCGGGCGTGGGCGAGCATCGGTCCGGAGAGGTCGGCGCCGGTGACGTCGCGGCCCGCGCGGTGCAGCCACGCGGCGTCGCGGCCGGTCCCGCAGCCGAGGTCCAGGACGCGGGGACCCGCCCCGTGCGCGGTGAGGCAGGCGTCCGCCCAGCGGGCGGCGAGGTGCCCGGGGTCGGGGAACCGGGCCTCGTACAGGGCCGGGTTGTCGGTGAGGAGGTTCTCGCCGGTCATCGGGCCGCCTCCGCCGGCAGGCGTTCGGGCAGGGCCCGCGTCCGGTGCAGCCTGGCGACGGCCGCGGCCGACATCAGGCCCAGGGCGAGGCAGCAGGCCCACGGCAGCCAGGCCGCCCGGTCGCCGCCCGCGTCCATGGCCCAGCCGACGACCGTGTTCCCGACGGCCGCGGCGATGCCGGAGACGACGTAGAAGACGCCGAAGTAGGTGCCGGTGAGCTCGGGCCTGCCGAATTCGGGGACGAGCTCCATCACGAACGGCTGCGCCACCATCACGCCCAGGTAGAGCAGGAGGGCCCCGGCGAGCACCGGCAGCAGGCCGAGGGCGGCCCGGACCGGGCCGTCGGGCGCGGAGGCCCCGGCGACGGCCATGGGCGGGACGAACGCGAGGGCCATCAGGGCGAGTCCGGCACTGATCCACACCGCGCGGGTGCGCCGGTTCTTGAGGGCGGTGGTGATGCGCAGTTGGAGGGTCAGGTTGGCGAGGGTGCCGACGAGGAAGACGAGTCCCGCCGCGCCGTCCCAGCCGGTGGCCCGGCGGGCGCCGTCGGGGAGCAGGAGGTAGAGCTGGTTCTCCATGGTGAACATGCCGACCATGGCGAGGGCGAAGGCGAGGAAGGCGCGGTGGGAGACGACCTCCCGCCAGTCGGCGAGCACGGTGCCGCCGCTCGGGGTGGCCTCGCCTGCCGGCAGGACGAGGGCCTGGGCGACCGTGAGGACGGCGAAGACGCCGGCGGCGGTGAGCGCGGAGAGCCGGAAGTCGACGAACAGCAGGGCGCTGCCGAGGAGCGGGCCGACCAGGGCGCCGGTCGTCGCGAAGACGTTGAACAGGGCGAACGCCTCGGCCTTGCGGTCGCCCGCCTCCCGGGCCAGGTAGGCGCGTACGGCCGGGTTGAACAGGGCTCCCGCGAGGCCGCTGAGGACGGACGCGGCGAGCAGGACGGGCAGGCCGTCGCCGAGGGCGAAGAGGGCGAAGCCGACCGTGCGCAGCGCGCAGCCGGCGATGATCACGCCGCGGGCGCCGAGCCGGTCCGCGGCCGAGCCGCCGAGGATGAACAGGCCCTGCTGGCTGAGGTTGCGGACGCCGAGGACGATGCCGACGACGGCGGCGGACATGCCGAGGTCCTGGCCGAGGTGGGTGGCGAGGTAGGGGATGAGCAGGTAGAAGCCGGTGTTGACGCCGAGCTGGTTGACGAGCAGGAGGCGGATCGCGGGCGGGAAGCCGCGTATCTCACGCCATGTCTTCATGGTGCGGACTCTTCTCGGGCGGGGGACTTGTCCGGGGCGTGGGCCGCCCGCGTGGGCGTCGGAGCGGGCTCGGGTCTCGGGCGTACGCCCAGGCCGGCGCGGTCGCTCGCGCGTACGGTGCCGTCGGTGCCGCCGATGCCCTCCCAGGGGTCGTGGGCGAGGAGGAGGTGGCCGTCGAGGTCGACCCAGCGGGCCCGGTCGGCGAGGTGCACGGCCGGGGCGAGCCCCAGCGAACTGGCCGTCAGGCAGCCGAGCATGAGGGCGGTGCCGCTGCCCCGGAGCGACTCGGCGATGCGCAGGGCGGCGTGGACGCCGCCGCACTTGGCGAGCTTGACGTTGATCCCGTGCACGCGTCCGGCCAGGCGGCGGACGTCCTCGGGGCCGACGGCGTCCTCGTCGGCGATGACGGGCAGCGGGGAGCCCTCGGCGAGCCGGGCCAGGGCCTCGGGGTCGCCGGGGACGGTGGGCTGTTCGACGGCCTCGACGCCGAGTTCGGCGAAGCGCGGCAGGAGTGCGCGCGCCTGACCGGCGCTCCAGGCGCCGTTGGGGTCGAGGAGCAGCGCGGCGTGCGGGGCGGCCTCGCGGACCGCCCGGACGCGGGCGAGGTCGTCCTCGGGTCGGGGGACCCGCCCTTGACCTTGAGGACGGTGAACCCGCTGTCGGCGAGAGCGCGGGCGCGGAGGGCCGCCTGGACGGGGGACATGATGCCGAGGGTGCGGGCCGTCGGCGCGGCGGGCGGGGCGGTGGTGCCGAGGAGCGCGTGCACGGGTGTGCCGGCCCGCTTGCCGACGAGGTCGAGGAGGGCCGCGTCGACGGCGGCGGCGACGCCCGGGGGCGTGCTCGCGGGCAGGAGCCTGCGTTCCCGCTGGGCGTCGAGGGCGCTCTCGGGCGTGGCGAACCGGCCGAGGACCCGGGCGGCGACGCCGAGCAGCCGCCGTATCGTGGCGGTGTCGAGCCCGTAGTACACGCTGGCGACGACCTCGCCGTGACCGCTCAGGCCGCCGTGCTCGACGGACAGCCGGACGGCGTCCCGGGCGTCCATGACGGCCCGTGAGATCCGGAAGGGTTCGGCGAGCCGCAGCCGGGTGGTGTGCAGGGTGGTCTTCACGCGGCACCTCCGGCGGCGGGCGCCGCCCCGTCCGGGCGGGTCCGTGCGTCCGGGACGGGCTGTACATCCGGGAGGGGTCGCGCCTCCAGGACGGTCCGCGCGTCCGGGACGGTCGGCGCATACGGGTCAGGCCGTAGATCCGGGCCGGGCCGCGTCTCCCCGACGGGCCACGCATCCGGGCCGGGCCGCGTTTCCAGGCCAGGCCGAGCTTCCGGGCCGGTCCGTGTGTCCGGGCCGGGCAACGCACCCGGGACGGTCCGCACGTCCGGGACGATCCGCGTCTCCAGTACGGATCGCGTCTCCGGACCGGGCTCTGTCTTCAGGGCGGTCCGTACATCCGGGACCGGCCGTGTCTCCGGAACGATCCGCGTCTCCAGTACGGGTCGCGTCTCCGGACCGGGCTCTGTCTTCGGGACGGTCCGTACATCCAGGCCGGGCCGTGTCTCCGGAACGATCCGCGTCTCCCGGACGCTCCGTACATCCGGGCCCGGCCGCGCCTCCGGGACAGCGCAAGCGCCGACCGGAGAGCCGGTCGCGGCGCACCCGGCCGCGACCGGGCGGCGGTTCAGCGGGTCCACGACCGTCGCGCACCGTGCCCACCCGACCGCTTCCGCCGCCCGGGGGTGGGGGATCTCCACGGGGCGGGTGGCGGCGGTCGTGAGGTCGAGGCCGTGGGCGGTGGTGAAGTCGTCGTCGAAGAGCGTGCCGAGGTAGCGGTGCGGGCCGTCGGGGAAGACGGTGGCGACGACGGCGCCGGGGTGCACGCGGGCGGCCCAGGCCGCGACGAGGGCGGCGGCGCCCGTGCTCCAGCCGCCGCTGACGAAGTTCTGCCGGGCCAGGCGCCGGCAGGCGCCCGCCGCCTCGGCGGGGCCGACCCAGTGGACCTCGTCGAAGGCGTCGTAGGCGACGTTGCGCGGGTGGATGCTGCTGCCGAGGCCGCGCATCAGCCGGGGCCGGGCGGGCTGGCCGAAGATGGTGGAGCCGGTGGCGTCGACGCCGACGATCCGCAGCCGGGGCCAGTGGCGGCGCAGCGGCCCGGCGATGCCGGCGCTGTGGCCGCCCGTGCCGACGCTGCACACGAGGACGTCGAGGTGGTCGAGCGCGCCGGCGAGCTCCGCGGCGAGGGAGGCGTAACCGGCCACGTTGTCGGGGTTGTTGTACTGATCGGGCCAGTACGCGTCCGGGTGCTCCGCCAGCAGCTCGCGCAGCCGTCGCAGCCGGGCCGCCTGCCAGCCGCCCTCGGCGTCCGGCCGGTCGACGATGTCGAGGCGGGCGCCGTACGAGCGCAGGAGCTGTCGCATGGCGGGCTCCAGGCCGGTGTCGCCGACGAGGACGACGGGGTGGCCGAGTGCCTGCCCGGCGAAGGCCAGGCCGACGCCGAGGGTGCCGGAGGTGGACTCGACGACGGGGGCGCCCGGGAGGAGCTCGCCGCGCTCCTCGGCGCCCATGAGCATGGACACGGCGGCGCGGGCCTTCATCCCACCGGCGCCGAGTCCTTCGAGCTTGGCCCAGAAGCCCGGGTGGGGACAGGGGAGGTCAGCGGTGATGCGGGCGAGGGGCGTGCGGCCGAGGAGGCCGAGGAGTTCGCGGTTGGCGCGCGGGGCCCGGGGAGCCCAGGGGGCGGCGGGCGGGGAGGAGTGGCCGGTGTGCCGGTGCGCCGGACGGTTCGCGGTGCGGCCCGGCCGGGGGCGCGGGGTACGGCTCATACGGTGCCTCCCGCGGCGGGCCGCCCGTACGGGCGCGTGGCGCCCCGGCCGGAGCCGGCTCCGTAGCGGTGGATGACGCCGGGGCCGCCGTCCAGCCAGAAGAAGGGGTACGGTTCCGCGCACACGGCGTCGACGCCGGCGCCGAGCAGTCGCGGCAGGATCGCGCTGCCGGTCTGGGCGAACATCACCAGTTGCTTGCCGTTCCGGACGGCGTGCTCGCGCAGGGGCTCGAACGTGCCGTTGCCGAGGGTCATCCCGGAGGCGAGCACGGCGTCGCAGCCGTCGAGTGCGGCGAGCGCGTCGGTGCGGACGGTCTCGCCCCACTCGGTGGTGCCGCCCTTGAGGTCGCACGGCACGTAGTCGAGGCCGCGCGCACGCAGCGCCTCCAGCAGGGAGTTGACGACGCCGACGACGAGGACGCGCTGCCCGGGGGCGGCGCGCAGCAGGTCGACGACACCGCGCGCCCGTGCCCGGGACTTGTGCAGCGAGCTGCCGGCGGGCAGCGGCCAGGGGTGTGCCCCGTGGTCGGCGGTGTGCGGGGTGACGTGCATCAGGTAGGCGTCGAGGGCGGCGGTGCGCACGGCCGTGGCGGGGTGCGCGAGGAGGCGGGCTACGGGCGCGCCGGCGCAGTCCTCGACCGTGGTGGGGGGCAGGGTGCCCGGTTCGACGGCGCAGGAGCCGACCGCCTCGCCGAGGCGGAGGCTGAGCACCTCGTTCCGGTAGCCGCCGCCGCGGCCTTCGTGGCGTACGGCCTGGGTGGTGGTGAAGGCGACGGAGATCCGCAGGTCTTCGGGCGCGGGCCCGAACCCGCCGTCACGGACGCGCTGTTCGAGATCGGGGAGGGAGGCGGCCCGGGTGAGCGGGGCGGTGGGGGTCACGGGCGCACCGCCGTCCGGGGGCGGAGGCCGGCGAGGAGCCGTTCGACGCGCTCCCGCGCGCCGGGGCCGTCGCGGTCGGCCGCCATGACGTGGCCGAGGTAGTCGTTGTTGCTGCCGGAGGCCTTGACGGCGGTGCCGGGCTCGGCGAGGCGGGCTTCGAGGACGCCGGGCGCGCCGGTGAGCGTCTCGGCCCCTTCTATGCGCTCCAGCGTGCCCGTCTCCTCGGGTATGAGGAAGCCGACGGCGGCGCTGCGCACCCCGGTGTCGCGGACGGCGAGGTCCGGTGTGCGGCCGAGGGCGACGTCCACGCAGGCGGCGGCGAGGTCGACGCCGGTGACGTGGCGGACGAGTTCGGTGATCCGGTTGCCGGCGGGGCGGGGGTTGACCTCGACGACGCGCGGGCCGTCGGGGGTGAGCTTGATCTCGGTGTGGGCGACGAGCCCGTCGAGGCCGAGCGCGGCGAGCGCGCGTACGGCGGTGCCGGCGGCGGCCGCCCGCTGCGCCTCGGGGAGGGCGGCGGGGAACATGTGCCCGGTCTCGACGAAGGCGGGGGCGCCGCCCACGCTCTTGTCGGTGACGCCCACGACCCGCGTGACACCGCCGTACGACACGGTCTCGACGCTGACCTCGGGACCGTGCAGGAGCTCTTCGAGGAGGACCGCGGGCTCGCGCCGCTGGCCGCGGGCGTTGACGGGGAAGCCGGCGAGCGCCCGGTGGGCGGCGGCGAGCTCCTTCTCGTCGGCGACCTCGCGTACGTACATCCCGGCGCAGAGGTCGACGGGCTTGAACACGAGCGGGTAGCCGAGGGTGCGGGCGGCCTCGGTGGCGGCGGCCAGGTCCGGGCAGACGGCGTAGCGGGGTCCGGGGACACCGGCGCGTCCGAGGACGCGGCGGGTGGCGTCCTTGCGGCAGGCGTCGGTGACGGCGGCGGCCTCCGGGCCGGGCAGCCCGAGGGCGGCGGCGAGCCGGGCGACGGTGGGGAGGTAGTAGTCGCAGGAGGTGACGACGCCGTCGAAGCGCAGGGTCCGGTGCAGTCGCTCGATGTACGGCAGCAGCGTGGCGAGGTCGTTGGTGTCGGCGGTGAGGACGTTGCGCGCGCCCAGCAGGGGGTGAGCGGTGCCCTCGGGGGCGGATCGCAGGTAGTGGTGGAGGTCGCGGGTGAGGAAGGTGAATTCGTGCCCGCCCTCGCGGATCGCCCGGGGCAGCAGTCTGCTCATCGCCCCGACCCAGCTCTCGACCATCAGCAGATGTCCCACAACTCTCCTTTTCCGTGGCGGTGTCGAGGGGCGCGGGCATGCCGGCGGAGGCCCTCGGGGCGGCTCGGCCCGTCTTGACCGTGCACACGCTATCGGTAATGGTTGTCATTGTCATCTGCTGTCTCGTCAGCCTCAGCCGTCACACCCCTTACCTCCAGCCCCTCCTCCCGATTGCGAGACCCGTGCGCCGCTCGACCCGCCCGAACCCCCCGGCCGGCCCCCTCACCCGCACCACCGCCGCCTTCTGCTCCCTCCTGGCGGCGACCGCCGCCCTCTCCCCCGCCGCCCCGGCCCATGCGGCCGCGCCGCCCCGATCACCTTCCGCGTCGCTGGAGTTCGGCGCCTGCCCCGCCGGGGTGCCCGCCCCGCCCGCGCCCGCCCGCGTCGAGTGCGGATCGCTGAGCGTGCCGCTCGACCGGAGCCGCCCCGACGGGCCGCGCCTGGACATCGCGGTCTCACGCGTCCGCGCCACCGGCACACCCGCCGAACGCCGCGGCATCCTGCTCGTCAACCCCGGCGGGCCCGGCGGATCCGGCCTGGCCTACGCCGTGACCAAGCGCGCCAAACTCCCCGAACGGGTACGCCGCGCCTACGACGTCATCGGATTCGACCCACGCGGCGTCGGCCGCAGCGCCCCGGTCGGCTGCGGCCCGATGGGCGGGCTCTTCGCGGCACCGGCGGCGGACCCCGTGCCCCGGGACCGGGCCGCCGAACGGGCGCGGGACACGGCGCTGCGCCGCCTCGCCGACGACTGCGCGGCCGGTGCCGGCGCGGCGCTCCCCCACCTGTCGACCGGGGCCACGGCCGAGGACATGGACGCGATCCGCGCCGCGCTCGGTGAACCGCGCCTCGGCTTCCTCGGCGTCTCCTACGGCAGTTACCTCGGCGCGGCGTACGCGGCCCGCTTCCCGCACCGTACGGGCCGGATGGTCCTGGACAGCGTCGTCGGCCCCACGGACTGGTACGACTTCGACCTCGTCCAGGCGCGGGCCATGCTGCGGCAGCGCGACACCCTGTTCGGCTGGCTCGCCGCCCACGACGGGCGGTTCGGGCTCGGGAGCGACGCGCGCGAGGTGCGATCCGCGTACGAGCGGGTGCGCGCCGGGCTGGCGGCGCGCCCGGCCGGCGGCTTCGGCCCGGCGGAGTTCGACCGGGCGGTGTACCGGGCGCTGGGCCGTACGGAGCGGTGGGCGCCGCTCGGCGAGGCCCTGGGCGCGTATCTGCGGGACGGCTCGGTCGACGGGCTACGGCCCGCCGCGCCGTTCGACGGCCCCGCATCCCGCAACTACGAGGCCGCGAACCGCGTCGTGAAGTGCGCGGACGGCCCCGGCCCGAGCCCCGCGCGGGTCACGGCCGGCATCCGGGGGCTGCGGCGGCTCGACCCGCTGCCGGTCCTCACCGGCATCGAGGCGTCGGCCTGCGCGTACTGGCACCACCGGCCGGCCCACCGCACGGCGCTCGGCTCCCCCGCCGCGCCGCCGGTCCTCCTCGTCGCGTCCGCGCACGATCCGGTCACGCCCGTCGAGGGCGCGCACCGGCTGCGCCGCGAGCTTCCCGGCTCCCGCCTGGTGACCCTGGAGAACGACTACTCGCACGGCGTCTTCGCGAGCCGGGGCAACGGGTGCGTGGACGGGGCGGTGGGGGCGTATCTGGTGGACGGGGCGGTGCCGGAAGGGGATGTGCGGTGCGTGGGGGCGGGGTTGCCGGGGGTCTGACGGGGGTTTCTCCCCGGCCCCGCGCAGCGGCACCCCACCCCGGAAGCGACACCCAGGTCACAAAAAGGGGCGGGGCGGACCGGAAAGGTCCGCCCCGCCCCGCGCGTCCGTCAGGACGCCGGAATCGGATCCGAGAGCTGTTCGCTGATGAACTGGATCGGCCCCTGCCCCATGCTCGGCACATACGTGGCGGCGTCGTGCTTCCCGCCCGGTATCTCCTTGACCGTGGTGTGCACCGGACCGTTCCCGAATTCCTTCACGAAGTGCTTGACCCCCTCGATGGTGATGGGGTCCTCCCGCGTGCCGTACTGGAAGGCGATGTAGACGTCGGGGCCCTTGCGGGCGATCAGGTCCTTCGCCAGCAGCTTGGGGTCGTTCTCGTCCCGCTCCTTGGGGTGGCCCTTCCACAGCGGGGAGTCCGGGTAGAAGTCCGGGCCGGAGGCGATCGCCGCCTTGAACTTGTCCGGGTGCTTCAGCACGGCCTTCATCCCGGCGAAACCGCCGGAGGAGGAGCCCATGAACGCCCAGCCGTCCCGCGACTTGATCGTGCGGAAATTGGCCTTCATCAGGTCCGGGACGTCCTCGGTCAGCCAGGTGCCCATCCTCGGCTGGCCGGGGATGTCGCTGCCGTCCCAGTACGTTCCGTTGTTCTTGGGGTTGAGCACCGGCATGGCCAGCAGGAACGGCTTGCTCTTGCCCTCCGCGTACCACTTGGAGATGGACGACTGGAGCTTGAGGTTGGTGCCCATCCAGTAGTTGTTCGGGAATCCGGGGCCACCGGGCAGGGCGATCAGGACCGGGAAGCCGTGGTCCTTGAACTTCGGGTCCTTGTATTCCTTGGGCGCCCAGACCCACACCTTGCCCGTGAATCCGGACTTCTTGCCCTCCAGGGTGGTGACGGCGATGTGCGTACCGTCCCCGAGGGTGTCGGCGTTCTTGAAGTCGGCCTGGGGCCCGGTGGGCATGAGGATCTTGGAGTCCGGGGCCGCCGCGCCGTCCGTGCCGCCCGCCTGGCCGCCGCCCTTGCCGGAGGCCTGGTCCTGGCCGAAGCTGACCGGTTCACCCTTGTCGGAGAACGGGCCGATCTTGAGGTAATTGAGCACGCCGGCGGTTATCAGGCCGACCACGGCTATGCACACCACCACGAGCGTCCATCTCTTGGCGCGGCGGGCGCGGATATACCCCTGCGCCTGATAGGTCCCGTTGCTGGCTTGCGTCATCACGTCGCTCCGGACATTCCTCTGCCCCGAAGGACATGACCGTGTGTTTCCGCCCCTATGGAGGGACGAAGGGCTCCGGAGGTTCCGCCCCCGGGCCATGATCTGCGCCGCAATCCTACGGAAATGCCGGACCGGGAATCGCCACCCCCCGGGGGTACGGCCGGGGGAGCCCTCCGGACACCGGCGTCCCCGCCCGGGCCGCAGCGGGCGTCCGGTCCGGCACGGCCCCGAGGGGCTCCGGCACGGCCGGAAAAATCGCTCCGCCCGGCGGCGAGGGGAACGGTAGGGTCGGCGCCGTGAAGTGATGACACCCGGTACACCGGCCCCACGGCGCCGTCCGAGCCTCCGCTCCGGCGCCCGTCCGGTGCGCCCGCGCCGCCCGTCGCACACTTCTCACGATCGGATCCCCATGACAGACGATCTCTTCCTCGACCACGTCGCCGGCCGGCTCGCTGACCTGCCCGCCGTCCGCGCCGTCACCCTCGGCGGCTCGCGCGCCCAGAGCACCCACTCCCCCGACAGCGACTGGGACCTGGCCGTGTACTACCGGGGCGATTTCCGCCCGGCCGACCTGCGTGCCCTCGGCTGGGCGGGCGAGGTCTCCGGGATCGGCGACTGGGGCGGCGGCGTCTTCAACGGCGGGGCCTGGCTCACGGTCGACGGCCGGCGGGTCGACGTCCACTACCGCGACCTCGACGTGGTCGGCCACGAGCTCGCCGAGGCCCGGCGGGGCCGCTTCCGCTGGGAGCCCCTGATGTTCCACCTCGCGGGCGTCCCCAGCTATCTGCTGGTCGCCGAGCTCGCCCTCAGCCGGGTGCTGCGCGGCTCCCTGCCGCGACCCGAGTACCCGCGGGCCTTGCGCGAGGCGGCCCCGCCGGTGTGGCGGGACCGGGCGGCCATGACGCTGCGCTACGCCGAGGGCGCGTACGCCCGGCGCGGCCGGGCGGCCGAGGTCGCGGGCGCGCTGGCGATCGCCGCCATGGAGACGGCGCACGCGGTGCTGGCGGCGCGCGGCGAGTGGACCACCAACGAGAAACGGCTCCTGGAGCGGGCCGGTCTCCGGACCGTCGACACGCTCGTGGCCGGCCTGCGGCCGGAGCCGGAGGCACTGGCACGGGCCATCGCCGAGGCCGGGGAGCTGTTCGCGGCCGCCGCGTGAGCCCCGGGAGGCGAGGCGGGCCGGCGGAGTGCCCTGCCGGCCGGCGGCGGCGTTCGCGGGCCTCGCCGCCCGCGCCCGGCAGCCGTCCCACGGGCGCGGGCCACCAGCGGGCCACCAGGGAAGACGTCCCGCGCCCCGCCGAGTGGCGCGGCGCTCGGCGGCGGGTGGACAGTGGGAGAGGACACTCCGCCTGACCGGGAGGTCATCATGATCGTCCTCGGAGTCATTCTTCTCCTCATCGGGTTCCTGGCCGGCATCTCCATCCTGTGGACGATCGGCATCGTGCTGGTCGTGATCGGCCTGGTTCTCTGGGTACTGGGAGCCGTGGGGCACGCGGTCGGAGGCCGGAAGCACTACTGGTAGCGGCGTCCGCGACGGCGACGGACGTGCCCGCGGCCGGGCCACGGCGGCCTGACCCGCGAACGACCGGGGAGGAGCGGCGGTGCCGGCATTGCCCGAAGCGCGGGGAGAGCTGTCCGAAGCGGTGACCGGCGCGCTCCGCCGGGAACCCGGCGGGCGGGACTCCCCGCTCCCGGACGCCGCCGCGCGCGACGCGGACCCGTACGGGGACGACCTCCAGCTCGCCCTGTACCTCTGCTACGAGCTGCACTACCGCGGGTTCGACGGCGTCGACGACGCTTGGGAGTGGGACCCCGGGCTGCTCGGGCTGCGGGGCGCGCTGGAACGGGCCTTCCTGGCGGCGCTGCGCGAGGAGGTCCCGGCCCGCGACGACGTCACCGCCGCGCTGCGGGAGGTGCTGGTGGAGCCCGAGGACGGCGCGGGCGTCTCGCACTTCCTGCGCGACGAGGGCCGCCTGTCCCACCTGCGGGAGTACGCGGCGCTGCGCTCGCTCTACCAGCTGAAGGAGGCGGATCCGCACGCCTGGGCCGTGCCCCGGCTGACGGGGCGGGCCAAGGCGGGGCTGGTGGCCGTGGAGTACGACGAGTTCGGCGCGGGCCGCGCCGACCGCATCCACGCGGACCTGTTCGCCGCCCTGATGGGCGACCTCGGCCTCGACCCGGCGTACGGCCGCTACCTGGAAGCGGGCACGGCGCCGATGCTGGCCGTGGTGAACCTGATGTCGCTCCTGGGGCTGCACCGGGCGCACCGGGGCGCGCTCGCCGGGCACTTCGCGGTCGTGGAGATCACCTCGTCCCCCTCTTCCGGGCGGCTGGTCGAGGCGATCGACCGGCTCGGCGCGGGGGCCGCGGCCCGTCACTTCTACGCCGAGCACGTCGAGGCGGACGCCGTGCACGAGCAGCTGGTGCGGCACGAGGTCGTCGGCGGCCTGCTCGCGGACGACCCCGGGCTGGCGCGTGACATCGCCTTCGGCGCCGACGCGACCGTACTGCTGGAGGAGCGGCTCGGCGCCGATGTCCTCCGGGCGTGGGCGGCCGGCCGGTCCGCCGTCCGTACACCGCTGTGAGGGCCGCCGCCGCTCAGCGGGCCCGACGGCGGCGGTGGCTGGTGTCGCAGAACGGGTAGCGGCGGCTGCGGCGGCAGGTGCACAGCGCGACGACCGGGCGGTCGGAGCGGACGATGCCGCCGTCCTCCCGCACGAACTCCACCGGTCCTTCGATCAGCATCGGCCCGCCCGGCTCCTGGGACACGCGCCGCGCTTCCGTCCCCTTCTCGCGTACGGGCGTCCCGGCTTCGGGCGTCCCGGCTTCGGGCGTCCCGGTTTCAGGTGTCCCGCGACCGGGATCCGGCACCCCGCACGCCGGCCGCGCACGCCCGTCGGCACCGTCCGCCTCGTCAGGCACGTCAGGCACGTCAGGCATGTCAGGCACGGTACTCACCACGCACCACCACCAGCTCCTCCCGCCCCTCGTCGGCGCCGATCAGTCCCCGCTTCCGCAGCCAGGCGGCCTGGCCACGCATGACGGGGCCGAACGCGACCACGCGCCGCGAGGTCACCTCCGCGGACAGGCCGCCCTTCTCCAGCGCCCGGACGGTCCGCTCCGGCCCGCTCACGGCCGAGTGCACGATCAGTACCCGCGCACCCGGCCTCAGCAGGTCCGGGAGCTCTTCGCACAGCCGGTCCAGGACGGCCCGCCCGTCCGGCCCGCCCGCCCAGGCCCGCCTCGGGCCCCGGCGGTGCCGCGCGTCGTCCGGGGCCGGCACGTACGGAGGGTTGGCGAGGACCAGGTCGAAGGGTCCCTCGGGCCCGGCGGCCGACAGCTCGCCCCGCAGTGCCCGTACGCGCACGCCCGCCAGCCGGGCGTTGAGCCGGGTCGTGAGCACGGCGCGGCACGAGGTGTCGACGGCCACGACCCGGGCGCGGCGGCGGGCCGCCTCCACCGCCAGGACGCCGGAGCCGGTCCCCACGTCGAGCACGGCCGCGCCCCGGGGCAGGCGCTCGCGCGCCAGTGCCTCCAGAAGTGCCGCCGTGTCCTCCTGCGGCGCGTAGACCCCAGGAAGCCGGAAGAACCACATCGCCCCCGGGTACCCCGGTACCACCGCCTCATGCGGGGCCGCCGCCGGTCGTGGCACGCTACGCGACCGGCAGGCCGAGCCCCTGGGCGACCAGGTCGGCCCGGGTGTAGACGGAGACCGGGTACTGGTCGTCGCAGTACTTGTTGCCGGTGGAGACGACGCCGATCACCTTGCCTCCCGCGACGAGCGGACCGCCGGAGTCGCCGCGGCAGATGCTGTCGCGGGTGCCGGGGGCACCGGTCCCGCACGTCTTCTGCGCGTCGGACTCGCCGGGGTCGGTGAAGGGCTCACAGCTCTTGAGCGGTGCCAGGGTGAGCACGGCGGACTTCAGCCGGGTCGCCGGGGTGTCGCGGGCGGTCATGCCCCAGCCCATGGTCGTCGCGGTCTTCCCGAAGGTGTAGAGGGCGGCGTCCTTGGGGCCGGCCACCGGGAGCGGGGTGTACGGCATCGGCGCGGAGAGGGTGAGGACCGCCGCGTCGTAGGTCAGCGTGGTGTCGTCGTACCGCGGGTGGAGCTTGACGGAGGAGACGTTCCGGACCGTTCCCTTGGTGCTGCGGATCTCGGTGCGCCCGCCTATGACCAGCAGTTCCCGGGCCTTTTCGGCGTTCTTGACGCAGTGCGCGGCGGTGAGCACCTTCGTGGGCGCGACGAGGGTGCCGCCGCAGACCTGCTCCCCGCCCCGCGTCTGGAGGAGCATGGCGTACGGGTGGGCCGTCGTGGTGGTGTCCTGCCCGCCGTGGACGGCGGCGGCCGGGGTCGCGGTGGCCGTGAGACCGCCCGCGGCGAGAGCGCAGGCGACGAACGCGGTAGCCACCGCGTGTCTGTTGAACGCGAACATGTGATCCCCCCAGGGAACTGCGCACGGCTCTGAGCCGTGCGTACGTGTCGTGAATATCAGGATGTGGGGATCGGGCCCCGGGTTCCCTGACGGGGCGACAGTTTTACCGGGCGGCCGTTCAGGGGGCGGTTCCCCCCGGTCCCCCGGGCCGGGCATCCTCGGCATCGGCCGCGGTCGCGAGCGCCCGGCTCACTCGTTCGGCCCCACGGCCGGCCCCGCCTCCGGGAACGGCCCGTCCCCCTGGTGTCCGCAGGGCGGCCCGTGGGCCGGAGGTGCTCACGGCGGTACGGACCGTGACAGCGGAAGTGGTGGGGGGTCGCGGGTCGGCCCAGAGTGAACGGAAAGCTGCTCCGGCAGCCCCACCGAACGGAAGGGCATACCGTCATGCGCACCACATGGCTCTCCACCACGCTCACCGCCGCGGCCTGCGGCTCGCTCGTCCTGGGGGTGGCGGGGCCCGCACTGGCGGAAGCGCCCGCGGCGGCCCCCGGGGCACGGACCGAAGCCCTCCAGCGGAACGAGGTGCCCGTCGCGCTGGAGGAGATACGGACGCTGGTCTCCCGCATCACGCGGGAGGCGCGGTCCGGATCCGCTGACACGGCGACACTCCGGGACCTCCAGCGGCAGCTCGACCGGCCGGCCGAGCGGCTGCTCGACGACATCGCCGCCCGCCCCAAGGCCGCGCCCATGGCCCCGGACCCGGCCGCGGAGATCAAGCAGGCACTGGACAAGCTGATCAAGGACGTGAGCAAGCTCCTCGACGACGTCGCCAAGAAGGACACCGCGGCGACCGACGCCTCCGCGGCCGACGCCATCAAGGACCTGAACGACATGCTGACGAAGATCCCCGGCCTGGTGAGCGGCGCGATTCCCTCGCTGCCCGTCCCTTCGGCGGTGTGACCGGGCGGATCCGTCGCGGCGCCGCCCACCCCGGTGGGTGGGCGGCCCCGGTCAGATGCGGTCGGCGGCGATCAGGAGGTAGTGGAAGCTGCCCTCGCGGTACGCGGTCAGGAACGGGTCCTCGACGCCGGTGGCGAGCGAGGACTGAGCCCGCAGCTCCCAGTACGGGATGGTGTCGGCCGTGAGGTCGACGACGTTGATGGGCACGAGGCCGTTGGCGGCCATGGCCTTGAAGTAGGCGCTGCGCGGGTGGATGTTGCACGTGTAGTGCTCGTCGATGCGGCTGACGGCCTTCGAGCGCAGGCCCGTCACGTCGTTGGAGCAGCCGGTGATGGTGACGTAGCGGCCGCCGTAGGCAAGCTGGCGGGCGTGCTCGGCGAAGAGCTCGTGCAGGTCCACGTACATGGTGGACTCGTTGTTCCAGATGCCCTGGAAGGCGCCGGTGGGCAGGCCGGTGTCCAGCATGTTGGCGAAGTGGTAGCGGACCTTGTCGTCCACGCCGCGCTTGCGGGCCTGCTCGTTGGCGAAGTCCACCTGGGTCTGCGAGATGGAGACGCCGTCGGCCCGGCAGCCGAAGCGGGCGTTGGCCATGATGCTGGTGCCGCCGCGGCCGCAGCCGGCGTCCAGCACGCGCTGGTCGGCCGCGATAGGCCCGAGGTTGTCGAGGAGGACGTCGGCCTGGGCGGACTCCAGGCGGTGCAGCTCCTCGATGATGCGCGCGTCCCGGGTCTCCTCGGGGCCCTCCAGGACGGACGGGTCGTAGTCGCCGAGCCCGTAGTGGTGGTGGTAGAGGCCGTCGACGTCGCCCAGGCGGAGGTTGACCGGGTCCTTCTCGTTGTTCCAGTACTCCGCGACGGACTTCTGGTAGGCGGTGCGCAGGACGCCGGGGGCGGGCGCGGGCGTGGTCGTCATGGGGTGCTCCTTACAGCATGCGTGCAGGGGGATGTGTGTGGTGCCCGGGAGGACGGGCGGTACGGGCGGGTACGGGCGCGGGCTCAGGCGCTGTGGTAGCGGGAGCTGCCGCTGTGCCACTCGCGGTTGCCGCCGAGCCAGGCCCACACCCCCGCGAGGAACCGGCCCAGCTGGGGCGATCCGGTGAGGGCGAGGGCAGCGGCCTGCGTCTCGAAGGCGTGCACCAGCTCGTCGTGGATCGCGGCGCTCCGCTCGACGGCCTCGCGCGGCGAGCACCGTTCCTCCTCGGCGACGACGAGGGGCAGGTTGAACTCCACGTCGGAGGAGTCGTGTTCCTTCGTCATCGAGTACAGGTCGTTGACGAGCGTGGCGGCGGTGGCGGCGGTCGTCACGGCGCGGCGCACGCGCGGGTCGGCGTACTCGGTGGCGCTCAGGGCGTAGCCGCCGACCACGTCGGTCAGGGCGATGCAGGGCAGGAAGCTGTTGATCTGACGGTGGGACAGGTATTCGTGGACGCTGGGCATGTGGCCGCGGGACCGCCAGGAGCCCTCCTGGCCGTAGCCGACGAAGAGGACGGAGATCTCGTGCCGCAGCCGGTTCACCTGGGAGGGCTCCGCGTAGCGGTCCAGATGGCCGAGGGCCGAGCGCAGGGCGACCCGTACGGGGTCGCCGCGCATCTCCCTCTCCAGGGCGGGCGCGTAACGGACGGGGAGGTGGGAGGGATCGACGGCCGCGTAGGCGAGGCCGAGCTGGGAGCCGAGGAGTTCGGTCCTGGAGCCGGCGGTCTCGTCGTCGCAGTAGTAGTCGTCCGTGGCCCATTCCGCCAGGGCGCACTTCCCCGCCGCCAGCAGGCGGTCGGGGTCGTCGGCGTCGGGGTGGGCCAGCGTCATCAGACGCCCGAAGTCGGCCGCGCGGACGCGGTCGAGGCGTCCGGCGTAGATGCCGGTCTCGTCGGCCCAGTCCACCAGCCGGTCGTTGACCTCCCGGGCGAGCGCCGGGTCGTCCCGGAGCGCGGGCGGGCAGTAGAGCGGGGGGACGCCTGAGCCGCGCTCCGCCGGGACGGCGGGGGTGCCGCCGTCCCGGCCGCCCTCCCGCCCGGCCGCTTCGCGGGCCGCCTTCCGCGCTCCGACGCGGGCGGCCGAAGTGCCCAGCCCCGTGGGCCCGGTGGGCAGGGCGGCGCCCACCCGGCGGGCGGCGGTGCCGGGCAGCGCGGCCGGCGCGGAGGGGCGGACGCCCCGCTGGTGGGTGAGCAGCGTGGCCACGAGCCGCGCCACGTCGTGCGGGGCCGTGGGCGCGGTGATCCGGGACAGCAGTGACACAGGTTCTTCTCTCCGCTCCAGGAGGGTCGTGCCCGTCAGGACGGGGTGTGGAAGACCTCGACGTTCTCGAGGACACCGAGCGCGTCGGGGACCAGAACCGCTGCCGAGTAGTAGGTGCTGACCAGGTAGGAGATGTGGGCCTGGTCGCTGATGCCCATGAACCGCACGTTCAGGCCGGGCTCGTACTCGTCGGGGATCCCGGTCTGCCGCAGGCCGACCACACCCTGCTCGTCCTCGCCCAGACGCATGGCGAGGATGGCGGAGGTGCCCGCGTCCGAGACGGGGATCTTGCCGCAGGGCAGGATCGGGACGCCGCGCCAGGCGGGCACGGAGTGACCGTTCACGTCGGCGCTGTCGAAGTTCAGGCCGCGCTTGTTGCACTCACGGGCGAGGGCGGAGACGGCCCGGGGGTGGGCGAAGAAGGCCCGGGTGCCCCGCCGCATGCTCAGCAGCTCGTCCATGTCGTCGGGCGTGGGCGGGCCGGAGTGGGTGGAGATGCGCTGGCTGTGGTCGGCGTTGTGCAGCAGGCCGAACTCGGGGTTGTTGACGAGCTCGGACTCCTGGCGCTCGCGCAGCGCCTCGATGGTCAGCCGCAGCTGCTGCTCGACCTGGTCCATCGGGTCGTTGTAGAGGTCGGCGACCCTGGTGTGCACCCGGAGAATCGTCTGGGCCACGCTCAGCTCGTACTCGCGGGGTTCGAGGTCGTAGTCGACGAAGGTGCCGGGCAGGACGGGCTCGCCGGTGTGGCCGGCGGCGAGGGCGATGTTCGCCTCGCCCTTCTTGTTCTGCGGCCGCGCCTTGTCGGCCTGGCGCCGCCGGACGTGGGTGCGCAGCCGCTCGTCGCGGCCCGCCACCTCCTCGTAGGCGGTCCGGGGCAGGGCCAGGACGGTGCACGCGGTCATCGCGCGCGCCGTGAACTCCCACTCGCCCGGCTCCTCGGCCACGGCACGGTCGCCGAAGAAGGCGCCGTCGGCCAGGACACCGCGCCGGGTCTCCTCGCCGTACTTGCCGGTGCCGGCCTTCTCCACCTTGCCGCGCGCGATCAGATAGACGTGGTCGACGGACCCGCCCTGCTCGGCGATGACCTGGCCGGGCTCGTACTCGCGCTGCCGGCACCGCTCGGCCAGCGCGCGCAGCGTCGCGTCGTCGTGGAAGCCGCGCAGCAGCGGCAGCTCCCCCAGCTCCGCGGGAACGACCCGGACGGCGGTGCCTTCCTGGACGAAGGTGATCCGGCCGTCGCCGACCTCGTACGTCAGACGGCGGTTGACCCGGTAGGCGCCGCCCTTCACCTCCAGCCAGGGCAGCATGCGCAGCAGCCAGCGGGAGCTGATGCCCTGCATCTGCGGGACGCTCTTGGTGGTGGTCGCCAGGTTCCGCGCAGCGGCGATCCCCAGGCTGAGCTGTCCCCTGCCCGTGTGCTGTGCGGGCTGCTCCGGCTGCTGCCGGTGCGCTGCGGTCGACATCCCGGTCCCTTCCGTCTGGGCGCATGCGTCAAGAAGGAGCCCCCGGAACAGCCCGATCGGGCGAACTGTGAGGAGCTCCTGTGACGCAAGTGAATCAGCGCTTAATGATGTTGGTCGAGGTGACCGGGAGGGCATGGTCGTATTCACGCCATCGAAGGGAGGGCGGTTCGCGCGGCCCGTCCCGGATCCCGGGGATGGGCGACGGTGGCCAGGGCCGGCGATCGCGTCCACTATGCCGTGTTGGCCTACGTTTGGGGCGCGAGGGGCCGGGGGTATCGGGAGCTCCTCCGGCGCGGCGCACCGTGCGATCCGAGTGATCGAGGTGGCCGATAACGTTCCGTCGAGCCGGAAAAAGGCAGACCCTGAGCCCCTTCCCCCGGGTGTGGCCGAATCTCCACTCGAACGTATTTCACTATAAGTGGCGAATCGATTACCTTTCGTAGGATCTCCTTCTTGATGGGTTCATACCAGGCCGTCGCGGCCGCGGGCCCTCGTCCGCACCTCGCGGCGGCCTCCGTGACGCAGCCACCAAGCGCTGAAGTCATGGAGTCCTGAAGTCCTGATGTGATGAAGGAGAAGACATGCGCGTACGGAGGATGACGGTCGTCGCCGCGGCGTCGGCGGTCCTCGCGCTCCTCGGCGGCACCTCCCCCGCCTCGGCGGGAGTCACTGCGGCCGACCCTTCCGCTCCGGCCACCGTGCCCTCGACCGCCCCGGACGACCCCGGGGGCGGCGTGGAGGCCGGGAAGGCCGGCTCGGATGCCGACGCCTCGGCCGTGATCCGATGCCAGGGCCAGGTGCAGCGCCCGCACAACTCCACCCATGTGCCCGGCACGGTGAACGTCGTCGTGACCGTCTCCTGCACGGCGCGCGTGTCGGAGATCACCACACGGGCGGCCCTGTACAAGAACGGACACCTCGTCAAGCAGTCGGCACTGCGGACGCAGTCGGGCACCGCCTCCGCGCAGAACAACGCGGCGGTGCCGTGCAGCCCCGGCAACTACCGCGGCTGGATGTACTTCAAGGTCGTCTTCCCGCCCGGCTACAACCCCCCGACCGCCTCCGCCAACGGCCTCGGCCAGGAAGTGCCCATCAGCTGCTGACCCGCCGCCGGAGCGGCGGCACGTTGCACGGGGGCGCCGCCGGGGAAGGAGTCCCGACGTGCGCCCCACCCCCGCCCGGATCCTGCGCCGGAGAGTGACACAGCTCGACACGGCGGCGGACCCGGCCGCCGGCCCCGATGCCGACGCCGACGTCCTGCTGCGTCATTTCACCTCGGTCATGCCGCTGTGGACCGAGCCCGAGATGGCGGCCCTCGCCGGGGGCCCGGCCGTCGTCGACCCGTCCGAGGCGGACGCGGCGGTCGAGGACTGCCTGCTGCTGCGTCACCTCGCGCGCGAGGAGCCGGGCATCGTCCTCGGCCCCCTGGAGCGGACCCGCCAGCACTGGATCGGCACCGGCCCCCACGAACTGGCGCCCTCCCGCGAGTCCGTCCCGCGCCGGGAGCGGTTCCGCGCCCCCCGCGACGCCCCCCTTCCGCCCAGCACGAAGCCGTTCCACGTGGGGCTCTACACCTCGACGGCGCGGCACGGCGGTACGGGCATGTGGCGCATGTACCTCGACCAGGGCTCCAGCCTCCACCCCCGCCCCTGGTACACCTGGGAACTCCCGGTCACGGACCCCACGGCGGAGGTCCTGGAGATCGGTGACGCCACCGCCTGGGCGGCCTTCGTCGAGCGCTATCCGCTCGTCCACGACGGCTCCGTCTTCCCCGACTGGCGGGCGGTGGCTCAGGACTACGCCGGTGTCCATATGACGCTGCGGGCGATCGCCGCGACACAGGGATTCCGGGTGCGGGTCGGGGGTGGGGTGGCGGCCGCGCCGCCGTACTGGGACGTGGAGTCGGTGCTTTGGTTGCGGTGGGTGTTCGGTGGGGTGCGGCTGGTGGGGGTGGTGGGGGAGGACGGGCGGGGGTAGGGGTGGGCGCCCTGCGGGCGGATTTTTCCCCAGCCCCGCCCCTTCCCGAACCGGGGCTCCGCCTCGGACCCCGGTCCTCAAGCGCCGGACGGGCTGATTTTCAGCCCGTCCGGCGCTTGAGGACACCGCGCGGAGCGCGGAAAAGGGGGGCCGGGGGCTCGCCCCCGGTATCGGGAAGGGGCGGGGCTGGGGAAAAAGCCCCCGGCACCACTAAGCCGCCCGCCAACCCGTCAGATCCGCGAACACGACCACATTGTCGCGGTACCCGCCCACCCCGTCCCGCGGCCCCCCGCACGTCACCAACCTCAACCGCGGCACCCCCGACCCCGCGTACACCCGATCCGCGGGGAAGTCCGCCTTGGCGTACTGCTCCACGGCCCGGACGGTGAACACCGCCGTGGTGCCGTCCGCCCGGGTCACCTCGATCGTGGCGCCCGGCCGCAGCCGGCCGATGGAGAAGAACACGCCGTCGCCGTACCGGCCCACGGTCGAGTGCCCGAGGATCACGGAGGCACCGGCCTCGCCGGGGGTCGGGGAGCCGCGGTACCAGCCCGCCGGCGCGTTCCTCGCGATCGGGGGCACCTCCACGGTGCCGTCGGCCTCCTGGCCGAGGGACATCACGGGGGCGGTGACGCCGAGCGAGGGGATCGCCAGCCGCACGGGCTCCGAACGGGACATGGGCGCGGCGGTCCCCGGGCCGGGCGACACCGGGGCGGTGGCGCCCACGCCCGGTCCGGGCGGGGGTGCGGGGGCGGGCGTGCGGCCGCCGAGGAGGATCAGGCAGACCCCGAGGGCGATCAAGGTCACCAGGAAGAACAGACCGGCGCGGGCCTGCCGGCGGCGACGCGCCGTACGCGGCCGGCCTGTGCGCCGCAGGTCGGTACGCGGCCGGTCCGTACGCCGGTGATCCGTACGCCGCCGACCCGTGCGCCGCTGGTCCGTACGCGTCCGCCCCATACGCCGCCGGTCGATACGGGGCCGGCCCGTACGCCGAAGAACCGTGCACCGAAGAACCGTGCGCCGGAGGACCGCCAGGGAAGCCCGCCCCCGCCGGGTGCCGGACGCGCGTCCGGCACCGGCCTCCGCGGGGTTCGGGTGTGCGGGGTGTCGCATGATCGGTGCCCTTCCTCTCCGGGGTCTGTGGGACGGGGGCCCGTGGCCGCTCGCGGCGCCGCGCGGGCCGGTCCGTACGCGGGAGGCGGTCGGGGGGTACGCCGTGACGCGGACCGGGCCAGACGTACCGGCCCGGACGTGCGGGACCAGACGTGCCGGCCCGTACGTGCGGGACCAGACGTGCCGGTCCGTACGTGCGGGACCAGTCGCATCGGCCCGGACGTCCCGGGCCCGCCCTGCGCGGGTTCCGCGCCACGCCCCCTCCGCCCGCTACCGGCCTCTCCCTCTCACCGTAGGAACCCCGCCCCGCCCCGCGTATCGGCCGACCGGTCCACCGGCCGGGGGAATCCACCGTGCTCCCCCGGCCTCCGCCCCCTCCGGCCACGCGTCCTCGGCGGCCCGGGCGCGGAGGCGGCGGGGTAGCTGTCCCCTCGTCGGAGGAGGGAGGTCGGACCCCCGCGCGGCCGGTCGGCCGATCCCGGCCGCGCCCGGCCCCGGCCAGCCTGGGAACAGCACCCGGCCACCCTTCCGGCAGAAGCACGGCGGAAACCGGGTCCGGCCGTTCCGCGGAGGACCGGCCCGCCCCTCCGGTGGACCCCCGGCAGGCCCTCGGTCTTCCACCGGCGGCCCGGAGGAAGAGGACCGCCCCCCGGCAGACCCCGGCCCTCCACCGGCCGGCCCGGAGGAAGGCCGGCGGAGACCCTCCGGCGGCCCCCGGCGGAAGCCCGGACCACCCTCCGGCACCAGACCCCGCAGAGAAGAGGCCCGACGATGAACCCCCTCACCAGGACCGGTGTCCCCGCCCCGGCCGCCCCCGCTCCGCCCCCGGACACCCCGGAGGCCGTCACCCCCCTCATGGAGCACGCCTTCACCCAGGCGCCCATCGCCATGGCCCTCTACGACCGCGACTGCCGTCAGGTCCGGGCCAACGACGAGATGGCGTACATCTCGGGCCGCACCGAGGACGAGACCCACGGCCGGCTCCTCACGGACCTGCTTCCCGACCCGCCGCTGAACGAGCTGGCCCGTCAGGGCGCCCAGGTCATGCGCAGCGGGCGGCCGGCCCGGGCCGACGTCCGCGTGACCGTGCCCGGCGAGGACCGGGAGCGGGCGTGGACGACCTTCCTCACCCCCGTCGAGGACGGCGCCGGCCGGCCGCTGGGCCTCGCGGTCGCGGCGCTCGACACCACCCGCGAATACCTGGCCAGACGGCGGCTGTCCCTGGTCAACGAGGCCACCGCCCGTATCGGCACCACCTTGGACCTCGCCCGCACCGCGCAGGAACTCGCGGACGTCACCTGCGGCCGGTTCGCCGACGCCGTCACGGTCGACCTGCTCGACTCGGTCCTCGCCGACCCCGTCCTCGCCGACGCCCGGCCGCAGGACGCCCCCGTCACCGCGCTGCGCCGTGTCGCCCAGCGCGCGACGCACGGCGCGCCCCCGCTCCCCCGCCCGGGCCGGAGGGCCGTCCCCCTCGCCCCGCGCTCGCTGCCCGCCCGCGTCCTGGCCTCCGGCCGGGCCACCCGCTTCCACCTCGGCGCCCACGCGGGGCCGTGCCGGTGGTCGTCCGGCGCGCTCACCTTCGACGAGAGCACGCGCGGCGACGGCATCCACTCCGTCCTCGCGGTGCCGCTCAAGGCCCGCGGCCAGGTGCTGGGGCTCGCCCAGTTCGCCCGGAGCCGGCGGAGCGGTCCCTTCGACGAGGACGACGCGCTGGTCGCCGAGGACATCACCGCCAGGGCCGCCACCTGCATCGACAACGCCCGCCGCTACACCCGCGAACGCGCCGTCGCCGTGACCCTCCAGCGCAGCCTGCTCCCCGCCCGGCCGGCGACCCAGAACGCCGTCGACGTGGCCTCCCGCTACCTCCCCGCCTGCTCCGAGGCGGGCGTGGGCGGCGACTGGTTCGACGTCATCCCCCTGTCCGGCACCCGGGTCGCCCTCGTCGTGGGCGACGTGGTCGGGCACGGCCTGTACGCGTCCGCCACCATGGGCCGGCTCCGCACCGCCGTGCGCACCCTCGCCGACCTCGACATGCCGCCCGACGAGCTCCTCACCCACCTCGACGACCTCGTCCTCCAGAACCAGCGCGAACAGCACGACCCGGGCGCGCCGGGCTCCTTCGACGAGCTCTGCGCCACCTGTGTCTACGCCGTCTACGACCCCCTCACCCGGACGTGCGTCATGGCCGCCGCGGGCCACCCCGCGCCCGTCCTCCTCACCCCCGACGGCGACGCCCGCTTCCTGGACCTGCCGCACGGGCCGCCCCTCGGTCTCGGCGGCCTGCCCTTCGAGTCGCGCGAGGTCTCACTGCCCGAGGGCAGCGTCCTCGCCCTCTACACCGACGGGCTCGTCGAATCGGCCGACCACGACATCCGCCACGGCGGCGACCGGCTGCTGCGCGCGATGGCCGGGGCCGCGGACTCCCTGGAGGAGACGTGCGACAGCGTCCTCGACACCCTGCTCCCGGAGAAGCCCGGGGACGACGTCGCCCTGCTCCTCGCCCGTACCCGCGCGCTGCCCGGTGACAGGACGCGTACCTGGGAGCTCGCCCCCGACCCGTCCGCCGTCGCCGACGCCCGCGCCCTGGCGACGCGTCAGCTCACCACCTGGGGCCTGGACGACCTCGTCTTCACCACCGAGCTCGTCGTCAGCGAACTCGTCACCAACGCCATCCGCTACGGCGCCGCCCCCGTCCGGCTGCGGCTGATCCACGACACCCGTCTGATCTGCGAGGTCTCCGACGCCGGGCACACCGCGCCGCGCCTGCGCAGGGCCCGCACCTACGACGAGGGCGGCCGCGGCCTCTTCCTCGTCGCCCAGCTCACCGACCGCTGGGGCACCCGGTACACGCCCGACGGCAAGACCATCTGGGCCGAACTGCTCCCGGCCGCCTGAGCGGCCGTACCCGTGGCCGCCGCCGCGACGGCCGTCCGACACCCATCCGACGCGACACCGTGGGAGGTGCCCGCCATGACCAGCCCCCCGCTCACCGGCGACGACCGGGCACGACCGCGCCGCGACAGCCCGTACGAGCCCCCGGCACCCGTCGCCGAAGACAGCGTGAACCTCTCCCTCCGGCAACTCGAATACCTCGTCGTCACCCTCGGCGAGGGCCGCCTGACGCGCGCCGCCCGGCGGCTGCACGTGACGGAACCGACCGTCTCCCAGCAGCTCAAGGCCCTGGAACGCGCCGTGGGCACCCCCTTGCTCGTACGCGGGGCCGACGGCGTACGCCCCACGCCCGCCGGGGAGGCGCTCCTGCCGCACGCCCGGACCGCCCTGCGCTGCGCCCGGCAGGCGCGCTCCGCGGCACTGGCCGCGGGCGGTGCCCGCGAGGCGCCCCTGCGCGTGGCCACGCTGCCCTCGCTCCTGCCCGGGCTCCTGCCCGTGCTGCGGGCGTGGTCGCTCGCGCGGCCGGACACCGGCCTCGTCGTCAGCCTGAGCGGGAGCCGGCGGCTGCTCCAGGACGGCGTGACCTCGGGGGCCGCCGACCTCGGTGCAGGACCGCGCCCGGAGGGGTGGCACGGCGCGATACGGCCCTTCGGCACCGAGGAGTTCGTCGTGGTCTGCCCGGCGGACCATCCGCTGCGCGGCGGGGCCGCGCCCGTGCGGGAGCTTCTCGACGACCGGTGGATCTGCTACCGGGAGGACGGCCGGAGCCCGCTCGCCCTCCTCGCCGGCGCCGACGAGCCCGGCCCGCTTCCGCGCCGGCCGTTCCTGGAGGTCCCCTCCGCCGGTGCCGCGATCGCCCTCGCCGCGGACGGCGCCGGGCTCACCGCCGTTCCCTCCGGCGCCGTGCCGCCCCGGCTGCGCTCCCAGGTCATCCGTCCCCTGCCGGGCGTGTCCCGTGAGATCACGCTGTTCACCGCCCCGGACGCGCCGGAGGGAACGGCCGCCCACGCTGCCGAACTGTGCCGCCACGCCGCACCGCGCACCGCGCCGGACGAGCCCGTGGGCACGGTCCACGACGGCGTGCCGCGACGGCGGGCCCCGGCCCCGGCGGAGGTGCCGTACGACGGCGTCCGTCCGGCCGCCGCGCGCCCGCCGCGCGCGGGGGACCACTCATGATCACGCTGAGGTCCGCTCGTGGCCGGCTGACGCTGACCGTCTGCTGCCTGGCCGTGCTCATGGTCGGTCTCGACAGCACCGCGCTCAACGTCGCCCTGCCCGTCATGCGGAGGGAGCTGGGCGCCTCCATCGCCGGGCTCCAGTGGGTGGTCGACGCCTACAACCTCGTCGTCGCCGCGCTGATGCTGCTCGCGGGATCGGTCGGCGACCGGACGGGCCGGCGCCGCACCCTGCGGGCCGGAGTGGCCGCCTTCACCGTCGGCTCGGCGCTGTGCGGCCTCGCCCCCGGTCTGGACACCCTCATCGGCTCCCGGGTGGTGCAGGCCCTCGGTGGCGCGGTGATCGCCCCGGTCTCCCTGTCGGTGATCACGCACACGTTCCCGGACAAGGCGGAGCGCAGCCGGGCGATCGGCATGTGGAGCGGCACGTTCGGCATCGGCCTGGCCGTCGGCCCGCTGGTCGGCGGGGTACTGGTGGCGGCCGAGGGATGGCGCTCGATCTTCTGGATCAACGTGCCCGTCGGGCTCGCCGTGCTGGCGCTCTCCGCCCGCCACCTGCCGGAGTCCCGGACGCCCACGCCCCGGCGGACCGACGCGGTCGGCCAGCTCCTGGTCATCGCCCTCCTCGGCGGCCTGACCTACGCCGTCATCGAGGCGCCGCACCGGGGCTGGGCCTCCCCGGCCGTCCTCGCGTGCCTGACCGTCGCGGCGGCCTCGCTGACCGCGCTGATCCCGTACGAGCACCGGCGCCGCGACCCCCTGATCGAGCTGGGGTTCTTCCGCAGCGCCCCCTTCACCGGCTCCGTGGTCATCTCCCTGGCCGCCTTCGCCGCGCTCGGCGGGTTCCTCTTCCTGAGCACCCTCTACCTCCAGGACGTGCGCGGGCTGTCCGCCCTGTCGGCGGGGCTGTGGATGCTGCCGATGCCGGTGATGACGGTGCTCCTCGCCCCCGTGGCGGGCCGGCTGGTGGCCCGCCACGGCCCCCGGCCGCCGCTGGTGCTCGCGGGCCTGGCCACGGTGCTCAGCGGGCTGTCGTTCACCGTCCTGCACGCCGGGTCGTCCGTCGCGCTGCTGCTCCTCGCCTACGCGCTGTTCGGCGCGGGCGTCGGCCTGGTCGACGTCCCCGCGACCGGGCTCGCGGTCGCGGGGATGCCACGGGCCCGGGCCGGCGTCGCCTCGGCGATCAGCACGGCGAGCTGCCGGGTCGGCGTGTCCGTGGGCGTGGCGGTGATGGGTGCCGTCCTGTCGGCGGGCCTGGGCCACGCGCCGGGCACCGGTGACGCGGCAGGCTTCGCGGACGCGACCCGGCCGGCGTGGTGGATCGTCACCGGCTGCGGGGCCGTCGTGGCGATCCTGGGTGTGCTGGTCACGGGGGCCCGCGCCCGGGGCACGGCCCCTCAGGAGCCGGGGCGGGCGGAGTCCGCCGGCCCGCGGGAGAGCGGCGTCCGCGCGGGGTCCGGCGCGTCCGGTGGAATTCCGGGAAATCGCCTTCCGAATACCTCGCGACGTGCCGGAATAGAAACTCTCCATGCCGCGGAAGAGAATTTCTTGCCCCCTCGGGACATGTGAGACCAGGCGCATCGGCGGTCCTTTGCCTCGCCTTTGTTCTTCCCGTGCAGGGGCGTGGGGCAGCCTGAATTCGCGGACCGAACCGGAACCGTAAATTCCGAAACTCGAAAGGGTTCAGGTGAACGCGTATGTCGAAATTCAGCACCAGGACGGTCGGCAGGAAGCGCATACTCCTCACGGGCGTCGCCGCGGCCGTCATGGTCGGCGCCGCCGCGCTGCCCGCCGCGGCGGACAGTGAGCCCACCGAGAAGGAGCTCATGGCGGACTGCGCCAGCGGCGTCGGCAAGTGCACCTTCAACGACCCCGTCGTCGACAAGGCTTACCTCGGCAATTACCACCAGGTCTCCGACACCCTCTACAACTGCAGCACGTCCGACGCCACGCAGGGGCTGAACTGGTCGGACAGCGTCGGATCGACGGACACCTTCGAGGTCTCCGTCACCGCGGGCGGAAAGATCGCGGGCATCGTGGACACGAGCGTCACCGCGAAGTACGGCCACAGCTGGCAGGTCAATCACACGGACGGCGGCAGCATGGGCATGACCGTCAAGCCGGGCGAGGTCGGCTGGATCTCCCGGGCCCAGGTGATGCGCGAGGTCTCCGGCAGGTGGCAGACCCACTACGACAACCCCCACTGGAGCCACTACTACTGGTACTGGGACGACACCATCACCAGCCCCGCCCCCAATGACACCGACGGCGTCAAGAACGCCGTGGTCGTCAAGACCCGGCCCATGACGGCCGACGAGAAGGCCTCGTGCACGGCGCGGAACGGAAAGGTGTTCACGTCCCACACGAAGGTCGAGAATCCGGGGCCGGACACGCCGCGGCACGGTCGCGGTGGCTCCGGGCCGGTCGCGGGTGACAACGGGACGCCGGCGGTGAACGAGGAGAAGAAGGGGGTTGCGTGACGGCTGGGTGACGGGTGCCGCTGCGCGGGGCTTTGTCCCCAGCCCCGCCCCTTCCCGAACCGGGGCTCCGCCCCGGACCCCGGCCCTCAAGCGCCGGACGGGCTGAATCGTTGCCCGGAACCGGGCCGGAAAAGCCAGCCTCGGACAGGGGAAGAATCCAGCCCGGCCGGCGTATGAGGCCACCGCGCGGTAGCGCGGCCGGGGGCCCGGGGTACTCCCCGGTTTCGGGAAGGGGCGGGGCTGGGGAAAAGCCCCGCGCAGCGGCACCCACCCCGCCCCCTCAAGTGGTGCCCCCACCCGCCCCTGCCCGGGACACCTCCACCACCCACGCCGCGTCATGCGCCACCCCCGTCAGCCACGCCTCCGTGTCCGCGATCAGCAGCACCGCCGCGTCGTCCACCTCCGGCACCCCCTCCACCGCGTGGCGCAGCACTTCCGACTCCGCCGCCGGATACCGGCCCGGAGGCCCGTCGGGCCCCGAGGACCCCGCCGAGCGGACGACGTCCGCGGCGCGCAGGCAGTCGGCCGTCACCCGCTCGGCCAGGGCCGCCAGCAGGGCGGTCGCCTCCGGGGGCAGCGGTGTGCCGGCGCCGCCCCGCCGGGCCGTGAGCAGCAGTTCGCCGCCGCTGACGGTGTGGTGGCCGGGCTGCATGGCCGTCTCCCAGGGCGGGCTCGTCGCGTCCCGGCCCGCGCGCTCCGTCCGGTACTGGGTGTGGGCCGCCTGGGCCAGCTGCATCGCGGTCCGGGCCGGCCGCAGCGGATCCGTACCGCGGTCGTGCGCGAGGCCGTGGCACAGCCGGAACGTCACCGCCCCGCACGCCTCCGCGCCCCGGACCATGAAGTCCATGACGGAGCGCCGCAGCTCGCCTCCCGCTCCCCGGGGCCAGGCCAGCAGGCTCGCCGCCGCGCCGAGGGAGCCGCCGATCACGACGTCCATGAGCCGCACGGCGGGCAGGTGCCGGTCCGGGGGCAGGATCTGGACGAAGAGCAGCACGAGGACGAGCGTCAGCGCCGCCTGCGTCCAGGCGGAGCCCAGCACGGGCCCCACGGCGAACCCCACCAGGAACACCACGGGCGCGACGGCGATGTAGAAGGCGGGCGTGTCGCCGACCACGACGAGCATCAGCGTCGCGACCGCCGCGGCGACGGCCACGCCCAGGAACGCGGGCGGCAGGGCGCCCCGGGTGTCCGCGGCCGAGGTGCGCATCAGGCTGAGGACCGTCAGCAGCACCCAGAAGCCGTGCGGCAGTTCCAGGGCCCCGACGATCAGCCGCGCGCCGGCCAGGGCGAAGGCCAGGCGGAGCGCGTTCTGGAGGAGGACCGAGCGCGGCGTCAGATGCAGCGCGAGCCGCCGCCACCACCGGCCGGGGGCGCGCAGCGTGGCGTACGCGAACGGGCCGCCGGGCCGCCGCCACCGGGTGTCGAGCGGTGCCCCGAAGGCGATCCGGGCGCCCTCGCCCGCCAGCACCGCGCCCGCGGCCGCCGCCTGGACGACCGAGTCCTGGCGCAGCCGCACGGCCGAGATACCGGCCAGCCGCCGCGCCCGCCCGGCGCGGAAGGCGCCCAGCGCCGTGGGCAGGCCGTCGCCGCGCGGCCCCGGGGACCCCGAGCGCAGGGTCCGCCCGGCTTCCCGCAGCGCCGCCGCGGTGTGCTCCAGCAGCCGCGTGGCGTCGGGGTCCGGCCCCCGCGCCCCGGCCACCAGCCGGTCCAGCTGCGCGCGTACGTGCCGGACGGCGGAGCGGACGTCGTAGCAGGCCCGGTCCCGCAGCGAGGCGGACGTGGGCCGCTCGGCCGGCGCCACCCGGGACAGCAGCGTCGCCCGCAGCGCCCGGCCGGCCTCCTCCTCGCACCGCCGTGCCGCGGCCCGGTCCGTGCCGTCGCCCGGGCCGGCCATCAGGCGCCCGGTGGCGGCGCAGTAGCCGGCCACGGCGTCCACCGCGTCGGCGAGGAGGGTCCGGTACGGGACCGGCCGTTCCGTACGCCACAGGAGCCGGTCCACCAGGGCGGTGAGCAGGATCCCGACGGTGAGCCCGCCGAGCCGTTCGCCCAGCGTCCCGGGGGCGTAGGGCGGGAAGCAGGGGAGCAGGTAGTACAGCTGGAAGGCGGTGGCCAGCCCGCCCAGACGCGGACCGCCGACCCCCAGGAACGAGGCCGTGAAGCCCACCACGAACATGCCGCAGGCGGCACTCCAGGAGTGCGCGGCGAGCAGGGTGCCGGCCGTGACCAGCGCCCAGCCGGCCGGCAGCACCGCGAGGAACGTACGGGTCCGCTCCGGCGCCGCGCCCGGCACCTGGGCGAACAGGCACAGGGGCAGTGCGCCGAACAGGGCGTAGAGGGCCATGTCGGGCGCCTCGAAGCCGTACCGCAGGACGTAGAAGCCGGTGAGCCCGGCGACGGTGGCCCAGGTGGCGCTCCGGAGGTGCTCGGCGCCCTGCTCCTGCCGCAGCAGCCACCGGACCGGCCCGCTCACGTCCACGACGGCTCCCGGTCCGTTCCGGTCGCCGGGCGCCGCCCGGCACGCGCGGCTGGGGGACGGATCACGCTGTCACCCTAGGCGAACGGCCCGCTCCCGCAACCGGAGGTGGCAGGACGTGCGGCGGGAGACCCTCAGCGCGCGGCGGCCCGTACGAGCCTCAGGTACCGGTCCCAGTCCCAGTGCGGCCCCGGATCCGTGTGGTCGGCCCCCGGCACCTCGGAGTGGGCGACGAGGTGCGTCCGGTCCACCGGGATCGAGTGACGGGCGCAGATGTCGGCCGCCAGCCGGGCGGACGCCGCGTACATCGCGTCCGTGAAGTCGCGCGGGCGGTCCACGTAGCCCTCGTGTTCGATCCCGACGCTGCGCTCGTTGAACTTCCGGTTCCCGGAGTGGAAGGCGACGTCCAGCTCGCGGACGGTCTGCGCGATGTGGCCGTCCTTACGGACGACGTAGTGCGCGGCGGCCTCGTGCAGGGGGTCGCGGAAGACCTGAAGGGCGTCGCCGTAGCTGCCCTCGACGACGTGGACGACGATCCGGTCGACGGTGTAGTCGGCGGGCCGGTCCGCCCGCCGCCAGTTCGCCGACGACGCGGCGACCCACTCGGCGCCCGCGTGGTCGAGCGCGCCGTCGGTGCGCGGCCGCTCCCGCCCTGCGGTGCGCCACCACCACCTCTTGAGGTCGTCCTGTCCCGCGTATCCCGCCGTGGCCAGGCCCGCTGCGGTGGCGGCGCCGCCGAGGAGCAGGCCGCGTCTGCCGAGGCCTCGCAGCTGTTCCGGTTCCTGCTCCACGTGTGCCCCCCTGGGTGCGGCCGTGCCCGTTGCTCCGTCCTGCTCGAAAACGCGTGCGGGGGGCTCGGCGGTTCCGGGTGGGGCGGGGTGCCGCCACGCGGGGCTTCGCCCCCACCGGTCGGGGGACCCCCGCCGGAGGACGTCCGAAGGCCCGGCCGGTCCCCCGCCGGCCCGACACCGCCGGGCGGCGAAGTCGACGACGGTGGAGACGTTCCCGCCGCGACGGCAAACGGACCGCGGCACCACCGATATCGACGAAAGGACGTCGATCCCCATGAACACCACACTCGTCACCGCGGGCTCCGCGCTCGCACTGTGCGGCGCCCTGGCCTTCGCGCCGGTCGCGACCGCCGCCGGAGGCTCCGGGGGCTCCGGGGGCTCCGGCGGGTCCGGCCACGGACCGCTCGTCGGCGCCGCCAGGATCAGCGTCAGCCCGAGTGAGGCACGTACCGGGCAGACGGTGAACATCAGCGGCTCGTGCGCCCCGTACCCGGGAGCCACCGTCAAGTCGGTCACCTCCCAGGCGGGCGCCGTCACGCTCACCCGCACCGACCCGCAGGACATCCAGGGCCGGCTGCACATCACCGCGCGCCCGGGCACCTACCCGGTGAAGCTGGTCTGTAGCAACGGAACCGCCGGTACGACCCTCAAGGTCGACCCCGCGACACCGGGTCCGCGCCCCCACCCGGGCGGCACCACTCCGGCGCACCACGCGGCCAAGGCCTCCCTCCGGCAGCACAGCGCCGCGCTGCCCCACGGGTCGGCCAAGATCCCAAGGGTGCTCCGCGCACCGGGGAGAGCACGGGCGGCGGCGTCAACAACGACATGATCCTGGCGGGTTGCGGAGTCGTCGCCGTCGCCGCTGTCGCTCTGGCCACATCCCGGCACCTCCGGCAGGAGAAGGAGAAGGAGAACAAGTGAACGCACCCGGCCACACGCGTCCCCCGGGCCGTCGGCCACGGGGGACGCGGCCGCGCGGCCGGTGACGGGAGACGAGCCCTTCGGAAGGGCTCGTCTCCCGTCACCGGCCGCGCGGGCCGTCGGGCGCGTACGCACACGCCCCGGGTCTCACTTCAGGACCAGCAGCGCCGCGAGCGCGGGGCCGAGCGCTCCGCCCAGCTGGTAGCAGAGGACGAACAGGCCGATCGCCGTGGGGCGCTGGTGGTCGGGGGCGTCCTTGGCGGCGCGGACGGACAGGACCGCGTTGCCGCCGGTGGAGACGAGGACGGCGACCGTGGCGGTGAGCAGGAGCAGGGGGCCCCAGGTGGCGAGGGCGGCGGTGAGGGGTGCGAGGGCGCCGAGGGTGATCAGGACGGTGAGGACGGTGCGGTGTCCCAGGCGTCCGGAGGCCGCGGACAGCAGCCAGGACAGGGCCGAGCCGACGAGCAGGGCGACGAGCTGCCCGGTGCCGATGGCGTCGGTGCTCCAGGGAGTGCGCTGGGCGATCAGGCGCGGCAGGCTGAAGAGGAGGGAGAAGTAGGAGGTCGAGAACGCGCAGGCGAGGAGCGCGGATCCGATGAAGGCGGGCGAGCGCAGCAGGACGGCGGGGACGAAGCCGTCCGGGTGGCGCCGGGTGTGGAGGACGAGCGGGACGGCGACGGCCAGGGCGGTGAGGGCGGCGGTGAGCGGGGCCGTGGGGACGAGGACGAGGGCGGAGGCCAGGGCGACGACGAGGCCGGCGCCGGTGGCGTCGAACGTCGTGGTGGCGGGCCGGGTCCGGCGGGTGTACCGCCAGACCACGGGGGTCGCGAGGAGCGAGACGGCGGACAGCGTCAGGGCCAGGCGCCAGGAGACGGCGTCCGCGAGGAGCGAGCCGAGCAGGGGCCCGGAGGCGCCGAGCACGCCGAAGCCCGCGGTGATGACCCCCATGCGCCGGGTGGAGCCGGCGAGGTTCATGGCGACGGCGACCAGGCCCGCGCCGCCGACGGCCTGGACGGCGCGGCCGGTGAGGGCGAGGGGCAGCCAGGGGGCGGTGGTGACGACGGCGGTGCCGGCGACGACGGCCGCCGCGCTGACGAGGAGGGCCGGACGCAGGCCGCGCTGTCTGATCAGTCCCGCGCACAGCGGTGAGCCGACGGTCATCGCCCAGGCGAAGACGGTGACGAGCCAGGTGGCGGTGGACGTGGGGACCCCGAGGGAGTCGGCCATGCCGGGCAGGATCAGCACGGGGGCGTTGGCGCCCATGGCGATGGGGGCCGCGAGCAGGGCCAGCCAGAGGACCGGCACCCGCCCGGCCGGCGCCTCTACGGTGCGGGGCGGCGCGGAGGCGGTGGCGGGCTCGGCGACCAGCTGATCGGACATGGGGTGCTCCTGGTGAGGTGAAGGGTGTCGGGGTGACGAGGGGGTGTCAGAGGGTGGTGACGGCCTGGTCGTAGGCGAGGCGCGGGGAGCGCGGGAACCAGGGGTTCTCGCCGGGCCGGCCGATGTTGACCACCATCAGCGGCGTGTGGTCACCGTCCAGGAACTCCTCCTGGAGGCCGGTGGCGTCGTAGCCGGTCATGGGGCCCGCCGCCAGGCCGGCGGCGCGGACGCCGACGATGAAGTAGGCGGCCTGGAGGGTGGCGTTCAGCAGCGCGGACTGCTCGCGGACCCGGCGCTCGCCGAAGAAGTCGTCCTTGACCCGCGGGTTGTGGGGGACCAGCTGCGGGAGCTCCTCGTGGAACTCGTTGTCCGCGGAGAGGATCGCGACGAGCGGTGCGGCGGCGGTCTTGGCCCGGTTGCCCTCGGCCATGTGCTTCAGGAGGCGCTCGCGGGCCTCGGGCGAGCGGACCAGGGTGACGCGCAGCGGGCTCTGGTTGAAGGCGGTGGGGCCGTACTTGACCAGGTCGTAGACGGCTCGCAGTTGCTCGTCGGTCACCGGCTCGGAGGAGAAGGTGTTCGCGGTGCGGGCCTCGCGGAAGAGGAGGTCCTGGGCGGCGGTGTCGAGGGCGAGGGGGGACGTGGACATGGGAGCTCCTTCTGCTCAAGGTTGATAATTTCAACGTTGAGATAAAACCACTCCGATTTATTCAACGTCAAGTGTCTCAATGTTGAGATATCATCGGGGGGACGATGCCGGACCGGCCGAAGGAGAGCGATGAGCGGCGACGCAGCGAGCGAGGACACCGAGCGGGACGCGGTCGACGAGATCATCGAGCAGTGGCTCGTGGAGCGCCCCGACCTGGCGGACGACCTGTGGCCGGTGCATGTCTTCGGCCGTCTCCAGCGACTGGGCTCGGCACTGGAGAAGCGGTTCCGGGCGTTCGCGGCCGAGCGCGGGCTGGAGCTGGGCGAGTTCGACGTCCTCACCACGCTGCAACGGTCGGGGCCGCCCTACGAGCTGACCGCCGGCGCCTTCCGCAAGGCCGCCATGGTGACGTCGGGCGCCATCACCAACCGCATCGACCGCATGGAGGCCAAGGGCCTGGTCGAGCGGGTGCGGGACACGGCGGACCGGCGCTCGGTGAAGATCCGGCTCACCGAGCGGGGCCGCGAGCTCACCCGCGAGTACATGGCCGACCACCTCGCCCACGAGGCCCGCATGCTGGAGCTCTTCGACCGCGCGGAGGCCGAGGAACTGTCGGACCTGATGCGCCGGCTCCTCGTGTCGTTCGGGGACACCACGATCAAGTGACCGGGCCGGGCGCGCCGCCGGCGGAACCGGGGCCCGCGCCGGCACCGGCGCCGCCCGCCGCGTCCAGCCGGTCCCGGCAGGCGGCGACGACCGCCGGGGCGACCTCGGCCATATAGGCCCGCCAGCCGACGTGGACGTTCACCTCGCAGATCGTGAAACCGCCGTCCGGCTCGAAGAGCAGGTCCACGCCGGCGACACCGAGCCCCAGCACCTCGGCGGCCCGTACGGCGAGCTCCTCCCCCGCCGGGTGCCGGCCCAGGCACAGCTCGGCCGTACCGCCCAGCGCCAGGTTCGACGTCAGGCCGCCGTCGGTGGCCGAGCGGATCTGCGCCGCGACGGCACGCCCGTCGACCACGATCACGCGCAGGTCCCGCCCGTGCGAGTGCGCCACGTACCGCTGGAACACGTACGGCGAGTCGTCCCTCAGGCTGCCGTGGACGGCGCGCAGCATCGCGGCGTCGGGGGCGAGGAAGACCCGCCGGCCCTGCTGGCCGCGCACCGACTTCACCACGCACGGCTCGGGCACACCGGCGTCGATCACCTTCGACAGGGGGACGTCCGCGTAGCTGCGGGTGTCGGGGACCGGCAGCCCCGCCACCGCGAGCTGCTGGAGGTGCCAGAACTTGTTGACGCAGGCCAGCACCGCGGCGGTCGGGTTGATCAGGGCCGTGCCCATCGCCTCCAGGTGGCGCAGCAGCGTGATCTCCCGGTCGGTGCTCAGTACCGCGCTGCTCATCCGGGCGTAGGCGACGGCCGGCGCGGTCAGCGGCCGGCCGCCGACGTCGTGCAGGGTCAGCCGGCCGCCGTGCACCCCCAGGAGCAGTTCGTCCGTGCGGACGACCGCGTAACGACCTGTCAGAAGCCGTTCGCAGGCCTCCGTCAGCTCCCCGACGATCCGCATTCCGCTCAGCCCGGTACCGACGACGAGCCAGAACTCGGCGTCCGGCCCGGCGGCCCCGTCCGTCACCGCCTCGGCTGCGGACAATGCCGTCTCCTCTCGGACCCTGCGGCCTCGCCGGCCGGGGACGGCCGTGAGCCTATCGGGGCGCGGCAACCGCGCGAGGGCGACACCGCCTTTCGGGTGAAGTCGGGCGGGGGTCATCGGCGCGGGCCGCCGCAGCGGATACGACATCCAGCGGTGCCTCCCCCGCGCGCGAACGCCGCCGGGGAGGCGGTGTCCGTACCGACCCAGGAGGAACCCGCCGTGCCCGTACCGTCCACGATCGACCACCACGCCAGCACCTGCGGCCTCACCCAGGCCTACTGGCTGGCCCAGGCGTCCGACCTGGCCTACAAGGACGAGGCCACCATCGAGGAACGGGCCGCCCACTGGGGTTTCGACCGCGTGCGCCACCACCGCACCCGGTTCACACCGCCGTTCCCGCTGGAGGACACACAGGCGTTCACCCTCGCCAGCGACCACATGATCATCACCGCGTTCCGCGGCACGGAGCCCGCGCAGATCCGGGACTGGCTCTCGGACGCGACCACCCCGCCCTGGCCCGGACCGGGACGGACCGGTTACGTCCACTACGGCTTCGGGGAGGCGCTGGACTCCATCTTCCCCGACGTCAAGAAGGCCCTCGCGGAGTTCCGCACCGACGGGCAGAGCGTGTGGTTCACCGGGCACAGCCTCGGCGGCGCCCTGGCCATGCTCGCCGCGGCGCGGATGTACCTGGAGGAGCCGCGGCTGCGCGCGGACGGCGTCTGCACCTTCGGCCAGCCGCGCACCTGCGACCGGCTGCTCGCCACCGCGTACAACAAGGGCTTCAAGGAGCGCATGTACCGCTTCGTCAACAACAACGACATCGTGCCGCAACTGCCTCCGGAGCCCGCCTACACCCACGTCGAGAACCTGCGGTACATCGACTCCCGCGGCAAGGTCCACGAGAGCATGAGTCTCCTGGGCGGCCTGGCCGACCGTGCCAAGGGCCTCTCCGCGGACCCCCTCGCGCCGGCGAGCGACGGCGTACGCGACCACTCGATCCGCAAGTACATCGCGGCGCTGGAGAAGAACCTGGTCTGAGCCCCCGGGCGGCGCCGGACCGGGACCGAGCCGCCGGCCCCGGTCCGGCCGGGCGTCCGCGCCGCCGCGGTGCGACGCTTGCCGCATGCACTTCACGCACCACACCGCCCGCGTCCTCGTCGTCGACGACGATCCGACCGTCGCCGAGGTCGTGGCCGGGTACCTCGGCCGGGCCGGCTTCGCCGTCGACCGCGTCGCCGACGGGCCCGCCGCCCTGGAGCGGGCCGCCGCGTTCCCGCCCGACCTGGTCGTCCTCGACCTGATGCTGCCGGGCATGGACGGCCTCGAGGTCTGCCGCAGGCTCCGCGCGCACGGGCCCGTACCGGTCATCATGCTGACCGCGCGCGGCGACGAGGACGACCGCATCCTCGGCCTGGAGGTCGGCGCGGACGACTATGTGACCAAGCCCTTCAGCCCCCGCGAGCTGGTGCTGCGCGTCACGTCCGTGCTGCGCCGCGCGCAGGCGCGGGCGACGGTCGCGTCCTCCGGTCCCGCGGCGGCGCCACCCCTGCGCGCGGGCGGGATCGCGCTCGACCCCGCGTCCCGCCGCGCTACCAAGGACGGCGCCGAACTCGCCCTCACACTGCGGGAATTCGACCTCCTGGCGTTCCTCGTGCGGCACCCGGGGCGGGCGTGCGGCCGCGAGGAGCTGATGCGCGAGGTGTGGGGGTGGGAGTTCGGCGACCTGTCGACCGTGACCGTGCACGTACGACGGCTGCGCGCCAAGGTCGAGGACGATCCCGCGCGGCCACGGCTGATCCGGACCGTCTGGGGCGTGGGGTACCGCTTCGACACGGGCGGAGACACAGACAGGGACACAGGCGGGGGCACGGCCGGGGAAACGGGAGCGGGCACGGCCGGGGAGACCGCCGGGGACACGGCCGGAGGCGCTGCCGGAAACGGGGCCCGCGATGCGTGACGTCCTGCTGATCGCCCTGTTCGCCTTCCTGGGCGCCGCCGCGGCCGGGCTGCTGGGCGCCCTCGCGCTGCGCGCCCTGCGCCACCGCTCGGTGGCCGTGGCCCTGACCGTGGTCGCGGCCGTCTCGGTGACCGCGATGCTGGCGGGCACCCTGGCCGTGGCCCGGGCGATGTTCCTCTCCTCGCACGACCTGACGGTCGTGACCACGGTCTGCGCGATGGCCGCCGTCGTCTCCCTCGCCACCGCGCTGCTGCTCGGCCGGTGGGTGGTGGCCCGCAGCAACGCCCTGACCCTCGCCGCGCGGTCCTTCGGCGACGACGGCAGCTTCGCGGCCCCCGCCGGCGACGCGACGGCGGAACTGGCCGCGCTCGGCCGTGAGCTCGCGGCGACGAGCGAGAAGCTCGCGCGGTCACGGGAGCGCGAGCAGGCGCTGGAGACGTCCCGGCGCGAGCTCGTCGCCTGGATCTCGCACGACCTGCGGACCCCGCTGGCCGGGCTCCGCGCGATGTCGGAGGCGCTGGAGGACGGCGTCGCCGAGGATCCCCCGCGCTACTTCCGGCAGATCCGCACCGAGGTCGACCGGCTCAACTCCATGGTCGGGGACCTCTTCGAGCTCTCCCGCATCCACGCGGGGGCGCTGCCGCTCACCCCCAGCCGGATGTCGGTGTACGACCTGGTGGGCGACGCCCTCGCCGGCGCGGGGCCGCTGGCGCGCGAGCACGGCGTCCGGCTCGTCGGGGACCGGGTGGACCCGGTGCCGGTCGAAGTGGACGGGAAGGAGATGACGCGCGTACTGGGCAACCTCCTCGTCAACGCCATCCGCCGCACCCCCGCCGACGGCACGGTCGCCGTGGCGGCGCGCCGCGACGCGGACACGGTCGTCCTGTCCGTCACGGACGGCTGCGGCGGCATCCCGGAGGAGGACCTGCCGCGCGTCTTCGACACCGGCTGGCGCGGTTCGGAGGCGCGGACGCCTCCGGCGGGGGCGGGGCTGGGCCTGGCGATCGTCCGCGGCATCGTCGAGGCCCACGCGGGCCGGGCGGCGGTCCGGAACGTGCCCGGGGGCTGCCGCTTCGAGGTCGTGCTGCCGGCCGCGTCGCCGTGACGAACGCCCGGACACCCGCCCGCGGGCCGCTCGGGCACCGCAGGACACACCCGGCGGCTGAGCCCCGCCCACTCACCCAAGGGCCGGGAAACCCACCGGAGTTCACCTGAACGTAGGGCACGGACCCCGCCCGCCGCCCCCGTTCGGGTGAGTACCGCATGCGCGTCCCGGCGGCTGGGAAGCCCTCGGGCGACCCGGCCGCCGAGCCGCCCGCTCGCGCCGACTCTCCCGCACCGGAAGGAACTTCGCATGCGCCGCTTCGTCGCAGTCGTCCTCGGGGTCGCCGCCTGGTTCGGGGTGTGCGCCTCCCCCACCGCCGGTCACGACCAGCCTTTTCCCGCGAGCGCGGCCGAGGGGAGCGAGGCGGCCGCCCTCCCCCGCTGAGCGGCGGAACGGGCGGCGGCGCCGGACGCGCAGGGGTGCCGGCAGCGACGCGGAGGCGCCTCATCCGCATTGACATGAGCACCGGCACATGGCTCTAATGGGGCGCGTGTCCGCGTGACGCCGGCCGAAGAGCAGTGGGCAGGCCGGCGATCGGGCGAGACACCTTTCCTCAAAGGGTCTTCCCATGAGTTCTCACTTCACAGGCAGCGCCTGACCGTACGGCGCCGCCGCGTGCCTCTTTCCGCACGCCGCCGCGCCTCGGCGCGCCCCGTCGCGCTCTTCACCATCACTTCGCCGCGATCGACCGCGGCTCACGTACCCGCTCCGGAGAGCCCACACCGTCATGCCCATATCGTTCAACCAGTCCGTCATCGAGGAGTTCCGCGCCAACGGAGGAAAGGTCGGCGGCCCCTTCGAGGGCGGTGACCTCCTGCTGCTGACCACCACCGGCGCGCGATCGGGCGCCTCGCACACCACTCCCCTCGGCTACGTCCGCCACGAGGGGCTCCTGCTGGTCGTCGGCTCCAACCTCGGCGCCCCCGCCCACCCCGCCTGGTACCACAACCTGCTCGCCCATCCCCTGGTGCGGGTGGAGCTGGGCACCGAGGAGTTCGAGGCCGTCGCGGTCCCCGCCGAGGGCGCCCGGCGCGACCGGCTGTTCGCGCGGGTGACCCGGGCCGAGCCCGGCTACGCCGCATACCAGGAGCGGACCTCCCGCCTCCTGCCCGTCGTGGCACTGGAGCGCGCCGAGCACGCGGACGCGGGAGGCCCCCGCGAGGTCGTCACCCTCGCCGACAAGCTCCTGGAGGTCCACACCTGGCTGCGCGCGCAGCTGAAGCACGTATTCGCCGAGACCGACGCCCATCTGGCGGCGGTCGCGGCCCACCGGGGCCCCGGCGAACCGCCGGCGCCGGGGCTGGGCATGCAGATCAGGCAGCACTGCCTGGCGTTCTGCGGGACCCTGACGTTCCATCACACGGGCGAGGACGCCCATGTCTTCCCCGCGCTCGCGGAGCACCACCCGCGACTGCGTGACGCGCTCGGCCGGCTCCGGGAGGAACACCGGACGGTGGCGCGTGTCAAGGACGAGCTGCTGGCGCTGCTGGGGGACATCGGAGCGGCGGATCCCGTGCGGTTCCGGGCGGAACTGGCGCGGATGGTGGCGGAGCTGACGGCCCATCTGGACCACGAGGAGGAGTGGCTGCTCCCGGTGCTGGCCGCCGTGCCGTTCCCGCCGGGGCGGGGTGCGGCGGCCTAGGCGGTGACGGGCGGGGCGCCTTCCCCGGCGCCCCGCCCGCTACGCACCGGGGCTCCTCCCGGCCCCTCCGCGTCGTGCGCCCCTCAGCCCTTGGGCGCCGCGGTCGACGTGCGCGCCGCCCAGCGCTGTTCGACCTTGCCGAAGCGCCAGTACGCCAGCGCCGCCGCCCACACGACCACGAACAGGCCGACGATCACGAAGCCGACGTTGTCGAGGTTCAGGCCGGCGATCCAGCCGGTCAGCGCGTCGTCGAGGCCGAGCTTCTCGTGCAGGACGCTCACCAGCTCGATGGTGCCGATGAGGAAGGCGACGGCGATCGACAGTCCGGTGATGGTGAGGTTGTAGTAGACCTTGCGGACGGGGTTGGAGAACGCCCACTGGTAGGCGAAGTTCATGAACGTGCCGTCGAGGGTGTCGAAGAGGCTCATGCCGGCGGCGAACAGCAGCGGCAGGCACAGGATCGCGTACCAGGGCAGGCCGGCGGCGGCGCCGCTGCCCGCCATCACCATGAGGGTGACCTCGGTGGCGGTGTCGAAGCCGAGGCCGAAGAGGAAGCCCAGCGGGTACATCTGGCCGGGGCGGGTGATGGAGCGGGTGAAGCGGCCGAGGATCCGGTTCATGAAGCCGCGCGAGTCGAGGTGGCGCTCCAGTTCCCGCTCGTCGTAGCGGCCCTCGCGCATGGCGCGGAAGATGCGCAGGATGCCCGCGAGGGCGACGAGGTTGAGGGCGGCGATGAGGTAGAGGAAGCCGCCGGAGACGGTGGTGCCGACCACGCCGAGGGTCTGGTGCGTGGTGGACTCCTCGTCGAGGAGGGTCCCCGCGGCCTGGGTGCCGCCCGCGACCAGGGCCGCCATGGCCACCACGACGCTGGAGTGGCCGAGCGCGAACCAGAAGCCGACCGAGACCGGGCGCTTGCCGTCGGCCATCAGCTTGCGGGTGGTGTTGTCGATGGCGGCGATGTGGTCGGCGTCGAAGGCGTGCCGCATGCCGAGGGTGTAGGCCGTGATGCCGAGGCCGACCCCGTAGACCTTGGAGCCCACGGTGTAGTGGTCGGGGACGACGAGCAGATAGAGGACGCCGAACGCGACGACGTGCAGGGCGGCGACGACCGCCAGCAGGCCGGCGGTGCGTACGGTGTCCTGGCGGCGCCACCGGAAGGCGGGCAGCGCGCCGCCGGGGGCTTCGGTGGGGGCGGCGCCGGGGGCGTCGGTGGGCAGGGTCATCGGGGGTGAACGCTCCAAGCACCTCGTGGATCATCGCGTGATGCCGTGGCCGGTCTCCTGGCTTACGGGTTCGCGCGCGCCCGCCCCTGCCTTCCCGGCCGCGGGCTGCGGCCAGTGGCTCCGCGCGCCGTGGCGGCGCGCGGAACGGAACGGGAACTCCCCGATCACAGTGGCGAGGGCCGCTCCGGACTCGGGCCACGAGGGCCTGTCACCGGTCTTCCCGAACACCACGGCCGGGCCACCATAGCGCTCCGACCGGCGCTTGTGGCAAGGATGTGGCAGTTGCCATAGATGTGCAATAAGCGCCCCGCCCCGTCGCCGGACGCACTCCGGAACGCGCCTTCCGGGTCACTCCCGAGGCCCCGTCAGGGCCTGCCCGCCGAAGCCCCGGCCGCCGTCGGCCGCCGTGCGCCACCAGGTGTCGACTGCCTCCTGGTCCATGGCCGCCCAGTCGGGGGTGGCCTGCACCTGCGCGCGGCCGAGCCGGCGGCCGACGCCGACCACGGCCCGGCCGGTGGGCGACCGTTCGGCGTCGTAGGCACGGACCGCGGCGTCCAGGTCCGGCTCCTCGCGCAGCACCCGCTCCAGCACCGCGGCGTCCTGGAGGGCCTTCACGGCGCCGCTGCCGGAGTGCGGGCGGGCGACGGCGGCCGCGTCCCCGGCGAGGACGAGCCGGCCCTCGCCGTAGTGCGGCACGGCCAGGTCGTAGATCGGCTGGACGTACGTGCCGGACCGGGGCGTGCGCCGGACGACCTCCTGCCAGTACGGCGGGAAGCGCTCCTCGACGACCGCCGCGTGGTGGGAGACCAGCTCGTCGGTGACCGTGCCGGCGGGCAGGCTGGTGGCGTCCCGGAGGGCCGGGCCGACGGAGGCGGGCGGCGCGGTGTAGAAGACCCAGTTCGCGGAGGTGCCCCGGCCGCCCGGGCCGGGGATGCGGTAGACGATCATATGGCCGCCGGGGAAGACGACGGTCGCGGCGTCGTGCTCGGGCCAGGCGTCGTGGGGGCCGGGCAGCAGCTCCACCGGCAGGGTGCCGCGCCAGGCCAGATAGCCGGCGTACGCGGGCACGGTGGCCGCCCGGGTCGCGGCCCGGACGGCCGAGCGGTAGCCGTCGGCGCCGACGACCAGGTCGAAGCGCTCGGTGCGCCCGTCGGCGAACCGCAGCGCGGCGCCGTCCGGTCCGGGCAGCACCCGCTCGACGGCCGCGCCCTGGACGTAGCCGACGGAGGCGGGCAGCCCCGCCCGTAACTCCCGCCAGAGCGATCCCCAGTTGTACGAGCGGAAGGGGAACGGCAGCACGCCCACCGCCCGTCCGGCGGGCGCGCCGCCGTCCCGCACGATCCAGGGGCGCCGGGTCAGCCGCCGCCAGGGCACGTCCGGCCCCAGGTGCCCGGCCGCCGCCAGCTCGGCGTAGCGGTCGTCGTGGACGGCGAGGCCGACGCCCCGGTCCTGGAGGCCGCCGGCCGCCCGCTCGTACACCACGACCTCGCCGGCTCCGGCCCGCGCCGCGGCGAGCGCGGTGGCGCACCCCGCGACCGACCCGCCGACGACGGCCACCCGTGATCCACGCACCCGCATGTCCGCCCTCTCGACGCCCCGTTCCCCGGTTCCGCGCGTTCGCCCGCGCTCCCTCGGAGTCGGAACCTACACTGCGCCGTCCGGGCGGTGACAGAACGCCCGGACGGTTCACCGACGTCCAGGTCATGGACGCTTCCGGCACGCCGGTGCTACCTGTGCAGTGGGCAGGGCACCGTCCGGCGCGAGAAAGGGCTGACCGCCATGGCAGACACGGGACAACGGCCGGAGCCGCGGGTCGGGTTCGTACGCCGCATCGGGCTCTTCCAGGCCACCGCGCTCAACATGAGCCAGATGTGCGGCATCGGGCCGTTCGTGACCATCCCGCTGATGGTGGCGGCCTTCGGGGGGCCGCAGGCCGTCATCGGGTTCGTCGCGGGCGCGGTGCTGGCCCTCGCCGACGGGCTGATCTGGGCCGAGCTGGGCGCCTCGCTGCCGGGGGCGGGCGGCAGCTACGTCTATCTGCGGCAGGCGTTCCAGTACCGGACCGGCAGACTGATGCCGTTCCTGTTCGTCTGGACGGCGATGCTCTTCATCCCGCTGGGCATGTCCACCGGGATCATCGGCTTCGTGCAGTATCTCGGCTATCTCTGGCCGGACATGGGCCAGGCGCAGGGCGACCTGGTCGGGCTCGCCGTCATCGCGGTGATCCTCGCGGTGCTGTGGCGGCGGGTGGAGAACATCGCGAAGATCACGGTGGTGCTGTGGTGCGTGATGATCGCGTCCGTGGTGCTGGTCATCGCCGCGGCCTTCACCCACTTCAGCCCCGACCGCGCGTTCACCTATCCGGCGCACGCCTTCGAGCTGACCACCAATCACTTCTGGATCGGCTTCGCGGCGGGCCTGACCATCGGGATCTACGACTACCTCGGCTACAACACCGCGGCCTACATGGGCGCCGAGATCAAGAACCCGGGGCGCACCCTGCCGCGCGCCATCGTCTTCTCCATCCTCGGCATCATGGCGATCTACCTGCTGCTCCAGATCGGCACCCTGGGCGTCATCGACTGGAAGCAGATGCTCGACCCGGACTCGACGGCCTCCTCCTCGGTGGCCTCCGCGGTGCTGGAGAAGTCCTGGGGCGAGGGCGCGGCGAAGACCGTCACGGTGCTGATCCTCGTCACGGCCGTGGCGTCCGTGCTGGCCGGTCTGCTCGGCGGGTCCCGGGTGCCCTACGACGCCGCGCGGGACAAGGTCTTCTTCGGCGCCTTCGGCAGGCTCCACCCGCGGCACCGCTTCCCGGTCCTGGGCCTCGCGTCGATGGGCGCCGTCACCGCCGTCGGCTTCCTGATCGGCCGTCATACGGACCTGGCGACGCTGATCCAGCTGCTGACCACCGTCATGGTGATCGTGCAGGCCCTGGCCCAGGTGCTGGCGGTGACGGTGCTGCGCCGCCGCCAGCCGGCGCTGCGGCGCCCGTACCGCATGTGGCTCTACCCGCTGCCCAGCTTCGTGGCGCTGGTGGGCTGGCTGGTGATCTACGGCTACGCGGACAAGAACTCGCCCGGGCGGCACCCCATCGAATGGTCGCTGGCCTGGGTCGCCGCGGGCTGTGTGGCGTTCCTGCTGTGGGCGCGGTACGAGAAGGTGTGGCCGTTCGGGCCGCGGGAGATCTCGGAGGAGTACCTGGAGGCCGCCGGTCCGGACGTGGACCCGGACGGGGATCCGGGCGCCGCGAGCGGTGACGGCACCGGGCCCGGGACCGGTCCGCGCCCCGGTCCGGACGGTGACCCCGACGGCGACCCCGACGGGGCGGCGCCCGCGCCGGTCTGACCCTGGATCACCCGCGGTGCCCGTTTTCCGGCCCGGCCACCGGTGACTGGTCCGGACGGGTGATAGAACTTGCATCCATGCCTGTGAGCCCCTCCCCTTCGTCCCCCCGGCCTCCGCAGTCCGCGCACACCCAGGCGGCACCGCCGCGCAAGCTGCTGTGGCACCGCCTCATATTCGGGCTCTGGTTCCGCCCTGTCGAAGTGCTCGACGAGGCGCGGGACCGGAGCGTCTGGGGGCCGCCACCTTCCTGTGCCTGCTCTGCGGGGCGCTGGGGACGCTGGGCAACGACTCCTTCTGGGAGGGGTGGCGGGTCGGCCCCGGGCAGGCCCTGGAGGCGATGGCCCTCGCCGACGGGGTGCTGCTCCTCGCGAGCCTGCTGCTGGGGGTGGCCACCCAGGCCATCGCGCGCCGGCTCGGCGGCAACGGCAAGTTCGGTCCGACGGTGACCCTGTTCGTGGTGATCTTCTGGGCGACGGACCTGCCTCGGCTGGCGCTCGACGCGTGCCTGCCGGGGGACTCCTACCCGGTGCGGGCCGCCGCCTGGATCACCTCGGCCTTCGGCTACGCCTTCGCGGCGCTGCTGATCCGGGGCCAGCACCACCTGCCGACGCACAAGGCGGTGGCCGCGGTGAGCGTGCAGATGCTGGCGGCGGTGGCGCTCCTGAAGTTCCCGGCCGGCGGTTCCTGACCCGGGCCCGCTCCTCGGCGGGCGGACCGACGGACGTGCCGTCGAAGTCGAAGGCCCGCCCGGTGCGACGGGGGATGCACACCGGGCGGGCTCGAGGACAGTTCTACCTCATCAACGATGGGTTATGCATCAAAAATCTGTTCGGCTTTGCTTATTTCCAACGAACAGGCAGCGAAATCAAGCCACGCGCCCGCATCGAGGGCCGCCACTCCAGCTCCTCGCGCGGCACATCGAGCGTGAGCCCCGGGAACCGCTCGAGCAGCGCTGCCAGTGCGATTTCGGTCTCCATCCTGGCCAGCGGCGCGCCCAGGCAGTAGTGGATGCCGTGCCCCAGCCCGAGATGTCCCTTTCGCTCGCGGTTCGGATCCAGCCGTTCCGGATCCTCGAAGTGACGAGGATCACGGTTGGCGGAGGCCACCGAGAGCAGCACCGTCTCCCCCGCGGGCACGGTCACCCCGCCGATCTCGATGTCTTCCAGCGGAAAGCGGCGGATCGCCAGCGGCGCGGGGGCCTCCCAGCGGTTGAACTCGTCGAACGCGGCCCCCATTCCGTCCGGATCCATGCGCAACTGACGCATCAGCTCCGGATGGTCCAGGAGCGCGAGGACGGAGTTGGCGATGAGGTGGACGGTGTTCTCGTAGCCCGCGAAGAGGATCAGGAAGGCCAGCGAGGTCAGCTCGTCCTCCGAGAGCCGGTCGTCGCCCTCGCCGTCCCGGACCGCGATCAGGTCCGAGAGCAGGTCGTCGGCGGGCGCGGCCCGCTTGGCCGCGATCAGCCCGGTGAAGAAGCGCAGCAGTTCGCCGACGGCCTCCTTCATCAGGTGCGGGCGCGTGCGGTCGGGCGCGATCATCGCGTCCGTCCAGGCCCGGAAGTCCTTCCGGGCCTCCGGCGGCACCCCCAGCAGGTCGCAGATGACCGCGATGGGCAGCGGACCCGCGTAGGCGGCCAGCAGATCGGCGCGGCCGTCGGCCTCGACGGCGTCGAGGAGCGCGTCGGCCGTCCGTCGCACCGGCTCCCGGAGCTTCTCCGTCCGGCCGGGGGTGAACGCCTTGACGACCAGGCGCCGCACCCGTGTGTGGTCCGGCGGGTCCATGTTGAGGAGGTTGGCGTCGAGGGCCGGGGGCAGCGAGAAGCCACCGTAGTTGCCGGGGGCGGCGTGGGCCTTGTCCAGGGACAGCCGGGGGTCTGCGAGGCCCGCACGGACGTCCTCGTAGCGGGTGACCAGCCACGCGGGCCGGCCGTCCGGGCCCGTGAAGCGGTGGACCGGGCCGGCCTCGCGGAGCCGGGCGTAGGTGCCGTACGGGTCGCTGACCAGCGCGGCGAGGTCGATGGGCGCGGATGCGCCGGGCAGGGCGGAGTTCTGCATGGAACCCGACTCTAGACAGGGGGCGGGGGTGCCGGGGACCGGAGGGTGACGCGCACGGGCGGCGCCGGGTCCGAATGGTTACGGACCCGGCGCCGGCCTGTGGCGCAGGCGGCCTTGACCCCCGTCCATGGCCGCCTCGTCTGTGGGCCGCGCGCCGTCAGGGACGGCTCGCCGCGCTGATCTCCCGTAGGTCGGTGAGGACCGCGTCGACCAGCGGATCGTGGTAGACGTCCGCGACGCGGGCCAGGTGTTCGTGCTCCTCGGCCGGGTCCGCGCTGACCGTCACCACCACGCTGTCGGCGTGCGGTGCCGGCACATGGCCGGTGATCTGGTTCGCGAGGCCCCGGCGCAGGGCGGCGGCCTCGACGACCGCGGCGGTGCGCCGCTCGTCCAGACCGGCGGCGCCCGCCTTCTCCTTGGCGAGGTCCAGGGCCAGGGGCTCGACATGGCGGCGGATGCCGCGCTGGATGTCGCGGATCTCCGCCATCCGGCGGTTGGCGCGCCACTCCAGGTCGGCGAAGGGCCAGCGGGCCGACCAGCGGTGCTCGTCGATGGTGACCTCGGGGGCGTGCGCGGTGACGGACCGCCAGAGCGGGTCCAGCCGGCGCAGCCGCCGCCAGGCGGAGACCCGGGGGCCGGCCGCGGGCAGCGAGAAGCCGAGCAGCACCAGCAGCGCGGCCACCGAGGCGCTCATCGGCGCCACGCCGTTGGAGAGCCAGTAGAGCTCGTTGCCGGTCCAGGACAGGACGAAGCCGACCAGCTTGCACAGGCAGTACAGCAGGCCGAGCCAGCAGCCCGCGGCCAGCGTGCGCAGGCCCTTGGCGAGCCATGAGCGGCCGAGCCGGGCGGCGTAGCGCGGGCACAGGGCGCCGAGCCCCGCGAGGCTCGTGCCGAAGATGGCCAGATACAGCACCAGGAAGGCGACCACTCCGGGCGCGTCCGCGTAGGCGGTGCTGAAGTCGCGGGGGTGCTCCACGTCGTCCGGACGGCCGACGGCGAAGCAGACGACGGCCGTGGCCCAGGCGACGCCCACCACGGCGACCGCGAACCTCGACCGGGCGGTGGCGCGGGCCTCGGCGGCCGCGTCGCCCCGGCTGGTCCAGCGCAGGAGCAGCACGGTGGCGCCGGACGCGAACAGCACCACGGCCGAGTAGAGGAAGACCATGGCGAGGTTGGCCACGCCGGTCAGCCGGTCGAAGGCGCGGTAGACGCTGGGCGCCGAGAACAGGAAGACGATCGGGACGCCGGAGGTCATCAGGGCCGTGAGGCCCAGGTCGACGTTGCCGCGGTCGCGGAACCAGGCGCGGGCCTTGTAACCGACGATGCACCAGGTGACGGCGGAGAAGGTGAGGTAGAGGGCGTCAAACATCGGCGCCTCCCTCCCTCAGCTGCCGGCGGACGTGCTGGAGCGCGGGGCCGAGGGACGCGGCGAGCGCGGCGGCCTCGCCCTCCAGCGGGGCCTCCTGGCCCGGCGGCGGGGGCACGACCTTCTCCATCAGGAGGGTGCCGAGGATCTCGGTCTCGCGCTCGGTGAGGTTGTCGTAGCAGTGGTGCCGGGCGAGGCCCATGGTCAGGCCCATGCGGCGCATGGCGGTGGCCACGTCGACCGACGGCGTCCAGACCTTGAGGGCGTCCTCGGTGACGGCCGGGTCCTGGTCGTGGCCGAGCAGGAGGTGGCCGATCTCGTGCAGGACGATGTGGACCTGGTGCCAGGGCGAGGTCTTCTGCTCGTAGATGACCCAGTAGGCGTCGTCGGTGGTGGCCGTCATGCCCGAGACCACGCCGTTCAGGCTCATCGGGACGAGGCGGATGGGACGGCCCACACGGCCCGCGACGATGTCGCACAGGCCCTGGAGATCCGTGGACGCGGGCAGCGCGAGCTCATGGATGAGCTGCTTGCACCGGCGCCGTATGCGCCCCACTCGCATCCCTGCACCGTCCTCGTCCTCGGTACGCCGCCAGTACGTGAAGAGCCGGTCATCCGCCGTGACGGTCACGAGCGCTCCTCGCCACCCGCGTCGGGCGGGTCGGCCGGAAGGTTCATCTGCTGCCGGAACTGGGCGATGATCGTGTTGAGGCTGTCCTGGACCTCCGGCGGCAGTCCCACGGAGCGCAGGGCGATGGCCCGGACCCGCTGGTCCCGCATGGCGACGAGGAAGCGGACCTCCTCCTCCACCCGCTCGGCCTGCGAGGCCGAGAGGTCGCCCATCAGATAGCCGACGGGCACGGCGAAGAACTTCGCCAGCGCGCGCAGCACGTCCGGGCTGGGGTTGGCACGGCGGCCGTTGCGGAGCATCGACAGATACTGCTCGGTGAGCTTGACCCCGCCGTACTCCTCGGTGCCGCCGCAGATCTCCTCCGCCACGTGCGCGTTGGTGTACGGGGCGCCGGGCGGATGCATGTTCGCGAACAGGTAGTTGAGCCGCGCCGCGAGCGGGCTGCCCGCCTCGCCTGCCGACCTGTCGCCCCCGGTTGCCATCCGCTCCGTCCTCACGAGCTTGTTTCCGCGATCTTCCCCACGCCACCTCACGGCCAGTTAAGAAGCACCGGGCCGCGGGGAGCATCCTGTCACGGGAGCGAGCCCTCGCACTAGTCCGTGCCACGTCACGGCTGGGCCACGAACTTAACCACGGGTTGATGACGGGCCGTGAGCCGGTCCCCGCGGAGCGTGGCAAGGATGCGTCGAGGTCGCTGCAAGCATTCCGTCAGACCGCCCGGGAATCCCCTGGATCCGAGCCTCGGCCGGCCGGAGCGGCCGGCCGGCGAAGAGCGGGAAGAGGGGGATGGTGCCCATGTCCACGATCCGGAGGAACCCGGAGCCGGACCGCCGGTGGCTGACGCTGCCGGACTGCAAGCGCGTGCTGGTCGTCGTGCACACGGTGACCTACGGCCAGCGGCTGCGCGATGTGTTCTCGCTGGTGGAGGGCGATCTGCGGATCCAGGTGGACTTCACGGTCGCCCCGCACGCGCTCGGCGAGGGCGCCGCCCGCTACCTGCGGGACCTGGGGGTGGCGGTGCTGCCGTGGCGGACGGCGGTGCGTGAGGAGTTCGACCTGGCGCTCGCCGCCGGCTCCCGGGGGATCGAGAAGGTGCGCGCGCCGCTGATCCGGCTCTCGCACGGCGCCGGCCACATCAAGCTGCTGCGCGAGGGCGGGCTGACCTCGGCCCCGGCGGCCGAGCGCCCCACGGGCATGCTGAGCCGGGAGTACTTGACCAGCGACGGCCGGGTCGTGCCGGCCGCCGTCGCGCTCGCCCACGCCCGGGACCTCGCCGAGCTGACGCGCTGGTGCCCGGAGGCGGTGCCGGTGGCGACCGTCGTCGGCGACCCCTGCTACGACCGGATCGCCGCGAGCCTGCCGCACCGCGAGGCGTACCGCCGGGGGCTCGGCCTGGGCGGCCGGCAGCGGCTGGTGGTCGTCACCTCCACCTGGGGCCCGTCGTCGTCCTTCGGCCGCTTCGACGCCCTGCTGCCGCGATTACTCAGCGAGCTGCCGCCCGACCGGTACCGGGTGGCCGTGCTCGTGCACCCCAACGTGTGGGCCGGACACGGGGACCGGCAGGTCCGCACCTGGCTGGCGAGCTGCCGGGCCCGCGGACTGGCGCTGGTGCCGCCCGCGGCGGACTGGCGGGCGGTGCTGGTCGCCGCGGACGCGGTGATCGGCGACCACGGCTCGCTGACGTCCTACGCCACGGTGACCCGGGCGCCCGTACTGCTCGCCCGCTTCCCCGAGCGCGAGGTGCACCCGGCCTCCCCGGCCGCCGCGCTGGCGCTCGCCGCGCCCGCGCTGTCGCCGCTGCACCCGCTGGAGGAGCAGTTGCGGTACGCGGCGGCCGAGTACCGGCGGCGGGAGTACGCGCGGGTGGCCGCCCTGCTGTCCTCCGAGCCGGGCCGCTTCAACCGGCGGATGCGCGCGCTGATGTACCGCCTGCTGGGCCTGGGGCAGCCCGCGTACGCGCCGGTGACCGAGCCGGCCGAGGTGCCGCCGCCGCTCGACGGGGGCGGCACCCGGGTGGCCGGTGCGGCGGGGCCGGGCGCGTGACGGCCGTGGAGCGCGTCCTGGCGGTCGTCCGCCTGACGGCCGGTGACCGGCGCCCGGCGACGGTGGAGCTGACGGCCGGTGCCCGCTGGAGCGCGGACCCGGGGCCCGGCCGGACGGGCCGCCCGGCGGGCGTGGACGTCCACTGGAGCGTGGACCCGGACGCCCGCCGGGACGGGCGCTGGACGGAGACCGCCGACGTGCTCCGCTGCGGGCGCCCGGCCCCCGGCCCGGCCGCGGCGGTGCGCCGGGCGCGCTGGCTGCTGGCCCGGCACCCGGGCTGCCTGCTCGCGTCCGTACCGGACGCGGCGGGGGGCTGGGTGATCGGCCTCCGCGATGGCCGCCTGCTGGCGGCGTCCCCGTGTCCGGCCGTCCCGCCGGGCACCGTCGGCGCGGCCCTGGCCTCGTTCCTGCACGGCTGGCTCACGGCGGGGCGGGCGCCGGAGGAGCTGACGGTCGTGCGGTTCTCCCGGCCGGGGGCGCGGGTATCCGTGCGCCTGCGCCCCCGGTGCGGCGCTCATGGAGGTGACCGGCCGTCATGGTGCGGGTCTGGTACGGGGGTCGACCTCACGGAGGCGGGTGCGTAGGCGGGCCGCGTCGGTGGGGCTCACCGGGTCGTACAGGGCCAGGGAGCGGGTGAACCAGCGGACGGCCTCCGTGGGGGCCCGGTGCTCCTGGCAGGCCTGGCCGAGGTACTCCATCGTCCGCGCCTGCCAGTGGACGGAGCCGGCGTTCTCGAACTCCACCAGGGCGCGCAGGAGTCGCCGCATCCCGGTGCGGGCGTCGCCGCCGCGGGCCGTGGCGTGGCCGAGGAGGGCGAGGGCGCGGGCCGCGTCGTAGGAGTCGCCCTCGGCGACGAGTTCGGCGCGGGCCGTGGCCAGCCGGCCGGCCGCGAGGCCGGGCCGGTCGTGCGCCAGGGCGATCTCGCCCAGGCACACGCGGGACAGGGCGGCGCCACGGGTGTAGCCGATGGCCTCGCGGAGGGTCAGGGCGCGGCCGTAGTGCAGCTCGGCCTCCTGGGTGCGGCCCGCGCCGAAGTGGGCCCGGCCCAGCCCGTGCAGGGCCTGGGCCCGCTGGCGCTCGTCGCCGTCCTCCGTGGCGTGGCGCAGGGCGTCCTCGAACCAGCGGGCCGCCTCGTCGAAGCGGCCCGTGTGGCACAGGCCGTTGCCGCCCGAGGTCAGCATCCTGCCCTCACCCGCCCGGTGTCCGGCGCGGCGGGCGGCCTCCAGGCCGAGCGCGTGGGCCTCGGTCCACAGGTCGTAGGGCCGCAGCCGGAGGAAGAGCGGCCACATCGCGTCGACGAGCTGCCAGGCGCTCGCGTCCCAGCCCTCGCGGGCGGCGAGGCGGACGGCGGCCATGAGGTCGTAGCGGTGCTCGTCCAGCCACGCGAGCGCGGGCGCCTGGGCGTCGAACGCCACGGGCGGGGCGGCCGGGTGGGCGTAGTCACGCGGCAGGGTGCGGTGGCTCGGGGTGAGGAGGGCCTCCGCCGAGGTGGCGGTGGCGAGGCACCAGTCGACGAAGCGGCGGAGCGTGGCCCGCCGTTCGGGCTCCGGCAGGTCGGTCTCGGCCCGGCCGCCCGCGTGCAGGCGTACGAGGTCGTGGAAGCGGTAGCGGTCGCCCACGCCGGGGACACGGTCCGTTCCGGTCTCCTCCAGAAGGTTCACCTCCAGGAGGAGTTCCAGGAAGTCCTCGGCCTCCTCGGGCGGCACGCCGCACACGGCGCCGACCATGGGTCCGTCGTAGCGGGTGACGGGGAGCAGCCCCATGCGCCGGTAGGCGCCGGCGGCTCCGGCGGGGAGGGTGGCGAACGACTCGTCCAAGGCGGTGCGCACGGCGGTGTCCCCTTCCACTCCGAGGGTCTCCAGCGGGCCGCGCCCCCGGGTGAGCGCCGAGGCGAGCGCGGCGACCGAGCGGCGCGGCCGGGCGGCGAGCTGCGCGGCGGCCAGGCAGACGGCCAGCGGCAGGCAGGCGCACAGGCCGACGACCTCGCGCGCGGCCGGGCGGTCCGCCGCGACGCGGTCGCCGCCGACGCCCCTGGTGAAGAGCTCCAGCGCCGCGGCCGGGTCGAGCATGCCGACCTGGTGGAAGCCCGCCCCGTCGACGCCGAGTCCGGTGAGCCGGTGCCTGCTGGTGACCACGACGAGGCTGTCGGGGGCGGCGGGCAGCAGGGTGCGCACCTGGGCGGCGGACAGGGCGTTGTCGAGCATCACGACGAGCCGGAGGTCGGCGGTCAACGAGCGCCACAGGGCGGCCTGTTCGGCCAGGGAACCCGGAATCGAGGACGCCCCGAGAGCCCGCAGGAAGCCGGCCAGGGCCTCGGTGGGACCGGCCGGGCCGGTGAGGGTGTGACCGCGCAGGTCCGCGTAGAGCTGGCCGTCGGGGAACTCCGGGGCCAGCGCACTCAGCCAGCGGCTGACGAGCGCGGTCTTCCCGACACCGGCGGGGCCGCTGACCACGGCCACCTGGGGAGCGGAGCCCGTCCGGGCGGAACGCAGGGCGTCGAGGGCGCGCAGGTCGCACGCCCGCCCGGTGAAGTGCGCGGGAACGGGCAGGAGTTGACGCGGCACCGGGGGCCGCCGGGGCGGGGCGGCGTGGTGGAGATGGACGCCGCCGTGGATGTCCCGCGCCTGGACGCTGGAACCGGCGACCAGGGTGTGCCCGGTGAGGGTGTTGGAATGGCCGGCCGTGGGGGCTGCCGGGTGACCGGTGTCGGGGCCGGGCCCGCCGCCGGTGGCGGGACTCGGGTCGGCGTCGGCGGCGACACCGGGACCCGGGCCGCCGACGGGGCCGAAACCGGTACCGGAGGCACGGCCGGGAGCGCCCCTGGCCGGTTCACCGGCTGAGGGACCGCCAGGGCCGGGACGAGCACCGGGCCCGGGTCCGGCGTCAGCGGCGAAGCCACGGCCACCGGCAGGGCCGCAACCGGTGTCAGCGGCATCGCCGGGGCCGGCAACACCCCCGACGGGCCCACCAGCTGCGGGACCACCGGGGCCGGAAAGGGCACCGGGATCCGGGTCGGCATCACCGGCGAAGCCACGGCCGCCGGCAGGGCGGCAACCGGTGTTGCCGGCACCGCCGGGACCGGCGACACCCCTGGCTGGTCCACCACCGGGCCCGGGCCCGGGTCCGGCGTCAGCGGCACCGCCGGGACCGGCAACACCCCCGTCGGGTCCACCGGCGGGACCGCCGACGTCACCGGCGGCCCCGTGGCCGACGGCCCCACCGGCCGTACGGGCCATCGCACCGCCGCCCGCCCCGTCCCTCCGGTACGCGCCCCCCGGTCCCGCCGGAGCGAACTCCCGCAGCCAGCCGCGTAACCCCTCGCGCAGTTCTCCCGCCGCCGCCCCGCCCCGGAGGTGGCGGTGCAGCGCGCCGGCGAGGTCCGCCAGGCGGTCCGGGGCGCCGTGGGCCGCGGCGGCCCAGGTGGCCGCGAGCGCCGGGTCCGACTCCCGGGCGGCTGCGGTCAGTCGCTCCAGCGCGCGTCTCGCCGCCGGGCCGTGCGGCCCGGCCGGCGGCAGGGCGCGTACGAACGCTTCGGTGAGCTCCCGCTCGGTCATGGGTTCCGCCGTCATGCCCCTCCCCCCTGCGCGGCCATGCCGTCGTATGCACATGACATGGCCATTCGGCAATCCTTGGCCTGAGCTCTACCCCTCCGGGACCGATTCCGATCGCGTTTGGCGGCGCGACAGCCGAATTCAGGGCGCTCCTTCACCACCTGGCACCAAGGATTGACGCTGTGTCATGCTCATCACTTCCAAACGGACGTCCCGGGGGAAGGGGCGCAAGTGGAGTTCCGGCTCTTGGGCACCGTCGAGCTGCGGGCCGGCGGGCGGCGCAGCGGACTGGATTCCGGCAAGGCGCGCTGTACGCTCGCGGCCCTGGCGTACGACGTGGGCCGCCCCGTGGGCCTGGACACCCTGATCCACCGGATCTGGGACGACGACCCGCCGCGCCGCGCCCGGGAGAACCTCTACACCTACGCCTCGCGCATCCGCACCGCGCTGCGCAAGGTCGGCGGGCCCGACGCCCCGGCGCTCACCAACCACGCCCACGCGTACGTCCTGGAGGCCGACCCCGAATCCGTCGACCTGCGCCGCTATCTGAGCCTGACCACGCGGGCCCGCGCACTCGCGGAGAGCGGTGACGCCGAGCAAGCGCTCCGGCTGCTGGACGAGGCGGGCGGGCTGTGGCGCGGGGAGCCGCTGACCGGGCTGTCCGGCGCCTGGGCCGAGCACGTGCGCGCCACGGCCGAGGCGGCCGGCCTGGCGGCCGCCCTCACCCGGGCCGGTCTCGACCTGCGGCTGGGCCGCTTCGCCGACGTCGTGCCCGAGCTGTCGGCGCTGGCCGGCCGGCACCCGACCCACGAGGCGCTGGCCGGGCACCTCGCGCTGGCCCTGCACGGCTGCGGCCGCACCGCCGAGGCGACCCACCTGCTCCGGCAGGTCACCCACCGGCTGGTCACCGAGCACGGCACCGACCCGGGCGAGGAGCTCCAGCGCGTCCAGCACGGCATCCTCAACGGCTCGCCCGCGATCCAGCTGCTGCCCCGCGCGGGCGCGGCGGACGGCCCCCGCGAGCGGACCGCCGTGCCCGACAATCTGCCGCACGACATCCCCTGGGTGGGCCGGACGGACGAGCTGCACCGGCTCGCCACCGCCCTGACCCCGGTGTCGGGCACCCCCCGCGCCGTCGTGGCCCTGGAGGCGATCGACGGCATGGCGGGCGTCGGAAAGACGGCCCTCGCCGTCCACACCGCGCACGAGCTGCGGGACCGCTTCCCGGACGGGCGCCTCTATCTCAACCTCGGCGCGCACGCGTCCTTCCAGGAGCCGCTCACGCCGGAGGCCGCGCTGGGCCGGCTCCTGCGCCTGATCGGCGTGCCGGCGGACCGGCTCCCCCGGCACCTGGACGAGCTGACGTCCCTGTGGCGCACGCTCCTGGCCGACCGGAGCGCGATCGTCGTCCTGGACGACGCCGCCGGGCCCGAGCAGGTGCGCCCGCTGCTCCCCGGCGCCACCCCCTCGCAGATCCTCATCACCAGCAGACGGCGGCTCACCGGACTGCCCGGGGTCCGGCCCATTTCCCTGGACGTCCTGCGCCGCGCCGAGGCGATCGCCCTCTTCCACGACCGCGTCGGGGCCAGGCGACCGGCCGACGAGGCACAGACGGCGGAGATCGTCCGGCTGTGCGGCTACCTCCCGCTGGCCATCGAGATGGCGGCCAGCCGCTTCCTCTGCCACGGCTCGTGGACGGCGCGCGACCTCGTGGACCGGCTCGCGCGCCCCGGCCGCCTCGCCGAGATCCGCGACGGCTCCCGGGACCTGGCCCGGACGTTCGCCTTCTCCTACCGGTCCCTGACCCCGGTACAGCAGAGCGCGTTCCACCGGCTCAGCCTGCACATCGGTTCCGAGTTCGGCGTCTACGCGGCCGCCGCGCTCACCGGTCTCCCGTTCGACGACACGGAGCGCGTGCTGGAGGACCTGCTGAACTTCCACCTCCTGGAGGAGCCCGCTCCGTACCGCTACCGCATCCACGACCTGCTGCGCGAGTACGCCCGTACGCTCGCGGCCACCGAGCACGTCGACGACCCCGACGGCGACGAACGGGCCGTGCGGCGCCTCATGGACCACTACCTGTTCTGCGCGGACCGCGCCGACCGGGTGCTGTTCCCGCACCGGTCCCGCACCCCCGTCACCCTCGACCGCCCGCCGGCCGAGGCACCCGCGTGGCTGGACCCGGCGGGTCCGCGGGAGTGGTTCGCCACCGAGGCCGCCAACCTGCTCGCGCTCGTCGACCACGCGCGGCGCTGCGCCCCGCCGCGCCAGGCCGCGCTGCTCGCCCACGTCCTCGGCGGCTTCCTGGAGTCCGAGGGCCTGTGGACGGTGGCCGAGCCGCTGCACGAGAGCGCCGTGGCGCACTGGCGCGACGCGGAGGACCGCCGGGCCGAGGCCCGCTCCCTCCTGGACCTCAGCGCCGCGCGCAACGCCGCCGCGCGTTACGACGAGGCCGTCGCCGAGGCGGGCAGGGCCCTCGCCCTGGCCCGGGCCACCGGCGACCGCGAGGCCGAGCCGGAGGCGCTGCGCTGCCTCGCGCTGCCCCACCTCTACACGGGGCGCAACCACGAGGCGCTGGCGTTCATCCAGGAGGCGCTGTCGATCCACATGCGCACCTCCGACCGATTACAGCAGGCGCGCTGCCTCAACAACATGGGCTTCGCCCTCCTGGAGCTGGGGCGGCACCCGGAGGCGCTGGAGTGCTTCCTGGACGCCCTCTCCCGTTTCCGCGAGATCGACGACCGCCGGGGGCAGTGCCAGGCCCTGAACAACACCGGTGAGATCTACTCCCTGCTGGGCCTGGAGGACCGGGCGATCCGCGCCTACACGCAGGCGCTGGCCCTGGCACGCGCGGTGGGCGGCCGCGCCAACCGGGCGGCGGTCGAGATGAACCTGGCCCGCGCCCTGATGGACTCCGGCGAAGTGGAGCAGCCGCTGGCCCTGTGCCGGCAGGCCCTGGCCACGTTCCGCGACATCGCGGACCGGCGCCACGAGTCCATCGCCCTCAACACACTGGGCCGCGCCCTGGGCCGCGCGGGCCAGGACGAGGAGGACATGGCCCACCAGTGGGCGGCGCTCGCCCTGGCGCGGCGGATCGGCGCGGCCCAGGAGGAGGGGCACGCCCTGCGCGACCTGGCCACCGCGGAGATCCGTACCGGGCGCTTCCGCAAGGCGGACGAGCATCTGACGGCGGCGCTGGCCGTCAACCGGCGGGTGGAGTCGCCGCTGGAGGAGGCGCGGACGCTGGACCGGCTGGCGGATCTGCGGGCGGTGACGGGGGCGCCGGTGGAGGCGCGGGAGTTACGGCGGGCAGCCATGGCGATCAGAAACCGTCTGAGCAGGTCGAGATCAAGCGAGATCGATCACGAATCGACCGAACTCAAGCTTCCTTGATCAGAGATCTTGACCTGAAGCCGGATGTCGATATTCTTCCCGGGCGTTGTATGAATATATGACGTCAGCTCAACTGTACGTATTCGACAGCAAGTTGAGAGGCAACCCCCTTGTTCAGCACGTTCATGCGCATCCTCGGTGTGTGCATCGCTTCCTGACTCCCGTCCCTGCCCGCCGGGACCGTTCAACGCGTCCCGGTGGGCCCTCCGGACGTCCAGTCGATGTCCCGACCCTGGATCAACGTGCCCACCCGGGCCTGGCCCGAGACCGTGTTCGTCACCGAGCTGTTGTCGACCGTGAGTCCGGGCCCCGCGTCCGTCGCCCACGCCCTGAAGTCGTCGGCGAACCGCGGATCCCGCGCCGCCCGCGCGAACAACAACGCCGCCAACGCCCGCACCTGCTCCCCGTCCGTCGGATCCAGCGGCAGCGCCACCGGCTCCGTTTCCTCCTCGCCCCGCCCCCTGCCGACCGCCCTCCGGGCGAGCTCCGCCAGGGATCCCCAGACCCGCCGTCCCGCCTCCGTGCCCACGGACCCCGCGGCGGCCGTCACCGCGGTCGTGATCGCGCTCAGTGATACCGGATCGACCGTCACAGTCACTCCCCCACCTCGCCACCGGACACGCCCGTGCCGGACCAGGCTAGCCGCGCGGGGCGCGGGCCCACCCGGCCGAACGGTGAAATCGGGGAAATCCCTTACGGTTCTGGCGCGTCGGCGCCTCCCCGCGGGCCTGTGACCCGTAGGACGATGACACGCTCCCCGCCCGTACCGGAGAGGAACCCGTCCCATGCGCAGACCCCTCGTCCTCCGCGGCCTGGTCACCGTGCTCGCCGGGCTGCTGGCCGCGGCCGTGCCCGGCCCGGCGGCCGCCCGGGCCGCCGCCCCCGGCACCTCCCCCGCCGTCGCCGCCGCCTCCTACTGGACCGCCGCGCGCATGGCCGCCGCGCGGCCGGCCGTGGGCGCGAAGGGGCTCCCGGACCGGCCCGTCGCCGGCGCGCCCGTGCCGCCCAGCCGGCCCTTCGACGGGCTGCCCCAGGTGGGGACGTTCTTCTGGACCGACGGGAACGGCACCGGGCGGTTCTGCGGCGGTACGGTCGTCCGGAGCCCGCACCGTGACCTCGTGGTCAGCGCGGCCCACTGCCTGCGCTCACCGGACCCCAGGAAGCGGCTGTCGTTCGTGCCGCGGTACCACGACGGGCTCAAGCCGCACGGGGTGTTCCCCGTGGAGGCGATCCACATCGACCGGCGGTACTACGACCTGGGCACGGACGGCGGCGCCCGCTGGGACTTCACGGTGGTGCGGGTCGGTGAGCGGGCCGACGGCACGGACGTGGAGGACGCCGTCGGCGGCTTCGAGCTCAGGATCCGCCCCGGGTACCGGCACCGCGACGTCCGGCTGATCGGCTATCCGGGCAACAGCGACGCCACTTATCCGAAGCCGCTGACGTGCCGGTCCGCCACGCACCGCTGGACCAGCACCGATCCCGGGGCGCCGGGCGACTTCCTGGAGATCGCCTGCGCGGGCTACGTGGGCGGTACGTCGGGCGGGCCGTTCCTGGTGCGCGGGCGCGGCGGCTACGCGGTGATCGGGGTGATCGGCGGCTACCACACCGGTGGCGACACCCCGGACATCTCCTACAGCTCGTACTTCACGGAGGCCTTGCGCGCGCTCTACCGGCACGCGGTGGCGGGGGACCCACCCGCACGGCGGTGAGCGCCCGCGGCCCGGGGCCTTGGGCGCTCACCGCCCGCCGTCACGGCTGCTGCCGCGCCGCCCGGCGCGGGTGACGGGTCAGCGTGTAGCCGCCGATGGCCGCGAGCGAGCCGAGCACGGCGCCGCCGACGGTCCACGCCCAGCGGGCGGACCACCAGCCGCCGTTCCAGCCGGACTCCGGCTCGGCGACGGCGGCCGCGTGCAGCGGTGCCACCTCGCCGCCCTCGGCGTGGGCGCCGCCCGCGTCCTCGGCGTCCGCCCGGAGCTCCGCCTTCACCGGGAGTCCGAGGTCCTGGTCGGGCACGTCGGAGACGGTGAGCCGGACGTAGTAGGCGCCGGGCAGCGGGTCGTTGGCCCACCGGTCGGCCCAGGGGCGTACGGTCCGCAGCGTGCAGGTCACCTTGACGGTGGTGTCCTGCTGCGAGGCGCGCTTCGTCGGCTCGCCGGAGGCGCACGCCTGGCGGCGGCGCAGCCCGTCGAAGACGTCGAGCTGCCAGGTGGCGCCGCCGTGCCGGGTGGCCGCCTCGGGCAGTTGTACGGTCGCCTCGGCGGTCGCGCGCTGTCCGGCGCCGGCCGGGAACTGCCAGTACAGGTAGTCACCGGTGGAGGCGCTCGCGGTGGCCTTCTGCCCCTGCTTGACGGGGGTGGCGGTCCGGAAGGTGGTGCCGGCCTCCGTGGGCGCGCCGTCCTCGCCGCCGGAGACGGCCGGGCTCGGCGAGGCCGCGGTGGCCGCGCCCGCCGTGGTGAACAGGGTGGCGGCGGCGAGCAGTACGGCCGCCGCCGGCCGTGCCATGGTCGTGAGCTTCATCAGTTCGCCCTCCACACCGACACGCGCCAACGGGACACCCAGCCCCACACCAGCCCGGCGATCAGCCCGGTCAGCACGAGGACACCCAGCAGTACCCAGCCACGACCGAGGCCGAAGGCCGCGATGTCGGAGGGGCTGTCAGGGGAGTCGGTGAGGTCGACGGCCAGCTCGACGGGCAGGCCCGGGTCGCGCTTGACCGAGGCGGGCGCGGAGAAGGAGTGCGAGACCTCCAGGCAGACCGTCCGGGCCTCCTTGTCCTTCTCGTCGTCGCCGCTCTTGCCCACCGGGTAGCGGAGACCGGACGACATCACGTCCGTCCGCCCGCTTCCGGCGTCGCTGCCGCGTACGAGCTCCCGGCCGCCCGGGCCGACGGCCCGGATCAGTACACCGTAGTCCCGGTCGACGGCGCGGTCGGCGCCGACGCTCACCGAAGTGCGCAGCTCCTGGCCGGGCTTGACCTGGACCTTGTACCAGCGGTGCTCGGAGAACGTGGCGCGGTCGGTCCACAGGCCGGCGCCGAGCTCGGGCGCCTTGGCGCACTCGTTGGCGCCGTTGACGGGCTTCGGGGTCTCGACGGGCACCTCGGCCCGGCGGACGAGCTGCTTGATGCGGCCCGAGAGCTCGTCCTTGTGCTGCACGGAGGTGTACGTGCCGCCGGTGGCCTCGGCGATGCAGCTCAGCTGCTCGCGGGTCTTGTCGTCGTGGGCCAGACCCAGCGTGTCGATGGTCAAGTGGGTGCCCTTGGCGGCGAGTTCGCGCGCCACGTCGCACGGGTCGGGCTGGCCGCAGGAGTCCTCGCCGTCGGTGATGAGGACGATGCGGCGGGTGCCGCCGTCGGTGCCCAGGTCCTGGTCGGCGCCGCGCAGGGCGTAGCCGATCGGCGTCCAGCCGGTGGGCTGGAGGGTCGCGACGGCCGCCTTGGCCTCGGTGCGGTCGACCGGGCCGACGCGGTAGAGCTGCTTGCTGTCCCGGCAGCCGAGCTCCCGGTCGTCACCCGGGTAGTTGGCGCCGAGGGTGCGGATGCCGAGCCGGACCCCGCTCGGGACCGCGTCGATCACCTCGCCGAACGCCTCCTTGGCGACCGACATGCGCGACCGGCCGTCCAGGTCCGTGGCCCGCATCGAGCCGCTGACGTCCAGCACCAGCTCGACCTTGGGTGAGTTCTTCGAGGGTCCGTCGGCGGCACTCGCCGGGGCGATTCCTGCGGCCAGCGCGGCGAGCAGAGCGCAGGCGCCCGCCGCGAGCCGTTTTGTGATGATCATCCGGAGATCCTAGTGATCACCGGGGGCGCGGCCAAACGGCGCGTGGAAGTTTTGGACCGTTCAGTACGATACAGTCGCGTCAAGATCGATCGGTACAGAACTGGGGAGACACGATGACGAAGCCACTGACCGGCAAGGTCGCGCTGGTGACGGGTGGTTCGCGGGGCATCGGGGCCGCGACCGCGCGGGCGCTCGCCGAGCGGGGCGCGGACGTGGCGATCTCCTACGTCGCCTCGCCCGACCGGGCCCGCGAGGTCGTCGCGGACCTCACGGCCATGGGCGTACGGGCCTCCGCCCACCGGGCCGACCAGGGGGACGAGGCGCAGGTCACGGATCTCGTGGAGGCCGTGGCGGCCGAGTTCGGGCGGCTGGACGTCCTGGTGAACAACGCCGGGACGGCCTTCACCGGCCGCGTCGACGACCCCGGGGTCGACCCGCGGGCCGTGGACCGGCTGTTCGCCGTCAACGTCCGCGGGGTGCAGGCCGCGATCCGGGCCGCGGCCCGGGTGCTCGGCGACGACGGACGGATCGTCACCGTCGGCTCCAACCTCGCCGTCCGCCCGGGCTCCCCGGGCATGGCCGACTACGCGGCGACCAAGGCCGCGCTGGTCGCCTACAGCAAGGGCGCCGCGCGCGACCTGGCCCCGCGCGGCATCACCGTCAACGTCGTCCAGTCGGGCTCCGTGGCGACGGACATGAACCCGCCGGAGGGGCCCTTCGCGGACGCGCAGCGGGCCGGCAACGCCCTGGGAAGGTTCGGGCGGCCGGAGGAGATAGCCGCCGGCATCGCCTTCCTCGCCGGACCCGGCGCGTCGTTCGTCACCGGGGCCGTCCTCGACATCGACGGCGGCTACCTGGCGTAGCCGCCGCCCGCCGGGGCGCGGGGACCTACTCCTCGCCCTCCAGCTCGCCCTCCGTCTCCAGGAAGGCCTGGCGCAGGCCGTCGAGGGTCTCGGCGTCGGGCTTGGCCCACATGCCGCGGCTCTCGGCCTCCAGGAGGCGCTCGGCGATGCCGTGCAGGGCCCAGGGGTTGGCCTCCTGGAGGAAGGCGCGGTTCTCCGGGTCCAGGACGTAGGTCTGGGCGAGCTTGTCGTACATCCAGTCGGGGACGACGCCGGTGGTGGCGTCGTAGCCGAACAGGTAGTCCACGGTGGCGGCGAGTTCGAAGGCGCCCTTGTAGCCGTGGCGGCGCATCGCCTCGATCCAGCGCGGGTTGACCACCCGGGCGCGGAAGACGCGGGAGGTCTCCTCGACCAGGGTGCGGGTGCGGACCGTCTCCGGGCGGGTGGAGTCGCCGATGTACGCCTCGGGGGCGGTGCCCTTGAGGGCGCGCACGGTCGCGACCATGCCGCCGTGGTACTGGAAGTAGTCGTCGGAGTCGGCGATGTCGTGCTCGCGCGTGTCGGTGTTCTTCGCGGCGACGGCGATGCGCTTGTAGGCCGTCTCCATCTCGGCACGGGCCGGGCGGCCTTCGAGGCCGCGGCCGTAGGCGTAGCCGCCCCAGACGGTGTAGACCTCCGCCAGGTCGGCGTCGGTGCGCCAGTCCCGGCTGTCGATGAGCTGGAGCAGGCCCGCGCCGTACGTGCCCGGACGGGAGCCGAAGATGCGGGTGGTGGCACGGCGTTCGTCGCCGTGGGCGGCGAGGTCGGCCTGGGCGTGGGCGCGGACGTAGTTGTCCTCGGGGCCCTCCTCCAGGGAGGCCGCCAGCCGCACGGCGTCGTCCAGGAGGCCGATCACGTGCGGGAAGGCGTCGCGGAAGAAGCCGCTGATGCGCAGCGTGACGTCGACGCGCGGCCGGCCCAGCTCCTCCGGCGTGACGGCCTCCAGTCCCGTCACCCGGCGGGACGCCTCGTCCCATACGGGGCGGATGCCCATCAGGTGCAGGGCTTCGGCGATGTCGTCGCCGGCGGTGCGCATGGCGCTCGTCCCCCACAGGGACAGGCCGACCGACTTCGGCCAGTCACCGTGGTCGGTGCGGTAACGCTCCAGGAGGGACTCGGCCAGCGCCTGGCCGGTCTCCCAGGCGAGCCGGCTGGGCACGGCCTTGGGGTCGACGGAGTAGAAGTTGCGGCCCGTCGGGAGGACGTTGACCAGCCCGCGCAGCGGGGAGCCGGAGGGGCCGGCCGGTACGAAGCCGCCCGCGAGCGCCTTGAGGGCGTGGTCGAGTTCGTCGGTGGTGCGGGCCAGGCGCGGGACGACCTCGTTCGCCGCGAAGGTCAGGACGGCCTCGACGGGGTCGACGCCTGTCGCGACGGTGCCCGCGGTCGCGGGGTCCCGCCTTGCGGGACGATTGCCCACGACAGTGGGTACCGCCGCCGGGTCCCAGCCCGCCTCCTCCATCGCCTCCACCAGGGCGCGCGCCTCGGCCTCGGCCTCGTCCGCCGTCGTGCGCGTCGCCGCCGACTCGTCCAGGCCGAGCGCCTCGCGCAGGCCCGGCAGGGCCGACGTGCCGCCCCAGATCTGCCGGGCGCGGAGGATCGACAGGACGAGGTTGACGCGCTCGGGGCCGGTCGGGGCGCCGCCGAGGACGTGCAGGCCGTCGCGGATCTGGGCGTCCTTGACCTCGCACAGCCAGCCGTCGACGTGCAGCAGGAAGTCGTCGAAGCCGTCGTCGTCCGGGCGGTCCTCCAGGCCGAGGTCGTGGTCGAGCTTGGCGGCCTGGATCAGCGTCCAGATCTGGGCGCGGATGGCGGGCAGCTTGGCCGGGTCCATCGCCGAGATGGCGGCGTACTCGTCGAGGAGCTGCTCCAGGCGCGTGATGTCGCCGTAGGACTCGGCGCGGGCCATCGGCGGCACGAGGTGATCGACGAGGGTGGCGTGGGCGCGGCGCTTGGCCTGGGTGCCCTCGCCGGGGTCGTTGACGAGGAAGGGGTAGACCAGCGGCAGGTCACCGAGGGCGGCGTCGGGGCCGCAGGCGGCGGACAGGCCGGCGTTCTTGCCCGGCAGCCACTCCAGGTTGCCGTGCTTGCCGAGGTGGACCATGGCGTCGGCGCCGAAGCCGCCGTCCTCGCGGGCGGCCGCGATCCAGCGGTAGGCGGCGAGGTAGTGGTGCGAGGGCGGCAGGTCGGGGTCGTGGTAGATGGCGATGGGGTTCTCGCCGAAGCCGCGCGGCGGCTGGATGAGGATCAGCAGATTGCCGCGGCGCAGGGCGGCGAGGACGATGTCGCCCTCGGGGTTGCGGCTGCGGTCCAGGAACATCTCGCCCGGCGGCGGACCCCAGTGCTCCTCGACGGACTCGCGCAGCTCCTGCGGCAGCTTCCCGTACCAGCGCTTGTAGTCCGCCGCGGGGATGCGGACGGGGTTGCGGGCGAGCTGCTCCTCGGTGAGCCACTCCTGGTCGTGGCCGCCGGCCTCGATCAGGGCGTAGATGAGCTCGTCGCCGTCGCCGGACTCCAGGCCGGGCACGGCCTCGTCGCCGAAGTCGTAGCCCTCCTCGCGCAGGCGGCGCAGCAGGGCGACGGCGCTGGCGGGGGTGTCGAGGCCGACGGCGTTGCCGATGCGGGAGTGCTTGGTGGGGTAGGCGGAGAGGACGAGCGCGATCCGCTTCTCGGCGGCCGGGATGTGGCGCAGCCGCGCGTGGCGCACGGCGATGCCGGCGACGCGGGCGGCGCGCTCCGGGTCGGCCACGTACATCGGGAGGCCGTCCTCGTCGACCTCCTTGAAGGAGAACGGGACGGTGATGATGCGGCCGTCGAACTCCGGCACGGCGACCTGGGTGGCGGCGTCGAGCGGCGAGAGGCCCTCGTCGTTCTCCTCCCAGGCGCTGCGGGGGCCGGTCAGGCACAGGGCCTGGAGGATCGGCACGTCGAGCGCGGCGAGGGCGCCCGCGTCCCAGGACTCGTCGTCGCCGCCGGCGGAGGCCGTGGCGGGCTTGGTGCCGCCGGCGGCCAGCACGGTGGTGACGACGGCGTCGGCGCTCCCGAGGGCCTCGATCAGCTCGGCCTCGGGGGCGCGCAGGGAGGCGACGTACAGCGGCATGGCACGGCCGCCCGCGTCCTCGACGGCGCCGCAGAGGGCGTCCACGAAGGCGGTGTTGCCGCTCATGTGGTGGGCGCGGTAGTAGAGGACGGCGACGAGCGGGCCGACGGCGTTCTCCGAGCGCGGGGTGCGCTCCAGTGGGCCCCAGGTGGGGGCGGCGGCCGGGGCCTCGAAGCCGTGGCCGGTGAGCAGCACGGTGTCGGAGAGGAACCGGGAGAGCTGTTCGAGGTTGGCGGGGCCGCCGTGGGCGAGGTAGGCGTGCGCTTCGGCGGCGATGCCGATGGGGACGGTGGAGGCCTCCATCAGCTGGGCGTCGGGGGCCTGTTCGCCGGTGAGGACGACGACGGGGCGGTCCCCGGCGAGCAGCAGGTCGAGCCCCTCCTGCCAGGCCCGGACGCCGCCGAGGAGGCGGACGACGACGAGGTCGGTGCCCTCCAGCAGCGCCGGGAGGTCGTCGAGGGCGAGCCGGGCCGGGTTGGCGAGCCGGTACGGGACCGGGCCCCCGAGTGCGGCGGCCGCGCGGGCGCTGAGCAGGTCGGTGTCGGACGTCGACAGAAGAAGGATCACGCGGCGCTCCCCTGGGCTTCGAGGGTCGCCCGGGGCGTGCGGGACCGGAATGTGCGCATGCGGCGGCAAGCCTTCCTCGGGGTCCGCGCCCCGGGCGGTTGGAGGACGGCGGGAGTTCCTGACTCGCCCGGCATCGCTGCCGGGCTCACAGTGGCGGGACCGTGCCGGAGTCTCACCGGCTTCCTCCCCTGTCGCCGTCGCTGGCGTTCGGAAGCAGTGCTCGCGGAGCGGGCACTGTTCCACTGCTGAGCATAGTAAGCGCTGGCAGGGCGCGGTACGGGAGTGTGTGGGGTGTGCGGTCCGGGGCCGTGCGCCGGGCGCGGGCGTCGGTATGCTCGCCGCCATGCCCTCCACCCCCGCACTCTCCACGGACCGGGACGATTCCGGTGCCGGCGCGCCCGCCGCCGGGCCCGTCCGCGAGCGCGGTGACGCCTGCCCCGGCGCCCTGCGTCTGCACGCCGCGGACGACGGCGCGCTGGCCCGGGTCCGGCTGCCCGGCGGCTTGCTGACCGACCGTCAGGCGGCGGTGCTGGCCCGGTGCGCGGAGGAGCTGGGCGACGGGCACCTCGACCTCACCTCGCGCGGCAACGTCCAGCTGCGCGGTCTCCCCGCCGGCTGCGGCGGCGACCTCGCGCGGGAGCTGCGGGCGGCCGGGCTGCTGCCCTCGGACCGGCACGACCGGATCCGCAATGTGGTGGCCTCCCCGCTGTGCGGTCTGGACGGCCGGCACCCGGATTCCGGATCCGGGCCGGACGGGGACCTTCCGGCGGCCGGTTCGCCCTCCCCCGACGTCCAGGCGTGGGTGCGTGAGCTGGACGGACTGCTCTGCGCCGACGACGGCCCCGCCGATCTGACCGGTCTCTCCGGCAGGTTCCTTTTCGGGCTGGACGACGGACGCGGTGACATCGTGGCCCTCCGGCCGGATGTGACATTGATCGCAAGCGACGGACGGGCCGGCCTGTACTTCGGGACGTCCGGGCCCGGCCTGCGGGTCCTCGCCCGGGACGCCCCGCGCGCGGCCGTGCTGGCGGCGGCCGCGTTCCTGGCGGCGCTGGAGTCCGGCGGCGCGACGGCCTGGCGGGTGCGGGAACTGCCGCCCGGGCGGCGGCCGACCACCGCCCTGCTGGCGGACCGGCTCACCGCGGCGGGCATCGCCTACACGCCGCTCCCCGACCTCCGGCTCCCCGCCGGCGACCCCGCCGGGCCGGGCCTGGTGACGGGCCCGGACGGCCTGTGCGCCCTGTCGGTGACGGCACCGCTGGGGCGGCTGACGGCCGCTCAGTGGCGGCTCGTCACGGACGTCGCCGCCGGGGAAGGGGCCCGCGAGATCCGGGTGACCCCCTGGCGCGGCCTCGTCGTCCCCGGCCTCACCCAAGCGAAGGCCCCCGGGCTGCTGGCGTCCCTCGCGGACGCGGGGTTCGTCACCTCCACGGCCTCCGCCTGGCACGGCGCGGGCGCCTGCGCGGGCCGGCCCGGCTGCGCCAAGTCCCGCGCGGACGTACGGGCGGACGCGGCGGCCGCCCTCGGCCGGCGGCGGTCCGCGGGGCTCCTCCCGGTGTACTGGTCCGGGTGCGAGCGGCGCTGCGGCCACCCGGGCGGCCGGTGGGTCGACGTCCTCGCGACCGGCGACGGGTACGAGGTCACCGAGCGGGACGGCACGTGGAGCGGGCCCGCGCGACGGGTGACTTCGGCCGGACCGGAAGGGCCGGCGGACGCCGTGGCGGCGGCACGGTCCGGAGCACGGACCCGCACAACGATTCAGCAGTAGATCCGGCCAGAACCCGTTCGGCACCACAGCGGCGGAACGGCGCACAGAGCGAAACCAGCGAGCGAGGCAGAGTGTTCGAGTACGACAAGGACGGCGCGTCCATCTACCGCCAGTCCTTCGCCACCATCCGGGCCGAGGCGGACCTCGGCGGACTGCCGCCGGACGTGAGCCGGGTCGTGGTCCGCATGATCCACGCCTGCGGGATGACCGACCTCGTACGGGACGTCTCGTACAGCCCGCGGGTCGTGGAGCGGGCGAGCGAGGCGCTGCGCGCCGGCGCGCCGATCCTGTGCGACGCGAACATGGTGGCCAGCGGCGTCACCCGCAAGCGGCTGCCCGCCGGCAACGAGGTGCTGTGCACCCTCACCGACCCGGCGGTCCCCGACCTCGCGCGGCGCATGGGAACCACGCGCAGCGCGGCCGCGCTGGAGCTGTGGCGCGAGAAGCTGGACGGCGCGGTGGTGGCCGTCGGCAACGCGCCCACCGCCCTGTTCCGCCTCCTGGAGATGGTGGCCGAGGGCGCGCCCCGGCCGGCCGCCGTCATCGGCATACCGGTCGGCTTCATCGGCGCCGCCGAGTCCAAGGACGCCCTGGCGGACAGCCCGCTGGGGCTGGAGTACCTGGTGGTGCGGGGCCGGCGTGGCGGCAGCGCCATGGCCGCGGCCGCGATCAACGCGATAGCGAGCGAGGAAGAGTGAGCGAGCAGCCTTTGACGACGGGCCGGCTGTACGGGGTGGGACTCGGCCCCGGCGACCCGGACCTGATGACCGTGCGGGCCGTCGAGGCCATCGCCGCGGCGGACGTGGTCGCGTACCACAGCGCCCGGCACGGCCGGTCGATCGCGCGCTCGATCGCGGAACGCCATCTGCGCCCCGACCACATCGAGGAGCGGCTGGTCTACCCGGTCACGACGGAGACCACGGACCACCCCGGCGGCTACCGGGCCGCCATGGAGGAGTTCTACGAGGAGGCCGCCGCCCGGCTGGCCGCGCACCTCGACGCGGGCCGCACGGTGGCGGTGCTCGCCGAGGGCGACCCGCTCTTCTACAGCTCGTACATGCACATGCACAAGCGGCTGGCCCACCGCTACCCGACCGAGGTGGTCCCCGGCGTCACGTCGTTCAGCGCGGCGGCGGCCCGGCTGGGCGAGCCGCTGGTGGAGGGCGAGGAGGTGCTGACGATCCTGCCGGGCACGCTGCCCGAGGAGGAGCTCGCGGCCCGGCTGGCCTCGACCGACTCGGCCGTGGTGATGAAGCTCGGCCGGACCTTCCCGACGGTGCGGGGCGCGCTGGAGCGCGCGGGCCGGCTGGAGGAGGCGCGGTACGTCGAGCGCGCCACGATGAGCGGGGAGCGTACGGGCCGGCTGGCCGACGTGGACCCGGAGTCGGTGCCGTACTTCTCGGTGGCGGTGCTGCCGAGCCGCGTGGGCGCGGCCCCGGCGGCGCCGGACGCGGGCCGGGGCCGGGTCGTGGTCGTCGGGCTCGGCCCGGCCGGCCCGCTGTGGCTCACGCCGGAGGCGCGGGGCGAGCTGGCGGCGGCCGATGACGTCGTCGGCTACAGCACGTACGTGGACCGGGTGCCGGCGCGCCCCGGGCAGCGGCGGCACGCCTCCGACAACAAGGTGGAGTCCGAGCGCGCCGAGTTCGCGCTCGACCTCGCGCGCGAGGGGCGGCGGGTCGCCGTCGTCTCGTCGGGTGACCCGGGCGTCTTCGCGATGGCGACGGCGGTCCTGGAGGTCGCCTCCGAGGACCCGTACCGCGAGATCCCGGTCCGGATCGTCCCCGGCATGACGGCCGCCCACGCGGCCGCCTCCCGGGCGGGCGCCCCCCTGGGCCACGACTACGCGGTCGTCTCCCTCTCCGACCGGCTCAAGCCCTGGGAGGTCATCGCGGAGCGACTGCGCGCCGCGGCGGCCGCGGACCTGGTCCTGGCCCTGTACAACCCCGGCTCCCGCAGCCGCGTCTGGCAGGTGGGCAAGGCCCGTGACCTCCTCCTCGAACACCGCGCCCCGGAGACCCCTGTGGTCCTCGGCCGCGACGTGGGCGGCCCGGAGGAGAGCGTCCGCGTCGTCCGCCTGGGCGACCTCGACCCGGCCGACGTCGACATGCGCACGATCCTGCTGGTGGGCTCCACCCAGACCCGGACGGTCCGCCGGGGCCCGGGGGGCGGCGAGGAGATCGTCTGGACGCCTCGGCGGTATCCGGAGGGATGACCCGCCGGTCCGGCAGCCCGTTACGGACTGCCGGACCGCCTGCGTCGGACTCAGGCCCCGGGCCGCGCGCCATCTCGGGTCGTCGCGGTCGAGGATGTTCGCGCCGTCCAGGGCCGCGCGGTAGCGGGTGGCCGGGCCGGGGCGGCGTTCGATCTCGGTCCCGGTCGCCCACGTGAGCTGGAGCATCCGGATCGGCCGGCACGCCGAGGGCTTCGGCGCCGGACCGGCAGGGCGCCCTCAGCCGGGCAGCGCCCGTACCCAGTCCACCGCCCCGGCCGGGTCCGCCACCTCCGGCACGCCGTCCGGGACCGGGGGCCTCCGGACGACCACCACCGGTACGCCCGCCTCGCGCGCCGCGACGAGCTTCGCCGAGGTCGCCGCCGCCCCGCTGTCCTTCGTCACCAGGACGTCGATGCGGTGGCGGCGCAGGAGTTCCGTCTCGCCCTCCACGGTGAAGGGGCCCCGGTCCAGGAGGATCTCCGTGCGGGGTGGCATGGGGGGTTCCGGGGCGTCCACGGAGCGGACGAGGAACCACTGGGCGGTCAGGTGCGCGAAGGTGGCGAGGCCCATGCGGCCGGTGGTGAGGAAGACGCGTTCGCCGAGGGCCGGCAGGGCGTCCGCGGCGTCGGTCAGGGTGCTGACCTGGTGCCATCGGTCGCCGGGGCCGGGTACCCACCCGGCGCGGCGGAGGGCGAGCAAGGGAACATGGACGGACGCGGCGGCCTGCGCCGCGTGGAAACTGATCGTGCCGGCGAAAGGATGGGTGGCGTCGATGAGCGCGTCCACCTGCTGCTCGCGCAGCCAGCGGGCCATGCCCTCGGGCCCCCCGAACCCTCCGATCCGCACCTGCCCGGCGGGCAGCCGGGGCCGGGCGACACGTCCGGCGAGCGAGGTCGTGACCCGCAGCGCGGGGTCCCCGGCGAGCTCGGCGGCGAGCTGCCGCGCCTCGGTGGTGCCGCCGAGAACGAGGATGTGGCGCTGGGCGCTCACGCGGTGCCTTTCGCTGGTGGAGGGTGCGCGTCCGGCCGGCCGGACGCGGGTGGCGGCCGGTGCGACGCCAGGGAACGGTACCCGCCGGGCCGGCGCGGCACGAGGCGGGGTCGGCGGGCACGGCGTGCCACACGCCGGCTTCCGTCACGCCGACGCTCACGACGCGGCCCCGGCCCACCGCACCGTCGCCCATGACGCTTCCACGGGCGGAGCCCCCCGTGGCTGAGCCCCTCGCCGGTCAGGTCACCGGCGGCCGGACCGCGCAGCTCGCGCACACCGGGATGCGGCACGGCTGGACGACCGGCGCCTGTGCGACGGCCGCGACCACGGCCGCGTACACGGCGCTGCTGACCGGGGAGTTCCCCGACCCGGTGACGATCACGCTGCCCAAGGGCCAGACGCCCGCGTTCGCGCTCGCCGCGGAGCGGGCGCACGGCGACGGCCGGGTGATGGCGGCGATCGTGAAGGACGCCGGCGACGATCCGGACGTCACGCACGGGGCGCTGATCCGCTCGACGGTACGGGTCCTGCCGCCCGGCTCGGGCGTGGTGTTCCGGGCGGGGCCGGGCGTGGGGACGGTCACCCGGCCGGGGCTGCCGCTGCCGGTCGGGGAGCCCGCGATCAACCCCGTGCCACGGCAGATGATGCGCGACCACGTGGCGGAGACGGCCGCCCGGCACGGCGGTACGGGCGACGTCGAGATCGAGGTGTCCGTGGACCACGGCGAGGAGATCGCCCGGTCCACCTGGAACCCCCGGCTCGGGATCCTCGGCGGCATCTCGATCCTGGGCACGACGGGCATCGTCGTGCCGTATTCGTGCTCGGCGTGGATCGACAGCATCCGGCGCGGCGTGGACGTGGCCCGCGCGGCGGGGCGTACGCACGTGGCGGGGTGCACGGGCTCGACGTCGGAGAAGGTGGCTGTGGCGGTGCACGGGCTGCCGGAGGACGCGCTGCTGGACATGGGCGACTTCGCGGGGGCGGTGCTGAAGTACGTGCGGCGGCACCCGGTGGACCGGCTGACGGTCGCGGGCGGCTTCGCGAAGCTGTCCAAGCTGGCGGCGGGCCATCTGGACCTGCACTCGGCGCGTTCGCAGGTGGACAAGGGGTTCCTGGCGGAGCTGGCCCGGCGCGGCGGCGCCGGCGAGGAACTGGCGGCCGCCGTGGCGGGTGCCAACACCGGCCTGGACGCTCTCCAGCGGTGCGCGGCCGAGGGCGTCCCGCTCGGCGACCTGGTGGCGGCGACGGCCCGGGACGAGGCGCTGGCCGTGCTGCGCGGCGCGCCCGTCACGGTCGACGTCATCTGCATCGACCGCGCGGGCACGATCGTGGGCCGCGCGGAGCCACGGGGTCCGCGCGACCTGTGAAACCGGGGGGTGGCCGGCGGTTTGCCGGGCCGAGCGAGGCCGGCACGCTGGAGGGACTTGGGCCTGATCAGCGCACGCACTTCGGGTCGCAGAGCAGCCCGGGCGGGCTGGTGGCGGGAGGGGAGCCGGTAGGTGCCAGGCGGAGTGGGGCGCGGAGACGAGGCGCCCTGCCCGCAGCCTCTCCACCGCCCCAGGCACGGCGGTTACTGGTGAGGAATAGGTCCTCGGACTGCGCTCCTTCTGCCGCTGGCGGGGTCATTGGGCCGCCCGCTGCATCAGGCCTCGTACGGATTCCGGGTCGCAGAGGTTCTCGTCGGACTCGGGCGGGGGCAGGATCCAGTACGCGCCGGGCCGGCTTCGGCGGGCCGGCGGGGGCGCGGCGACGTATCCCGCGTGGTCGCGGCGGCTCCGGCACTCCGTCCGGGGTTCCGCCCAAGTGTCAGCGGTGCTGGGTGGTACGAGCATTACGTAGTGCAGCTGGGCCTTCGGGACGATGACGCCGTGGGTGAGGCCGGCGGCCCGGAGGTGGGCTTCGACTCCTTCGCGGTCGCGGATGCTGCTTGGCATCCTTTCTTCGACCAGGTCCGCGGGGAGGTAGACGGCATCGAAGTGCTGGAGCCGGATGCCGGCGTTGGCACCGCGGGCCCAGTCCTCCCGGGCCCGCCATGGTGATGTCTCGCGGCACAGGAGCCAGTGTGCGGCGTCGGAGGTCAGGCTGGGGTGGGTGTAGATACTCATCTGGCGGCCTCGGTTGTGGACTGATGACAGGTGCACCGGCAGATCAGGGGCACGGTCTGAGCCGCTCGGGATGGCGCGCCGATCCGGCGAAGCAGGGTCGCCCCGGAACAGCCGGCGTGTTGCCCAGTGCGGCATTGCTCGGTCGTGTAGGGGTGGTCGGGCCGGGTCACGGGCATGGCGCGGCCTGTGCACGATCGAGCTCCGGCAGACAGGCGGAGGTCAACCACTTGAGGAGAGCGTTGTCCATGAGGGCCCCACGATCATCGGTGAGCGGATGTGGGGATGACCGTAGGACCGAGGCAAGGGAAGAGGGGGCACAGTTTGTGCCCCCTCGATCGCTCACGACTTGAGCTGCCCTACGCCGCGAGGATGCCGATCTTCACGGCCAGCTCCGAGGCGCGGCGGCGTCGGGTCGGTGTCCGGGACTCGGTCTGCTCAAGGATGATGCCCTTGGCGTAGCCGTTGTACCGAACGGTTTCCGGCGCGGACTCGAACGCCTTGTCCAGGGTGGCGAGCGCGGTGTCCGGCTGGCCGTCCAGTTGGTAGCCCCGGGCTTCCTCGATACGGTGCCGGGCCCGGCGTGGCAGGGAGGGGATCGTCAGGGCGTCCGCCGCTGCGGCTTGCTTGACGCTCTCGCCTCCTGCCCGGAGCTCGACAGCGACAGTCACAGCGTGGGCACCCATGATCGCCTCCGAGAACGAGGTGATCGGGTGGTAGTAGCCGGGGGGCAAGGTCTTCGACATGGCCCTGGCCTTGTCGAAGTGGCCCCAGGCGCTCCCCTGATTCCCTCGGCGCGCGGCGGTGTAGCCGGCCTCGAACCGGAGCGCGCCGGCGATGGCCAGGACCCCTGGACCGGCGTCGGCGAGCAGGGGTTGCAGGTACTCCAGCGTTTCCATGGTGACCGCATCTGCGGCGTCGTAGTGTGTGGGGCCGCTGTCGCGGTGTGCCTGTGCGGCGAGCCACGCGGCGACGCCGATGGCATGTGGGTCCTCGGACTCCCGGGCGGCGATCATGCTGCGCTCCACCACTCGCCACAGTAGATGGGCGTCCGGTTGGTAGGCGATGAAGAACTGCGACAGGGAGTAGACCTCCGACAGGACAGCCTGCGCAGCGCGGAGGGTCGGCTTGGCTTCGGCCTGCCGTACGGCAAGTTGGGCGTCGCGGATGAGGTCGGGGAGTAGCTGGCCGATCACGTCGCGGTGGTGGGGTGCTGAGTGGCGGGCTTTCCAGGCTCGGGCAAGGCGCGCTTGCAGGTGCTCAGTTGGCGGCGCTTCAAGATCTGCGGGGAGCAGGAAGGCGTCGACTGCTGCCTTCACCACCGGGAGTCGTTTGTGGCCGGGGCCGGTGAAGAGATCAACGTGGGTGGTTTGATCGCCGGTCAGGTCAACAAGGTCACCGACGCGCAGAGCCTCGGCGATGCGCAGGATCGTGTGTAGCTTGGGGGTCTGAAGACGTCCGCTTTCCACTGCCTTCACCCAGCTGGGTGACCGGCCCACCAGGCCGGCCAGAACAACTCGACTCATTCCTCGTCGCGTTCGAAGCAGTTGCAGTCGTTGCCCGAAGCCGATCGGTTCGGCATACGGGTCGGGGGTAGCATCTGGTGACACGGTCTCGCCCCTCTCTGTGCAGCTCGTCACTGTCAGACTATGGGGCGAGGCCGAATTCCTGTCATGGTTCGGGCGGCAGTTGGGCTCGGGCGAGGCCACCCTCCCCAGACGCCGATGGCGCCTGGCCGACTCGTCTGTCTGAACTACTGGCAGCTGCTTCGGCCGGTCTCTCGGGTCACGGTGGGGTATGGCTGAGCCGGAAGTTCCCGACGCTCGGGAAGCGCCCCCGTGGCGCGAGGAGTACGGACCCCGGCCCCGTGTCCACATCCACCCCCGGCCGCTGCCCCCAGCCAGGGCACAGGTACGGCAACGCACCGGATTCCTCCGGCCGGCAGTCCTCCTGGTATCCGAAGCGGTCGTCGGTGACGGCCCCTCGGCCGAGTGCCCCGCCCCCGCCGCCCTCCGGTCAGGAGGTCTTCCGCAGCAGCCAGGCGTTCGGCGTGAAGGAGGAGTTGACGAAGACCACGCAGCCGCCGCTGTAGTAGGTCTGGACCTTGGTCCAGCCGCTCGGCGGTTGCGCGGAGGCGCAGGCGTTGACCTGGGTGCCGACGGGGAGACCGTCCAGTTGCTTGATCATCTTGATGTTCGAGCCGCTCATCACGCGGCACGAGGCGCTGGTGCCCCAGTTCACGTCGACCCAGCCGTCCGGGGTCATCGAGTCGGCGCACACCGTGCGGGTCTCGCCCGGCGACGCCTGGGCCGGGCTCGCCGTGACGGAGGCGACGAGCGTCGCGCCGAGAAGTGCCAGACCCGCGGTGCGGAGTCGTCTCATGGGGTGTCTCCCAAGCGTGAAGAGTGCGCTGACGTGCTGATCGGTGATCAGCGTTGGCCACGGCATTCAACGGCCTGTGTGAAGGGCTTGTGGAGAGCATTTTCGGCCATGAAAGGCGCCGCGAAGGGCCTGCGGCAAAGCCGCCGCACCCGGTGCTCGGCGGCTTTGCCCGGCACCGGGCCGACGTGCCGCGCCCTCCTGCGCGTCGCGCACTCAGCGGCGGCGGTCACCTGTGTCGACCACAAGGTGGGTACCAGGGGCCTTGAGGGCCGCCCGGGTTGTCGTCTAGCGGTTCACCGGGCCGAGCGCCGCCCGGGCCGCCGGCTTCTTGTCGCTCTTGGTGGCGGTCCCGCAGAACTCGCCCTCGAACATGTTCTCGAAGGGCGGGCTCTGGTCGAGCCAGTCACCGTTGATGTTGAAGGTCAGCATGTGCTTGCCGTCCCGCGTGCCGGCCGCACCGGAGAGCGAGCCCCAGACGACGCCGTCGTGGCCGTACACCTGGACGCCGCAGGTCAGCTTGCGGGAGATGATGCCGAGCCCGTAGGTGTAGTGCTCGCCGGTCTCGACGGTGGTGAGCATCGCGTCGAGCTGCTTCTTCGGCAGCAGCTTGCCCTGGAGCAGCGCGCTGTAGAAGCGGTTGAGGTCGCCGCTGGTGCTCACGACCTCGCCGGTGGCGCCGGACCAGGACGGCCGGTACTCGGTGGCGTCGTAGATCCGCGGGCCCGGGTTGGGCACGTAGAGCTTGGAGTAGCCGACGGGGTGCGGGGCCGGCAGCTTCGGGTCGGTGCCCGGGAAGGTCGTCTCCTTCAGGCCGAGCGGCTTGACGATGCGGCGCTCCACCTCGCGGGCGTACGGCTTCCCGGTGACCTTCTCGATGATCATGCCGCCGAGGACGAAGTTGGTGTTGGAGTAGCGCCAGCCCTTGCCCGGCTCGAAGTCGGGGCCGTACTTGATGCCCATGGCGACGATCTGCTCGGGCGTCTTGATGTCGTAGCGGTGCTCGAAGAACCCGGGGCCGTTCATCTCCTTGTCCCACTCCGGGGTGTACACCATGTCGTGCACGCCGCTGGTGTGGTTGAGGAGCTGACGGATCGTGATCTTGGTGGCGTCGTAGCCGTTGCCCTTCACGACGCCGGGCAGGCGGCGCTCCAAGGAGTCGTCCAGGCTCAGCTTGCCCTCGGCCTCCAGCTGGAGCAGGACGGTGGCGACGAAGGACTTGGTGATGCTGCCCGCACGGAAGTGGTCGTCAGCGGTCCGCTTGCGCTTGGCGTCCGTGTCGGCGTAGCCGGCCGAGCCGGACCAGGTGCCCTGGGGCGTCCAGGTCCCGGCGGCGACGCCCGGCATGCCCGCGGCGACGAGGCCGTCCAGGGCGGCCTGCGTCGCGGCGTGCGAGCCCTTGCCCTGCGTCGTGGCGCCGGCCGGGACGACCGCCGCGCCCCCGACGACACCCGCCGCGGTGAGCGCGACCAGCGCACCCCGCAGAACCTTCGATATGTGCTTGGACATGCGTATCCCCCTATGAAACAGCGTGGCCGGTCGACTGCCACATGATCATTTGGGGGTAAGCATAGGCTGCCCTCAGTGGTCGCGGCGGTCCCGTCCGGTCGAGTACAGATAGCTGTCCGGGAACTGCTCCGCCGCCAGCGCGCGGCCCACGAGGATGACCGCCGTACGGACCACCCCGGCCTCCGCCACCTGCCCCGCGATGTCGGCCAGCGTGCCGCGCAGGACGATCTCGTCGGGGCGGCTGGCCATGGCGACGACGGCCGCGGGGCAGTCCGCGCCGTAGTGCGGGAGCAGCTCGGCGACGACGCGGTCGGTGTAGCGGGCCGCCAGATGGAGGACGAGCAGGGCGCCGCTACGGCCGAGCGTCGCGAGGTCCTCGCCGGGCGGCATCGGGGTGGCCTGCTGGGCGACGCGGGTGAGGATGACCGTCTGGCCGACGGTCGGCACGGTCAGCTCGCGGCCGAGCGCCGCGGCGGCCGCGGCGAAGGAGGGCACGCCGGGCACGATCTCGTACGGGATCCCGGCCGCGTCCAGGCGGCGCATCTGCTCGGCGACGGCGCTGAAGACGGCCGGGTCGCCGGAGTGCAGCCGGGCGACGTCCTGGCCGGCCTCGTGGGCGCGGACGAACTCCGCCGTGATCTGCTCCAGGTCCAGCCGGGCGGTGTCCACGAGCCGGGCGCCGGGCGGGCAGTCGGCGAGGAGCTCCCGGGGGACGAGGCTGCCCGCGTAGAGGCAGACTTCGCAGCGGGCCAGGGTCCGCGCGCCCCGCACCGTGATGAGGTCGGCGGCGCCGGGGCCGGCGCCGATGAAGTACACGGTCATGGCTGGAGCTCTCCTTGTACGGGTTCGGCCACGGGTCCCCGCGGCTTGGTCACGGACCACTGCGTGACCGGCATGGCCTGCCGCCAGCCGGTGAAGCCGCCGACGGGGACGGCCCGCGCCACGGCGAGGCGGGTCAGCTCGCCGCCGTGCCGCCGGTACCACTCGGTGAGCAGCGCCTCGGATTCGAGGGTGACGGTGTTGGCGACCAGCCGGCCGCCGCCGGGCAGCGCCTCCCAGCAGGCGTCGAGCAGGCCGGGGGCGGTGAGCCCGCCGCCCACGAAGATCGCGTCCGGCGTGGGCAGCCCGGCCAGGGCCACCGGGGCGGCGCCGGTGACGACGCGCAGGGCGGGCACGCCGAGCGCCTCGGCGTTACGGGCGATCCGGCCGGCCCGTACGGGGTCGCGCTCGACGGCGACGGCGCGGCAGGAGCGGTGGGCGCGCATCCACTCGACGCCGATGGAGCCGGAGCCGCCGCCCACGTCCCACAGCAGCTCGCCGGGTGCCGGGGCGAGCGTGGCGAGCGTCACCGCCCGTAGATGACGCTTCGTCAGCTGCCCGTCGTGCTCGAAGGCGTCGTCCGGGAGGCCGGGCGTGAGCGGGAGGCGCGGCGCGCCGGGGGTGGCCCGGCACTCGACGGCGAGGACGTTCAGCGCGTCGCCGGGCGGGTGCGGCCAGCCCTCGGCCGGGCCCTCGGCGCGGCGCTCGCGCGGGCCGCCGAGCTGCTCCAGCAGGGTCAGCCGGCTCGGCCCGAAGCCGCGCGCGGTCAGCAGCTCCGCCACCTCGGCCGGGGTGCCGGCCCCGGCGCTGAGCACCAGCAGGCGGCGGCCCGGGTGCAGCGCGGTGACGAGCGCGCCGAGCGGCCGGCCGACCAGGCTGACCACCTCGGTGTCGTCCAGCGGCCAGCCGAGCCGGGCGCAGGCGTAACTGACGGAGGAGGGGTGCGGCAGCACCCGCAGCCGGGCCGGGTCGCCGAGGACGTCCACGAGCGTGCGGCCGATGCCGAAGAACATGGGGTCGCCGCTGGCGAGCACGCAGACGCGCCGCCCGGCGTGGGCGGCCAGCAGGCCGGGCACGGCGGGGCGCAGCGGCGACGGCCAGGGGACGCGCTCGCCGGTACAGTCCTCCGGGAGCAGATCCAGCTGGCGCGGTCCGCCGACGACCACCTCGGCGGCGCGGAGCGCCTCCCGGGAACCGGGGGCGAGGCCGGGCCAGCCGTCGGCACCGATGCCTACGACGGTCACGGGGGCATGGCTCACGGGGTCTCGTACCTCGGGGGTTCGCGGCGGTCGGGGAGCACGGGAACTCTACTGACCAGCGACGACGGCGGCACAGCCGGGACTGTGTCCCCGCAGTTGCATACAATGTGCAATTACTACAGAAGGCGGGAGGCAGCGCGGCGTGAAGCGTTCACCGGTGGTGCTGGGGATCGAGTCGTCCTGCGACGAGACCGGTGCGGGTCTGGTCCAGGACGGAAAGCTGCTGGGCCACTCGGTGGCGTCCAGCATGGACGAGCACGCGCGCTTCGGCGGCGTCGTGCCGGAGATCGCGGCGCGCGCGCACGTGCACGCGGCGGCGCCGGTCGTCCACGCGGCGCTGGCCGACGCGGGTCTGACCATGAGTGACATCGACGCGGTCGCCGTCACGACCGGCCCCGGCCTGTCCGGCGCGCTCCAGGTGGGCGTCGCGGCGGCGAAGGGCTTCGCGTACTCGCTGGGCGTGCCGCTCTACGGCGTGCACCACCTCGCGGGGCACGTGGCCGCCGACACCCTGGAGCACGGGCCGCTGCCCAACCCCTGCATGGTGCTGATCGTCTCCGGCGGCCACACCTCGCTGCTGCTCGTACGGGACCTGGCGCGCGACCCGATCGTCCACCTCGGCGACACCCTCGACGACGCCGCGGGCGAGTGCTTCGACAAGGTCGCCCGGGTCTTCGGGCTGCCCTACCCCGGCGGCCCGGCCGTCGACCGGGCGGCGCGCGAGGGCGACCCGCGCGCGGTGGCGTTCCCTCGCCCGCTCACGGGCCCGCGCGACGACCGCTACGCGTTCTCCTTCTCCGGCCTGAAGACGGCCGCCGCGCGCTGGGCCGAGCAGCACCGGGCCGCGGGGCTGCCGCTGCCGGTGGCCGACGGCGCCGCCTCCCTCCAGGAGGCCATCGCCGACGTCCTCACCCGCAAGGCCGTCGCCGCGTGCAAGGAGCACGGCGTGGACACGCTCGTCGTGGTCGGCGGCGTGGCCGCCAACTCCCGGGTGCGGGCCCTGGCCGAGGAGCGGTGCGCCAAGGCCGGCATAACCCTGCGGGTGCCGCCGCTGCGGCTGTGCACGGACAACGGCGCCATGATCGCCGCGGTCGGTGACCTGCTGGTGCGGGCGGGCGCGGAGCCGGCGCCGCTGGACGTGTCGATCGACCCGTCGGCACCGCTGGAGTACGCGGCGCTGCACCCGGTCGCCCGCAAAGCCGTAGTCGCGTAAGCCCGAGGCCGCCGCCGCGCCCCGCGCGGCGGCGCCGCCCCACCGCCGGTCCGGGACCGCCGGACCGGCCGTGCCACCTGAACCTCCCGGAGTTCCGCATGCGTACCGCCGAGATCCGTTCCCGCTTCCTCGACTACTTCGCCGCCCGCGGCCACACCGTCGTCCCCAGCGCGCCGCTGCCCACGCCCGACCCGACGCTGCTGTTCGTCAACGCCGGCATGGTGCCCTTCAAGCCGTACCTGACGGGTGAGGCGCAGCCGCCGTGGGGGCGCGCGACGAGCGTGCAGAAGTGCATCCGCACCCTGGACATCGAAGAGGTCGGCCGCACCACCCGGCACGGGTCGTTCTTCCAGATGAACGGCAACTTCTCGTTCGGCGACTACTTCAAGGAAGAGGCCATCTCCTACGCCTGGGAGCTGTCCACCTCCCCCGTCGCCGAGGGGGGCTTCGGACTCGACCCGGACCGGATCTGGGCGACCGTCCACCACGCGGACGACGAGGCGGCCGAGCTGTGGCGGCGGATCTCCGGGCTGCCGCGGGAGCGGATCGTCCGCCGGGGCGACGAGGACAACTTCTGGTCCATGGGCGTCCCCGGCCCCTGCGGCCCCTGCTCCGAGCTCTTCTACGACCGCGGCCCCGCCCTCGGCCGCGAGGGCGGTCCCACCGTGGACGAGGACCGCTACATGGAGTTCTGGAACCTCGTCTTCATGCAGTACGAGCGCGGCGAGGGCACCGGCAAGGCCGGGTATCCCATCCTGGGCGAGCTGCCGCGCCGCAACATCGACACCGGCATGGGCCTGGAGCGCATGGCGACGCTCCTCCAGGGCGTCGACAACCTCTACGAGATCGACGAGACCCGGCCGATCCTCGACCGGGCCGCCGAGCTGACCGGCGCCCGCTACGGGGCCGACGCGGAGGCGGACGTCCGCCTGCGGGTGGTCGCCGACCACGTCCGCACCGCCCTGATGCTGCTCGCCGACGGCACCGCGCCCGGCAACGAGGGCCGCGGCTACGTGCTGCGCCGCATCCTGCGCCGGGCCGTCCGCTCGGTGCGCCTGCTCGGCCACCAGGACCCCGCCCTGCCCGAGCTGCTGCCGGCGGCCCGCGACTGCATGGCCGCGAGCTACCCCGAGGTGGCCGAGGAGTTCGACCGCATCTCGCAGCAGGCGTACGCGGAGGAGGACGCCTTCCGCTCCACCCTGCGGCAGGGCACGACCGTGCTCGACACGGCCGTCGCCGAGGTCAAGGCGGCCGGCGGCCGGAGGCTCCCGGGCGACCGGGCGTTCCTGCTGCACGACACCTACGGCTTCCCCATCGACCTGACGCTGGAGATGGCCGAGGAGCAGGGCGTCGAGGTCGACCGCGAGGGCTTCACCGCGCTCATGGCCGAGCAGCGCGAGCGGGCCCGCGCCGACGCCCGCGCCCGCAAGTCCGGCGGGGCGCTGGACACCTCCGCGCTGCGCTCGGTGCTCGACGCGCACGGCCCCACGGACTGGCGGGCCTACGACACGCTGCTGACCGACTCCAAGGTGCTGGCCCTGCTCGGGCCGGCCGGGCCGCTGCCGGTGGTGCGCGCCGGGGAGATCGCCACGGTCGTCCTGGACCGCACCCCGTTCTACGCCGAGTCCGGCGGCCAGGACAGTGACGCGGGCGCGCTGACCGGCGCCTCCGTGGAGGCCGAGGTGCTGGACGTCCAGCGGCCCCTGCCCGGCCTGGTGACCCATCAGGTGCGGGTGACGGCGGGCGAGTTGGCCGTGGGCGACGGTGTGCGGGCGGCCGTCGACGCCGAGTGGCGGCTCGGCGCCCGCCAGGCGCACTCCGGTACGCACGTGCTGCACGCGGCGCTGCGCCAGGTGCTCGGCCCCACCGCGCTCCAGGCCGGCTCGTACAACCGGCCCGGCTACCTGCGCCTGGACTTCCCCTGGCGCGGTGCGCTGGGCCAGGCCGCCCGCAGCGAGGTCGAGGAGGCCGCGAACCGCGCCCTGCGCCGGGACCTGGCCGTGGACGTGCGCTGGATGACGCTGCCCGAGGCCAAGGAGCTGGGCGCGCTCGCGCTGTTCGGCGAAACCTACGGCGAGCGGGTGCGGGTCGTGGAGATCGGCGGCGCGTGGTCGCGCGAGCTGTGCGGCGGCACGCACGTCGAGCACGCCTCGCAGATCGGGCTGGTGGCGCTGACCGCCGAGTCGTCGGTGGGCGCGGGCATGCGGCGGCTGGAGGCGGCGGTCGGCGTCGAGGGCTTCGGCTACCTGGCGCGCGAGCGCGACCTGGTGGCCCGGCTCGCGGAGCAGCTCCAGGCGCCCCGCGCGCAGCTGACCGACCGGGTGGCCGTGCTGCTCGACCGGCTCAAGGCCGCCGACCAGCGGGCCGAGGAGCTGCGGCAGCGGGCCGCGGCCGGGCGCGCGGCGGAACTCGCCGCCGCCGCGGCCGAGGTCTCCGGCACCCTCGCCGTGACCGCGACCACGGACGGCGACGCCCGCGCCCTGGCGCTGGCCGTACGCGACCGCCTGCCGGACACCCGGCCGGGCGTGGCGGTGATCGGCTCGGACTCCGGCGGCAAGGCCGTGGTGGCCGTCGCGGTCAACAAGGCGGGCCGGGCGGCCGGCCTCTCGGCCGCGGCGCTGGTGAAGTCGCTGCTGAACGGGCGCGGGGGTGGCAACGACGACGTCGCCCAGGGTGGTGGCCTGGCGGTGGACGCCCTGCCGGGGACGCTGGCGCGGCTGCCGGAACTGCTGCCGCGCGGCTGACACCGCTGCGCGGGGCTTTGTCCCCTACCCGCCCCTTCCCGTAACCGGGGCTCCGCCCCGGACCCCGGTCCTCAAGCTCCCCCAGCTACCGCTGGGAGGTGCCCCCAGACGGGCTGAAAATCAGCCCGTCCGGCGCTTGAGGACATTCGGGAAGGGGCGGGGTGGGGAAAAAGCCCCGCGCAGCGGCACACCCACCCGCACCCACCCGCCTACAGACCCGCCCCCGCCCGCCGCGCGATGTTCCGGGCCATCCCCCCGAACACCACCGCGTGAAACGGCGCCACACTCCACCAGTACGCGTGCCCCGCCAGCCCGTGCGGATGGAACAGCGCCCGCTGACGGTACGTGGCACGAGCCGGCCCCTCCGGGGTCACCGTCAGTTCGAGCCAGGCCAGGCCCGGCAGCCGCATCTCGGCGCGCAGCCGCAGCGTCCGCCCGGCCTCCAGCTCCTCGACCCGCCAGAAGTCGAGGGAGTCACCGACCCGCAGCCGGTGCGGGTCACGGCGGCCCCGGCGCAGGCCGACGCCGCCCACGAGGCGGTCCAGCAGGCCGCGGGCCGACCAGGCGAGCGGGAAGGAGTACCACCCGTTCTCGCCCCCGATGCCTTCGACGACGCGCCAGAGCGCCGCGGCCGGGGCGTCGACGGTCACCTCGCGCCGGTCCTCGTAGAGGCTGCCGCCGGACCAGTCGGGGTCGGAGGGCAGCGGGTCGCTGGGCGCGCCGGGCAGGGAGGCGGAGGACCAGCGGGTGGCGACGTCGGCGTCGCGCACCCGCTGGAGGGCCAGGCGGACGGCCTCGTCGAAGCCGACCGGGCCCTCGGGCGGGTCGGGTACGTACCGGGCGATGTCGTGCTCGCGGCACACCGCCTCGTGGCGCAGCGACTCGACGAGCGGGCGGGCGATGCCGCCGGGTACGGGCGTCACCAGGCCGACCCAGAGGCTGGAGAGCCGGGGCGAGAGCACGGGCACGGGAAGGATCACCCGGCGCGGGAGGCGGGCGACGGCCGCGTACCGCTCCATCATCCGTCGGTAGGTGAGGACCTCGGGGCCGCAGATGTCGAAGCCGCGGCTGACGTCGGCGGGCAGCCGGGCGGCGCCCAGCAGGTAGCGCAGCACGTCGCGGACGGCGATGGGCTGCACCCGGGTGCCCACCCACTTCGGGGTGACCATCGCGGGCAGTCGTTCGGTGAGGTACCGCAGCATCTCGAAGGAGGCCGAGCCGGATCCGATGATCACGGCGGCGCGGAGCTGGGCGGTGGGGACGCCGCTGCGGAGCAGGATGCGGCCGACCTCGGCGCGGGAGCGCAGGTGCGGGGAGAGGTCGCGCTCGGCCACCTGCCGGGGCGACGGTCCGCCCAGGTAGACGATGCGGCGGACGCCGGCGTCCTTCGCGGCGCGGCCGACGGCGAGCGCGGCCCGCCGGTCGGTCTCCTCGAAGTCCCGGCCGCTGCCGAGGGCGTGCACGAGGTAGTAGAGGACGTCGACGTCCGCGAAGGCGCGGGGGAGCGTCTCCGGGCGGGTCACGTCGCCCTTGACGGCCTCGACGCGGTCCGCCCACGGCTGGTCGCGCAGCCGCCCCGGGTCGCGGACCAGGCAGCGCACCCGGTAGCCGGTGTCCAGGAGCCGGGGGACGAGCCGTCCGCCGATGTAGCCGGTGGCCCCGGCGACGAGCACCCGCGGCGGGGCTTCTCCACCGGCCCCACCGGCCCCGCCCGCCCCGTCGGCCTTGCCGTCGGCGTCCTCTTCCCGGCCGTGGTCGTGCGCTGTCGCGTCCATGGGTCCACGCTCTCCCGCCGTGGGTACGTCGCGCCAGGCGGGGCTGGCCTTACGGGTGCGGCGCGCCCGGAAACGGCGTGACCGCCCGCCCGGGGATCCCGGGCGGGCGGTCACGGCGGCGTGCGGAGGGACGGTGCCCGGTGCGGCTACCAGCCGGCGGGGGCGTAGTCCTTCAGGAAGCAGCCGTAGAGGTCCTCGCCATGCTCACCGCGGACGATCGGGTCGTAGACGCGGGCCGCGCCGTCGACGAGGTCGAGCGGGGCGTGGAAGCCCTCCTCGGCGAGCCGCACCTTGTCGGGGTGCGGGCGCTCGTCGGTGATCCAGCCCGTGTCGACGGCGGTCATCAGGATGTTGTCGGTCTCGAACATCTCCTGCGCGCTGGTGCGCGTGAGCATGTTGAGCGCGGCCTTGGCCATGTTGGTGTGCGGGTGGCCCGCGCCCTTGTAGCCGCGGCTGAAGACGCCCTCCATGGCGGAGACGTTGACCACGTACTTGCGGCGGGCCGCCGAGGCGGCCATGGCCGGGCGGAGCCGGCTGACCAGCACGAACGGCGCGGTGACGTTGCAGAGCTGGACCTCGAGCAGCTCGACGGGGTCGACCTCGCCGACCTTCTGGATCCAGGTGTTCGTGGGGTCCAGGTCGGGCACGAGGCCGCCGGCGTCGATCGCGGTGCCGGCCTCGACGCGGGCCAGCGAGGCGGAGCCGCTGGTCAGGGCGAGCTCGGTGAGCGCCTGCGGGGTCAGCTCGTCGTGCCGGCTGCCCGCGGGGGCGGGCAGGGCGGCCTGCGCGCCGCTGCCGAAGGCGCCGAAGACCACGGAGGCGGGCAGCTCGCCGGCGGGCAGCGGGGCGGCCTCGGCGGCGACCAGCTCGCGGTAGGCGGCCGGGCTGCGGCGGACGGTCTGGGCCGCGTTGTTGATCAGGATGTCGAGCGGGCCCTCGGCGGCGACGGAGTCGGCCAGGGCGACGACCTGGGCGGGGTCCCGCAGGTCGATGCCGACGATCTTCAGCCGGTGCAGCCACTCCGCGCTGTCGGGCATGGCCTTGAAGCGGCGGATCGCGTCGTTGGGGAACCGCGTGGTGACGGTGGTGTGGGCACCGTCGCGCAGCAGCCGCAGCGCTATGTACATGCCGATCTTGGCGCGGCCGCCGGTGAGCAGGGCGCGCTTGCCGGACAGGTCCGCGCGGGCGTCCCGGCGGGCACGGTTCTCCGTGGCGCAGGGCTGGCACAGCTGGTGGTAGAACGCGTCGACCTCGGTGTACCGGGTCTTGCAGATGTAGCAGGAGCGGGGGCGCTCCAGGATGCCGACGATCTGGGCGGTGGCCGTGGCGGCGAGCGGGATGCCCCGGGTCTCGTCGTCGATGCGGTCGGCGGCGCCGGTGGCGGTGGCCTCGGTGACGGCCTTGTCGTTGGCGGTCTTGGCGGCCCGGCGCTCCTGGCGGCGGCGCTGCTTCACCATGCGGTAGATGCCGGCCGTGGCGCGCCGGATCTCGATCGCCTGCGGGTGGTCGACCGGCAGCTCGTCGAGCTCCTCCAGCACACTCAGGCAGATCGCCATCCGCTCGGGATCGATGCCTGCCCCGAGGGCTGCACCGTCGCGGCTTTCTTCAGTGACCGTCATCGGCGGTGTCATTTCCCAGTTCGTCTGATCTATCAAAGCTTCGAAGAACTGTACTTGACCTCCTCACCTGTGTGCACATGAGCGATCTCTCCCGGTGTCCTCGGTCACGGCCGGGAACACCGCGGGCACCGCTCCCGACCCGCCTTTTCCCTCACGGATCGTGACGGGCGGCGCACACCAGGGCGTCGCGGCGGGTCCCGGGCGTGTGTGCCGCGTTCGTACGCCCGCTGCCCTCCATTCCCCCCGCAGGGGGCCCGGGGGTTACGCTCCGACACCCGGTCGGCCCAACGATTCCCCTCAACTCCCCGTGCATTCCATATGACTTATTGGGCTTACCGGGTTAATTATGGCCCTCTGCGCCCGAATTGAGCGAATCTCTCTGGGTTCTCTGGCAACAATTGCCGCTCACCACCCATGAGAAAGGTTTAGCCATGTCGCGTATCGCCAAGGCTGCTGCCCTGACCGTCGCCGCCGGTTTCGCCGTGACCGGCGCCGCGGCGGGAGTCGCCTCCGCCGCTTCCGGAGCGCAGGGTGCGGCCGTGGGCTCCCCCGGCGTCATCTCGGGCAACGTCATTCAGGTCCCGATCCAGATCCCGGTGAACCTCTGCGGCAACACCATCGACATCGTGGGCCTGCTGAACCCGACCTTCGGCAACACCTGCGCCAACATCGACGGCCACCACGACGGCCACCACGACGGCCACAAGGGCCACGGCGGCTATGGCGGCCACGGCGGCTACGGCGGCCACGGTCACGGTGGCTACGACCACGACAAGTGGTAAGCCCGTAAGCCCCGCCGGGTGCGGCCCAGCCGCACCCGCGCGGTGCGCGTGGGGAGGGTCACAGTCAGCCGCCGGAGTCCTCGCCCGCGCGGTCGTGGCGCCCATCATGGCCATGATGGGCGCCACCGCCATGTCCGGGCCCGGTGTCGTGGGCCGCCCCGTCCCATGTGCGCTCCTCGGGGTCCCGGCCCGCGGGGTCGGACCGCTGGGCGCCGGGGAGGTCGGGGACGTCGACGAGCGGCGGCAGATCGGGGGTGAGGCGGGTGTGACTCGACGTCATGGTGATGCACCTGCCTGTCGTGACGGAACGGGGACGCGGGACGGAGGGGGAATCGGGCGCGCGGCGGCATGAAGGAACTCTCCCGCCGGGGCCCGGCGCTCAGGAGGGGGCGGGACTGCCGCCCGGCGGCGCGGCCGCGCCCAGCAGCTCCTGGCGGAGCCGGGCGCACGTACGGCTGAGGATGCGGGAGATCTGCATCTGCGAGACGCCCAGCCGGGCGCCGATCTGCTTCTGGGTGAGATTGCCGAAGAACCGCCAGTACAGGACGTACTTCTCGCGCTCGGGAAGGGCGCTCAGGAGCGGGCGCAGGGACTGCCGGTCGATCACCAGGTCCAGCGCGCCGTCCGCGCAGCCGAGGGTGTCGGCGAGCGGGAGGTCGTAGGCGCCGAGCACCGGGTGGTCCAGGGACAGCGTGTGGTGCACGCCCTCGGCCGCCAGCCCGCGCCGCACCTCCTCCTCGGACAGCCCGCTCTCCACGGCCAGTGCCGCCGTGTCCGCCCTGCCGCGCACGCCGCGCTGCGCCAGGGCCACCTGGGCCGCGCGGACGGCCGTCCGCAGCTCCTGGTCCCGGCGCGGGATGTGCACCGACCAGGCGTGGTCGCGGATGTGCCGCCTGAGTTCCCCGGTGATGGTGGGGACGGCGAAGGTCTCGAAGGCGTAGCCGAGCCGGGGGTCGTACCGGTCCACGGCGTTGACCAGGCCCAGGGCGGCCACCTGACGCAGGTCCGCGGGGCTCTCGCCGCTGCTGCGGAACCGCAGGCTGATGCGCTCGGCCATGGGCAGCCAGGCGGCGATCACCTCCTGCCGGAGCCGGTCGCGCTCGGCGCCGTCGGGGAGGGTCACCAGTTGCTCGAAGGCCGCGGCGGTGTCGGGTGCCTCGCGGGTGCGCCGCCGTGGCGCGGTCTCTGACGTGATCACAGCCGTCCCCTCGCTCCTGGCGGAAGGAGTGCCCTGCCTGCCGGGCACGTGCCGTCGTGCGGTCGCCCGGGCGGGCGCCGGTGTCGCGAGGTGTCGCGGTCGTGGTCCACCGGCACCGCGGGCGCCGGGGTGGCCGGTGCCGGCCACGGTCACACCAGCATCACCCCGAACACGGCCACCCGCGACCGGGAGCGCCCGGCGGACCACGGAGGGTCACGGGGGGGGCGAGGGAGCCCAGCCTCCGCCGGGGCCCACCCCTCGGGTACGGGGCGTCCGGGGACCACGCGAAGGAACCGAGGCGATCCGCCGCCTCCCGCGACCGGGAGCCCTGGCGCGTCACGGAGGGCCACGGCGAGCGAGAAGCCCGGTTCCCGTGACGAGCTCGCCCCTCCGGCCGGGAGCACCCTGCTGATCAGGCCGGGTCACGGGGGGCGCGCGGCCTCCGCACGTCGAGCCCACTCCTCATGGTCCGGACCTCGCGCGGCGGCCACGCGACGGAGCCGGCGCGGCCCGCGTGGGGGCCACACCGCACGGAGCCGTGGCCGCCCGCGTTTCCCCCGCCCCCCAAGGGGTACCCGGCATCCGGCCCACGCCCCGAGGAGGCCCCATGCCCACGCGCCCGCAGCACCCGCACTCCGGCCGCGCCACCGAGCCGGCGGTACCGCTCACCGACGCCGAGGTGGCCGCCCTGGACGCGCACTGGCGTGCCGCGAACTATCTGGCGGTGGGTCAGATCTATCTGATGAGCAACCCGCTGCTGGCCGTGCCGCTGGAGCCCGAGCACATCAAGCCGCGGCTGCTGGGGCACTGGGGCACCTCGCCGGGGCTCAACCTGGTCCACACCCACCTCAACCGGGTGATCAAGGCCCGTGACCTGGACGCCCTGTGCGTCTGGGGGCCGGGGCACGGCGGTCCGGCAGTGGTCGCCAACTCCTGGCTGGAGGGCAGCTACAGCGAGGTCTACCCGGACGTGAGCCGCGACGCGGAGGGGATGGAGCGGCTCTTCCGGCAGTTCTCCTTCCCCGGCGGCGTGCCCAGCCACGTCGCCCCGGAGACCCCCGGCTCGATCCACGAGGGCGGCGAGCTCGGCTACTCCCTCGCCCACGCCTACGGCGCCGCCTTCGACAACCCCGGCCTGCTCGTCGCCTGCGTCATCGGCGACGGCGAGGCCGAGACCGGGCCCCTCGCCACGTCCTGGCACAGCAACAAGTTCCTCGACCCCGTCCACGACGGAGCCGTCCTGCCGATCCTGCATCTCAACGGCTACAAGATCGCCAACCCCACCGTCCTCGCCCGGCTCCCCGAGGAGGAGCTGGACCGGCTGCTGCGCGGCTACGGCCACGAACCGCTGTACGTCTCCGGGGACGACCCGGCCGAGGTGCACCGGTCCATGGCGGCCGCCATGGACCGCGCCCTGGACCACATCGCGACCGCGCAGCGCGTCGCCCGTGAGGACGGCGTGCCCGACCGGCCGCACTGGCCGGTGATCGTGCTGCGCACGCCGAAGGGCTGGACGGGCCCGGCGGAGGTCGACGGGCTCCCGGTGGAGAACACCTGGCGTGCCCACCAGGTGCCGCTGCCCGGCGTCCGCGACAACCCCGAGCACCTGCGGCAGCTGGAGGGCTGGCTGCGCTCGTACCGCCCGGAGGAGCTCTTCGACGCCGACGGCCGGCCCCGCCCCGAGGTCCTGGAGCACGTCCCCGCCGGCGACCGCCGTCTCGGCGCCAACCCGCACGCCAACGGCGGCCTGCTGACGCGCTCGCTGCCCGTCCCCCCGCTGGAGCACTACGCGGTGCCCGTCGGCAAGCCCGGCACGTCGCTGCACGAGCCCACCCGCGTCCTCGGCGGGTTCCTCGCCCAGATCATGGCCGACACCGCCGGCAGCCGGAACTTCCGGGTCGCCGGACCCGACGAGACGGCCTCCAACCGCCTGGACGCCCTCTACGCGGCGACCTCCAAGGCGTGGCAGGCGGAGGTGCTGGAGACCGACGAACACCTCGCGCACGACGGCCGGGTGCTGGAGGTCCTCTCCGAACACCTCTGCCAGGGCTGGCTGGAGGGCTACCACCTCACCGGCCGGCACGGCCTGTTCTCCTGCTACGAGGCGTTCGTGCACATCGTCGACTCCATGGTCAACCAGCACATCAAGTGGCTCCGGACCGCCCGCGCCCTCCCCTGGCGCCGGCCCGTCCCCTCCCTCAACTACCTGCTCACGTCGCACGTCTGGCGCCAGGACCACAACGGCTTCTCGCACCAGGACCCCGGCTTCGTCGACCACGTCCTCAACAAGTCCCCCGAGGTCGTACGCGTCTACCTGCCGCCGGACGCCAACACCCTGCTGTCCGTGACCGATCACGCCCTCCGCAGCCGCGACTACGTCAATGTGATCGTCGCGGGCAAGCAGCCCTGCTTCGACTGGCTCGGCATGGCCGAGGCCCGCGCCCACTGCGCGCGCGGCGCGGGCGTCTGGGAGTGGGCCGGCACCGAGACCGGCGACCGGCCGCCGGACGTGGTCCTCGGCTGTGCGGGCGACGTCCCCACCCAGGAGGCACTGGCCGCCGCCGGGCTGCTCCGCCGCCACCTCCCGGAGCTGGCCGTACGGCTCGTCAACGTCGTCGACATGACACGGCTGCTGCCGCGCGAGGAGCACCCGCACGGGATGACCGACGCCGAGTACGACGCGCTGTTCACCACCGACAGGCCGGTCGTCTTCGCCTACCACGGCTACCCGTGGCTGCTCCACCGCCTCACCTACCGCCGCACCGGCCACGCCAACCTGCACGTGCGCGGCTACAAGGAGGAGGGCACCACGACCACGCCCTTCGACATGGTCGTCCGCAACGACCTCGACCGCTACCGGCTCGTCATGGACGTCATCGACCGCGTCCCCGGCCTGGGCGTCCGCGCCGTCGGCGTGCGCCAGGCCATGGCGGACGCCCGTACCCGCCACCACGCCTGGATCCGTGAGCACGGCACGGACCTCCCGGAGGTGGCGGACTGGACCTGGCCCGGCGCCTGACCCCGCCCCGCCCCGGGGCGGCTGTGGCGCGCGCCACATCGGCGGACCCTTGACGCCCAGCGGATGTAATCGATTACCTAACGCCCAAGAAATCGATTACATCCCCGCCCCGGAGGCGCTGTGGCGAACATCAAGGACGTGGCCGAACGGGCCGGCGTATCCGTCGCCACCGTCTCCCGCGTGCTCAACGGCCGCTCCCCCGTGGCCGAGACCCGCGAGCGCGTGCTGGCCGCCGTCGAGGAGCTCGGCTACCGGCCCAACGTCGTCGCCCGGGCGCTGCGCACGGCCCGCACGCGGACGCTGGGGCTGGTCATCAGCGACCTGCGGAACCCGTTCTTCACCGAGCTGGCCGACGCCGTCGAGCAGGAGGCCCGGCGGCTGGGCTACAGCCTGATCATCGGCAACGCGGGCGAGAGCCCGGAGCAGCAGGACGACTACATCCGCACCCTGCTCGACCGGCGCATCGACGGCCTGATGGTCAGCTCCGCCGGCACCGGCTCCGCCATGCTCCGCGAGGCCGAGTCGGCCGGCACCCCGCTGGTCCTCCTCGACCGTTCGGTGCCGGGCGTCGCCGCCCCGTGCGTACGGGCCGAGGGCCGCGCCGCGCTGACCGAGCTGGCCGCCCACCTGGCCGCGCTCGGCCGGCGCCGCCCCGCCGTGATCGTCGCGCCCGCCGGAACCCCCATCGGGGACGAGCGCCTGGAGCTGTTCCGCGCGGCGCTGCTGGGGCACGGCATCGCGCTGCCCCCGGAGCGGATCGGCTCCTCGCCGGACCTCTCGCCCGCGGGCGGCCGGCAGGTGACGCGGGGCCTGCTGGACCTGGCCGAGCCGCCGGACGCGGTGCTGGCCACCGACAACCTGATGGCGCTGGGCGCCCTGGACGAGGTGCGGGCCCGGGGCCTGCGCGTCCCGGACGACCTCGCGCTGGTGGTCTTCGACGACGTGCCGTGGTTCGCCCACACCGACCCGCCGCTCACCGCCATCGCCCAGCCGACGCGCGAGCTCGGCCGGGCCGCCGTGCACACCCTGCTGGAGCGGATCGAAGGCCGCCCGGCCGGCTCGGTGCTGCTGCCGGCACGGCTCGTCGTCCGCCGTTCCTGCGGCGAACCACCCACCCACTGAGGAATCGAGAGGGGCAGCGCATGACCGGCGTCAACGACGACGTTCCGGCCGGCGGCCGCGAACTGCTGCGCGTCGAGGGGGTCACCAAGTCGTTCCCGGGCGTACGCGCCCTGGACGGCGTGGACCTGGCCCTGCGCGCGGGCGAGGTGCACGTCCTGCTCGGGGAGAACGGCGCGGGCAAGAGCACGCTGATCAAGATGCTCGCCGGCGCCCACCGCCCCGACGAGGGCCGCGTCGTGGTGGACGGCGCGGAGGTGACCCTCCGCTCCGCGCAGGACGCCGAGCGCCTGGGCATCGCCACCATCCACCAGGAGTTCAACCTCGTGCCCGGCCTCACGGTCGCCGAGAACATCTTCCTGGGGCGGCAGCCGCGCACCGCGCTCGGCCTCGTCGACCGGCGGACCATGCGGGCGCAGGCGGCGGAGCTGCTGGCCCGGGTCCGGCTCGGCGTCTCCCCCGCCGCGCGGGTCGCCGGCCTCGGCATCGCCCAGCTCCAGATGGTGGAGATAGCCAAGGCGCTGAGCCTGGACGCCCGTGTCCTGATCATGGACGAGCCGACCGCGGTGCTCACCTCCGAGGAGGTGGCCACGCTCTTCGGGATCGTCCGGGAGCTGCGCGCGGACGGGGTCGGCGTCATCTTCATCACCCACCACCTGGAGGAGATCGCCGCGCTCGGGGACCGGGTGACGGTCCTGCGCGACGGGCGCTCGGTGGCCGAGGTGCCGGCGACGACGCCCGAGGACGACCTGATCCGCCTGATGGTGGGCCGCGACATCGCCGAGCAGTACCCGCGCCGCGCGCCCGAGGAGCCGGGCGCCCCGCTGCTGCGGGTGCGGGGCCTCGGGCGGGAGTCCGACCGGGGCCGCAAGCGGCCGGTGTTCACGGACATCGGCTTCGAGGTGCGGGCCGGCGAGGTCGTCGGGCTGGCCGGGCTGGTGGGCGCGGGCCGCACCGAGGTGGCGCGGGCGCTCTTCGGCGTGGACCGCTACGACACCGGGACCGTCGAGGTGGACGGCCGGGAGCTGGCGCGCGGGGACGTCCGGGCGGCGATGCGGGCCGGGCTCGGGCTCGTACCCGAGGACCGCAAGAGCCAGGGGCTGCTGCTCGACGCGTCGCTGCGCGACAACCTCACCCTGGCCCGGCTCGACCGGGACACCCGGGGCGGCCTCGTCGACCGGCGGGCGCAGCGGCGGGCGGCGGCGGAGGTCGCCGAGCGGCTGAAGGTGCGGATGAGCGGGCTGGAGCAGTCGGCGCGCACCCTGTCCGGCGGCAACCAGCAGAAGATCGTCATCGGCAAGTGGCTGCTGGCCGGGGCCCGGCTGCTGATCCTCGACGAGCCCACGCGCGGCGTCGACGTCGGCGCGAAGGTCGAGATCTATCAGCTGGTCAACGAGCTGACGGCCGCGGGCTGCGCGGTGCTGATGATCTCCAGCGACCTACCGGAGGTGCTCGGGATGAGCGACCGGGTGCTGGTGATGGCGCAGGGCCGGCTCGTCGGTGAGCTGGCCGGCGAGGCGGCCACGCAGGACGCGGTGATGGAGCTGGCGGTCCGGTCGGCCGGCGGTGTGGAGAACGGGAACGAGAGCGCGATGGAGGGCTCCGATGTCGGCTGAGGTGCTGCGGGCGCCCGGGAGCACCCCCGGGCAGTGGTTCGCGAGGGCGGTGCTGCGCAACGGCCCGCTGGGCGGTCTGATCGCCCTGGTCGTGGTGATGGCGGTGCTGTCCCGGGACTTCCTGAACGGGCAGAACCTGCTCAACGTCGGGGTGCAGGCGTCGGTGACGGCGATCCTGGCCTTCGGCGTGACGTTCGTGATCGTGTCGGCGGGCATCGACCTGTCCGTCGGCTCGGTCGCCGCGCTGTCGGCGACGGTGGTGGCCTGGGCGGCCACGAAGGAGGGCCTGCCCGTCTTCGTGGCGGTGCTGCTCGGGCTCGCGGTCGGCGCGGTGGCCGGGCTGCTCTCCGGGGCGCTCGTCGCGTACGGGAGGCTGCCCGCCTTCATCGCGACGCTGGCGATGCTCTCGGTCGGCCGGGGCCTGGCCCTGGTCATCTCCGGCGGCTCGCCGATCGCGTTCCCGTCCTCGGTCAGCCGGCTCGGCGACACCCTCGGCGGCTGGCTGCCGGTGCCCGTGCTGGTGATGATCGCGACGGGGCTGCTCGCGGCGCTGGTCCTGGCCCGTACGTACACGGGCCGGGCGATGTTCGCGATCGGCGGGAACGAGGAGGCGGCCCGGCTGTCGGGCATCGACGTCAAGAAGCGCAAGCTGGTCATCTACGCGCTCTCCGGGTTGTTCGCCGCCGTGGCCGGCATCGTCCTGGCCGCCCGGCTGACCTCGGCCCAGCCGCAGGCGGCCGTGGGCTACGAACTGGACGCCATCGCCGCCGTCGTCATCGGCGGGGCGAGCCTGTCGGGCGGTTCCGGCAAGGCCTCCGGCACGCTCATAGGCGCGCTGATCCTGGCGGTGCTGCGCAACGGCCTCAACCTGCTGAGCGTGTCGGCGTTCTGGCAGCAGGTCGCCACCGGTCTCGTCATCGCGCTGGCCGTGCTGCTCGACACGCTGCGCCGCCGGAGCGCCCGATGAGGGGGCGCGGACCGGCGGTGGCGGCGGCCGCGGCGCTCGTCGCGTCCCTGGCCCTGTCCGGCTGCGACCGGGGCGGGAACACGGATCTGGGGCTCGCCCTGTCCACGATGAACAACCCCTTCTTCGTCGGGATCAAGGAGGGCGCGCAGGCCGAGGCGAAGGCCCGCGGCCTGAAGATCAACATCACGGACGCGCAGAACGACCCGACGCAGCAGATCAATCAGATGGAGACGTTCACCAGCCAGGACGTCAAGGCGGCGGTCATCAACCCCGTCGACTCCGACGCGGCGGTCCCGGCGGTGGGCGTGGCCAACCGCGCGGACGTGCCGGTCATCTCCATCGACCGGGGCGTGAACGGCGGCAAGGTCGGCTCGACCATCGCCTCCGACAACGTCGCCGGCGGCAGGCTGGCCGCGAAGACCCTCGCCGAGGCGCTCGGCGGCAAGGGCGAGGTGGCGTTCCTGGAGGGTCAGCCGGGCACCTCGGCGGCCCGCGAGCGCGGCAAGGGCTTCGAGGAGGGCATCAAGGCGTACCCGGGGATCCGGGTCGTCGCCCGGCAGCCCGCGGACTTCGACCGCGCCAAGGGCATGGACGTGATGGCGAACATGCTCCAGGCGCACCGCGACATCGGCGGTGTGTTCGCCGCCAACGACGAGATGGCGCTGGGCGCGTCGAAGGCGCTGGGCGCCGCCTCGGGCGGCCGGGTGAAGGTCGTGGCCTTCGACGGCACGCCCGACGGGGTCAGGGCCGTCCGGGACGGTTCGCTGACGGCGACCGTCGCGCAGCAGCCGAGGCTGCTCGGCAAGCAGGCCGTGGAGTGGGCGGTCAAGGCCGCCGAGGGCCGGCGGCTGCCGCGCGAGGTGAAGGTGCCGGTGGTGCTGGTGACCCGGGACAACGCGGCGCGGTTCGCGGACTGACGGACCGGCAGGGCAAGGTGGAGGCGTGACGATGAGTGAGCGGGAGAACGTGTACGACGTCCTGGTGGTCGGCTCGGCCAACGCGGATCTGACGGTCCGGGTGGACCGGCGGCCGGGCGCGGGCGAGACGGTGCTCGGTACGGACCTGGTGGAGTCGGCCGGCGGCAAGGGCGCCAATCAGGCAGCCGCGGCGGCCCGGCTCGGCGCGCGGACGGCGCTGCTGGCGAGGGTCGGTGACGACGCCTTCGGCGAACTGCTCCTGGACGGGCAGCGCGCGGCCGGTGCCGACGTGCGGCACGTGCGGGTCGAGAAGGGCGCCCGGACGGGCACGGCGATGATCTTCGTCGGGCCGGACGGGGACAACACCATCGTGGTGTCCCCGGGCGCCAACGCCCGCCTCTCCCCCGCCGACGTGGCGGAGGCGCGCGAGGTCGTCGCGGCCTCGGCCGTCGTCTCGCTCCAGCTGGAGGTCCCGCCGGAGACGGTGCGGGCGGCGGTCGCGGTCGCCCGGGAGACCGGCACCCGGGTGGTGCTGAACCCCTCGCCGACGCCCCCGGAGCTGGCGCCCGCGCTCCTCACGGCGGCCGACCCCCTGGTCGTCAACGAGCACGAGGCGCGGCAGCTGTCGGGGCTCACCGGCGGCGGGCCGGAGGAGTGGGCCCGCGCGCTGCGGGAGCGGGGCGCCCGGTCGGTCGTCGTCACCCTGGGCGGCGACGGGGCCCTGGTCCTGGACGGGGCGCCGGGGACGGGCGCGCGGGCCGGGCGGGCCGCGGCGCCGGACGCGGACCCGGGTGCCGAACCGGCCACGGACGAGGCGGTGCGGGTGCCGGGCGTCCGGGTGAAGGCCGTGGACACGACGGGCGCCGGTGACGCCTTCACCGGCGCGCTGGCCACCCGCCTGGCACGCGGCGCGTCGCTGGCCGGGGCGGCCCGTTACGCGGTGCGGGTCGGCGCCGCCTCGGTGACCCGGGCGGGCGCGCAGCCCTCGTACCCGGCGGAGGAGGAACTCCCGGACGGCGAGGGTCCGTTCGTGTAGTCGTCCGAGGTCCGGCAGTACCTCTCGGCGCCCGGGGCGGAATGGCGCTTTCTGGCGGGTGACGCCGTGTCGGCGGGCGGTCGCTCCGCGATACGGTCGGCGGCGAGGTGAACGCAGCGCCGGGCGGGACGGGTGAGGGGGATCCCCGCGCGGTGGGCTGCGCCCGATTCGACCTGGAGGACCCATGTTCCGTGACCGTCCCCGCCGCACGATGGGCTTCGCCGCGGCCGCGGTGGCCGCCGCCGGTGCCGTGACGTTCAGCGTGCTGTCCCTGCAACCCGCCGCGGCGGAGGGGGACAAGGAGCTCCGGCTGACCACGGTGCGGAAGGTCGACACCCAGCCCGAGCACCTCAAGACCGGCGACAGCTGGGTGACCTACTTCGATCTGCACACCACCACGGTCGGCCGGGACGGCCGGGAGAGCGCGGGCCGGCGCGTCGGCGACGCCAGCGACCGCTGCGACGTGGTGCTCGCCCGTTACGAGGGCGTGGTCACCCAGTGCCAGCGGGTGCTGCGGACCGACGGCGGCACCCTCGTCCTGACGTCCATGAGCGACCGCTTCGGCCGTGGCCCCTACCCCGTGACCGCGGCCGTCACGGGCGGCACCGGCACCTACGCGGGCGCGGTCGGCGAGGCCCGCATCACCCTCGACGGCGACCGGGCGTCGTACCGCATCCAGCTGCGCGGCTGAGCCCGCGCCCGTCCTCCGCCCCGCCCGGTCCGGGCCGTGCGGTCAGGACCGCCCGGTGACGCGGGCGATGAGCAGGGCCACGTCGTCCTGGTCGTTGCCGTCGCGCAGGGTGGTCAGCAGCAGGTCGCACGTCGCCTCCAGGTCGTGCGGGGCGGCGTCGAGGACGGCGAGCAGGGCTTCGAGGCGGACGTCGATGTCCTGGTCCCGCGTCTCGACCAGCCCGTCGGTGTACAGCACGACGGCGTCGCCGGGCGCCAGCCGGACGCCGACGCTCTCGAAGGGGACGCCGCCCACCCCGAGCGGCGCGCCGGCCGGCAGCTCCAGCAGGGCGGGCCGGGCGCCGGGGCGGACCAGGACGGGCGGGAGATGGCCGGCGTTGGCGGCGCGGCAGAGCCCCCGGCCCGGGTCGTACACCGCGTAGAGACAGGTGGCGATCATCTGGTCCAGACCACTGGCGGTGTGGTCGAGGTGGTGCAGCACCCGCGCCGGGTCCAGGTCCAGCTGGGCGAGCGTACGGGCGGCGGTGCGCAGCTGGCCCATGGCCGCGGCGGCGTTGATACCGCTGCCCATGACGTCACCGACCACGAGGGCGCTCCGGTCGCCGGACTGGGGGATGACGTCGAACCAGTCGCCGCCGACCTGGCCGGCGGTGCCCGCGGGCTGGTAGCGGTAGGCGATCTCCAGGCCCACCAGGTGCGGCGGCCGCTGCGGGAGCAGGCTGCGCTGGAGGGTGAGGGCGGTGGAGCGCTCGCGCTGGTACCAGCGCGCGTTGTCGATGCATACGGCGGCGCGGGCGGCCAGCTCCGAGGCGAGGGCGACGTCGTCCTCGCCGAAGGGCCTGGGGTTGGTGAGCCGCTTGAGGTCGAGGGCGCCGAGCACCTCGCCCCGGGCGATCAGCGGTACGGCGAGGTAGGAGTGCAGCCCCGCGCCGGCCAGCAGTTCGGCCGCGGCCTCGTCGCGGGCGATGCGCGGCAGGTCCCGCGGTTGGACGTGCGGGAGGTGGACCGGGCGGCCGGTGCTCACGCAGCGGGTGACGAGCCGGTCGGCGGCGTACCGCGCGATCTGTCCCGGCGGGTCGGCGGCGCGCACGGCCTCGGAGGCGTCGACGGAGGCGACGGCCAGCGCCCGGAAGACCGCGGACCGGCCCTCGGGCGCGGCGCGGTCGCCGCCCAGGACGGTGTCGAGGACGTCGACGGCGGCGACGTCGGCGAGCCCGGGCACCACCGTGTCGGCGAGCTCACGGGCGGTCTGGTCCAGGTCGAGGGTGGTGCCGATGAGCACGGACGCCTCGGCGATCAGCGCCGTCCGGCGGCGGGCCTCGGCGTTGACGCGGTAGCGGTCGGTGACGTCGACCACCGAGGTGGCCACGCCGAGCGTGCGGCCCGCGGGGTCGTCCAGGCGGTAGTACGAGATCAGCTGGGCCTGGTCCTCGGCCGCGCCGCCGCCCTCGCGGCCCACGGCGAAGCGGTCCAGCAGCGGGGTGCCCGTCGCCAGCACCTCGCGCATCGCCGCCTCGATCCCGGCGGCGTCCGCGAGCGGCAGCGCCTCGCCGACCCGGCGGCCGAGGTGGGCCTCGGCGGGCAGGCCGTGCATGCGCTCCAGGGCGGGGTTGACCATCACGTACCGCAGGCCGGTGTCCAGGACGGCGACGCCGATCGGGGACCGGTCGACCAGTTGCAGGGAGAGTGCCAGGTCGCGCTCGACGCGCCGCAGGACCTGCTGGTCGGTGGCCATGCCGAGGGCGTAGAAGCGGCCACTCTCGTCCTCCAGGCGCATGTTGCGGAACTCGACCAGGCGGGCGGAGCCGTCCTTGTGCCGGGCGGGGAAGACGCCGGCCCAGGACTCGCCGCCCTCCATCACCTTGGCGAACAGCTCCAGGATGGCCTCGAAGTCCTCCTCGATGACGAGCAGCCGGGCGCCGTAGCGGCCGAGGGCCTCGGCGGCGCTCCAGCCGAAGAGCGCCTCGGCCTGCGGGCTCCACAGCACGATCCGGCCGCGCTCGTCGAGGACCACGGCGGCCACGCTCAGCAGGTCGAGCAGCCCGCCGGGCTCGTAGGGGACACCCGCGGCCCGGGCGGGTTCCGACCGGAAGCCGTCGGCGTCGGTCGTCCCCATCGGGTCCTCCTTCCGCCCGCGGAAAGGGTGCGGCAGCCCCGCGCCGTCAGACCCGGACCGGCGGCTGCGCCTGTGTGCGCCGTGGCGACTTCCATGGTCTCTCCGAACCGGCCCACCGCGCAGCCCGCGGCACACAGCGGTCGTGCCCGCAACCGGAGGAGGAGCCGGCGGGCCGGGCTACGGAAGGGGGAGGGTGAACCAGACGGTCTTGCCGTTTCCGGAGGCGTGGTGGCCCCAGCGGGCCGCGATCTGCTCGACGAGCCACATCCCGCGCCCGTTCTCGCTGTCCGGGTCGGCCTCGCCGCAGCGCGGCAGCCGGCCGCCGGCGTCGGTGACCTGGGCGACGAGGTGCGCCTGGCCCCGGGTGAGGAGGAGCTCGATGCCGGCCGTGCCGGGGACGTGCACGACGGCGTTGGTGACGATCTCGGAGAGCAGCAGCGTGGTGTCGTCCGCCAGCTCGTCCAGTCCCCATTCGGCCAGCAGCCGCCTGGCGAACCCGCGGGCGGCGGAGACCGAGCCGGTGGTGGCGGGCAGCGAGACGGAGCCTGAGGGGTGGCCGGGCACGGACGGCAGGTGCAGGGCGTGCAGCCGCCCGCGGCCTGGCGGGCTGTGCATGCACAGCGGGATGCCCGGACCCCAGGGGCTCACGGGTCTCCGGGGCGGCACGAGCCGGTCGGCGACGGGCTCGGGGGCGCCGGTGGGGGCGCCGACCGCGGGTGCGGTACTCACGGTGTCGCGGCTGATAGCAGGCATGAGGCTCACGTGCGATCGAAGTAGCACGAAGGGCGCTGGGGGCGGGAACTCTCTCCGGCGCCGGTACGGTCCTGCGGGGGGTCACTTTCGGGCCGTCTTGTCTTCGCGTGGTTCCCCCCACATTCGCGCGCTTTTCGCCAGAGGTCTATACCCCGTTGGTCACGGGCGTGCTGCGGAGCGCTATCTCCGCAGGTGGGACGGGATCAGGCGGGGATAAAGTCTTCGCACCCAAAAAGCGGAGGGGGAGCGGCTTCCGGGGTGGCGGCTGCCGGACGGCGCCCCGAGGACAGGGCGGGCGGGCCCGCCTCGGCCCGCGGGTCCGCCCTCCTGCCGCACCGGTCCGTCCGCCGGCCGCCTACGTCCTCGGCTTCGGGCACTCCTTCCAGGACAGGTGGTAGACGGTGTTGATGTCACCGTCGGTGGAGTCCATGGCCATGAAGCTGTTGGTCTTGGACGGGTCCGAGGTGCCGGCGTTGACCCTCAGCTCGGTGTTGATGTTGAAGTTGCGTCTCTCCCCGCAGGGCGCCCAGACCAGCGCGGCCACGTCGACCCGGTCCGTCGACTGCCAGTTGTCCTCGTAGGCGCCCTTGAAGTTGTGGATGATCGGGACCGTCTGGGAGGAGCCCTGGAAGTAGTACGAGGCCTTCTGCTGCGCGGTCGCGCCGGACTCCAGCTTCGCGTAGCCGCGGTAGTCCGCGCTGGCGATGGCGTAGGTGAAGCCCTGGGGCACGTGCACGATCAGGTTGAGCTGGCAGTTCTTACGGAAGTCCGTCGGCTTGGAGCCCACGCCCACCTGGGCCAGGTATTCGCTGTAGGTGACGGTGAAGGCCGTGTTGTCGGGCGAGACGGCCACCGCCGCGGTGCCCGCGGGACAGCCCGAGCCGTTGACCGTCGCGACCTCGATCACGATCTTGTCCGGTGGGGGGTTGACGATCACCGATGCGTCGAACGTGGACATCGGCGTGGCGAACAGGGCCGCGATCGCGGCACCCGCGAAAAGACCGCCGGGCATGGTGTCTCCTATCCATGGTCCTGGGGACGAGCGACTGGGTGCGGGCCGGGGGTGGCCGGGAGCGAGCGCGTCCCGGTGGGTGAAGGCGCGACATTTGAAGTCATGCCCATGACAACGAACTCTCCAACGGCCCGTGGGACGGGGAGCGTTCGAATCGTAGGAGGCGCCAACCAGGTCCGCCAGAGCATGGGCAGGTCATCCACGCCGTTGGCTCGTATTGACGCCTCCCACCTCCGTCATTTGGCGGAGAGCTCGGGGAACGCGTGGCTCAAGTGGACACAGAGCATGGAGATGAGCACTGCGGCCATGATCACTCCCACGCATCCGAAGACGTCGCGCAGGGTGCTCGCCAGGGGTCCCATCGGTTCGGGGGGCAGTTCCCGCGGGGCGGCCGGGCCGCCGTCAGGTCTGGACGGGCTGTGCATGAGGAGAACCGTTGCGCCGTGCGCGGTCGGGGGCCTGCTGGGCCCCGGGGGCTTCGGAGTAGGGGGACGGGCCGGCGCCGATGCCGTACTGGGCGGCCTGGAGTTCGTACATCGAGCGGTACAGGCCGCCCTCGACGGCCATCAGCTCCTGGTGCGTGCCCTTGCCCACCAGCCGGCCCCGGTCGAGGACGTAGATGAGGTCGGCGGTCGCGGTCGCCGCGAGGCGGTGGGTGATCAGCAGTACGGTCGTGCCGTCGTCGGCCAGCGAGCGCAGCGAGCGGAAGGCGTCGGCCTCGGCCTTCGGGTCGAGCGCGGAGGTGGGCTCGTCCACGATGAGCAGCGGTGCGCGGCGGTAGCGGGCGCGGGCGCTGCCGAGCCGCTGCCACTGCCCGCCGGAGATCTGGGTACCGCGCTCGAAGCCCTTGAGCACCAGGCTGTCCCAGGTGTACGGCAGGGAGGTGACGACGTCGGTGGCGTCGGCCTCGGCGGCGGCGCGGTCGATACGGGCCTGGTCCAGCGGCTGCCCGGAGCGCCCGATGTGGATGTTGGCGCGGGCCGTCATGGGCCAGCGCGGGAAGTCCTGGGAGAGCACGGCGACCCGGTCGAAGAGCTGGTCGCGGTCGCCGTCGCGGATGTCCACGCCGTTCCAGGACAGCCGCCCGGAGGTCGGCAGATAGAGGCCGGCGACCAGCTTGGACAGGGTGGTCTTGCCGGAGCCGTTGGCGCCGACCAGGGCGACGACCTTCCCGGGCGGGATGGCCAGGGTGATGTCGCGCAGGGCGGGCACGGCGGTGTCGGGGTAGGCGAAGGAGACCTGCTCCAGGCGGATCTCCTCCGCCCCGCCCGCGAGCGGGGTCCCGCCGCTGGGGATGGCCTGGCGCTCGGCGGCGTCGCAGGCATCCTCCAGGTCGCTGAGGTACATGGCCTCCTCGTAGAGCCGGTTGACCTGGGTGACCAGGGAGGTGAGACCGGCGCTGGCGCCCCGGACGGCGATGACGGCGGTCCCGGCGACGGCCAGGGGCATGCCGCCCGAGGCCAGCAGCAGCCACAGCACGCCGTAGGCCGCGACAGCCGCGAGCCCGGACAGGGCGGAGGACGCGCCCTGGGTGGCGGCCTGCGCGCGGGCGAGGCGCGACGCCTCCCGCTCCATGCTCCGGGACATGTCGTCGTAGGCGTCGACGAGCATGCGGCCCGCGCCGTGCACCCGGATCTCGGCGGCGCAGTCCTGGGCGGTGAGCGTGGAGGTGATCACCGAGATGGCGCGCCGGTGCTCGATCCAGGCGTGGCGGGAGGCGTACTGCCGCCGGGCGGAGACGACGGCGCCCCAGCCCTTGGGGGCGGCGATCAGCAGCAGCATGCCGACCAGCGCCGGGTGCAGCAGCAGCAGGACGCCGGCGGCGGCGAGCAGCCCGATCAGGGCGTTGACCACCGTCACCGAGGAGCTGAGCATCATCCGCACGGAGTCCGTGCCGAAGCGGCCGGCGTCGAGGAGGCGGTGGAACTCCTTGTTCTCCAGCGCCGCGAGCTCGACGCGGACGGCGGCGCGGTAGAAGCGCGCGGTGCACACCCGCTCCACCTTCGGCTCCAGCTGCCCGGCGGCGGCGACGGAGACGGCGGAGAGCAGGGCCGAGACGGCGGCGACGAGGGTGACACCCAGCAGCGCGGGCAGGGCGTGGCGCAGCCGCTCGGGCGTGGGCCCGGCGGAGAACAGGGCGACGAGGGCGTGGTTGGTGGCGACCAGTCCGAAGGCCCGCGCCAGCCCCTGCCCCAGCTCGGCGCCCAGGAGGGTGAGCAGCGCGGCGGGGTCCTCGCGCCATGCGGCGCGCGCCACAGTGGCGACCATCGCGGGGAACCGCCGCGCCATGGCCCAGAACGTCATGCGCAGCAGTGGCCGCTCGTGGGTGACGAAGGGGCTCTCGAACCGCAAGGGGCCGCCGAACAGCAGGAGTTCGCTGGCGGAAACGGGGATGTCATGGGCGGTCCGCCGCCCCAGGAGCGTCACCGCGCCCCCGGCCCGGCGCCGGCCGTGACGGTGGCCGGGAGCTCCGGCGCGACGGTCCCCGGGACCCGGGGGGCGCGGACTCGTAGCTCTTTGCGGGCGGACATGGCGCCTCCAGGGGTCGTCGGACGAAGTGAGTGGGTGCGCTCCCGTTCTCGGGCAGGGGTACGGCCCATGGGCGCGCGGAAGCCGCTGGTCACGGCGACGCGCCGAAGGAGGAGGAGTCGGGCTCGGGGGTGGTGAACGGCCTCCGGGGGACGGTGATCCAGTCCGATACCGTCGGCGAACGCAGCGGCCCGGCGCCCGTTTCCGGACAGGAACGACTCTATCTCCCCCCGTGCGCGGGGCAGTTCGCCATCCCCCAGTTACCTGCTGACGGTTCACTCGTTCAGGTACAAATCGAGCCCGGACCCTTTTCGGGTCCGGGCTCGCGGCGGAGGCATGGAATGATCACCTCCGCGACCGGTCCCCCGCGCGGTCGTTTCCGTTCGCGAGGGGTCGTGTTCCGGTGTGGGCTCAGTCCTCCGTGGGCTCAGTCCTCGCGCGAGGACTCGGGGAGCTGACGGAGCTTCAGCGGAGTGTGCTTGCCGTACGCGTAGTCCAGCATCCTGGCCGCGTCGGGGTAGCGACGGTCGAAGGCGTCGTTCAGGACCACGCCGATCACGGTGCGGCCGCCCCGCCGCGCGGCGAAGACCAGGCAGGGGCCCGCGCCCGAGGTGGTGCCGGTCTTGACCCCGATCACGTCGCGGTAGGAGCCCAGCAGCTTGTTGGTGTTGTACCAGGTGTACAGGCGGTTGACGTTGGTGGCCTTCTGCTGGGTGCTCATCGCCCCGATGACCTGCCGGAAGGTCCGGTCGCGCAGCGCGTGCCGGGAGAGCTGCGCCAGGTCGCGCGGCGTGGTCCAGCTGCCGCCGCGGGAGGAGATGCCGTCGAAGGAGTCGTACTTGGTGTCGCGCAGGCCCAGCTGCGCCGCCCGCCGGTTCATCTTGCCGATGAACGACTTGGTGCGCGCGGCTTCCCCGTGCCCGTCGCCGAAGGAGTCGGCGAGGGCGTACGCGGCGTCGCACCCGGAGGGCAGCATCAGCGCGTAGAGCAATTGACGCACCGTCAGCTTGTCGCCGGTCCGGAGGTCGGCGGTGCTGGCCTCGGTGCGCGTGACGTAGTCGCGGTAGGCCTGCTTGACGGCGACGGGCCGGTCGAGATCCACACCGGGGGTGTCCAGGACCACCACCGCGGTCATGATCTTGGTGGTGCTCGCCATCTGCCGTCGGACGTCGGGGGCCTTGGACCACAGGGCCCGGTTGCTGCCGCCGTCGAGCAGGTACGCGCCCTTCGCGGCGATTCCCGACGGCCCGTGCGCGGCCTCCGCCACGGGCGCCGGGAGGGCGGCGAGGGCGGTGGCCGCCGTCGCCGTCAGCAACGCTCCCCAGCGGCTCCACTTGCCGGCCGGTGCTCCCCCAGATCGCTGCATGCAGGCTCCAATTCCTCGCGGTTCGGGTCAGGGAGAGCGCATCGTCGCACCCGGCCCGGCCCGGCGGGAAATCCGAACCACTAACGGATGAGCGGGACTTCAGGGGCTGACGGGGAGAGGAGTGACCCGCGGGGCGACGCACGGGGCGGCGGGCGTACGTCTACCGCCCGCCCGTCACCCCGCCGCCCGGTGCCCCGGCGTGTCACCCGAGCACACCGGGGCACGCCGCCGGGGTCACCGGCCGACGTCGGTCATCCCCCAGAAGACCAGCACCTCCTGGATCAGCCCGTCGCCCCCGACGCTGATGACGTCCACGCAGGGGATCTCCATGCGCGGCCCGTCCTTCCTCCCCAGCTGGTTGAGCCTGCCGACCAGGGGCAGAGCCACCCGCATACCGTCCTGCGCGGCGACGATCGTCCCGGTCCGGATCTCCGACTTCGCGTCGATCACGGAGGTCAGGTACTCCCGGAGCGCCTCGTGGCCGATCCGCGGCGGGCCGCCGACCGGGTCCTCCATCCGGATGTCGGGGGAGAGCATCTCCATGACCTTGTCGATGTCCCCGTCGTTGAGACGCCGGAAGTACGTCTCCACGACCTTCTTGCGCGCGTCCTCGTCGAGCAGCTCCACCCCTTCGACGGCGGCCCAGTTGTTGACGTTCTTGCCCGCGAGGGCCTCGCCGAGGATCGCCACGGGGTTGGTGTCCAGCCAGTACCGGTCCCTGCGGAAGGCGTAGGTGGGCAGTTCCACCGGCTCCCCCTCGGCGCCGGCGGCGGTCAGCACGCGCCGCCAGTCCACCGCCACGCCCCGCACGTGCGCGCCCGCCAGGGCCGCCAGCAGCCCGGCCACGGCACCGCCCGGCGCGTCGAGCGCCCCGGGTTCCACCCCGACGCCGACGTCGTCGCCCCGCAGCCCGGGGGCGCCCTCGGCGGGCGGCACGGCGGTGTCGCGCTCCAGCCAGTAGGCCGCGTCGGCCATGCGGGCCGTCTCCAGCGGTTCGCCGGTCACGGAGCAGACCAGCGGCAGCTCCGCCTCGCGCGGGCGCACCTTGCGCACCGCGCGGTGGAAGTCCTCGACCGCCGCGCCGCGCACACCGGCCGACTCCAGCAGCCGCCCGACGGCGACGACGAGGACGGCGGCGTCCTCGGCCGTGAGCGCGCCGGCCACCAGGGCCGCCGCGATCTCGCCGCTCCCGTGCCCGGCCACCCCTTCCGGGCTCAGCCCGAGCTCGCCCAGCAGGCCCGCCAAGGCGACCTCCTGGGCGTACCCGGCGGCGGTCCGGACCGCCGGCCCGGCCGGGGCGGCGGAGAGGACGGCGTCCCGGGCCGGGGTGCCGAGGTGGGCGTCCAGGTGGGCGCAGGCCGCGTCGAGCGCGTCGGCGAAGGCCGGGAAGGTCTCGTAGAGCTCCTTCGCGACGGAGTCCTGCCCGGCGGGCGGTCCGGCGGGCGCGGCCCCCCGGAAGACGAGGACCGGCCGCGCCGTGCCCGGTGCCTCGCCCCGCACCGTGCGCTCCAGCGGATCGCCGCACTCCAGGGCGGCGAGCCCGGCGAGCAGGCCCTCGCGGTCCGCCGCGAGGAAGGCGGCCCGGTGCGCGAACGCCGACCGCCCGGTCGCCAGCGACCACGCCACGTCGGAGACCGCCAGGGCGGGCCGCGAGGCGACCGATTCCCCGATCCTGCGGGCCTGTTCGCGCAGCCCCTCGACCGTACGGGCCGACAGCAGCACGGGGACCGGGTCGGAGGCGGGGGCCGGGCGCCGGGCGGGTCCGGCCGCGGGGGCCTGCTCGACGATGAGGTGGACCTTCGTGCCACCGGCCGCGAACGACGACACCCCGGCCCGGCGCGGCCGGCCCGTCTCCGGCCACGGCACGGTCTCCGCCAGCAGCGACACCCCGCCCGAGGCCCAGTCGACCTCCGGGGAGGGCGCGTCGGCGTACAGCGACTTCGGCAGCACGCCGTGCCGCATCGCCAGCACCATCTTGATGACGCCGACCAGCCCGGAGGCCGCCTGCGGGTGGCCGATGTTGGACTTGACCGTGCCGAGCCACAGCGGCCGGCCGGCGGCACGGTTCCGCCCGTACGTCGCCTGGAGTGCCTGCGCCTCGATCGGGTCGCCGAGCGGGGTGCCCGTGCCGTGCCCCTCGACGGCGTCGACCTCGTCCGGCTCCAGCCCGGCGCTCGCCAGCGCCGCGCGGATCACCCGCTGCTGCGAGGGCCCGTTGGGGGCCGACAGGCCGTTGCTCTCCCCGTTGTGGTTCACGGCCGAGCCCCGGACGACCGCCAGGACGGGGTGGCCGAGCCGCCGCGCCTCCGAGAGCCGCTCGACCATCAGCATCGCGGCACCCTCGCCCCAGCCCGTGCCGTCGGCGGCCGCGGAGAACGCCTTGCAGCGCTCGTCGGGCGCCATGCCGCCCAGGTCGAGGGGCGCCGTCGGGCTGGACAGCACCGTCACCCCGCCGACCAGCGCGGACGTGCACTCGCCGCGCTGGAGCGCCTGGCACGCGAGGTGCAGCGCGACCGCCGACGAGGAGCAGCCGGTGTCCACGGTGAACGTGGGCCCTTCGAGGCCGAGGAGGTAAGCCACACGGCCGGACGCGAACGTCGGCGTCACCCCGGTACCGAGGTAGGGCTTCACCTCCTCGGAGATCCGGTTCGAGCCGGCCCAGTAGGGCTGGAAGAACGTACCGACGTACACGCCCGTACTGCCGCCCCGGAGCGTGCGCGGGTCGATGCCCGCCCGCTCCACGGACTCCCACGCCATCGTCAGCAGCAGCCGCTGCTGCGGGTCCATGGCCAGTGCCTCCGCGGCGGGCAGGCCGAAGAACTCCGGGTCGAACGCGGCGGGGTCGTCGATGAACCCGCCCTTGCGCAGCCAGCTGCCGCCGGGGAAGTCGACGCCGAGCTCGGTCAGCCGCTCCACGGCGCCCCACCCCCGGTCGCCGGGCAGGTCGGACACCACGTCACGCCCTTCGGCGACCAGCCGCCACAGGTCCTCCGGCGACTCCACCCCGCCGGGCAGCCGGCAGCTCATGCCGACGATGGCGATCGGTTCGTCGGTCACGGGCGCGGACGCGGCCGGGAGGGCCGGGCGGGCGCCCGGACCGGTGGCCGTCAGGGCGCCGTCCTCCTGCTCGCCGACGAGCTCGGCGCGCAGGAGGCGGGCCACGGCGGCGGGGCTGGGGTGGTCGTAGACCAGCGACGCGGGCAGCCGCAGCCCGGTGGCGGCCCCCAGCCGGTTGCGCAGTTCGACCGCGCTGAGCGAGGTGAAGCCCAGCTCCTGGAACTGCCGGTCCCGTTCGACGGCGTCCGCCGAGTCGTGCCCCAGCACGGCCGCCGCGTGCGCGCGGACCAGGCCGAGCAGGACGCGGTGCTGCTCCCCCGGCGACCGCCCGGTGAGCCGCCCGACGAGCTCGGACCGGGACCCGCCGTCCTCCCCCGCCTCGCCGGCCGGTACGGGGGGCCGCGCCTCGGGCAGCTCGTCCAGGAAGGGGCGCGGGCGGGCGGCCGTGAAGACGGCGGCGAAGCGCTCCCAGTCCATGTCGGTGACCGACAGGGTCGTCTCGTCGCGGTCGAGGGCCTGTCGCAGCGCCGAGACGGCGAGTTCGGGGTCCATCGACCGCAGCCCGAGCCGGCCGAGCGCCTCCTCGACGCCCTCCTGGCCCGACACCATGCCCGCGCCGCCCCACATGCCCCACGCGACGGAGGTGGCGGTGGCGCCGCGGGCGCGGCGGCGTTCTGCCAGCGCGTCGAGGTGGGCGTTGGCGGCGGCGTACGGGCCCTGGCCCGCGCCGCCCCAGACGCCGGCGTTGGAGGAGAAGAGCACGAAGGCGTCCAACTCGCCCGTGTTTTCCGGTGCTTCGGCGGACAGGAGCTCGTCCAGCAGTTCCGCGCCGGTGGCCTTGGCCGCCAGGGTCTCGGCGAGGTCGCCGGGCGTCGCATCGGCGAGGGTCGTGAACCGGCCCGGGACGCCGGCGGTGTGCACCACGGCGCGTACGGGCGAGCCGTCGTCGCGCAGGCGGGACAGGAGCGCCGATACCGCGTCCCGGTCGGCGATGTCGCAGGCGGCGAGGGTCACGCGGGCGCCCAGCGCCTCCAGTTCGGCGCGTAATCCGCCCGCACCCGGGGCGTCGGGGCCACGACGGCTGGTCAGGACAAGGTGCCCGGCGCCGTGGGACGCCAGCCAGCGCGCGACGTGCCCCGAGGTGCGGCTGCGCGGGGGCGCGCCGGGCGCCGAGGGCCCACACGGCCTTGATGAGGCCGGTGACGCCGGCGGCGGAGTCGGTGTGGCCGAAGACGGCCTTGTGCGAGCCGACGAGCAGGGGCCGGTCCGGGGCGCGCCCGGTGCCGTAGACCTCGGCGAGCGTGCCGAGTTCGATCATGTCGCCGAGGGGCGTGCCGGTGCCATGCGCCTCGACGTAGTCGACGTCGTGCGGGGCGAGCCCGGCGGCGGCGAGGGCGTCGCGGACGACGGCTTCCTGCGCGGCGGCGTTGGGCGCGGTGAGGCCGAGGCTGCTGCCGTCGTTGTTCACGGCCGAGCCGCGGATGACGGCGTGGATCCGGTCGTGGTCGGCGAGGGCGTCGGCGAGCCGTTTGAGGACGACGACGCCGCAGCCCTCGCCGCGCACGATGCCGTCGGCGGCGGCGTCGAAGGGCCGGCACCGGCCGGTGGGCGAGATCGCCCCGATGGTGCTCATGAAGACGCTGATCTCAGGCCCTAGGAGGAGGCTGACGCCGGCGGCGAGCCCGGTGTCGATGTCCCCGGCGCGCAGGCTCTGGCAGGCCTGGTGGACGGCGTAGAGGGAGGAGGAGCAGGCGGAGCTGACGGCGACGGCGGGCCCGCGCAGGTCGAAGGTGTAGGCGAGGCGGCCGGCCGCGAAGCTGGACTCGGCGCCGGTGACGTAGTGCGGGCCGATGCGGTCGAGGCCGACGGCCTTGGCGTGCAGCAGGTGGTAGTCGTTGGCGAGCAGCCCGACGTAGACACCGGTGCGGGTGCCGCGCCAGGCGTCCCGGTCGCGCCCCGAGTCGGCCATGGCCTCCCAGGCCACCTCCATCAGGAGGCGCTGCTGGGGGTCGACTGCGGCGGCCTCCCGGGGCGCGATGCCGAAGTGGGCGGCGTCGAAGCGGTCGACGTCGGTGAGGAACGCGCCGACGTGGTTCGCGGTGGTGCCGGGCCGCCCCCGCTCCGGGTGGTACAGCTCCGGCCCCCAGCGGTCGCCGGGTACGGGCGCGATGACGTCGGTACCGGCGGTGAGCACGGTGCCGAGCGAGGCGAGGTCGCGGACGCCTCCGGGGAGGCGGCACCCGACGCCGACGACGGCGATGGGTGCGGCGGGGCGGTGGGTCACGTCCGTGCTGGCGGCCATGGTCTGCGAACGCCTTTCACCTGGGCTCGATGGGGAGGGGGCGACGGGTGGTGCGGGCGGGGCTGTCGTTGCCGGTGTCGGGGCTGCGTCCGGGCCCCGGTCCCCGGCCTGTGGGACGACCGCGGGGAGGCGGCCACGCGCGGGCGGGTCCGTCACCCGGTACCGGGCGGGAGAGCCGGCCTCGGGCGGCCGGGGCATCCAGCCCGCCCGGGGGCGCCTCCCCTCGGTCACCGGAGGGGAGGCGAGGGGCACCGCGCGTGCCACGGAAGGGCCGGGGCCGGGTGCGGGATCCGGCGCCGTCACGCCGCCCTGCGCGCCCCGCGGGACACCATCGCCGCGATGCTGCGGACGTCACGGAAGTTCGCGGCGCTGATCTCGACGGGTTTGACGACGACGTCGAGTTCCTCCCGTATGAAGGCGATCAGCCTGGCCGTGTTGAGGGAGTTGAGCACACCCCACTCCAGCAGCGGCGTGTCGTCCTCCAGGTCGCCCTTGGGGTCGCCGTCGAGGAAGTTCTCGCGGATGTACTCGCTGATGCGCCGGGAGGTAGCAGAACCGATACACCTGTTTCCGTTCGGCGCGTCACGCTACCCACCCCGGCTTTGGCCCGTCAGTCCCTACATCCGGACCCCGCCACCCCTACCCCTACGCCGCCAACTACCCCTTGATTCTTGGGGGTTGCGGGGCTGCCCGGCGGCTGGGTAGCTTGCCGAAGGCTTTCGGCACCCGCTTTCGGTAACTACCTTCGGTAACCGGCCACCCTTCTCCTTCAGGACGGGATGTATCCGCGATGACCCAGCAGCCCTCGGACGCGATCACCGGCCTTTACGACGCTTTCAATTCGGGCGACGTCGAAAAGGCCCGGGAGTTCATCGCCCCGGATGTCGTGGCCCATCTGCCGGGCACCTCGGGCGACGCGGAGCACCCGCCGGGCACCCCGCGCGACCGGGCGGGCTGGCTCGCGGTGTGGCAGTTCACGCAGGCCGTATTCCCCGACATGCGGGCCACGGTCGAGCAGATCGTGCAGACCGGGGACACCGTGGCATCGCGCTGCGTGGTGCGGGGCACACACACCGTCGAGTTCATGGGCATTCCCCCGACAGGGAAGTCCTTCGAAATGCTCATGCTGAACATGAGTCGTGTGCAGAATGGGAAGATCGTCGAGCACTGGACCATCAGTGACAACGTCACGATGCTGGCCCAGCTCGGCCTCAAGGCTCCCCAATAGGCGCAGAGGCACGCCGCACGAGGACTACCGATGCAGGAAATCACCCGGGCTTTGATATCCGGCGAGGCGACAGAGGCCGACATAGCGGCCCTCTGCTTACCCGAGAGCTATCGGGGCGTCGTCGTCCGCAAGGGGGACGTGACACTCTTCGAGGGAATGTCCTCCGCCGACAAGGATCCGCGCAAGTCGCTGCGCGTGGAGGAGGTGCCGGTCCCCGAGCTGGGTCCCGGTGAGGCGCTGGTGGCCGTGATGGCCGGCTCCGTGAACTACAACACCGTATGGTCGTCGATCTTCGAGCCGCTGCCCACCTTCGGGTTCCTGGAGCGCTACGGCCGCACCTCGCCCCTGGCCGCCCGTCACGACCTGCCGTACCACGTCCTGGGCTCCGACCTCGCCGGCGTGGTGCTCCGCACCGGTCCGGGCGTCAACGCCTGGAAGCCCGGCGACGAGGTCGTCGCGCACTGCCTGTCCGTGGAGCTGGAGTCGGCCGACGGCCACGACGACACGATGCTCGACCCGGCCCAGCGGATCTGGGGCTTCGAGACCAACTTCGGCGGCCTCGCCGAGATCGCGCTGGTCAAGTCGAACCAGCTGATGCCCAAGCCGGCCCATCTCACCTGGGAGGAGGCGGCCGCGCCGGGGCTGGTCAACTCCACCGCCTACCGCCAGCTCGTCTCCCGCAACGGCGCCGGGATGAAGCAGGGCGACAACGTCCTCATCTGGGGCGCGAGCGGCGGACTCGGCTCGTACGCCACCCAGCTGGCCCTGGCCGGCGGCGCCAACCCCATCTGCGTGGTCTCCAGCCCCCGGAAGGCGGAGATCTGCCGCAGGATGGGCGCCGAGGCCGTCATCGACCGGTCGGCGGAGAACTACCGGTTCTGGAGCGACGAGCACACCCAGGACCCCCGCGAGTGGAAGCGCTTCGGCGCCCGCATCCGCGAACTCACCGGCGGCGAGGACCCCGACATCGTCTTCGAGCACCCGGGCCGCGAGACCTTCGGCGCCTCGGTCTACGTCACCCGCAAGGGCGGCACCATCGTCACCTGCGCCTCCACCTCCGGTTTCACCCACGAATTCGACAACCGCTATCTGTGGATGAACCTCAAGCGCATCGTCGGCACGCATTTCGCCAACTACCGCGAGGCGTGGGAGGCGAACCGCCTGATCGCCAAGGGCAAGATCCACCCCACGCTGTCCAAGACGTACCGCCTGGAGGACACCGGCCAGGCCGCCTACGACGTGCACCGCAACCTCCACCAGGGCAAGGTCGGCGTCCTCGCCCTCGCCCCCGAGGAGGGACTCGGCGTCCGCGACCACGAGCTCCGCGCCCGGCACCAGGAAGCGATCGACCGCTTCCGCGTGCCCGGCGCCGAACCGGCCACCGCCACCTGACGAGCGCTCCACCGAGCGCTGCGGTCGACGGGGGGAAGGGACGCGGCCGGGCCGCGTCACCCGGCGCCCCCGGAGCCACCGGCTCCGGGGGCGCCGGCCTGTCCGCACCTGGCGGCCGCCCACGCCCCTGCGGCCTCACCGAAGCGATCGGGCCACTTCTCCCCCACTTCCTCAACACGCCCTACCCGCAGGCGAGTTCAGTCATTACAGTGGCGACTGAAACCTCTGGTCATCGCAATCGGCTTCAGGAGGTAACGCCCTATGGCGTCGTCCGCCGACGACACCCCGGCCGTGGAGTCCGCCGAGATCCGGGCCTGGGTCGAGGGTGTGGCGACCTGGTTCATGCAGCAGTCCGGCTGGCCCCCGATCATGGGGCGGACCCTGGCCTGGCTGATGGTGAGCGATCCGCCCGAGCAGAACGCCGCGCAGATCGCCGAGGCCGTCCGGGCGAGCCGGGCGTCCCTCACCGGCACCCTGCGGCTCCTCACCGAGACCCGCATGATCCAGGCCGTGACCCGCAGCGGCGACCGTTCCACGTACTACCGCGTGTCCACCGACGCCTGGTCCGCCCTGGTGCGCCGGCGTCTGGAGAGCATCGCCTCCTTCGTGGACATCACCGACGAGGGGCTGCGGCTGTTCCCCGCCGGGGCCCCGGAGGCGGCCCGGCTGCGGGAGGCGCACCAGGTCTTCGAGTGGCTCACGGTCGAGGCGGAGCCCCTGCTCAAGCGCTGGGACGCCGTCCGGAACAGCTCCCTCCAGGACGGGACCCACGGGTCCGGCGCGGATCGGGCCGACGCGGGACAGGCGGAACAGGGGGACCACGGTGCGTGAGGCGAGGGGCAAGTGGCTGGCGCTGGCGGCACTCGGGCTGAGCCTGCTGACCATCGGCGTGGACGCGACGATCCTCAATGTGGCCCTGCCGACCGTGGGCGCCGACCTGGGGGCGTCGACCAGCGACCTCCAGTGGTTCGTCGACGCGTTCACGCTGGCGATGGCGGCGCTGCTGCTGCCCGCCGGGCTGCTCGGCGACCGGTTCGGCCGCAAGAAGTTCCTGATGGGGTCGCTGTTCGTGTTCGGCGCCGCCTCCGTGTGGTGCGCGTACTCCGGCTCGTCGGGGATGCTGATCGCGGCGCGTACGCTGCTCGGCGTCAGCGCGGCCTTCCTCGTGCCGCTGTGCACCTCGGTCCTCCTGGACATCTTCGAGGACGAGAAGGAGCGGACGAAGGCGATCGGGGTCATCGCCGTCACCCAGACGCTCGGGCTGCCGCTCGGCCCGATCCTGGGCGGCGCGCTGCTCAACCACTTCTGGTGGGGCTCGGTGTTCCTGGTCAACGCCCCGCTGGTGGCGCTGGGCCTGGTGGCCGTCGCCCTGCTGGTCCCCGAGTCGCACGGCGCGCAGCGCGGCCGGATCGACTTCACCGGGGTGCTGATCTCCAGCGTCGCGCTCATCGGCGTCGTCTACGGCTCGATCAGGGCCGGCGAGGAGGGCTGGGGCAGCGGCGAGGCGCTGCTGCCGCTGGTCGGCGGGCTGGTGCTGCTGGTGGTGTTCGGCTTCTGGGAGAAGCGCGTCAAACGCACCGGCGAACCCCTGGTCGACCTGGGCCTGTTCCGCTCCCGCGGCTTCGTCTGGGGTTCGGTGCTGGGCACCGTCGTGGCCTTCGCGATGTTCGGGCTGATCTTCGCGCTGCCGCAGTACTTCCAGGCGGTCGACGGCACCGACGCGCTGGGTACGGGCGTGCGGCTGCTGCCGCTGATCGGCGGGGTGCTGGTCAGCGCCGGGCTGGTCTCCAAGCTGGCGACGGAGATCGCCCCGCGGGCGGTGCCCGCGCTCGGCTTCCTGCTGGTCGCGGCCGGCCTGTTCCTGGGCACCAGGACCGAACTGGCCACGTCCTACGGCTTCGTGGCCCTCTGGCTCGTGGTGGCCGGCGTGGGCCTCGGCCTGGCGATGACGCGGACGATGACCGCGGCCATCAATTCGCTGTCCAAGGAGCGCAGCGGGGTGGGTTCCGCCCTCGTCTCGGCGATGCGGCAGGTGGGCGGCTCGGTCGGGGTGGCGGTGCTCGGCACGGTCGCCAACGCCGGCTACCGCTCCCATCTGCGGCTGGGGGAGGTGCCCGGTGAGGTCACGGAGGTCGCCCGGCGCAGCGTGGGCAGCGGGGTGGCCGTCGGGAAGAAGCTGGGCAGCCCCGAGATCGTGCGGGCGGTGCAGGACGCGTTCGTGAGCGCGATGCACACGCTGCTGGCGGTGTGCGGCGTCATCGCGGTGGTGGCCGCCGTGCTCGCCCTGTTCTTCATGCCGAAGCGGCCCTCCGGGGCGGCGGCGGTGGAGGAGGCGGACCGTGAGGGTTCGGTGAGCGGAACGGTGGGCTGATCCGGCCGGGGTGCGAGCCGGATCCGTACGCCGTCAAGGCTCCGCGGCGTCGCGTGCCCGTGACCGCGGCGCCGCGGACACCACCCCGTGCGGTGGTCCGGCACGGGGTGTCTACAGGTCCATCGGGAGTTGGTGCCGACGAGTGATACGCAGTTTTCGGTATACGCGCGTCAGATGCTGTTCGACGGTGCTGACCGTGATGTAGAGCTGCTCCGATATCTCGCGGTTGGTACGGCCGTAGGCGGCGAGCGAGGCCACGCGGTGTTCCGCCCGGGTGAGTTCGCCGCCGGGCTCGGCGGTGGGCTCGGCCGCCGCGGCCGCCGGGGTGACGTCCTCCCGGGGTGCGGGCGCCTCCCGCCGGCCGGGCGCGACCCGGCGGCAGAGGGGTTCCGCCCCGCATTCCCGGGCGATGTGCCAGGCGCGGCGGCGGGCGAGTTCGGCGCGCATCGGGTCACCGAGTTCCTGGAAGGCGTCCCGCAGGTCGGCGAGGGCCTTCGCGGCCTCCAGCCGGTCGCAGGAGGAGTGGAGGTCCTCGACGGACATGCGCAGGAGTTCGGGCCGCTGGGCGAGGGGGGCGAGGGCCGCCTCCATCCGGAGGGTGATGCCGCGGATACGGCCGTTGCCGGGGAATTTCGCGCTGGGCTGCGGGGAAAGGACCTCCGCGGCCTGGACGGGCTCGCCGACGCGCAGCCAGCATTCGGCGGCCTCGGTGCGCCAGGACACCAGCATGGGGTGGTCGATTCCCCAGCGGCCGGCCAGCTTTCCTATTTTCAGGAAGTCCGCGAGCGCGGCGAGCGGGCGGTCCGTCGCGAGGTGGAAGACGCCCCGGGCGCGGAGATAGGCGAGCCAGTGCACGCTCTTGAACCAGGTCTCGGGCACCGGCAGGTTGATCTGGCGGGCGGCGTCGTCGTAGCGGCCGAGTTCGGTGTAGGCCACGGCCAGGATGGCGGTGGTGCCGCAGACCAGGACGCTGCCGTTCCGCTCGGGGGCCACGGCCAGTGCCCGTTCAACCGAGGTGATGGCATCCTCCAGCCGCCCCTGGCGCAGGGCTATCAGGCCCTGGGTGGTGGCGAACACGGCCTGCCAGCCGGGGATGTCGCGGCGGGTGGACTCGTCGAGGGCGCGGGCGCACCAGGCGGCGGCCTCCTCGACCCGGTCGGCGTAGAGCAGGGCCTTGAGGGCGCTGCCCACGGGGCCGAGCATGGCGTCGGTGAGGGTGGCGACCTTGAGGAAGCTCTCGGCGGAGGCGACCCAGTCGTCCCCGCCCCCGCCGAGCAGGAGGGTCTCGGCGGACCTCTGGAGCAGGTGGACGCCGGGGACCCGCTCGCCCGCGCGGCCGCCGGGCTCCGGCGGGACGGCCGGACGGCCCTCGTCGGGGACCATCACGGCGGGGAAGCCGTAGCGCGCCCACATCGAGGAGATGTACGGGTGGATGCCGCTCTCCGGGGTCATGGCCGGGGCGTCGGGACCGCGGCGGGCGATGACCTCCAGGGCCTCCTCGATGCGGCCGTGGGCCACGAGGAGCTTGCCGAGCATGACCAGCCCGTCCGGGGACAGCGTTCCGGCGCGCATGGCGGCGAGCAGGTCGGGGAGGTGCTGGTACTCCGCGGCGGCGGGGTTGGTGCGCCACATGACGAGGGCGAGCCGCATCTTGATCTCGATGCGCTCGGCCTCGTCGGAGCCGGAGTCGTGGGCGAGTTCGAGGCAGTCGATGGCGAACTTCGCGTCGTCCTCGCCGAGGGCGTCCTCGGCGGCGTTCCGCAGGGCGATCAGTTCCCAGGGTTCGACGGCGCGCTGGGCGGCCAGGAGGTGGCGGGCTATCGCCGGGGAGGCGGCCCCGGCGGCGTAGAGGACGGCGGCGGCCTTGCGGTGCAGGGCGGTGCGGCGGGCGGGTGCCATGTCGGCCTCGACCGTGGCGGCGGCGGAGCGGTGCCGGAAGCGGGTGCCGTCGATGACGCCGGCGGCCCTGAGGGCGTGGAGGTTCTGGTCGAGGGGCGCGGCCGGCTGGTCGAGCATCCGGGCGAGCAGGGCGGGGGTGCCGGCGTCGCCGAGGACGGCGAGGGCGTGGCCGACCTCCAGGGCCACGGATCCGCTGCGGTAGAGGCAGGCGAGGACGGCCTGTCCGTAGAGCCCGCCCACCAGGGGTTCGCCGCAGGCGCTGGGCGTGCCGACGCCGGTGACCAGGCACTCCTCCAGGAGTGCCCGCAGGAGCAGGGGGTTGCCGGCGCCTATGGAGTGCAGGCGTCCGACCAGGGCGGGGTCGTGCGGGTCGCCGTCGTGGGCGGCGAGGAGTTCATCGGTGCCCTGTTCGGTGAGCGGGCCGAGGCGGATGCGCAGGGAGTTGGACCGGCGCAGCAGCTCCGTCTTGATCAGCGGGTCCTGGTGGGGCAGGTGGAGGCTGTCGGTGAAGACGAGGAGGAGGCGGGCCGAGCGGAGCCGGCCGGCGAGCTGGAGGAGGTGGTGCAGGGAGCGGATGTCGCCGTCCTGGGCGTCGTCGACGCAGACGACGACGGGTGAGGTCGCGGTCATCCGGTGGAGGGCCGCGAGGAAGTCGTGCTCGGTGGGGGGCCGGGTCGGGTCGGGGCCGCCCTGCCCCGTCTGGTCGGCGAGCTGGCGCAGTACGGCGAAGGGCTGCGCGTCGGTGGAGCGCATCCCGACGGCCCTGAGCACCATCGCTCCCTGGGCGGCGGCGTATTCGGCGAAGGTCTCCAGGAGTTCGCTCTTCCCGCAGCCGACGCCGCCTTCCACGACGACCGTCTTCGACCTTCCGGCCGTGCACTCGGTGAGTGCGGACGCGAGGAGGCCGAGTTCCTTTTCACGGTTGACCAGTATCATCTGGAGTGACACGCCCTCGTAAAGTTTCAGCAGACGAACCTTCTCGGGATGAATTTCCGGAATTCCGGGTCCCCGGCGGCCGATGCCAGGGGTGCGAAGGGCCCGCGGCGGAAGAGGTGCCGGGGCCGGCGGGAACGCAAAAGGGGGCACGCGCGGGGGCCGTGGCGGAGAACGGTCCGGCGCGGCTTCACGCCATGGGGTTTCCCGGCTCTAACGGAGTCTGCTCCGCGCCCCCGGGCGGCACGTCGGCCACCTGGCGTGACGTAGGGTCATCCGACCGTCCATGCACACCCCACCGCTCCCCCTGCCCCCAAGCGCAGCGCGCGTGTTGAGCGTTCAGGCTAGCGCCTCTCCCGGTCCCGGTGCGAGACCGGACGGGAGTCGGCGACATTAAGTCTCCGCTACCGGATTCCGTTTCGACGTACCGTCAATCTCTTTTGGAGAAAGGCGAGTTCTCGACTCCGGTCCGGACTCGGCGGCGTGGTAGGAGCGGATGCGCGAGAGCCCGCCCGGTGGGTCCGGGCGGGCTCTCGCGTGGGGTGGGGTTCAGCTTGTCGGAGCGGCTGCCGGGGTGGCCGTTCCGGTGCGGGAGCCGGAGGCGGCACGGGGGGTGAGGAGCCGCTCGGCGAGGTGGCCGAAGACCAGGCCGAAGCCGGTCCACAGGAGGAGCTGCATGGCGAGGGCGGAGAGCCTGAAGCGCCAGAGCAGCGTGGCGGAGAAGCCGTCGGGGACTTCGTTGATCGCGGGCAGGAAGGCGTAGGCGAGCCCGACCGCGGCGACGAAGCCGGCCGCCGCCGCGACGGTGGCGTACCAGGCCCCGAGGCGGGGTGCCAGCCGCTTGCCGAGGACGACCGCGGCCACCGCCAGGAGGACGCTGAGCGCGATCATCAGGAAGTAGAGCGTGGTGCGCTTGGCGATGGTGTCGGGGTCACCGACGGCCGGGGGGTTCGCCGGGTACTTCAGGAACGGCACCACGTAGACGGTCAGGAGCGCGCCGAGGGAGACCAGGGCTGCCGTCGCACGGGGGCCGAACCGGCCGACGCGGCCGAGCGCGACGCAGAAGGCCAGGGCGGCGATGCCGCCGAGCGCGACGCCGTAGACGAGGATGCCGGTGGCGAGGCCGGCCGTGGACTGGAGGGTGCGGCTGACGGCCTCCTCGCCGCCGTGCTCATGGCTGTGCGCCTCCTCGAAGGCGATGGCGGAGTCCACTTGGGGCTCGCCCAGCAGATAGGCGACGATCAGGGCGAGGACGCCGGCGGCGAGGCCGGCGAGCATGCCGCGGACGAGCAGGGCTCTCACGGAGACGGAGTTCATGATGTCGGTACCCCTGGGTCGTCAGTGGCAGGGGAAGCCGAGCAGGTGGCGTCCGTCGTGGAGCCACTCGTGGACGTTCTCACCGGAGACGAGCGAGGTGGCGCCCTGTTCGGCGCCGACGAAGTAGAGCAGGACCAGCATGAGGATCCCGCCGAAGACGGCCCAGGGGGCGATCTCCTTCAGCGAGATGGGGGTGACCTCGGGTATGGCGGGCGAGCTGGTCGCGGGAGCGGCTGACTGTGCCATGGCAGAACCTCCTGGGGGAACACGCGTCCCATGTCGGGGCCAGGACGACAGTGCCGGGTCTGACTTCCCGGCCCGGGCACGCGGGAGGGCGTGCGGGCCGGTAACACAGTGGCGCGACCGTACCGGATTCTCACCGGGATTCCGTCACACCGTCGTCATTGCCACGCGACCGTACCGCGCGCCGGACCCATGCGCTACGGCGTACGGATGCGCACCCCAGCGCACGCTCCCCGGGATGTCCGTGATCTCCTGACGCGCGGGCGCGCGGGGCTCCGAACGGGCCTGGCGGGCAAGGGAGACCGGCGGGAGAGAAGGGGAGAGGGGCGACGATGACGGTGCGTGTGACGCTGATCTCAGCCGCGGCCGGGGCGGCGGCGCGGGAGGCGCGCTTCGGCGACGGGCCACCGGACGAGGCCGCCCTGCGGCGGGCGGCGGAGGCGGCCGGGGGGCTGCCGGCCGCGTCGCGGGTGTTCGGCGCGCCCTCCGCGCGCTGCCGTGCGACGTGCGCGGCGCTCGGCCTGACCCCGGGCGCCGGGCCCGCCCCGCACGACCTGGACCCGGGCCGGTGGCGCGGGCGTTCCCTCGCGGAGGTCGGCGCCGAGGAGCCCGAGGCCGTGGCCCGCTGGCTCACCGACCCCGCCGCCGCCCCGCACGGCGGGGAGTCGGTCCTCGGCCTGGTGGCCCGGGTGGGCGGCTGGCTGGACTCCCTGGTGGAGGAGGGCGGGCGGGTACTGGCGGTGGTGGAACCGGCGGTGGTGCGGGCGGCGGTGGTCCACGGGCTGGGGTTGCCGGCGGAGGTGTTCTGGCGGCTGGACGTGCGGCCGTTGACCGGTACGGAGCTGTCGGGGCGGGTGGGGCGGTGGAACCTGCGGTGCGGGGCGCCCCTGTGAGGGGCGGGTTCTCCCCTGCCCGGGCCGCCCGTTGTGTCCGACGCGCGGCTCCGCGCGTGGCGGGGGCAAGCCCCAGGGCCGCCTTTCCGCGCTGCGCGCGGTGTCCTCGATGCCGGACGGGCCGGGTCCGGGTCGGAGCCCCACGGCGTGGCGGATCCGCACATCGGATGCGGCGGGCAGGGCGGGACCGGGGCAAGATCCGATCTTTCCCACCCGCACACGTCGCGGCGGTGCGAAGATGCCCCCGGGAGGGCATGGACATGAGCAAGACCTACGCCGGCGCGCGCCTGCGCCGCCTCAGGGAGGAGCGCCGGCTCAGCCAGGCCGAGCTCGCACGGCAGCTCGCCGTATCCCCCAGCTATCTCAATCAGATGGAGCACGACGCCCGCCCCCTGACCGTCCCCGTGCTGCTGCGCCTGACCGAGGCGTTCGGCGTGGACGCCGGGTTCTTCTCCGAGCGGGACACCACCCGGCTGCTCGCCGACCTCCGGGAGGCGCTGGCCGACGAGGTGACGGCCGCGAAGGTGTCCCCCGGCGACCTGTCCGAGCTGGCGTCGCGGCTGCCGTCGGTGGCCGAGGTCGTGCTCGCCATGGACCGCCGCAACCGCGCGCTGGCCGAGCGGGTGGCGGAGCTCGCCGGGGACCGCGAGGGCACCGCGGCGGTCTCCGCCGGGCGCACGCCGCACGAGGAGGTGCGGGAGTTCTTCTACCGGCGGCAGAACTATCTGCACGAACCGGACATGGCCGCCGAGCGGCTGGCGGGCGCGATTGGGGTCCGGCGCGGCGAGGTGCGGCAGGCGCTGGCCGCCCGGCTGGCGGACCGGCACGGGGTCCGGCTGGCCTCGGGCGCGGAGGAGCTGCACCGCTACGATCCGGACGCGCGGGTCCTGCGTCTGTCGCCCCGGCTGCGGCCGGGCCAGCAGGCGTTCCGGATGGCGACGCAGCTCGCGCTCCTGGAGTACGGGCGGGAGCTGTCGGAGCTCGCCGCGGAGGACTTCACGGAGGACTCCCCCGCCTGGTCGACGGCCCGGATCGGGCTCGCCAACTACTTCGCGGCGGCGCTCGTCCTGCCGTACGGCGTCTTCCACGCGGCGGCGGAGGAGCAGCGCTACGACATCGAGCGGCTCGCCGACCACTTCGGGGTGGGGTACGAGACGGTGTGTCACCGGCTCAGCACCTTGCAGCGGCCGCGCGCCCGCGGGGTGCCGTTCTCGTTCGTCCGCGTGGACCGGGCGGGCAACATGTCCAAGCGGCAGTCGGCGACGGGCTTCCACTTCTCGCGGGCGGGCGGCACCTGCCCGCTGTGGAACGCCTACGAGGCCTTCGCCTCGCCGGGCCGGGTGCACGTACAAGTGGCGGCGATGCCGGACGGGCAGCGCTATCTGTGGACGGCGCGGTCCGTCACGCGCTTCCGGGGCGGGTGGGGCGAGCCCGGCAAGACGTTCGCGATCGGTCTGGGCTGCGAGCTGCGGCACGCGCCGCGGCTGGTGTACTCCGCGGGTCTGGACCTGGACGACGCCGCGGCGGCGACGCCGATCGGGATGGGCTGCCGGGTGTGCGAGCGGCTGGACTGTCCGCAGCGGGCGGTGCCGCCGCTGGGCCGGCGGCTGGCCGTGGACGAGAACCGCACGACGTTCGTACCGTATCCGGTGGAGCCCTGACCGGGGGCCGGGTCCGGCCCTCGTGGCCCGGTGGGACGTACACCCCCTCCGCCTGCGATGATGTAAAGTTCTTAGGCTAGCCTTACCTTATGACTCTGTCGCAAGTGGGCCCCCCGGAGGCACAGCCCACCAGCTCCTCCCGTTCGGCGCCCCCGCCGGGCCGTCCGCACGGCAGCCGCACGCTCGTGGTCGCCTCGGTCTCCCTGGTGCTCGCCGTCCTCGTCCTGTCCGCCCTTTCGCTGTCCGTGGGCGCGGGAGAGGTCGGGCCGGGCGACGTCCTGAACTACCTGCTGGGGCGCGACGGCGCACGCGACAGCTCCCGTCTCTCCCTGGTCGTCGGCGACTTGCGGATCCCCCGCACGCTCACCGCGCTGGCCGTCGGCGCGGCCCTCGGCACGGCGGGCTGTCTGCTCCAGGCCGTCACCCGCAACCCGCTGGCCGAGACCGGCCTGCTCGGCGTCAACGCGGGCGCGTCCCTCGGCGTCGTCGTCGGCATCGCCTTCCTCGGGGTGCAGAGCGGCTTCGGCTATCTGCTCTGGGCCTTCGGCGGCGCGGTCGTCGCGAGCTCCCTCGTGCTGCTGATAGCGGGCCGCCGGGGCGGCGGTTCACCGATGCGGCTGGTGCTCGCCGGATCCGCTCTCGGCGCCACCTTCGGCGGTGTGACCAGCGTCCTCATCGTGAACTCCGCCGAGACGTACGACCGCTTCCGCTTCTGGGTGCTCGGCTCGCTCGCCGGCGTCGAGGGCTTCGGCAAGCTCGGCAGCCTGGCGCCCGTCCTGGCCGTCGGCTTCGTCGTGGCGCTGCTCATCGCCCGGCCGCTGTCCGCCCTCGCCCTCGGCGACGACCTCGCCCGCGGCCTGGGCCACCGCCCCGGCGCCATCCGCGTCGTCGTCGCCCTCTCCGTGACGCTGCTGACCGCCGCCTCCGTGGCGCTCGTCGGCCCGGTCTCCTTCCTGGGCCTGCTCGCCGGATTCCTCGCGCGCGCCGTCACCGGCCCCCGGCTGCTCGCCCAGATCGCGCTCGCCGGGCTCATCGGCGCGGGCGTCCTGACCGGCTCCGACATCCTGGCCCGGGTCGTCTCCCGGCCCTTCGAGGCCCCGGTCTCCGTGATCATCGCGCTCTTCGGCGCCCCCGTCCTGATCGCCATCGTCCGCTCCAAGCGGCTGGGCGCGATGGGCATGACCGAGCCCGCCACCGCCGAGACCTCCGGACCGGGCAAGCGCCTGCTGCCTCGCCTTCCCCGGCTGCCGCGACGCTCCCGCCCGGCCAAGGGGCGGACCGACAGCCTGGTCGTCCGGCGCGGCCCGCTGTCGCTGCTGGTGCCGCGCCGGGCGGCGCTCGCCGCGCTGTTCCTGAGCGCCCTGCTGGTGACGGCCGTCGTGCTGTCCGCGTACGCCGGGCAGAGCGACATGGGCATCACCCGCACCTTCAACGCGGTCTTCGGCTCCGGCGACCGCTTCGATGTCCTGCTGGTGCAGAAGTTCCGGCTCGGCCGGATCGTCGCCGGGCTGGCGGCCGGCGCGGCGCTCGGCCTCGCGGGCTGTCTGACCCAGACGCTCGCCAGGAACCGGCTGGCCACCCCCGAACTCCTCGGTGTCAACGACGGCGCCACGGCTGCCGTGCTGCTGTCGGCCACGCTCAGCGGCACCTTCGGCGCCTGGTGGGCCGGCCCGGTCGGCGCCCTCGCCGCCGTGCTCGTCGTCACCACCGTCTCCGGCGGCCTCGGGCAGCGCGGCTACCGGGTCCTCGTCGTCGGCCTCGCGATGTCGGCGCTCGCCTCCGCCGTCACCCAGGTCGTGCTCTCCCGCCGCTCCCTGAACTCCGCGAGCTCCCTGTACGTGTGGACCTCCGGCAGCCTCAACGGACGCGGCTACTCCGTGGCCGTCCCGGTCCTCATCGGCCTGGCCGTGCTCGTACCGCTCGCCCTCGTCGTCGCCCGCCACCTCAACGTGCTGCGGTTCGACGACTCCACGGCCGCGTCCCTGGGCGTCTCCGCCAGCCGGATCCGCCTCATCTGCCTCCTCCTCGCGGTGGGCCTCGCCGGCCTGGCCGTCGGCATCTGCGGGCCCGTCGGCTTCGTCGCCCTCGCCGCACCGGTCGTCGCGGGCCGCCTGGCGGGGCCGCTGCGGGTGCCGGTGCTGGGGTCGATGCTGGTGGGCGCGGTGCTGATCGTGCTGGCGGACATGCTCGGCAGGATCGTCCTGAACGGGGTGGAGATCCCGGTCGGTGTCGTCACGACGGTGCTGGGCGGACCGTTCCTGCTGTGGGTGCTGCTCGGCCGCTCCGCGGCGACGCGCGTGTAGGAACGGCGGGAGATTTGTCCCCGACCCGCCCCTTCCCGTAACCGGGGGCAAGCCCCCGGGCCCCCGGTTCCGGGCGACAACTCAGCCCGTCTGGGGGCACCTCCCAGCGGTAGCTGGGGGAGCTTGAGGACCGGGGTCCGGGGCGGAGCCCCGGTCGGGAAGGGGCGGGGTGGGGAAAAGGCCCGCCGCAGGCGCACCCCGTCCCACCCGCCCCGCTCCGGACCCCGCCACCCTGCCCACCAAAGAAACCAGGAGCCATGCACCCGCAGAGCCCCGCACTCCAGAACCTCGCCGCCGCCGTACGCAACGGCACCCCCGGCGCCACCGACATCTTCTGGCGGCACGCCGCCACCACCGGCACCCCCCTCGTCGAGCCGGACCCGGCCGACCCCGGCAACCCCGCGTACCGCCTCGTCACCTTCCTGTGGCGCGACGACCCGGCCGCCCCCGCCACCGACGTCCTCGCCCTCCTCCACACGGTCACCGACAAGGACCGGCACGCCCGCGACCTGAGCCCGCACCTGATGGAGAAGGTGCCGGGCACGGACGTCTGGGCCATCAGCCACCGGCTGCGGGCCGACCACCGGGCCGCGTACCAGTTCTTCGTGGCGCGCGGCCCCCGCGAGGAGACGCTGCGCACCGACCGCGAGGCGTGGCTGCGGGTGCTGGACGCGGCCGTTCCCGACCCGCACAGCACGGTGCCGGTGCTGCCCTCGAAGGACGGCCGCAACCCGTCGTCCGTGCTGGAGCTGCCCGACGCCCCGGCCCAGAAGTGGGCGCTGCCGAGGGCGGAGGTGGCGCGTGGTGAGCGCGTCGAGGCGGAGGTCGACGGCCGCCGGGTGTCGGTGCACCTGCCCGCCGGGCACCGGGCCGGTGACGGGTCGTACGCCGTCGCCGTGCTGCTGGACGGCGAGATGTGGGGGCCGGTCCTCCAGTTCGGTGACACGCTCGACAACCTGCACGCGGAGAAGCGGATCCCGCCGACCGTGACGCTGCTGGTGCACACCATGGGCCGGGCGCGGCGGATGGCGGACCTCAGTTGCAGCGAGGAGTTCGTCGACTGGCTGGCGGACGTGCTGCTGCCGTGGGCCGCCGACGCGTACGGCGCCACGGGCGACCCGGCGCGCACTGTGGTGGCCGGGCAGAGCGCGGGCGGTCTGACGGCGGCGTTCGCGGCGTTCCGCAGGCCGGAGCGGTTCGGGAACGCGCTGACGCAGTCGGGCTCCTTCTGGTGGCCGGACGACACCGAGTTCGACAGCGGCAGCGAGTGGCTGACGCGGCAGTACGCGGTGCGCGAGACGCTGCCGGTCCGTTTCCATCTGGAGGTGGGCGTCCAGGAGTGGATGCTGCTCCCCCAGAACCGCCACCTGCGCAATGTGCTGGAGGCGCGCGGCTACCAGGTGACGTACCGGGAGTTCAACGGCGGGCACGACTACGCCTGCTGGCGCGGCGGGCTGGCCGACGGCCTCGTGGGGCTGCTCGGAGCGCGCTAGCACCGCGGGGTCACGACCGCGGATCACGACAGAGGTCCCGGACCGGCAGTGTGCCGGTCCGGGACCTCTGTCGTGGCGCGCGCGCCCTGTCGGGCGCGCGGGGTGTCAGGCGGCGGCCGGCGCCTGCTCGCCCTCCGGCTCGTCGTCGAAGGGCGGCGGGGCGGGGGCCTCCTTGGGCATCCGCAGGGCGAAGAGCGTGCCCGCGGCGACCAGGCCGGCGGTGACCAGGATGCCCGTGCGGTACGGGCCCGGGTCGGCGTCGTGCGTGGACGTGGCGCCCGCGGCGGAGATGACCGCGGCGACGGCCGCGATGCCCAGCGCCCCGCCCAGGGTGCGCACGATGGTGAACAGGGCCATGGCCTGGCCCATGGCCGGGGGCGGTACGTCCGCGAACCCGGCGATCTGCACCGTGATGACGGCCGTGCCCAGCACCAGGCCGACGCAGAACATCAGCGCCCGTACGGCCCAGGCGTTCTCGGCCACGCCCGGTACGGCGAGCGTGGCGAAGACCGCCGTCGCCAGGACCAGGGCGGGCACGGCGAGCCACCTGGGGCCGAGCCGGGGCATCAGCCGGTCGGAGACCTGGGAGGCCAGCATCAGGCCGAGCGCCTCCGGGAAGACGCTCAGGCCCGCGTCCAGGGCCGAGGCCCCGAGCGCCGCCTGGTAGAGCAGCGGGAAGGCGAAGAGGACGCCCATCAGCCCGGCCGAGGTGACCAGGGCGAGCACGGTGGCGGAGGCGAAGACCTTGTCCGCGAGGAGCCGCAGCCGGAGCAGCGGCGTCCTGGCGCGGACGAGGTGGACGCAGCCGGCGACCAGCAGGACGAGCCCGAGCGGGCCCGCCACGGCGACGGACGGTGAGGTCCAGCCGTGGGTGGGGCCGAAGCCCAGCGCGTAGGTGAGCAGGCCGAGCGCGGGGGTGGCGAGCAGGAAGCCCTTGAGGTCGAACCCGCCCTCGACGTCCTCCTTGTGCTCGCTCAGCCCCACCGTTCCCAGCAGCACCGCCGCCGCGCCGATCGGCACGTTGACGAAGAACAGCCAGTGCCAGGAGAGGTGCTCGGTGAGGAAGCCGCCCAGCGGCGGGCCGAGGGCCGGCATCAGGGCCGTCGGCACGATGAGCACCTTCGACAGCTTCATCCGCTCGTGCGGCGGGAAGGCGCGGAAGAGCAGCGTCATGCCGACGGGCGTGAGCAGGCCGCCCGCGATGCCCTGGACGACACGGGCGAGGACCAGCGTCTCCAGGTTCTGGGCGAGGCCGCAGACCGCGGAGGCCGCGGTGAAGACGGCGAGGGAGCCGAGGAAGACCCGCTTGGTGCCGAAGCGGTCGCCGAGCCAGCCCGCGACGGGCAGGGCGACGGCGAGCGCCACCAGGAAGGCGACCTCGACGGTGTTGGCGGCCGACACCGGCTCGCCGAAGTCCCGGGCGATGGTGAGCAGCGCCGGGTTGACGATCGTGGAGTCGAGCCCGTTCATGCACATCGCCGCCGTGTAGACGATCACGACGGCGACGCGCGGGGATATGCCCTTCACCCCTGGGCCGCCGGGGCCAGGTCGGTCCAGTTCTCGGTGATCCAGTCGAGGGCCGCCTGGCGCTCGCACGGGCCGTGGACGGCGGTCCAGCCGTCGGGAACGGCGGCGAACCCGGGCCAGAGGCTGTGCCGGCCCTCGGCGTTGACGAGGACGTGGAAGGGGCCGTCCCCGTCGAAGGGGTTGGCGGGTGCGTCGCTCATGGGGTCAGTTCTCCAGGTTCTTCAGCTGGTCGGCGATGACGCTCGCGATGTGCGCGATCGGTTCGGGCAGGGTCATGTCCTTGTGCGAGCAGGCGACGTCGGTGTTGTCGATCCGCCCGGTCACGTAGGGGGCCCAGGTGTCCGGGGTGAGGGTGTCGTCGATGGTGTCGACGGTGGCCCGGAAGAAGAGCACGTCGCCCCGGAAGACGCGGTGGTCGAAGGCGCGCACCAGGTGGTTGGTGTTGAGGTAGGTGCGGTTGAGGGCCTCGATGGTGGCGTCGTCCAGGCTGGCCAGCGGGGAGCCCTCGCGGCGCAGCACCTCGGTGACGTGGGCGAGCTCGAAGGGCTTGCCCTCCAGGCTGTCCGGTCCGTAGCCGCCCATGGCGAGCAGCGCCTCCAGGGCCTCGGCCTGGTCGGGGACGGGCAGCTCGCGGAAGCCCTCGGCGGGGTAGGCGTCGAGGATCGCGAGGGTCTCGACCTCCTGGCCGAGGTCCTGGAGGCGGGTGGCCATGGCGTGGGCGATGATGCCGCCGGTGGACCAGCCGAGCAGGCGGTACGGGCCTTCCGGCTGGACCTCGCGGAGCCGGTCGACGTAGTGGGCGGCGAGCTCCTCCAGGGTGGCGGGGAGGGGTTCGGCGGCGGTGGCCGGGCCGACGCCCTGGGCCTGCATGCCGTAGATCGGCACGTCGGCGGGAAGGTGGCGGATGATTCCGGCGTAGCACCAGCTGAGGCCGCCGGCGGGGTGGACGCAGTACAGCGGGGCCTTGTCGCCGGGGGCGGCCGGGCGCAGCGGGAGCAGGACGTCCAGTTCGTCGGTGCGGTCGGTGGCGTCGAGGGCGGCGTCCAGGGCGGCCGCGGTGGGCGCCTGGAAGATGGTCCCGATGCCGACCTCGGCGCCGAGTGCCTCCTTGACGCGGCCGGCGAGGCGCACGGCGAGGAGGGAGTGGCCGCCGAGGTCGAAGAAGTTGTCGTCGACGCCGACCCAGGGCAGGCCCAGCACATCGGCGAAGATCGCGCAGAGCTGTTCCTCGCGGGGGCCGCGGGGGGCGCGGCCCCCGGTGACGGCGGCGGCGAGGTCGGGGGCGGGGAGGGCCTTGCGGTCGAGCTTGCCGTTGGCGGTCAGCGGCAGCCGGTCGAGGAGGACGACGGCCGACGGGACCATGTGGCCGGGCAGTTCGGTGCCGGCGTGCTCGCGCAGCAGGGCGGGCGTGGTCTCGCGGGCGGGCACGGCGTAGGCGACGAGGCGCTTGTCGCCGGGGGTGTCCTCGCGGACGACGACGGCCGCGTCGGCGACGTCGGGGTGGTCGGCGAGGACGCCCTCGATCTCGCCGAGCTCGATGCGGAAGCCGCGGATCTTCACCTGGTGGTCGGCGCGCCCGAAGTAGTCGAGGTTGCCGTCGTGGCGGCGGCGCGCGAGGTCGCCGGAGCGGTACATGGGGGTGCCGCTCTCGCCGAAGAGGTGGGCGAAGGGGTCGGCGACGAAGCGCTCGGCGGTCAGGGCGTGGCGGCCGAGGTAGCCGCGGGCGAGGCCCTCGCCGGCGACGTACATCTCGCCGGTGACGCCGGGCGGCACGGGCTGGAGGTACTCGTCGAGGACGTAGACGCGCAGGTCGGGGATGTTGACGCCGATGGTGCTGGAGGCGCCGGCGGCGGCCTTCGCCCGGTCGAGCGCGATGTAGGAGACGTGCACGGTGGTCTCGGTGATGCCGTACATGTTGACGAGCGTGGGGGCGTCGTCGGCGTGCCGGTCGTACCAGTCGGCGAGGCGGGCGAGTTCGAGCGCCTCGCCGCCGAAGACGACGTAGCGCAGGGCCAGGTCGCTGCCGGGGTTCTCCTTGTCGGCGGCCATCAGCTGGTAGAAGGCGGACGGCGTCTGGTTGAGGACGGTGACGCGCTCGGCGGCCAGCAGCCGGAGGAAGGCGGCGGGGTCGCGGCTGACGAGGTGGGGGACGACGACGAGCCGGCCGCCGTGCAGGAGGGCGCCCCACATCTCCCAGACGGAGAAGTCGAAGGCGTAGGAGTGGAAGAGCGTCCAGACGTCGTCGGCGTCGAAGCCGAACCACTGGTCGGTGGCGGAGAACAGCCGGGCGACGTTGTGGTGGGTGACGGGGACGCCCTTGGGGCGGCCGGTGGAGCCGGAGGTGTAGATGACGTACGCGACGTCGTCGGGCCGCAGGGCGCGGGTGCGCTCGCCGGGGGTGAGGTCGGTGGCCGCGTGCTCCTCGGCGTCGGTGCCGTCGACGAGGACGACGGGCAGCTCGTGGGCCGGGACGCGGGCGGCGGTCGCGGTGTCGGTGACGACGGCGGCCGGGGCGGCGTCCTGGAGCATGTAGGCCAGGCGGTCGGCCGGGTAGTCCGGGTCCATCGGGAGGTAGGCGGCGCCGGACTTGGCGACGGCCAGCAGGCCGGTGACGAGGTCCGGGGAGCGCAGCAGGGCGAGGGCGACGATGGAGCCGGGGCCGATGCCGCGGGCGGCCAGCAGCCGGGCGAGGCGGTTGGCGCGGGCGGACAGCTCGGCGTAGGTGAGGGAGGCGTCCGCGCAGGTGACGGCGGTGCGGCCGGGGTGGCGGCGGGCGGCGTCCTCGTAGAGCTCGACGAGGGTCTGCTTGAACGGCTCGGGGGCGGGGGTGCCGGTGTTCCACTCGACGAGGGAGCGGTGGAGCTCGGTGTCGTCGAGGAGGGGCAGCCGGCCGAGGGGGGTGTCGGGGGCGGCCGCGGCGGCGGCGAGGAGCCGGGCGAGGTGGGTCGCGAGGGCCTCGGCGGTGGCCGCGTCGAAGAGGTCGGTGCGGTATTCGAGGAAGCCGGCGATGCCGCCGCCGGGCCGCTCACCGGCGTTGAGGGTGAGGTCGAACTTGGCGGTGCCGGAGGGGACCGCGTCCATGCGGGCGGTGAGGCCGGGGCCCATGGCGAACTCGGCGTCGGGCACGGACTGCCAGGCGAGCATCACCTGGAAGAGCGGGTGCCGGGCGAGCGAGCGGGGCGGGTTGAGGTCCTCGACGAGGCGGTCGAAGGGCAGGTCGGCGTGCTCGTAGGCGGCCAGCGTGGCGGTGCGGACGCGGTCCAGGAGGGTGCGGAAGGTCGGTGCGCCGGAGGTGTCGGTGCGCAGCACGAGGGTGTTGACGAAGAAGCCGACGAGGTCGGCGGTGGCGTCCTGGTCGCGGCCGGCGACGGGGGTGCCGACGGGGATGTCGGTGCCGCAGCCGTAGCGGGTCAGGAGTGCCGCGAGGGCGGCCTGGACGACCATGAAGACGCTGGTGCCGGTGGTGCGGGCGAGCGCTTCGACGGCGGCGTGGGCGGCCGGGTCGAGGTGGAAGGGGGCGGTGGCGCCGGCGTAGGAGGCGACGGCGGGGCGCGGCCGGTCGGTGGGGAGTTCGAGCTGGTCGGGGAGGCCGGCGAGGGCCTGCCGCCAGTGGTCGAGCTGCCGGCCGGCGAGCGGGGTGGGCGCGTCGGCGGTGCCGAGGAGGCGCTGCTGCCAGGCGGTGTGGTCGGTGTACTGGACGGGCAGCGGGGCGAACGCGGGGGCGCGGCCCTCGGCGCGCGCCGCGTAGGCGGTGGCGAGGTCGCGGGCGAGCGGTGTGGTGGAGGCGCCGTCGCCGGCGATGTGGTGCAGGAGGACGAGCAGCGTGTGCTCCTCGGAGCCCTCGGTGAAGAGCGTGACGCGCAGCGGGGGCTCGGCGGCCAGGTCGAAGCAGTGCCGCACGGCCTCGGTGAGGTCCGCGGTCCGCGGGGCGGTGTGCAGCTCGGGGCGGGCCTCGGCGGGCGTCAGGATCCGCTGGTAGGGCTCGTTGTCGGCCGCCGGGTAGACGGTCCGGAGGGTCTCGTGGCGCTCGGTCAGGTCGCCGAGGGCGAGGCGCAGCGCGTCCTGGTCGACGGGCCCGGTGAGGGTGAGCAGCAGGGGGATGTTGTACGTGGGGCTGGGGCCTTCGAGGCGGTGCATGAACCACAGCCGCTTCTGGGCCGGCGAGAGCGGCATGCGCTCCTCGCGGGGTACGGGCGCGAGCTCGGGCCGCTCCTCGGTGGTGTCCGGCGCGGTGGTGCCCGCCAGGAGCGTGGCGAGGGCGGCGGGGGTGGGGTGGCGGAAGACGTCGGCGAGTCCGAAGCCCTCGTCGAGGGTCTCGCGGACGCGGGCGGCGATCCGGCCGGCGAGCAGGGAGTGGCCGCCCAGCTCGAAGAAGTCGGCGTGCACGGAGGGGAGTTCCGGCAGGCCGAGGACGTCCTGGAAGAGGGCACAGAGGGTGGCCTCGCGCGGGGTGCGGGGCGCCTCGTGCGCGGTGGCCTCGGTGGGCTCGGGGTCGGGCAGGGCGCGGTGGTCGAGCTTGTCGTTGGCGGTGCGGGGCAGGGCGTCGAGGAGGACGATCGCGCCGGGCACCATGTGGGAGGGCAGCAGCTCGGCGAGGTGGGCGCGCAGGGCCTCGGCGTCGGTGGCGCCGGGCCCGGTGGGCACGGCGTAGCCGAGGAGCCGCTTGCCGTGCGCGGTGTCGCGGGCGATGACGGCTGCCTGGGCGACGGCGGGGTGGGCGGCCAGGGCGGCCTGGATCTCGCCGAGTTCGATGCGGAAGCCGCGGATCTTCACCTGGTCGTCGGCGCGGCCGAGGAACTCCAGGGTGTTGTCGGGGCGGCGGCGCACCAGGTCGCCGGTGCGGTACATGGCGGCGCCGGGCTCGCCGTGGAGGGCGCCGAAGGGGTCGGCGGTGAAGCGTTCGGCGGTGAGGTCGGGGCGGCCGAGGTAGCCGCGGGCCAGGCAGGCGCCGGCGATGTAGAGCTCGCCGGTGACGCCGGCCGGGGCGGGGCGCAGGGAGTTGTCGAGGACGTAGGCGCGGGAGCCGCGGACGGGGCTGCCGACGGCCGGGGCGTCCGCGCCGTCGCCGGGCACCCAGTAGTAGGCGTCGACGGTGGTCTCGGTGGGCCCGTAGAGGTTGAGGGGGGTGAGGCCGTCGGTGGCGGCGAGGGTCCGCCACAGCGGCTCGGGGACGGTCTCGCCGCCGACGACGACCATGGCGGGCCGGTGCCGGCCGGCGTCGAGGAGGCCTTCCGCGAGGAGCGCCTCGACGTAGGAGGGGGTGGCGTCGAGGTAGTCGACGCGGTGCTCGTGGACGTAGGCGGCGAGGGCGGCGGTGTCGCGGTAGCCGGCGTCGTCCAGGAGGTGCAGTTCGTGGCCGTGGACCATCCAGATGACGGGGTCCCAGGAGGCGTCGAAGGCGAAGGAGGCGCTGTGGGCGACGCGCAGCCGGTCCCGGCCGGCGCGGGCGACGGCGGGGGCGATGTGGTCGGTGCCGTGTCCGGCGTGGAGGTTGGCGAGCGAGGCGTGGGTGACGACGACGCCCTTGGGCCGGCCGGTGGAGCCGGAGGTGTGGATGATGTACGCGGCCTGGCCGAGGGTGGGCGCCTGCGGCGCGGTGGCGGGCCGGGCGTCGATCCGGGCGCGGGTGGCCGGGTCGTCGAGGAGCAGCGTGGGTATGGAGTGCGCGGGCAGGCCGGCGACGGCGTCGGCGGTGCCGACGACGCAGGCGGGTCTCGTGTCCTCCAGGACGGCGGTGAGGCGCTGTTCGGGGTGGCCGAGGTCCAGGGGCTGGCAGACGCCGCCCGCCTTGAGGACGGCGAGCAGGGCGACGACGGTGTCGGTGCCGCGGGGCAGGGCGAGGGCGACGGGGGTCTCGGCCCGTACGCCCGCGGCGATCAGCTCGTGGGCGAGGCGGTCGGCCCGCTCGTCCAGGTGGCCGAAGGTGAGGGCCGTGCCGTTGCTGCGGACCGCCACGGCGTCGGGGGTGCGGGCCGCCTGCGCGGCGAAGAGCTCGGGGAGGGTCCGCTCGGGGGCGGGCTCGCCGCGGCCGGCGGTGGCGCGGTGGATCTCGTCGGCGCCGAGGAGGTCGAGGGTGCCGACGGGCCGGGCCGGGTCGTCGAGGAGCAGGCCGGCGAGCGCGTCGAGGTAGCGGAGCAGGGCGTCCTCGTGGCCGGCGAGCGCCGCGTCGTCGTAGCGGGCGGGGTTGGCGTCGAAGCCGAGGCGCAGGGAGCCGTCGGGGGCCGGGGTGGCGGCGACGGCGAGGTCGTCGACGGGGCCGGCGGCGAGGTTGCGGACGGCGCCGGGCAGGCCGCCGAAGTCCAGGTCGCCCTCGAAGGCCTTGATGTTGACCATCGGGCCGAAGAGCGGGCTCTCGGCGCCGGTGAGGCCGAGGTCGTGGCGGAGGTCCTCCAGCCGGTAGCGCTGGTGGCGGCGGACGGCGCGGACGGCGAGGACGACGCGGCGCAGGAGCTCGGCGCCGGTGTCCTGGGGGCGCACGGTGATGCGCAGCGGCATGACGTTGACGGTCATGGCGGGGGTGCGCAGGGCGGCGGGGCCGCGGCGGTTCATCAGGGGCAGGCCGAGGACGACGTCGTGGGTGCCCGTGACGCGGTGCACGTATCCGGCGGTGGCCGCGATGAGGAGCTCGGCCCAGGTGGCCTTGACGGCGCCGGCGGCCGCCTCCAGGCGGGGCATGGTGCCGGCGGGGAGGGAGCCGGTGCGGCGCAGCGCGGCGCCGGCGGGGGCGGCGGGGCGGGTGGAGAGGGAGACGGGCTCGGGGCGGTCCGCGAGGTGCGTGCGCCAGAAGTCGCGGTCGGCGGTGTGGCGGGGGCTCGCGAGGTAGTCGGCCTCGTCGGCGACGAGTTCGCGCAGGGTGCCGAAGGGGTTCTCGGCGGGCTCCTCGCCGGCGGCCAGGGCGGTGTAGATCTCGGCGGTGCGGCGGCCGATGAGCGTCAGGGCGTAGGCGTCGACGGCGAAGTGGTGGACGCGCTGGTACCACCAGTAGCGCTCGTCGGCGAGGCGGAGAAGGGCCTGGGTGACGAGCGGTCCGCGGGTGAGGTCGACGGGGCGGTCGAGGTCCTCGCGCATCCAGCGCTCGGCCTCGGCCCGCGGGTCGGCGGCGGCGCGCAGGTCGAGGCGGTGCGGCTCGGTCTCCGCGCCGGTGACGAGGCGCTGCGCGGGCGGGGTGTCGGCGCCGGCCGGGGTGGCGAGCAGGGACAGGGTCTCGGCCTCGCGGGCGGTGCGGCGCAGGGCGCGCGCGAAGAGCTCCTCGTCCAGGGCGCCGGTTATCTCCACGCAGTCACCGGTGTTGTAGACCGGACTGTCGGGGGCGAGCTCCTGCGCGTAGAGGATTCCGGCCTGGGCGGCGAGCAGGGGCAGCTCGGCATCGGCGGGACCAGCAGCAGAAGGCTCGGCCTGGTGGTGACGCATGGCGTGGGGACTCCCGTTGTATGACAGCGATCTGGCCACACCGGACCCCCCGGCATGTCAGCTTAGGGAAGCCTAAGCTATTTTTTTGCCTGCCCGTGAGACTCCCTCAGCTGAGCGGGCAAAACGAACAGGAGCCACCTCATGACCGCGGCCGACGGCCTCAAATCCGCCCTGCGCGCACGCGTGCTCGACCACCGCGACGAACTCCTCTCGCTGAGCCGTCGCGTCCACGCGCATCCCGAGACCGCTTTCGAGGAGCACCGCGCCGCGGCGTGGTGCGCCGACTTCCTGCGCGGGCACGGTTTCGACGTGACGGCCCCGGCGTACGGGCTCGACACCGCGTTCGCCGCGACGGTGGGCTCCGGCCCGGTGACCGTGGCGCTCGCCTGCGAGTACGACGCGCTGCCCGGCCTCGGGCACGCCTGCGGGCACAACCTGATCGCCGCGGCGGGTCTCGGCGCGGCCCTGGCCCTCGCGCCGTACGCCGATGAACTCGGTCTGACGGTACGGGTCCTGGGCACCCCGGCCGAGGAGCGCGGCGCGGGCAAGGCGCTGATGCTGGAGGCGGGCGCCTTCGAGGGCGTGGACGCCGCGATGATGGTGCACCCGTGCCCGTTCGAGGTCGCGGAGTTCCGCTCGTTCGCCCTGGGCACGCTCTCCGTCGCGTACACGGGCAAGGCCGCCCACCCGAGCCTCAACCCGCACGAGGGCCGCAACGCCGCCGACGCCCTGACGGTCGCCCAGGTCGCCCTGGGGCTGCTGCGCCAGCAGCTGCCGCCGCACTGGAAGGTGCACGGTGTGACCACGGGCGCGGGGACGGCGCCGAACCTCATCCCGGACCGGGCGACGGCCGAGTACGAGATCCGCGCGTCGGCCGCCGAGGACCTGCGGGAGCTGCGGGAGCGCGTCGAGGCGTGCTTCCGGGCGGGGGCGCTGGCCACGGGCTGCGAGGTGGAGCTGACCCGGCCGGAGCCGGACTACCTCGACTTCCGCACCGACGCCGGGCTGATCTCGCTGTGGCAGGCCAACGCCCGCGCCCTGGGCCGTCCGGAGCCGCAGCGGCGTGACGCGTTCGCGTGCACGGACATGGGCAACGTCTCCCATGTCGTCCCGTCGATCCATCCCGTCCTCGACATCTCCGGTGGCGCGTGCGGCCCTCATGAGCCGGAGTTCGTCCGGGCCGCGGTGTCGCCGATGGGCGAGCAGGCGCTGCTCGACGGCGCGGTGGGCATGGCGTGGACGGCGGCGGACTTCGCGGCGGCGAAGCGGGCGTAGCGTCCCGGACCCGGTCATGGGAAGGGGCGGGCGGGGAAACCCCGCCCGCCCCTTCCGGCGCTCCGTCAGGACTTCGCGCCCAGCGCCTTCACGATGTCGTCGATGACGGCGGTGCTGGCCAGCGGGCCGCCGCGGGTCGACCAGACCGAACCGTCCACCGTCACGGCGTGGTTCTTCTTGACCGCGTTCAGCTCCTTGTAGGCCGGCTTCTCCTGGACGTCCTTCAGGGCCTTCTCACCGTCGGAGGTGAGGGTGGAGAGGAACAGCCAGTCGCCGTCGATCTCGTTGATCTTCTCAAGGCTGAGCGCCGGCGTGTGGGCGTTGCCGTCCTTGTCCTGGGACTTGGGGCGCTTCAGGCCCATGTCCAGGGCGACGCCGCTGGCGAACTGCTTCTTCTCCATCCAGCTGGGGCCGTCCGGGTTCCAGCGGACGATGCTGACCTCGGCGCCCTTGTTGTCGCCCAGGCCCTCGCCGGCCTTCTTGGCCTTGGCCTCGTAGTCGGTGATGACCTTGTTGGCCTTGTCCATGGCGTTCACGGCGTTGCCGATGCCCCGGAAGGAGAGCTTCCAGTCGTCGGTCGGGGCCATGGTGACCAGAGTGGCCGGGGTGATCTCGCGCAGCTGCTTGAGCACCTGCTCGTCCTGCATGTCACCGGCCAGGATGAGGTCGGGCTTGGCGGCCACGACCTTGTCCATCACCGGCTGGAGCAGGTTGCCGACGACGTTGATGCCCTTGACCTTGTCGTCGAGGTAGGCCGGCGGCTTGTTCAGGCCCTGGCCGTTGGTGATGCCGACCGGCTTGAGGCCGAGCGCGAGCACCGCGTCCAGGTCCTCCTGGGTGAGCGTCACGATCCGCTTGGGGTTCGCCGGGACCTGGACCGCCTTGCCGGTCGCGTCCTTGACCGTGCGCGTGCCGCCCGCCTCGGACTTCGACTCCGACTTCTTGTCGGAGCCCTTGTCCGAACCGGAGTCCGAGCCGCAGCCCGTCACCAGCACGGCTGCCGCCCCCACGGCGGCGAGGACCTGCACCGCGCGGCGCGGGGTGGACAGGAGGAGGCGGTGGGGTGCGGTCATCAAAAGCTCCGGACGTGAAAGGGGGCGCGAAAGGGGACGCGAGGGAACAGGGAAGGACAATCGCGGGTCGTACGGGTATCCCTCGTACTGACCTGCGACAGCCATTAGGTTAGCCTTACCTTAAAGCCCTCAGGCAAGAGGGTCCACATCAATCCCGGCGATCTTCTGGAAAGGCCTCTGCCCGTGGAGCTCCGCGTAGAACAGCTCGTCGCCGGCTACCCCGGCCACCGCGCCGTGGCCGGTGTCGACCTCACCATCCCCTCGGGACAGGTCGTCGCGATCGTCGGACCCAACGGCTGCGGCAAGTCCACGCTGCTGCGCTCCGTCGCCCGGCTCCACCAGCCCGAGTCCGGCCGGGTGCACGCCGGCGACGCCGACATCTGGCAGCTGAAGCAGCGCCAGGCCGCCCACCGCATCGCCCTCCTGCCCCAGTCGCCGCTCGCCCCCGAGGCGGTCACCGTCGCCGGGCTCGTGCGCTACGGCCGCCACCCGCACCAGGGCCTCTTCCGGCAGTGGTCGCGCGAGGACGAGCGGGCCGTCGAGGAGGCACTGCGGGCCACGGGCGTCGCCGCCCTCGCCGACCGCCGCCTGGACCAGCTCTCCGGAGGCCAGCGGCAGCGCTGCTGGCTGGCGATGGTCCTCGCCCAGGAGACCCCGATCGTCCTCCTCGACGAGCCGACCAGCGCCCTCGACATCGGCCATGCCGTGGAGGTCCTCGACCTCGTGCGCGAGGTGGCCGTCGCGGGCCGCACGGTCGTGATGGTCCTGCACGACCTGGCCAGCGCCGCGCGGTACGCCGACACGGTGGTCGCCATGAAGGACGGCCGCGTCGTGGCCCACGGCTCGCCGCGCGACGTCGTCGACACGGAGCTGGTGCGCGAGCTCTACGGCATCGAGGCGGACATCCTCCAGGCGCCGGACGACGGGTCGCCGGTCGTCGTCCCGTCGGCACGGCGGCCGGTGGCGGTCAGCGCGGCCTAGCCGCCCGCAGGCGTCCGGGGCGCCGCCCGGCACGGCCTGTACCCACGGGTACAGTTCCGGCGTGAGCACCTCGGACCGCCTCATCGAAAGCACCCGCGCCCTCCTGTGGGAACGCGGCTACGTCGGCACCAGCCCCAAGGCCATCCAGCAGCGCGCCGGCGCCGGACAAGGCAGCATGTACCACCACTTCACCGGCAAGCCGGACCTCGCCCTCGCCGCGATCCGCCGGACCGCCGAGGAGATGCGGGCCAAGGCCGAGGAACAGTTCTCCGGGCCGGGCACGGCCCTGGAGCGGGTCTCCGCCTATCTGCTGCGGGAGCGGGACGTCCTCAAGGGCTGCCCGGTCGGCGGGCTCACCCAGGACCCGGACGTGGTGGCCGACCCCGCGCTGCGCCGCCCCGTCGAGGAGACCTTCGACTGGCTTCGCGGCCGGCTCGCCGAGTTGCTCGCCGAGGGCCGCGAGCACGGCGAGCTGAACGCCTCCCTCGACCCCGCGCGGACGGCGTCGGCCGTGGTCGCCGTGCTCCAGGGCGGGTACGTCCTCGCCCGTGCGGCCGGCTCGGCCGAGCCGTACGACCAGGCGGTGGGGGGCGTGCTGGGGCTGCTCGCGGCGCACACCACGCCGTAGCGGCGGGCCCGTCCGCCGCTCCCCCGCTCACCTCTCGCGGGCCAGCCGCGCCACGAGGCCGGGGTCCGGCTGCGGCACCTCCCCGAAGTCCTCGTCGTCGCCGGCGACGGCGAGGCGGTTGACGACGCTCTCCAGCGCCGCGGGCAGATGGGGCGTGAGACCGCTGTGCCACTGGACCAGGAGCGCGTGCCGGGCGGCGTCCGGCAGCAGCCTCCGGCCACCGGCGGCCGGCCGGGCCGGCCGCGGCTCCCGCTCCTCCTCCGGGACGTGCGAGGCCTCCGCGCGCCAGAAGGCGGCGTCGCGGAACTCGCCGTTGCGGCGGTGCGAGAGGTGGAGGCAGTAGGCGGCGGTGCGGCTGCCACCGCCCGCGCCGAACCGCCACCAGAAGTCGGCAGCGCCGGTGTGCCCCACGACATGGAGGAGACAGGCGAAGACGAGCGCGCCCTCCGGGTCGATCCCCCGGCCGTCCTCCAGGCGTTCGAGGCTGGTGGCGGCCTCGGCGGCGCTGATGACGAGGACGCAGGCGAGGTCGAGCTCCTGGGAGGCCTCGTCGCGGGCGGTGGGGCCGCCGCCCGTGCCGCTCCGGGGGCCGGGGCCGGCGGGCCGCCCGCCCCGGCGGCGGTTCTCGAACTCCCCGGCGATGAGGCGGGCGTCGGTGGTCAGGACGGCTTCGACGACATCACCGTCGATGTCATTGCTGCGCGGCATGGGTTCCCCCTGACGGAATTCTGCGCCTCCAGCACCGAGGCGAGCCTGCGTTTCGCGTGGCCGATGTGGGAGCGCACCGAGGCCTCCTCGGTCCCGAGGAGGTCCGCGACCTGGGCCACGCTGTAGCCGATCAAGCTGTTGAGGACGAGGGCGTCGCACTGCCGCTCGGGCAGCCGGGCCAGGGCCGCGTAGAGCCCGATCCGCTGCTCCAGCCGCGCGAAGCGGCGCGCGCACTCCCCCGCCGGCGGCAGGTGGTCCCCGCCGCCGGTGCCGTGGAAGGCCGCCGTGGCCAGGGCGGTGCCCCGGCCGCGGTCGGTCAGCCAGCGGTCGACGCGCTCCTTCAGCAGCGACCAGGCGTAGGAGTCGGCCGACCGCCGGCGCAGGACGTGCGGCCACCGCGCGGCCAGCCGGTCGAAGGTCTCCTCGGAGATCCTGGCCGCGGCGTCCCGGTCGCCCGTGTGCACATAGGCGTAGACCCGCCACTTGCTCGCGTGCAGTTCACGGAAGGCGGCGAAGGTGATCGCCATCCGGCGTCCGTACGTGCCGGACGGCGGTGGCCGCTCCGAGTCTCCACTCACAGATCCCTCGATCCGTACGAAGCCGCGCGGTGTGGGCGGGTGTGCCGGTATGCGCTCGGCATCCAATGAACCGGAAAATTGATCCGGTCATGCGGCAACACATCAAAAATTTTAGCTCTCCGCATCCAACTGGTTACTCGTATGCGCTCATTGAAGTGGGTACGTATGACGACCCGACAATCCGCGGCAGCCGGTCCGGCCGGCGGGCCGCCCGTGCCGGGGAGGCGGACACGATGAGCGACGGCGGACGGGGAACGGCGGTCGACCTGCGGCTCGACCGGGCCCACCCGGCCCGGATCTACGACTTCCTGCTCGGCGGCCGTACGCACTTCGCCGCCGACCGCGAGGCCGCCCGCCGGGTGCTCTCGGCCTTCCCCCCGGCCGCGGCGGCGGCCCGGATCAACCGCGCGTTCACCCACCGGGCGGCCCGGCACCTCGCCCGCGAGGGCATGGGCCAGTTCCTCGACATCGGCACCGGCATCCCGACCTCGCCCAACCTCCACGAGACCGTCCAGGCGGTCCGGCCCGACGCCCGCGTCGTCTACACCGACAACGACCCCGTCGTCCTCGCGCACGCCGCCGCCCTGCTGCACGGCCGGCCCGAGGGGCGTACGGCATACGTCCAGGCCGACGTCACCGATCCGGCCGCCGTCCTCGGCGCGCCGGGCCTGCGGGAGACCCTCGACCTCGGCAGGCCGGTGGCCCTGGTCCTGGTCGCGCTGCTGCACTTCGTCCCCGACGACGGGTGCGACCGCGCCCACGCGGCCGTCGAGGAGCTCAAGGCCGCGGTGCCCAGCGGCAGTACGCTCACGGCGACGCACGCCACCCGCGAGTTCGCCCCGGCGGCCATGGCCCGGGTCGCCGAGGTGTACCAGCGGGCCGGGACGCCCTTCCAGTTGCGCACGGAGGCCGCCTTCCGCCGCTTCTTCGACGGCTGGGAGCTGCTGGAGCCGGGCGTCACGCTCACCCATCGCTGGCGCCCCGACCGGCCCGGGGACGCCCTGCGCGCCACGTCGGCGGAGGCCGCCTGCTACGCCGCGACGGCCCGCAAGCCGTAGCCGGGGCCCGGCGGGCGCCCCCGTCCATGACGTCCGTAACCGCATGCCGGCGCTAGATGGCGTAGTGCCAGGCCGTGAGCATGTACGCCCCGTACCAGCAGCCGAAGAGGGTGGCGGCGGTCAGTGAGAGAACCACCGTGCGGTCGGTGGCCCGGGCCAGCGCACGGGCGGCGGGCATGAGGAAGAGGACGGCGGGGACCAGCAGCCGCAGCTTGGAGTGCGAGTAGTTGCTCTGCGCGAGGGTGAGCACGACGATGCCCGTGCCGTAGACGAGCAGCGGCGGCCAGGTGCCGCGGTGCCAGGTGAGGAACGTGGCGCAGAGGAGGCCGAGGAGGAGGACGGCGGTGCTCACCGCCACCCAGCCCTCGCCCCGCCGGAGGGTCTCGCCGAGGAAGTCCAGGAAGGCGGCGCCGTTGTCCCAGCGGGTGCCCCAGCCGGCTTCCTGGATGCGGAACCACGCGCCCGGCTCGCCGAGCCGCTGCCCCACCCACCACAGGTAGAGGGGGGTGCCCGCGCAGCCGAGGGCGACGGCCACGACCGGGCGCCAGGTGAGGCGGCGCTCGCGCAGCAGGCGCAGTCCGGCGGCGACGGCGAGGGCGGCGACCACGGCCGCGGCGGCGGGCCGGGTCAGTCCGGTGAGGAAGGCGAGGGCGCCGGCGGTGAGCCAGGCGTGGCGGTGCGCGGCGAGGAGCGTCCCGACGGCCAGGGCCAGGAAGAGCGCCTCGCTGTAGGACATCAGGAAGGCCAGGGCCATCGGCTGTGCCCCGGCCAGCAGGACGAGGGCGACGGTCGCGGTCCGGCGCCCGTACAGCCGGTCGACGAGGCGGTGCGTGACGACGAGCGCGGCGATCAGCGAGAGGTGGGCGGCGGCGATGCCCGAGGTCCCGTGGTCGAGGCGGGTGACGGTGTGGACCACCCGGACCAGGATCGGGAACAGCGGGAAGAACGCCAGGTTGTTGCCGGTGAGCCGGCCGTCCTCGCCGTAGCTGAAGGAGTCGGGGTAGCCGTGCTCCGCGATGTCGACGTAGAGGCCCCCGTCCCAGGCCAGCAGCCGCTTGCGCAGGCCCGGGTCGTCAGGGCCGCTCATGGCGGCGAGCAGGGCGAGATGGAGTGCGGCGGTGACGGCGTAGACCACGAGCGCGGGCCGCACCTGAGCGAAGATACGTTTCGCCGGAGAGACGGGCTCCGGCTTCCTCCACGACGGCCGGGGGCGGGGCTCCGTCGCGGAGGAGCCGGGTATCAGATCCGGTTTCATCGATTTCATGCCGTTTCGTCGGGTGAGAGCCGTGGGTGTCCGGGGTGGTTCGGGCCGCGCGCGCGGGGGCGGCGGCGGAGGGGCCGGTCAGACCGTGGGGTAGTGCTCCGCGCGCGCGGCGGTGACCAGGGCGGAGACGTCCGCCCAGTCGAGCCCCGCCGCGCGTGCCCGGCCCATCCAGTCCGACAGCTCCCCCGGAACGGGGAGTCCCCAGGGGCCGCGCCTGCGCCGGGACGGCGCTGATGAACGTCCCCACACCGGGGCGGGCTTCGACGAGCCCCAGGTGTTCGAGCTCCCGGTACGCCTTGAGCGTCGTGTTGGGGTTGAGCTTGGTGTCCCGGGCCACGCGCGCCGCGGTCGGCAGCTGATCGCCCACGGCGAGGATGCCCAGCCGCAGCGACTCCTGCACCTGCTGGACGATCTGGAGGTAGGCGGCCATGCCGCTGTGCCGGTCGATCCTGAACTCGACCATGTACCGGCCCCCCTCAATCCATGCGTGTGCGCGTCGACCCGATGGCGGCACGGCTCACAGGGGGCGCCTGCGGGCCCACCACACGGTGAAGGTGAGGATCGCGGCGGCCAGGGCCAGCAGGATCGCGGCGCCCGTCCATTGCATGGCGTTCATCTGGTCGTACCCGAAGTATTCCAGGCGGTGGGCGACGATACCCTCGTTCGCCCGGCAGCCCTCGGGGGTGCGCTCGTTGAAGCAGGTGCCGAAGCCGTGCAGCCCGCCGTGCGCGTCGACGGTCCACTCGTCGTGGCGCACCGCGCCCTCGGGCAGCGAGGGCCGGCCCGCCTCCACCGGGGAGGTGACGGCGCGGGCGGTGCCGAGCCGCGGCCGGACGGCGTCCCACACGACCTCCACGGCGTAGGTGAAGCCGAAGGCCAGCACCATCGCGGCCACCGTGCGGCGGACGAACATGCCGAGGGCGGCGCCCGCGGCGAAGTGCAGCAGCGCCATCGCCACCAGCATGGGGCCGGTGTTGTCGAAGACTCCGCTCTCGTCCCAGTGGCCGCTGTTGACGTAGAGGTGCGCGGGCTCCCACCACCAGGTGAAGACGGCGGAGAGGGCGGCCGAGCACACGAGGGTGACCAGCGCCGCGAGGCCGAGCTTGGTGGCGATCCAGCGGCCGCGCGTCACCGACTGAGTGGTGACCAGCTTCACGGTGCCGCGCTCGCGGTCGCCGGAGATCAGCGGGGCGCCGAGGAAGACGCCGGCGACGACGGGCACCAGCGACAGCGTCCAGACGGCGTTCTGGAAGGCGGAGGACTGCGCGCCCTGGAAGGCCTCCAGGAGGTCGACGGCCGTGCCCTCGGCCCGGCCGCGCGCGAGGAAGTCCTGGGTGGCGCCGCGCTGCCACAGCATGTTCACGCACGAGGCCGCGGCGAGCAGGAGGCAGGCGACGAAGGCGGTGCGGTGCTGGCGCCAGACCAGCCAGGCCATGCCGCGCAGGACGCGGGGCGGCCGCTTGCCGCCGCCGGCGCGCGGGGTTTCCTTCACGGTCGTGGTCACGCCGCCACCTCCGGTGCGTCGTCGTGGTCGGCGGGCCGGGCGTCCGCGGTGATCAGGGGTGGTGTCCCGGGCGACCTCAAGTAGGCGAGGAGCACCTCTTCGAGGGTGGGCTCGCTGATCCGCCAGTCGCCCTCCACCGGGCCGTCCGGGCGGATCAGCCCGGTGAACTGGCGCCCCACGACGCGGGATTCCACGACGGTGTGCCGGGCGATCTCCGGCGGGACGCCGTCCACCAGCCGGGCTCCGGTCACCAGGCTGTGGGCGGACAGCAGCGCGTCGACGTCACCGGCGAGGCGGAGCCGGCCGTCGGCGACGGCCAGCAGGTAGTCGCACATGGTGGAGACGTCGGCCAGCTGGTGCGAGGACATGACGACGGTCGTGCCCTGCTCGGCGGCCTCGGACATCAGCAGCCCGGCGATCTCGTGGGCGGCGAGCGGGTCCAGCTCAGCCATGGGCTCGTCCAGGAGCAGCAGGTCGGGGCGCTTACCGAAGGCCAGGGCGAGGGCGACCCGGGAGCGCTGGCCGCCGGAGAGGGCTCCGGTCCGCGCGTGCAGGGGCACCTTGCCGGAGCGGACGATCCGCGTCGCGACCTCACTGTCCCACCGGGGGTTGAGCTCCTCGCCCATCCGCAGGTGGTCCTCGACGGTGAAGCGCGGGAACAGCGGCTTGTCCTGTGCCAGGAAGGCACACCGCGCCAGCACGCCGGCCTCGGCCACGGGCGTGCCGAACAGCCGCAGGCTCCCGTTCGTGGGCCGGGTGATGCGGGCGGCCATGTTCAGCAGCGTGCTCTTGCCCGCGCCGTTCGATCCCACGAGTCCGCACACGACACCGGCCGGCACCCGGAACGAGCAGTCGCGGACGGCCCAGCGCCGCCGGTACCGCTTGCCGAGTCCGCGCGCCTCGATCGCCCAGCGGCTCCCGTCACCGCCCGGAGATATCCCCACCATTGCCCACCTTGCTATTCCACTAGTCAGCTAGTGGAATGAGCATTGTCGATCAGCCCTCCCCGTGTCAACACACACGAAAGGGCCGGACGGCCGCTCGCGGTTGGGGCCGCGGCGGCCGTCCGGCCCGGGGGGAGGGGGAGTGGTATCGGGAGCCCGGGGGCGGGCGTCAGGCCGCGGGCTTCTTCGCGGCCCGGGGGATGAACAGGCAGGCGAGCGCCGCGAGCGCGGACGCGGCGAGGGTGAACTCCCAGCCGTGGTCGAAGGCCGTGACGGCGTCGCCCGCGCCGGGGGTGCCGAGGAAGGCGACCAGCAGGGCCACCCCGAGGACCGAGCCGACCTGACGGGCCATGGTGACCACGGCCGAGCCGGTGGAGAAGCTCTGCGGCGGAAGGGCCGTCACGGCGGCGCCGACGAGGGTCGGCACGACCAGGCCCACCCCGATGCCGGTGAGCAGCATGCCGGGGAGGAAGCCGGCGACGTAGTCGTGCGAGGTGTCCAGGCGGTAGATCCACCAGCCGATGCCCACGCAGAAGAGCACGGAGCCGATCGCGGAGACCGCGCCCGAGCCGATCCGGCGGATGAGCGGGCCGACGCCCATGGCGAAGGCGGGGACCATGACCGGGCCGGGCGCGATGGCGAGGCCGGTGCGCAGCGGGGACCAGTGCCAGACCTGCTGGCACCAGAGCACCGCGGAGAGCAGCATCGCGCCGAAGGCCACCGCGAACAGGAGGTTGGCGAAGGTCGCCGGGCCCACGGGCCGGATCCGCAGGAGGTCCAGGGGCAGGATCGGGGACGGGTGGCGGGAGGAGCTGAGGACGAAGCAGGCGAGCAGGACGACGCCGGCCACCAGCGAGCCGATGACCCCGCCGGAGGCCCAGCCCCAGTCGTCGCTCTTGACCAGGCCGAGGGCGAGGACGGCGATGCCGAGGGTGAGCAGGACGGCGCCGGCGAGGTCCAGCCGGTCGGCGGTCGGGCGGGACGGGGTGCGCGGCAGCACCCGGGCGCCGACGACGAGGGCGAAGACGCCGATGGGCAGGTTGATCAGGAAGACCCAGCGCCAGTCGAGCTGGGTGAGCAGACCGCCGATGACGGGGCCGAGCGCGGCGGCCAGTCCGCTGATCGCGGTCCAGGCGCGCACCGAGGCCACCCGCTTCTCCGGCGGGGCCGCGGCGAGCAGGAGACCCAGGGAGGACGGGATCAGCATGGCCGCCCCGACCGCCTGGACCACCCGGGCGGCGACCAGGACCCAGACGCCCGGCGCCACCGCGCAGGCGGCGGAGGCGAGCGTGAAGACGGCTATGCCCAGCAGGTACGCCTGCCGCGGGCTGGTCCGGTCGGCGAGGCTGCCGGCCGGGATGAGCAGCGCGGCGAAGATCACGGCGTAGGCGTTGAGGATCCACGACAGCGAGGCCAGCGACGACCCGGAGAACTGTGCGCCGATGTCGGGCAGGGCGACGTTGACGATGAACATGTCGAGATTGGACATCGCCACGCCGGCCACCACGACGGCGAACACCGGACCGAAGCGGGGCTTGGTGACGCTGCCCGCCTCACCGGCGGCGGTCTGAGTCATCGCTCTCCTCGTTAGTGAGTTGGTTTTTCCAACTCACGCGAGCATACCGCGCCCCGCAGAACGTCTCCCCTGTTCATGAAGAGGCGTCAGCCACACTTCACGGGCAGCCGGTCGAACCCCCGCTGCACCAGCTGGTCGCGGAAGGTGGGCTCCCCCGCCGGCCCCAGCGCCGGGAACCGGCGCAGCAGCCGGGGCAGCGCGATCTCCGCCTGCATCCGGGCCAGCGCCGCCCCGAGACAGAAGTGCGCGCCGCCGCTGAACGTCAGCGCGTGGTTCCCCGTGCGGTACGGGTCGAAGCGCAGCGGGTCGGGGAAGCGGCGCGGGTCGCGGTTGCCGGCCGCGATGAGGAGGGTGACCTTCGTCCCCTCGGTCAGCGGCACGCCGAAGAACTCCAGGTCGGTCGCGGCCATCCGGTTGAGCGCCTGGGCGGCGGGGTCGAAGCGCAGGGTCTCCTCGATGTAGCCCGGGGCGAGTCCGTCGTCCTCGCGGAGCGCGTCGGCGTGCCCGGGGTGGTCGAAGGCCAGCCGCAGCGCGTTGCCGATGAGGTCCATGGGGGCCTCGGTGCCGGCGACCAGGAGCAGCATGAAGTTGGCGATCAGCTCGTCCTCGCTGAGCTCGCCGCTCTCGTCCCGGGCCCGGGTCATCGCGCTGACCAGGTCGTCGCGGGGCGCGGCGCGGCGGGCGGCGGCCAGCTCGGTGAAGTACGCGGCCATCCACTCCATGCCGCCGTCGCCCCGGTCGAGCTGGGAGAGGTCGCGGATCGGCTCCAGGGCGGTGGTGATGTCCCCGACGGGCCCCCGGAAGGCCGCCTGGTCCTCCTCGGGGATGCCCAGCAGCGCGCCCATCACGGCCATCGGCACCCGGAAGGCGAACTCCGCCATGAAGTCCACCGGGGCGCCGTCCGCCGCGAGTCCGGCGAGCCGGTCGATCAGCCCGTCGATCAGGCCCTCGACCACGGGCCGCAGCTCGGCGATCCGCCGCGGGGTGAACGCGCCGCTGAAGAAGCGCCGGTAGCGCTCGTGGTCCGGGGAGTTGCTGAAGAGCATGTTCCGCGCGAGCCAGACCCAGGAGGAGTGGTCACGCCAGCCGGGCATCATCCGGTCCTGCACCGGCCCGTCGGTGGACAGCAGCCGGGGCTCGCGCAGGGCGCGGAAGCACTCGGCGTGGCCGGTGACGACCAGCTGGTCCGGGCCGAGCCGCAGCAGCGGCCCGTACGCGCGGAGCGCCTCGTAGAGGGGGTACGGGTCACGCTTGCCCGCCGGGGTCATCAGTGTCGTCATCGCGACGCCGGGGTCCGTCACCGGTGTGCTCATCTGTTCTCCTCGTGGAACGTTCCCGGCGGGTGCTGGCGGCCCGGCGGGCGGTGCGGGTCTGCGGGGGCTACAGCGGTGCCATCACGAAGTCGGCCTTGGTGGTGCCGCAGTCCGGGCACTCCCAGGTGTCGGGGATCTCCTCCCAGGGGGTGCCCGGGGCGATGCCCTCCTCGGGGAGTCCGAGGGCCTCGTAGTAGACCCATCCGCACACCAGGCACATCCATGCCCTCTTGCCCATGTCCTCGCTCACGCGATGGTCTCTCCAGTTCTGGATCCGTGTTCGGCGACGAACGCGGAGACGGCGCTTTTCACTTCGGGCGACATGAGGATCCCCATGTGGCCCCGTCCGGTGGCCCTTTCGAGGCGTACGTCCGGCAGGCCGGCCGCGATGACCTCGGCCTCGTGGAACGGTACGACCGGGTCGTCGGGGTCGTGGATCGCCAGCACCGGGCACGGCAGTTCGCGGCCGAGGCCGACGACGTCCCAGTGGCTGACGGGCACCCCGTTGCGGCGGTGCAGTTCCCGGTAGATGCGGTCGAGGATCGGGCGGGCGAGCCGCAGCTCGCTGCGCGCCCAGGAGTCCAGGACGGCGTTCAGGGTGCAGGTGGGCGCGACGAGCGCGAGGCAGTCGACGGGCCGGTCCGGCCGCAGGGCCAGGGCGGCCACGGCGGCGATCGAGCCGAGCGAGTGCGCGACGATCACCCGCGCCCCGCCGAGCGAGTCGAGCGCGGCACGGGTGGCCGCGGTGTACTGCGTCATCGTCGCCCGGCTGCCCTCGGACACCCCGTGGGCCGGGGCGTCGAACGCGGCCACGCGGTAGCCGAGTTCGCGCAGCGGCGCGATGAGCGAGTACATGCTGGAGCTGTCGGCGCCCCAGCCGTGGACCAGCAGCGCGGTCGGCACGGGCGCGCCGTCCGCGTCCTCGTCGTCGCCCCACAGATAGCCGCCGCGCACGTCGGGGTTGCCCTCGATGACGAACCGGCGGGCGCCCAGCGGAAGGACGTTGTCGGGGCGGACACCCATCTTGCGGGTGCGGGAGAAGACGTCGGTCGCCCAGCGGCCGCCGACGCCCGGTGCGAGGGCGCCGACCGCCGCGTGGGCGAACCGTCGTAGGGAGAGTGGTGTCATCACGAGGTCTTCACGGGCACCGGCTTGGCGTCCGCCGGTGCGATGCGGGTACGGGAGAAGTCGGTGTAGTAGCCCGACTCGGTGTCGTAGAAGTGCAGCCGCCGGACGATCCGGGCCAGCTGGCTGATCCTGACCTTCTCCTCGCGGACCATGCCGGGGTACGCCGCCTTCAGGGCCGCCTGGGCCTTGCGGAGGTTGTAGTAGGGCACGACCGGGGCCACGTGGTGCGCGGTGTGGATGGAGATGTTGTGGGTGAGGAACAGCAGCCACTTGGGGTAGACGTAGTCGGTCGTCACCAGCAGCCGGCTCGCGTTGCGGGTCCAGTGCTCGTTGGTGAGGTACGGCACGTCGCTGGAGCTGTGGTGCATCAGCGTCGTCGCGCTGAACCACGCGTGGGTGGCGAGCCAGGGCGCGACGAAGTAGATCAGGAAGCCGGTGAACCCGGTGAACCAGATCAGCGGCGTGAAGTACAGGACGCACACGGCCAGCACGAAGACCATCGACCGGCGCACGTCGCGGCGCGCCTCGCGCTTGGGGAAGTAGCCGGGCCGGAAGCCCGACTCCCGCCAGTAGTTGATGGTGCCGCCCCAGAACGCCCAGGTGCGCGTCCCGTGGTAGATGACCTTCTCGTGGAAGGGCATCCGGTCGTAGAGCGCCGCCGGGACGGGACGCCAGTCGGTGTCCAGCTCCAGGTTGTTGGTGTGGCTGTGGTGCAGGTTGTGGACGTGCCGCCAGGCGTGGAAGGGGTAGATCAGCGGCAGCAGCGCCACATGGCCGACCGCGAAGTTGAACTTCCGCGACCGGGAGAAGGAGCCGTGCCCGCAGTCGTGGGCGATGCAGTGCAGCCCCCAGCCGCCGAGGCCGGCGACGATCCACAGGGGGATCCACAGCAGCCAGTGCGGTGCGAAGGCGACGCCGGCGATCGCCCCGATGTAGAGCGCCCAGCTGACGGCGAACCCGAGGACGCCGCGGGCCACCCGGGGCTCGAAGTAGTCCCGGGGGATGGCCGCCTGGAGGCGTTCCCCCTCGATCTTCTCCGACTTGCGGAGGAATTCCTGGAAGTTCTCGTCGGGTGCCGACGGAAAGTTGTAAGCGGCCATCGTGGCGATCCCCTTCAGCCGGTCCGGCCGGACAGTCTGAGCTCTTGCGCGAGGTAGCGGCTCAGGTCGTCGATGGTCTGGTGCTCGTAGAGCAGACCGGGCGAGAGCCTGCGCTCGACGACCTTCTCCAGGGACCCGGAGACCTGGACGGCGACCCGGGAGTCGAGCCCGTAGGCCTCGAAGGACTTGGTGGTGTCGATCTCGGCGGGCGCGACCTCGATCCGCTGGGCGAGGTGGTCGACCAGCCACTGCCGGAGGGAGTCCTCCGTGAGCGGGCCGGTCAGCTGCGTTTCCTTCTTGCGTCCGAACATGGGTGGTGTGGCTCCTGCCGGGGAGGTGGATCTGGATCTGACGGGTGCTGAGGGGTACCGACGGGCCGGGTGGCGGCCTGTCAGGCGGCTTTCTTCATCGCCCGTTTCCTGGCGATGGTCGCCTGGTCGGGTTCGCGCAGCTCCCACACGACGCCCGCCTTGCCGAGGCCGAAGAGCAGCCAGCCGCTCAGGTCCGGCTCCCACCAGGTGACGCCGTGGCGGTACGAGCCGGGGAAGGCGTGGTGGTTGTTCTGGAGGCCCTCGCCGAAGGTGAAGGCGGCGACGGGCCAGTTGTTGGCGCTGCGGTCGTCGTTGTTGAAGGGGCGGCTGCCGATGGCGTGGCAGACCGAACCGACGCACCAGGCGGCCTGGTTGGCCACGAAGATGCGGGCGAAGCCGCCGAAGACCAGGGCGGTGAGGGCCGACATCGGCGTCCGGCCGACGGCGAAGCCGATCACGGTGGGGATCAGCAGGCCGGTGAGCACCCAGGCGGGGTAGGTGCGGTGGTACCACATCAGCCGGCGGTCCCGCAGGACGTCGGGGGCGAAGACGGTCCACTTCGACGTCTCGTCGCTCAGCATCCAGGGCATGTGGGCGTACCACAGCCCGCGCAGCCGGGCCCGCAGGCTCCAGCCGTGCAGGTTCGGGGAGTGCGGGTCGCCCTCGCGGTCGCTGAAGCGGTGGTGCCGGCGGTGGGTGGTGACCCAGAACATCAGCGGACCCTGGGCCCCCATGGACCCGGTGATCATCATGATGCCCTCGAACACGCGCGAGGTCTTGAACGCCTTGTGCGAGAGGTAGCGGTGGAAGCCGATGGTGATGCCGCCCATGTGGACGAAATACATCACGACGAACAGGACCAGGTCGGTGGTGGTGAAGTTGCCGGTCCACAGGAACCAGACCGCCGCGAGCGTGCCGATGAGCGGGAGGGTCATGGTGGTCAGTGCGGAGAATCTTTTGATGCGGCGGCTGGCAGGGTCGAGCTTGACGATTGCCGCCGCCAGCGGATCAGCTGTTGCCGAGGACACGAGAGCCACTCCTTTTCTACTCTGACCGTGCGCGTTTGGGGTAGCGGACGTGGGAGACCAGGCCGAGCACGTCCAGCAGCCGGATGACGCCCCCGGCGATGTCGATCTGCCAGAAGGTGTGCCGGTTGTGCGCCAGGGCCGGCTTGGCGTGGTGGTTGTTGTGCCAGGAACCGCCGACGGAGAACGGCGCGAGCGGGGCCACGTTGCGGCTGCCGTCGCGCGTCCGGTAGGGGCGGTTGCCCAGCGTGTGGCCGATCGAGTTGACGCTCCACGTCACATGGTCGAGCAGGAAGATCCGGGCCAGGCCGCCCCAGAGGAGGCCGCCGGCGGCGCCGCGGGCGCTGCCGCCGGTGAGCGCCCAGCCGAGCAGCGCGGGCAGTGCCAGGCCGGCCAGGACCCAGACGAAGTAGTACTGGTTGATCTTCATCACGAGGCGGTTGCGCATCAGGTCCGGGACGTACTTGCTCCAGTTCTGCCGGCGGACCGTGAACAGCCAGCCGACGTGCCCGTGCCAGAAGCCGCGCGCCCTGGCGAAGCGCCGGCCGTCCTCGATGGGCCGGGGCGAGTGGGGGTCGCCGTCGCGGTCGGTGAAGGCGTGGTGCTGGCGGTGGGTGGCCACCCAGAAGACGATCGGGCCCTGGGCCGCCATGCTCCCGGCGATGCCCCAGAAGGCGGTGACGCCGGGCTTGGCCGCGAAGGACAGATGGGAGAAGAAGCGGTGGAAGCCGCCCTCCACGCCCAGCGACGTCACCAGGTACATGCCGACGAGCAGCCCGATGTCGACGGCGCTGATGCCGTAGTGGAAGGCGAAGACCACGGCTCCGGCGAAGCCGAGGGTGGGCACGCCGACGGTGACGTAGGCGAGTCTTCGCGCCGAGGCGTCGGTGTCACCGGCGAGGGCGCCGGGGGGAGCGGCGGGCCGCCCGGCCGCGGTGCCGGTGCCCTCGGCCGGTGACGAGGAGGACTGTGCGGAGGTCTCGGGGGACTTCTCGGGAGATCTCTCGGGGGAAACCGTCATGGTGGACTCCAGTCACCGCGCGGACAGCGGCTTGTCGTCGGTGGCCAGGGCCAGCTTCTTGAGCGTCCCCTGGACGTAGGCCTTCCGTGTCGCGTCCCTGCGGACCTTGCCGCTGGTCGTCATGGGGATCGCGCCGACCGGCCCGAAGTGCACGTCGGCCGGCCGGACGCCGTGGTCGGCGGTCACCGCCGCGATCACCGCGTCGAGGACCGCGCTCCCCTCGGCGGCCAGCTGGCGGGCGGTGCCGCGGTACTCCGCGACGACCACCAGTTCCTCGCCTGCCTCGCCGGGGCGGGAGAAGACCGCGGACCCGCGCAGCTTGTCGTGGGCCTCGCGGACGGAGTGCTCGATGTCCTGCGGGTAGAGGTTGCGGCCGGCGATGACCACGAGGTCCTTGAGCCGCCCGGTGATGTGGAGCTCGCCGTCGAGGAGGAAGCCCAGGTCCCCCGTGCGCAGATACGTTTGTTCACTTCCCGAAGGCGGACGGACGTCGTCCGCGAGGCGGGCGGTGAAGGTCTCGGCGGTGAGCTCGGGGCGGCCGAGGTACCCCGCCGCGACGCTGGGGCCGGCGACCCAGACCTCGCCGACCCGGCCGGCGCCGGCCGGACGCCGGGTCTCCGGGTCGACGATCAGCACCTCGTGGCCGACGGCGACGGCGCCGCAGCTGATGATCCGCGCCGTGGTGTCCGTGCCGAGGGGGTCCGCCGCGCGGACGATGCCCCTCTCCAGGGCCTCCTTGTCGAGGAGTCGCGTACGGACCTCGGTGCCGGACCGCTTGCCCGAGACGTAGAGCGTCGCCTCGGCCAGCCCGTAGCAGGGGATGAGGGACGTCTCGGTGTAGCCGCGCGGGCCGAACCGCTCGCGGAACCTGTCCAGGGTGGCCCGGGAGACGGGCTCCGAGCCGCAGAAGACCTGGCGCAGCCGGCTCAGGTCGAGCGTCTCCAGCTCCTCGTCGGTGACGTTCGACGTACAGAGGTCGAACGCGAAGTTCGGGCCGACCGAAATCGTCACCTTGTGGTCGGTGAGCGCCTTGAGCCAGCGGTAGGGCTGTTGCACGAAGTGCGCCGGTGACAGCAGTACCAGGGGCCAGCCGCCGTGCACCGCGAGCAGGAGGGTGCCCATGAGGCCCATGTCGTGGTACGGCGGCAGCCAGGTGCAGCCGACCCGGTCGGGCTCGTAGCCCATGTTCTCCTCAAGGGTCAGGCAATTGCTGACGAGGTTGGCATGGGTGAGGACGATGCCCTTGGGATTCCCGGTCGAGCCGGAGGTGTACTGGAGCAGTGCCGGGTCGGCGAGCCGCGGGGGCTGCCGGTCGGGTGCGGCGGCTTCCTTGAAATAGGCGTCGTCGACGAATATCCACCGCGGGCGGGGGACGGATTCGGGGAGTTCGGCCTCGAATTGGCCGACGCGGCCCGCCAGCCGGGTGTCGGCGATGATCACATCGGGTGCGCAGTCCTCGACGATCGAGGCGAAGCGCGCCACGGCCCGTTTGCCGGTCGGCGGGAAGGAGGGCACCGCGGTGGCGCCGGCCCGGAATATCCCGAAGAGCGCGGCGACGTAGTGCACCCCGGGATCGAGGGCCAGGACGACGCGGCGGCCGGTGAGCTCCCGGTCCAGCAGGTCCGCGGCGATGCGGCCGGCGTGCTCGGCGAGGTCCTGGTAGGTCCAGTCGACCAGCTCGTCGCCGGTCCCGTCGGGCAGGAAGCGGAAGGCCAGTTGCGGGGGCTGGGCCGCCCGGTACTCCAGGATCTCCGGCAATGACGTGGGCAATGACGTACGGGCCCACCCCGCTAAGCGGTCCACAGCTCCCCCGTTTACTTCAGCCTCGTGACCGAGACCCGTCATCGAGCCAATGGCGGGTCCTGAATTCTTTTCGTTCCGCGCACGATGGAGCTCGTCAGTCCGTTCGCACGACGCGGAGTTGCTGGGCGGATCCCAGATGGGTGCCGTCCGGGCCCCAGGCGTCGATCTGCTCGTCCACCCAGCCGTCGGCGCTGGCCGACCGCGTCCGCGCGCGCAGCAGTATCCACGGCGACTCCGCCCGGGCGAGATTTCCGCTGGGCCGTACCGTGAGTTCGACGGTGGGCACCAAGGCTAGGGTCGAGAGCACCGCCGCGTAGGAAGGTGCCAGCGAATCCATCAGAAAGACGAAGCGCAGCGCGTCCGGCGGCTTCTCGTCCTCCACCATCCTTATCCAGGCGATGAGTTCGGGTTCCGAACCCCCCGCATAGGGGCGGCTGGGCCCGACCGGCCGAATCTCCATGTACGGGGAAATCGCCACGAACTCGGGTGGAATGGTGAAGATTTCACAGTCCTCCGGAGGCGGTGCCACCGGAGGGGCCGGCGCGAACGTCCGCCAGGCCGCCGGCTTCAGGGACCCGAAGATCGCCTGGGCGTCGACGTGAATTCCCTTGGCCGTCACCGCGCGTGCGCCGATCGTCGAGACCGTACGGCCGGAGCGAATCACCGAGGTGTCCACCCGGAAGTCGTCGCCGATCGGCCGGTGGAATCGGGCAGTCGCGCTCGCCAGCGGAATGTCCGGTACCGATCCCTGCATCGCCGAGGTCATGAGCGCCAGGGTGAGGCCGCCGTGGAATCCCCCGAAGCCATGCAGATGCACTCCCGCGCCGATCGCCCCGGAGGCCGGCCGGCTTAACAGATCCGCAGGTGAGAGCGGTGTTGCGGAATGGGTCACGACTCCTCCGAACCGGCAACCGGAATAACGCCGTCAGCGAGAAGGACGGACACCTTGCAGTGGTGGAACCCGATCGTCGACAACAGGCCAGTCTTTGCGAGGAGTTGGATCACACGAGTGACCGTAGAAGGGCCGCGCCATACCAAGCAAGCAATATTTTTTGTGACCCGCATCACGCTTGTTCGAATCCTCGGAAGGGCGTGACGTTCAACACTCGACATACGGATGCCGGTGGGTTGCGGACTCCAACCCACCCCGGCGATAGTCTCCCCGCGGGTGAGTTCACGTTCTGGCTTGGGGGGGCCTGTATGCGCGGCACGGTGATCGCCACCGGAGCTCTCACCCGGGCCGGAAATCGTCCGGCGCCCGAGCGTCCCACCTGCCGGGACCGGGTATCCGCACCCCTTCGGGATCAAGGCCGGAGCGCCTTTCCCGGACCCGTCCGCCGACCCGCGCGGACCGGCTGTCACTGATCGCGCCCGCGCCCCGCCTCCCGTCGGCCGCACCGGAATCCGGTGCCCCCTCCGACAGTGTGCGACGCCCGGCATCCAGAACGGACCGAGGGTTGGTATTGCCATGCAGATACAGCGAACCACCGCACAGGACGCAGGAATTCTGGGGATCGGCGCCTACCGTCCGCACCGCGTGGTCACCAATGAAGAGGTGGCCTCCCGCACCGGGCGTACGGCCGAGTGGATACAGCGGCGCACCGGGATCGTGGAACGCCGCTACGCCGCCGCGGACGAGACGGTCGTGGACATGGCGGTGGAGGCGGCGCGCAAGGCCGTCGCCGACGCCGGCGTGGAGCCCCACCTGATCGGCGCGGTCGTCCTGTCCTCGATGTCGGGTCTGCGGCAGAGCCCGGGGGACGCGACGGAGATCGCCGACCGGCTCGGCACCCGCGGCGCGGCCTTCGACCTCAACGCCGCCTGCGCGGGCTTCTGCTACGGCCTGGCCCTGGCCGCCTCGATGGTGCGGGACGGCGCGGCGCGCTACGTCGTGGTGATCGGCTCGGACAAGATGACGGACATCATCGACCCCGAGGACCCGTCGGCGGCCATCCTGTTCGCCGACGGCGCCGGCGCCATGGTCGTGGGGCCGCGCGAGGAGTGCGGCATCGGGCCGGTGGTCTGGGGCTCCGACGGCAGCCGCCGCGAGCTCATCGCCCACTCGGCGAGCTGGCTGGAGTACCGGGACGAGCCCGGGACCGTGTGGCCCACCATGCGCATGGCCGGGCCGGAGGTGTTCCGCTGGGCCATCGAGGAAATGCCCAAGGTCGCCGCGGCAGCGCTCGACGCGGCCGGAATAAGACCCTCCGATCTCGCCGCCTTCGTGCCGCACCAGGCGAATCTGCGGATGATCGAGACCGTGGCGCAGCGCATGGAGCTGCCCGGACACGTCGTCGTGGCCCGGGACGTGGCGCACACGGGCAACACCTCGGCCGCCTCCGTGCCGCTCGCCGTCGCCCGGCTGCGTGAGTCGGGTGCCGTGACCAGTGGCGATCTGGCGCTGTTCCTGGGATTCGGCGCGGGTCTCACCTGGGGGGCGCAAGTCGTACGCCTTCCGTGACGGGTGAGGCGTACGAGGCGGACGGCGAACCGGTTCCGCAGGTACACCGCGCACTTTCAGGCCAGTCCCCGCCTCTCTCGCCTTACTGTCGGACGAGGGGCCCTCCTCGCCCCCGACCCGACGCCGCCCGCGCGGGCCCGCACCCGGGCCGGCGCCCCGGCCCGTACGAAGGCGAGGACATCGGATGACCTCAAGTCCACTGCGCGCGCGGCACCTGCCCGACGCGCCCCCGGCGATACGCGGTGCCACGCACCGGCCGCCCTTCGTCCACTTCGGCCCCGGCCCGCTGACGGACGCCCTGGCGCCGGTCCCCGAGGGGGACGTGGCGGGGTTCCTCGCCTCCTGGGACGACCTGCCGGGCGACGCGCACCTGGGTACGGACACGCCCTACCGCTTCCGCCGGTACGGGAAGTTCCGCCTCCGGTCACGGCGGCTGGAGCAACTCCCCCACGCCGCCTTCTTCCAGGACGCGTCGGTGAACCGGGTGAACGGCGGCGTCGAGCGGCTCTTCGCCCCGCTCCACCCGCCCGTGGCGACGGGCGAGCCGCTGCGCCGGATCGTCCTCGCCCTCCGGGACCGGCTGCCCGGCCCGGGCAAGGGCATCGACACCTGCGGCGTCCACCAGATCCGCGTCGTCGCGACCGTCAACGCCGAGGGGCACCCCGCGCCGGAGGGCGTCCACCGGGACGGGCACTGTTACGTGGCGCAGGTGCTGATCCGCCGCCAGGACGTGCGCGGCGCGGAGTCCTGCCTCTACGACCTGGAGCGGCGCCCCGTCCACCGGGCCGTGCTCACCGCGCCCCTGGAGACGATCGTCCTCGACGACCGCCGGGTCCTGCACGGCGTCTCCCCGGTCCGGCCCACCGCGGGAGCCGTGACGGGCCTGCGGGACATGCTGCTGGTCGACTTCTTCGGCGGCCCCTGAGGAGGCGCCGGGGGGGCGGCGAGAGACGCGGCGGATGCGGCCGGAGGACCGCTCAGGATGTGGCCGAGGGCGCGCCCGCGGAAACAGCCGTTCATAAGAACGCAGCAAATACCTTCGCTTTATTGCGGAGACGTGAATCCTGCCTTCGTTTGACAGTTAGTTGTCGGTTTCGCTCATACGATCCCCGGAAAGACGCGGGCGCTGACCCCGTACGGCGCCGCGTCTCGCACCGTCCTGTCTCCTGGAATGAGCCACCGATGACACTCCCCCTCCCCCGCCGACGCGTCCTGGCGGCGACCACCGCCGCCGCCCTCGCCCTGCTGCTGTCGGCCTGCGGCCTGTCGGACTCCGGCGGCGGGAACCAGGTGCGGATCGGTGTCAGCGGTGCGGACGAGGAGTGGGACGTGCTCGCCGAGGAGGCGAAGAAGGAGGGCATCGACGTCAAGATCGTCACCTTCGACGACTACCAGCTGCCCAACAGGGCGCTCGCCGACGGCGACATCGAGCTCAACGCCTTCCAGCACCTCGCCTTCCTCAGCCAGTTCAACGCGCGCAACCACACCGGGATCGTGCCGGTCGCCTCCACCTCGGTGGCGCCGATGGGCCTGTACTCGCTCAAGCACGAGAAGACCGACGAGATCCCCGACGGGGCCCGGATCGCGATCCCCAACGACCCGTCCAACCAGGGCCGGGCGCTGCTGGTGCTCCAGGCCGCCAAGCTGATCGAGCTCAAGGAGAAGGCGGGCATCTACGGCACCCCCGAGGACATCAGCGCCAACCCCAGGCATCTGAAGATCACCCCGGTCGACGCCCAGCAGACCCCGCGCAGCCTCAAGGACACCGCCGCCTCCGTCATCAACGCGGGCGTCGCCGAACTGGCCGGCTACAAGCCGGAGCAGGCGATCTTCCACGACGACCCGGAGAGCGCGGCCGCCCGGCCGTACGTCAACGTCATCGCCGCCGACGGCAAGGACAAGGACTCCGAGAACGTCCGCAAGGTCGTCGAGCTCTACCGCACGAAGAAGGTCCAGGAGGCCGTGGCGAAGTCCGCGCACGGGGCCCGCTATGTCCTCGACATCCCGCGGGCCGAGCTGGAGCGGGAGCTCGACCGGCTGACGAAGCAGGGGAAGGGCTGATCCCGGTGATCGAACTCCGTCACGTCACCAAGACCTTCCCCGCCGGGGGCGGCGACCGCGGCTCCGTGTTCCGGGCGGTGGACGACGTCTCCCTGACCGTCGAGCGGGGCAGCGTCTTCGGCATCGTCGGGCACAGCGGCGCCGGCAAGAGCACCCTGCTGCGCGTCATCAACTACTTGGAGGAGCCCACTTCCGGCAGCGTCCTCGTCGACGGAGAGGACCTCGGCGCGCTCGGCGAGCGGCGGCGGCGCGCCGTCCGGCAGTCGATCGGGATGGTCTTCCAGCAGTTCCACCTCTTCCGCTCCCGCACCGTCCTGGGCAATGTCGCCTACCCGCTCAGGCTGGCCGGGCACCCCCGTCGGGAGGTGCGCGAGCAGGCCGCCGAGGCCCTGCGGTTCGTCGGCCTGGAGGACCACGCGCGCCGCTACCCCGAGCAGCTCTCCGGCGGCCAGCGCCAGCGCGTCGGCATCGCGCGGGCGCTCGCCACCTCCCCGAAGGTCCTGCTGTGCGACGAGGCGACGTCCGCGCTCGACCCGCAGACCACCGGGGAGGTGCTGGACCTGCTCAAGCGGGTCAACGCGGAGCTCGGCGTCACGATCGTTCTGATCACCCATGAGATGGACGTGGTGCGCGGCATCTGCGACCGGGTGGCCGTCATGGCCGACGGCCGGGTGGTGGAGAGCGGCGGCGTCTACGACGTCTTCGCCCGCCCCCGGCACCCCGTCACCCGTTCCTTCGTCCGCTCCGCCCTCCACGACGTGCCGGAGGGCGCGGCCCTGGAGCGGCTGCGCTCCCGGCACACCGGGCGGCTGGTCACCGTGCCCGTCACCCGGGACGGCGCGGACGGGTCCGGCCTGTCGCGGCTGCTGCGCCGGTACGAGCTGGACTTCACGATCGCGCACGCCGGTGTCGGCGAGGTGCAGGACCTCCCGCTGGGCAGCGTGACCCTCGAACTCCGGGGCACGGACGACGCGATCGACGCGTTCCTCGGCGAGCTGGCCGGCGCCCGAGAGGCGGCCGTGGCATGAGCGTCGACTGGAACGAGTTCTGGGTAAAGGTCGTCGACGCCACCGGCGAGACCGTCTACATGGTGCTGATCACGCTGGCGCTGTCGGCGGTGCTGGGCATGGCCGTCGGCCTCGCCCTCTACGCCACCCGCAAGGGCGGCGTCCTGCCCAACCGCGTGGTGTTCGCGGTGCTCAACGTGCTGATCAACGTCATCCGGCCGGTCCCGTTCATCATCGCGATCGTCGCCCTGTCACCGGTGACGCGGAGCGTGGTGGGCACGATGATCGGCACCGAGGCGGCGATCTTCCCCATGGTGGTGGTCGCGACCTTCGGCGTCGCCCGGATCGTGGAGACGAATCTCCTCGCCGTGGACACCGGTGTCATCGAGGCGGCCCGGTCGATGGGCGCGAGCCCGCTGCGCATCGTGCTGACCGTGCTGGTCCCGGAGGCGCTCGGGCCGCTGGTCCTCGGCTTCACCTTCATGCTCGTCGCCCTGATCGACTTCTCGGCGGTGGCCGGGACCGTCGGCGGCGGCGGGGTGGGCAACCTCGCGATGACGTACGGCTATCTGCGTTTCGACACCTCGGTGATGGTGGTGACCGTGGCGGTGCTGATCGTCCTCGTGCAGATCGCCCAGCTGCTGGGGAACCTGCTGGCCCGCAAGATCCTGCGCCGGTGACGGCGGCCGGTCCGGGCGCCCCCGCGCCCGGACCGGCCCACCGGAACCACGCGGCGCACGCGGCCAAGTCCGTTCCCGCGAATGGGGAACAGATCATCGAGTTCCGTGAACGTGACCGTATTCTCGACTCCGACGCGTTCCACGTCCCCATCCGCAGCCGACCGCTGGAGGTCAGCCGGTGACGGCCACTCCCCCGTCCGTAGAACTCCTCGGCGCGCGGACCACCGAGCCCCGCGTCTCGTACGCCACGTTCTTCCTGCGCGGCCTGGAGGACGGCGCCGATCCGCAGGCGGCCGTCACCACCGCCCCCAGACGCTGGGCGGTGCTCGCCGGGCCGGGCGGTGTGCTCTTCCGGTGCGCCACCACGGACTTCCACCCGCATGTGCGGCTGGAGAGCTGGTCCGGCGAACCGCCGGCACCGCCGGGCGGCTGGGACACCCTGGACACGGTGGAGTTCGAGCTGTTCCGGCACGGGAAGGTGCGGCTCAACGAGTGGGACGGTGGTCCGTCCGGCGAGCCGGTCGACCTCGGCGGGCCGGGCGTCTACCGGCTGCGCGCGGCGAGCCTGGGCCGCGCCGCGGCGCGGGAGCGGCACCAGGCCGGCGAGATGTTCTTCCACGGCACGGAGGAGTGGCTGATCCAGGTCTGGCCACGCTGAGCCGCGGCCTGGACGGACCATCGCCGGGGAGGTCGCGCCCCCGGACCGTACGCGGATTGCCCCCCCCGGATCCCTCTCCGGTCCCCCGCGGTTCCCCCCGATTCCCGCTCAAGTCCCGCGCGGTTCCCCCTCAAGTCCCCCGCAAGACCGCCTTCTGCGACAAGGCTCGGACCGTTCAGGCCACTTGCTCTCCACCGGGCATCAAGGACGCGCATTGTTCACGGGAACGTGTGTACATGTTCACCCTGCGTTTCCCTATCTTCGGTGTCCCTTCTCCCGCGTACAGAGAGCGAAGCCATGGACTCCCTCCGACACCTCGCGGCCCACCTGGGGCTCGACCTCGCCGCCATCTGCCTGCTGACCTTCGCCATCTACTATCCCAGGCACCGGCGCCGCGACCTCGTCCCGGCCTATCTCGCCCTGAACGTCGCCCTGTTCACCGTCGTGGCCGCCCTTGCCGAAGTGGGCGGCAGCGGCGGGACCGCGCTCGGCTTCGGACTCTTCGGAGTGCTCTCGATCATCAGACTCCGCTCCGACGCCGTGCAGCACGAGGAGGTGGCGTACTACTTCACCACTCTCGTCCTCGGCCTGCTGTGCGGCCTGCCGCACCTGAGGTTCGCCCTCGCCGCCACGCTCAGCGCCGTACTGCTCCTCGTCGTCTACGTGGCCGACCACCCCCGGCTGTTCGCCCGCTCGCGCCGCACGGTCGTCACCCTCGACGCCGTCCACCGCGACCCCGCCGCGCTCCGCGCCGACCTGGCCCGGCGCCTCGGCGAGCCGTTCCACTGGACGGTCATGGAGGTCGACTTCGTCCGCGACCTGACGGTCGTGGACGTCCGCTACCGCGAACCGAAGCCGGGTGCCGGCACCGTACCGGCCACCGCCGGGACCGCCCAGCACACCGCTCCGGCGTGGGAGTCCGTATGACCCTCGCCCCCGAGACCCCCGCCCCGCACGCGCCCGCCGCCGTGCGGGCCGTCCTCACCGCGACCCGGACGGCCGACGCCATCTCCCTGGCCGAGGTCAACGAACGCGCCGAGCTGCTCGCCCGCTTCGACCGCAGCTACCTCGTACCCACAGAAACCTTTCTCCGGATGGTGGACCGGCTCACCGACCCCATGCGCCCCGGCGGCCCCTTCCGGGCCCTGACCATCGGCGAACGCCGCGCCTTCCGCTACCACTCGGTCTACTACGACACCCCCGGCCTGCGCTCCTTCCACGACCACCGCCAGGGCCGCCGCCTCCGCTTCAAGGTCCGCGAGCGGGTGTACGAGGACAGCGGCGAGCGGCAGTTCGAGATCAAGCTCAAGGGCCGCCGCGGTGACACCGTCAAGCACCGCCGCCCGCTGACCGGCGCGGACACCCCGCTCGACGACCCCTTCCGGTCCTTCCTCGCCGACACCCTGCACCGCGCGTACGGCATCGACGCGCCGGCCGCGCTGCTGCCCTCCCTCAGCACGGACTACCTCCGCGCGACCCTGGTGGCCGACGGGGAGCGCGTCACGTGCGACGCCGGGCTGGTCTGCGACGACCTGCGGACCCGCCGCTCGGTGCGGTGCGACGCGGGCCTCGTGCTCGTGGAGACGAAGACGGCCGGGCACCTGACGGAGGCCGACCGGCTGCTCCACGCGTACGGGGTACGGCCGGCGGTGTTCACGAAGTACTGCGGGGCGCTGGCGGCGCTGCGGCCGGGGCTGCCGGGGAACCGGTGGCGCCGGGCGGCGCGGTGCGCCTTCGGCTGACGGCCGCGGTGCCGCCGCCGGGCTCCGGGCCGGACGGGCCGCGCGCCCCGCGGACTACCGCTCGCTCGGCTCGTGCTGCTGCGGCTCCACCGTGTGGAAGCACTGGCCACAGACGTAACCGCCCACCGGCCCCTCGTGCACCGACCACCCGCAGTGCGCGCAGTGCATCAGGGCCGCGTTGGCATGAGGGAAGTCCTCCGACTCGTTCATCCGGTACCTCCGCAATTGGCGCACGCCCAGTCCCCGTTCGGCCCCTGGCGCATCTCCGCACCGCAATGCGAGCAGTTCATCCCACACCGCCCTACTGACAGAGACCCTACGAAAGGTTCATACCACGCGGGGCGCGGCACTTGAATGCCCGAACGGCGGCGCACAGAGGCGTGTCGGCTCGCGCTTCCTTGGATCCGGAGCCGGTAGCGGGGAACCTCCCACCATGACGACCATGGGTGTCGAGGAGGAATATCTGCTGCTCGACGCGGTCAGCGGGCTGCCGGTGCCGCTGGGCGAGAAGGTCCGGGCGACGGCGGGCATGCGGCCGGTGCCGGGCGCGGGCGAGGTGCACTCCGAGCTGTTGCAGTCCCAGATCGAGATCGCCACTCCGGTCTGCCGGAGCCTGGACGAGCTGGGCGACAGCCTGGTGAGGCTCCGTCACGCGATCGGCACGGCGGCGGAGCGGGCGGGCTGCCGGGTGGCCGCGTCCGGCACCGCGCCCTTCTCGGGCCGCACCCCGCCGCCCGTGACCGACGAGGCGCGCTACCACGACATCCACGACGCCGCGCCGCAGCTCGTGGACGAGCAGCTGATCAACGGCATGCACGTGCACGTCGGGATCCCGGACCGGGACACCGGCGTGGCGGTGCTCAACCGGGTCCGCCCCTGGCTCCCGGCGCTGGTGGCCATGGCCGCGAACTCGCCGATGTGGTGCGGGCACGACACCGGGTTCGCCAGCTGGCGCACGGTCGTCTTCGGCCGCTGGCCGGTGAGCGGCCCGCCGCCGCTCTTCGAGGACGCCGGGGACTACGAGCGGCGGGTGCGGGCCGTGATGGCCACCGGGATCCTGCGCGACCGCGGCCAGCTCTACTGGCAGGCCCGGCTGTCGGAGCGCTATCCGACCGTGGAGGTGCGCGCCCTGGACGTGCAGCCGCGCGCCGAGGACGCCGTCATGTTCGCCGGCGTCGTACGGGCCCTGGTGGACACCGCCGTCTTCGAGGAGAAGCGCGGCGTGCCGTACCCCACGCCCTCCTCCGAGATGCTGGACACCGCGAACTGGCAGGCGGCGCGGCACGGCCTGGGCGGGGACCTGATCGATCCCCTCGGCCGCCGCCGGCCCGCCGACGAGGTCGTCGGCCGGCTGCTCCGCCATGTCTCCCCCGCCCTGGAGCGGTTCGACGGCGCCCGCCGGGTCGCCTCCCTCCTGCACCGGCTCCGCACGGAGGGGGCGGCGGCCGACCGGCAGCGCCGCGCCCTCGCCGAGGGCGGGTGGCGCGCCGTGATGGATCTGGTGTGCCTGACGGCATCCCGTCACCCACACGAGCGGAATTCGGACTGATCGCTCCGGACGGGGGCCGCGCGGCCGCCTACGTTGACCTCTGTCGATCACGTCCGTCGATCACGTACGCCGTGGCACAGGAGGCCTTCTCCGTGAGCGAGACATCCCCCGGCACAGCTGACGAGGACCGCGCCGAGGGCCTGTTCACGTGACGCCCGGCCGGGGGCTGGTCCCTCGCGCCGGGTGCTGGTTCACCGTCCTTCCCGACGGCCCGCACGCGTCGACGGCCGTGCGCAGGCTGCGCGGCCGCGGCTGCCGGACCGTGGCGCACGCCTCGGGCCGGCCGTGGCTGCTCGGCTGCTGGACGGACGACGAGCTGGTGGTGGCCCGTCAGGGCGAGGTGCGGCTGGCGGTGGCCGGGCCCTGCTCGCTCGGCGAGGCGGAGCTCACGGGGCGGCTGCGGGGCGTCCGTTCGCCGTCCGACGTCGAGGACGCCCTGCGCGGCGCCCACGGCGGCTTCCACGCCCTCGCCTCGCTGGGCGGGGAGGTCTACGCCCGGGGCGGTCTGTCCGGGGCCCGGCGGCTGTACTGGACGTCGGTCGACGGCACGGCGGTGGCCGCGGACCGGGCCCGGACGCTGGCCTGGCTGACGGACGCCGACCCGGACCCCGCCCAGCTCGCCGCGCGCCTGGCCGGGCCCGGACTGCCGTATCCGCTGGACGGCGGCGCCATGTGGTGCGGGGTGCACACGGTGCCGCCCGGCGACGCGCTGCGGCTGGACCGGGACGGCAACGGCGGCGCGGTCCGGCGCTGGTGGCTGCCGCCGCCCGCCGGGCTCTCGGTGGCGGAGGGCGCGCCCGGGCTGCTGGCGGCGCTGCGCGAGGCGGTGTCCCTCCGGGTGACGCCGGGCCGGGTGCTGGGCGCGGACCTGTCGGGCGGCCCCGCCGCCACGGCGCTGTGCCTGCTGGCGGCGGAGGCGGGGGCCCGGCTGGTGACGTCGGGGGCGCCGGGCCCGGGCGAAGGCCACGGCGGGGGCGTACCGGACGCCGGGGGTACGGGGTGCGGTCTGCCGGGGGCCGGAGCCGGGCGTCCTGGCCGCCGTCCTGACCCCGGGCGGGACGATCCCTGGCCGACGGGTACCCACGGGCCGGTGTCCCCCGGCCCCGGCCTGCCCGCGTGGGGGCGGCGCGAGCCGGGTGACGAACCGTCGTCCGGGCTGCGCGAGCGCGCCCGGCAGCGCGGCCCGGCCGGTGTGCTGAGCGCGCAGGGGGCGAGCCGGCTGCTACTGGGCCACGGCGGTGACGCGGCGGTGCGGCCGCCCAGCGCTTATGTCCACGCGCTGGTGCGGAACCGGCCCGCGGCGGGGCTGTGGCACACCTTCGGCCATCGGGCGCGGCTGGGGTGGCCGCCGGGGGCCACCGCGCGGATGCTGCTCGACCGGGGCTCGTACCGGGACTGGCTGGGCTCGGCGGCCGACGGGCTGGACCTGGCGGCGGAGGGGCCGAGGGCGCCGCACCGCTGGGGGGCGGTTCCCTCGCTGCCGCCGTGGGCGAGCGAGGAGTGCGTGGAGCTGGTGCGCGATCTGCTGCTCGGGGCGGCGGCCGGTGAGGTGGAGCCGCTGGCGGCGGACCGGGGCCGGCACGTGTGGGTCCAGCGGATCCAGCGGGCGGGGCGGGCGGCCGCGTTCACGGTCCGGGACTCGGCCGCCGTCGGGCTGCCGGCGGACGCGCCGTTCTGCGACGACGGTGTGCTCGACGCCTGCCTGGCGGTGCGGCCGGAGGAGGCGGGTACCCCCTGGGCGTACCGGCCGCTGCTGATCGAGGCCATGCGGGGCGTGCGCGCGGAGGAGTTCCGGCCGCGGGTCGCGGAGGAGGGAGGGCCGCCCGTGCCCGGCGCGGGCGCGTGGGAGGAGCGGGGGACGGCGGCGGTGGGCGGGGCGGATCCGGCGGCCTGGGTGGACGAGTCCCTGCTGGTGGCCGCGGGGCTCGTCGACGAGGAGGCGCTGCGGGAGGCCGTGCTCGGCGGTCCCGGCGGCCCGCCCGGGGGCGGTGCGGGCCGGTGGGAGCGGACGCTGGCGGTGGAGGCGTGGCTGCGCGAGCTCGCGGATCATCCCGTGCCGTCCGTCGTGGAGCCGTGCGAGCACGACGCCCGGGTGACGCTCTGAGCGGGGGCGGTCCCTTCGGTGGACCGTGCTTTTCCGGCCGTACGCGCGCGTCCCTCGCGGGACAGGCCGCCTTCTTGCGGTGGTTGATCCCGTTCCGTCCGCTCCGAGCGCACCACCCGAGAGACCCCCTCCCTTGCGGCGGATACGGGGTGGGGGTATACCTGTATCTCGTCGGGAAGCGATACCCCCGGGGGGTATCGCTCGGAGCAGCGAGAGAAGGAGCGGACCATGGCCACCGCAGCCCCGCGCACGGCCACCACGACCACGACCGCAGGGGCGGCCGGGGCCGGGGTGGAGCTCACCATCGGCGGGATGACGTGCGCGTCGTGCGCCGCGCGGATCGAGAAGAAGCTCAACCGCATGGAGGGCGTGGACGCCGTCGTCAACTACGCCACGGAGAAGGCCCGCGTCTCCTACCGCGGAGATCTGACGGTCGGTGACCTGATCGCGACGGTGGAGGCCACGGGCTACACCGCCGCGCCCGTGAGGCCGGCCGGGCAGTCCGCCGAAGGCGGCGGGGAGACGACGGACGGCACGGAGGAGACCGGTGAACTCCGCGCGATACGGCAGCGGTTGGTGACCTCAGTGGCGCTGGCCGTGCCCGTCGTCGTCCTGGCGATGGTGCCGGCCTGGCAGTTCACCTACTGGCAGTGGCTGTCCCTGACGCTGACCGCGCCGGTGGTCACGTACGCGGCCTGGCCCTTCCACCGGGCCGCGTGGACGAACGCCCGGCACGGCGCGGCCACCATGGACACGCTGGTCTCGATCGGGACCTCGGCCGCCTTCCTGTGGTCGCTGTGGGCGCTGTTCCTCGGCAGCGCCGGGATGCCGGGCATGACGCACGGCTTCGAGCCGACCGTCTCGCGGAGCGACGGCGCCGGGAACATCTACCTGGAGGCCGCGGCCGGGGTGACCGCGTTCATCCTGGCCGGGCGCTACTTCGAGGCGCGCTCCAAGCGCAAGGCCGGGGCGGCGCTGCGGGCGCTGCTGGAGCTGGGCGCCAAGGAGGTCACCGTGCTGCGCGGCGGCCGGGAGACCCTGGTCCCCGTCACGGAGCTGATGGCCGGCGACCGCTTCCTCGTCCGGCCCGGCGAGAAGATCGCGACCGACGGCCGGGTCGTGGAGGGCGGCTCGGCGGTGGACGCCTCCCTGCTGACCGGTGAGTCCGTGCCCGTGGAGGTCGGCGTCGGCGACGCCGTCACCGGTGGCACCCTCAACGCGGGCGGACGGCTCGTCGTCGAGGCCACCCGCGTCGGCGCGGACACCCAGCTCGCGCGGATGGCGCGGATGGTGGAGGAGGCGCAGCACGGGAAGGCCGCCGCGCAGCGGCTGGCCGACCGGGTGTCCGCCGTCTTCGTGCCCGTCGTCATCGCCCTGGCCCTCGGCACGCTGGCGTTCTGGCTGGCGAGCGGCGCGGGCGCGGCCGCCGCGTTCACGGCGGCCGTGGCCGTGCTGATCATCGCCTGCCCGTGCGCCCTGGGCCTCGCCACCCCGACGGCGCTGATGGTCGGCACGGGCCGGGGCGCGCAGCTCGGCATCCTCATCAAGGGGCCCGAGGTCCTGGAGACGACCCGCGCGGTCGACACCGTCGTCCTGGACAAGACCGGCACCGTCACCACCGGCCGGATGACGCTGCTGCGGACGCACACCGCCGAGGGTGTCTCCGAGTCCGAGGCCCTGCGGCTGGCGGGTGCGCTGGAGCACGCTTCCGAGCACCCCGTGGCGCGGGCGGTCGCGGCCGGTGCCACCGCCCTGGTGGGGCGGCTTCCGGTGCCGGAGGGCTTCGTCAACGTCCCCGGGCTCGGGGTGCGCGGGGTCGTGGAGGGGCACACGGTGCTCGTCGGCCGGGAGGGGCTGCTGAGCGCGGAGGTCCCCGGAGCACCCGGGCGGGCTGTCCCGCTCCCCGCGGAGCTCGCGCGGGCGCGGTCGGCCGCCGAGGCCGCGGGCCGCACGGCCGTCGTCGTGGCCTGGGACGGCACGGCGCGCGCCGTGCTGGAGGTCGCGGACGCGGTCAAGGACACCAGCCCGGAGGCGATCCGGCGGCTGCGCGCGCTCGGTCTCACCCCGATCCTGCTCACCGGTGACAACAAGGCGGTGGCCGAGGCCGTGGCCGCCGAGGTCGGCATCGAGGAGGTCATCGCCGAGGTCATGCCGCAGGACAAGGTCGACGTGGTCAAGCGGCTCCAGGCCGAGGGCCGTTCGGTGGCGATGGTCGGCGACGGGGTCAACGACGCGGCAGCGCTGGCCCAGGCCGATCTGGGACTGGCGATGGGCACCGGCACCGACGCGGCCATCGAGGCGGGCGACCTCACGCTCGTCCGCGGCGACCTGCGCGCGGCGGCCGACGCCATCCGCCTGGCGCGGCGGACGCTGGGCACCATCCGGACGAACCTCTTCTGGGCCTTCGCCTACAACGTGGCGGCGCTGCCGCTGGCGGCCATGGGACTCCTCGACCCGATGATCGCGGGGGCGGCGATGGCGTTCTCGTCGGTCTTCGTCGTCGGCAACAGCCTGCGCCTGCGGCGGTTCCGGGCCGGGGTCTGAGCCCGCGGCGGGGGTGGAGCGTGCCGGCCGGGCCCGTGGGGTCCGGCCGGCATCGCGTCGCCGGGCGGCGGCGTCAGCGGATGACGACGTTGTGGGCCGGGCCGACCTCGGGCTGGAGGTCCCCGTACCCGAGGTCGGCGATGATCGGGCCGAGCACCTTGCCGAACGCCTCGAACGCCTCGATGGACTCCCAGACGTCGGTGACCCGCCAGCCGCCGGCGACCGGCCCCGAGGCGTGCGAGAGGAGGCCGGGGACGGGCAGGTCCGCCACGCTGGTGAAACCCTGCCCCGCGGTGAGGCGCTCGATGCAGCTGTCGTAGAGCTCCGGCCCCACGCCGGGGACGTGGAAGGTGACGATGACGGCCATGGCTGTGCTCCTGTCGGTGACGGTTCCGCAGGGTCCGGGACGAGCGGTTCGCGCGCACCGGCCCTCGGCGCCCTCTCTGACTCCCCGCCCCGTGGCCAGGGCATCCCCGGCCGTGACGGCTCGTCGGCGCTTTCGGGGGCGGCCCGTTGGCTCGGGCGCGGGCCACGGCGGGGGCAGGGCACACCACTTGCCGTTCGGTCCCCCGGCCGTGGCGGGTGTGCCGCGCCGGGGCCCGGGAGAAGGGGCCGCACAACAGGCGGTGGCGGGAAGGCACGGGCACACGAGGAAGGCCCTCCGCAGGAGCTGCGGAGGGCCTTCCGTCATCGGTGCGCCACCAGGGACTCGAACCCCGGACCTGCTGATTAAGAGTCAGCCGCTCTGACCAACTGAGCTAGCGGCGCGGAAAGAACTCTACCTCATCCGATGATCGGATCGCACCGCGGAAGCCGGACGAACCCGGACAGCCGACCGTACAGCGAACGACGAAGGGGTTCGGTTCATCTCAAAAGAGTGAAACCGCTTGGTAGTTCACTAATAGCGGCAGAGGCGGAAATGTCTCTGATTCATGGAGCACAGTGGCTTTTTCACCGTCACGCACCATGACCCCGTCGCCATCGCCGTCGCCGGCCGGACGGCGGGTGCCCCGTGACCGTCGTCATGACCGGCGCCACCGGGTTCCTCGGCTCCCGGCTGCTGCGCGCCCTGCTGGCCACGGGGACGGACCGGGTCACGGTGCTCGGCCGGGACGGGCTGCGGCCGCTGGCCGAGCGGGTGGCGGCCGCGCTGCACGGCTGCGGTGCCACCGAGGACGAACTCGTGCGCGCCCAAGAGCGGGTGACGGCCGTCCGGGTCGACCTGACCCGGCCCCGGCTGGGCCTCACGCCCGAGGCGCACCGGTGGCTGGGCGAGCGGGCCGAAGCGATCTGGCACTGCGCCGCGGCGCTGTCGCCGGCCGGCACGGAGGCCGCGCTCACCCCGGTGAACGTCACCGGTACCTGCCGCCTCACGGAACTCGCCGACCACGCGCCCGCCGGAGTGCCGTTCCTGCACCTCAGCACCGCCTGCGTGAGCGCCGAACCCGCCCCCGGCTCCCGGGAGCGGCGCTCCTCCCCGGCCGCGGCCGACGCCTTCACGGGCTACCAGCGCACCGAGCGGCGGGCCGAGGAGGTCGTGCGCGCCTGGTCCGACGGGCGGCGGCCGGCGCTGGTGCTGCGCCCGAGCGTCCTCGCCACCGACGGCCCGCTCCCCGACACGGCCGCCCAGCAGCCGCTGTCCACCCTCGGTTCCGGGCTGAGCGCCCTGGTCGAACAGGTTCCGGCGTCGCTGCGCGGCCTCGTGCTCGGCAGACGGGCGGGGCTGCCCCGGCTGCGGGTCCGGATCCTGGGCGACCCCGCGGCCCGGGTGAACATCGTCCCCGTCGAATACGCCGTCGACGCCATGCTGCGGCTGGCGCGGCTGCCGCATCCGCCGGGGGTGACGACCTATCCCCTGGTCCACCCGGACGAGACCCCGGCGAGGGCGCTGGTCGCCGCCGTCGCCGAGCTGTTCCCCGGCGTCGAGCTGATCCTCCAGCCCGCCGTCGACCGGCCCAACCTCGTCGAACGGCGGATCAACCCGGTCCTCGCCGGACTCCTCCGGCACGACCGGCGGAGCCGGGCGGCCGACCGCGTCCCGCTCGGGCGCGTCCTGCCCGGCCTGCCCTGCCCCGCCCCCGTCGACGGCGCCTACCTCCGCGCCGCCATGAACGTCCGTCTCCCCGTGCCCCCTTGAGAGGAAGCCCCCTGGTGCACCCGCCCCGGCGGGACGGCCCGGCCCTCGCTACGCCCGCGGCGGCGGCCCTCCGACGGCCCGGCTGATGGCCGCCTCCACGGCGGAGACGCGGTCCGCGAGGAGGCCCAGGGCGGCGACGGCGCGGGTCAGGGGGTCGGCCTCGGGGCCGCCGAGGGCGTGGACGCGGACGTACGCCGCGTTGATCTCCTGCCGGCGGGCGGCCTGTTCCGGGGTGAGGGTGCCGCGGAGCTCGGCGAGCTTGAGGAGGTTGGCCTCGGCGTCGGCGGCGAGGGTGCGGGCCTCGCCCGCGTAGTGGTCGTCGACGACGGCCTCCAGTTCGGCGTCGGTCATCACCGCCGCCACGCGTTCGGTGATCCTGTTCATGTCGCGGTACGAACCCTGGAGCAGGAAGGGCGGCTCGGTGCGGGTGGCGTCGCTCCGGGCGGCGGAGGCGATGTAGGCGGCGTTGACCGCGAGGACCGTGCGCCGGGCCGCGAGGACGTGGCGCAGTACGGCGAGGACGCGGTCGAGTTCGGCCGGCGCGTAGGGGTGGGCGAGCTCGCCCGCCCGTACGCCCGTGTCGCCCTCGGCCAGCCGGACCAGCAGGGGCAGGTCGCCGGGCGGGCGGCCGGCCAGCGGGGCCAGGGCGGGGTGGGAGGTGAGGGCGTTCTCGACGAAGCTGAGGGCGAAGACGTCCTCCTTGCCGGCCAGTACGTCGCCCAGGTTCCGTACGTCGGCGCGGTTGGCGAGCATGTCGGGGAGGTGGAAGCGCTGCCCGGACCCGGTGTAGGGGTTGCCGGCCATGCTGACGGCGAAGCGCTTGCCCCGCAGGTCGTAGGTGCGGGGCTCGCCGTCGAGGACGCCGTCGACGCGGCGCTGGGCGTCGCACAGGGAGAGGAACTTCTCCAGGAGTTCGGGCGAGGTGTGCTGGATGTCGTCGAGGTGGAGGAGGGTGTTGTTGCCCGCCGCCAGCGCGAAGTTGATCTTCTCGACCTCCTGGCGGGCTGCCGCGTCGGGGGCCTCGGCCGGGTCCAGGGAGACGGTCCCCCGGCCGAGGGCCGGCCCGTTCACCTTGACGAAGACGAGGCCGAGGCGGTCGGCGACGTACTCCATGAGCGTCGTCTTGCCGTAGCCGGGCGGTGAGAGGAGCAGCAGCAGGCCGCTCCGGTCGGTGCGCGCGCCCTCCCCCGCGGTGCCCAGCTGTCTGGCGAGGCTGTCGCCGACGAGTGGGAGGTAGACCTCGTCGACGAGGCGGTTGCGGACGAAGGCGCTCATCACCCTGGGCCGGAAGTCGTCGAGGCGCAGCCGGTCGCGCTCGCGCGCCACGAGCGCGTCGCGCTGCCGCTGGTAGGCGCGGAAGGCGGGCACGTCGTGCGCGCGGAAGCGGTCCGTGCGGGCGTGGAACTCGTCGAGCCGGAGGGTGAGGCGGCGGTCGGTGACGCGGGGGTGGGTGCCCAGCAGGCCGTCGACGGTCGCGGTGAGCGGGGCGTCCGCGGCGCGGCGGGGCAGGAGGGGGCAGACCTCGGCGGCCACGGCCTCGGCGAGGTCGCCGGGGTCGGTGTCCTCGCCGGAGGCGGCGGCGTACGCGCCGAGCCAGGCCAGGGCGAGCCGGCGGCGGTCCGGGAGGCCGGTCGTGGCGCGCAGGTCCGCCGCGTAGGAGGTGCCGTCCACGGCCCGGTGGAAGGCGTCGAGGAGGGCGCGGGCCGGCGCGGCGGTGACGAAGCCGTCGGCTCCGGAGGCCAGGTGCTCCACGAGGTAGGCGGCCGCGGCGGCGGACGGGGCGGTCTCCAGGCCGGATGCCGCCGCGAACCGCTCGATGTCCTCGGCCAGTTCGGTCTTGAGCGCGTCCACCGCCTCCGGCCGTCCGAAGGCCGCGCGCGCCCGCCCGAGCGACACCGCGCGGCGGGCGGTGTCCTCGCGGGCGTCGGCGTCGGGACCGTGGGCCCAGTACAGCTGCGCGGTGGCCCGCGCCCCGGCCGGGTGCCACAGCAGCCCGGCCCCGGCGCGCAGCCGCAGCAGGGCGGTGAGGAGGGCGGTCGCGTCGTGGTCGTGGACGCCGCGCTCGTAGCCCTCGTCGTAGGCGGCCTCGGCGGCCCGCCGTACGAGGGCGGGCAGGTCGGCCTCCCGGAGCGCCGCCGGGTCCCCGGTCGCGAGGATCTCCGCGGCGAGGTGTTCGGCGCGGTAGACCTCCGGGGACTCGGAGGGCAGCAGCCGGTCCCAGTGGGGGCGGGTGGCGGCGAAGCCGGGGTCGGTGACAGGGGCGCGGTAGTCGGTGCCGGTGAGGGCGAGGGCGAGGCCGTCCCCGTGGGGTACGAGCGTGAGTTCGGCGGGCCGGGTGGTGACGGTGAAGCGGTGGCGGCCCAGCCGCACGGTACGGCCGGCCGCACCCGTCCCGCCGCCGTCGGCGAAGAGGTCGGCACGGTCGCGCAGGGCGCGCACGGCTTCCTGGCGGGTGGCCGCGAGCCGCCCCTCCAGCTCGTCGGCCCGTACCGGGTCGTCGAGTCCGCGCAGCTCGGCGGCGGTGCGCCGGACCTTGGCGACCATCGGGTCGGAGGCGAAGTAGGTGTGGACCGCGTCCTGGTCCGCCAGGGCGGCGGCGCGGCGGCCGACCGTCTCCAGGATTCTCGCCGCGGAGCCGGCGAGGCGTTCGGCCTGCCGGGCGCGGGCGTCCTGGAGGGACTGCCGCCGGGCGGCGAAGGCGTCGTGGACGTCGCCGCGCCGGGTCGCCAGCTCGGCGAGGAAGTCGTCGTGGCCGGCGAACCGGGCTTCGAGGTCCTCCAGGCGGAGCAGGAGGCGGCCCAGCTGGTCCTCGCACTCCTCGGGGGTGCCGGCGGCGGCGAGCGCGCCGGTGACGGCCTGGCCGAGCAGGGCGGTCTCGGCGGCGAACGCGGCCCGGCCCTCGTGCTCCTGGAGCGCGCGGCGGCGGGCGGCCAGCGTGGCGCGGGCGCGGTTGAGGCCGCCGAGCACCTCTCCGACGCGCTCCAGGACGGCGGTGCGGACGGTGGCGTCGCCGATGTCCAGGCCGGTGACGACCTCGGTGAGGACCTGGAGCCCTTCGGTCCGTTCGGTGATCCGGTCGGCGAGGGGACCGGCCCCGGCGGCGGTGGCGAGGGCCTCCGCCTCGGCGGTGAGCGCCTCGGTGTCGGCGTGGTCGGCGGCGAAGGCGTCGGACCGCTGGAGGAAGGCGACGGCGCGGCGCGCGGTGGCGGTGATGTCGCCCGCCACGTCGGCGGCGAGGGTGTCGACGCGCGGGACGTCGGCGTAGGGCATCTCACGCAGGGTCGCCAGGCGGCCCTGGGCCCGGCGGAGTTCGGTGATCCGGTCGACCCAGGCACCGGCGGTGCGGGGCGCCTCGCCGCGGATGCGGCGGACGAGGGAGGCGATGTGCACGGCGGCCTCGCCCAGCGCGTCGGCGGCCTGCCGGGTGAGGGCCTCGACGGCCCCGGACTCGCGCAGGACCTGTTCGGCGGTGGCGCGCACGGCGGCGAGCGGCGTGTGCAGCTCGCCGAGGCCGGGTTCGGCGAGCCAGGGAAAGCGGTCGGTGACGCGCGCGCAGGCCGCGAGGAGGGGTTCGAGGGCGGCGGGCGTCGGGGCGGTGCCGGGGATCGCGCGGGCCAGGGAGAGGCAGGCGGACAGGCAGCGCACGAGGTCGGCGTTGCCGACGCGCGCCAGCGGGCCGTCGTCGGCGGCGGGTCCGGCGGCGGCGTGCGCGTCGGAGCGGAACGGGGTCCGCCAGACCTGGAGGGTGTGCGCGCGGGCCGGCCCGCCGGTGCCGGCGCGCAGGGTGACGAGCGTGCCGTCGTCGAAGAGGGCGTGGCCACGGCAGACGAGCGGGGTCGCGGCCTCCTCGCGGAGGGTGTTGTACGGGAGCAGCACGGTGCGGCCGTCGTCGGGGGCGCGGAAGGCGTAGAGGACGTCCTCGCCGTTCGGCGCGGTCACGGCCGCGTCGAAGCGGAGACCGGCGGTGTCGGTGTCGAAGGTCCTGGTGGCACCGGTGGCGAGGTGGTAGCCGCCGGGGAAGACGATGCCCTGGTCGTCGGGGAGGCGCAGGCAGGCCTGGCCGATGCCGTCCTGGCGGGTCACGGTCCCGGTGGCGGTGTCGAGGACGAAGTGGCGCCGTGCGGTCTCGTTGTACGGGCGGACGCGCAGCAGGAGGAGCGTGCCGGCGCGGGCGTGCTCGATCTCGGCGTCGGCGAGGGACTGGAGCGGTTCGTCGACCGGTTCGCTGTGGACGCCCTCGGCGGTCTCGGTGCTGTTCTCGGTCTTGATGGTGAGCGTGCCGCCGACGGTGGAGACGAAGGCCTCGCCCGCGACGGAGACATGGGGGTGCCGGCCGAGGACGTGGTCGTCGCGGGTGGCGGGCGTCCAGGCGAGCTCCTGGGACGGCGCGGGCGCGTGGTCGCGCTCGCCGTGCGCGTCCAGGTACGCGGGGGTGCCGTCGGTGGCGACCCGCCAGCGCAGCACCCGCAGGTCGCCGGGGCGCGGTCCGGTGCGGAAGGCGGCGAGGAGCTTTCCGCCGGCCCGGTGGAGGCGGACGAGCGCCGCGTCGCGGTAGTAGCGGTGGAGTTCGGCGAAGTCCTTGGTGAACGCGGGGTCGTGGAGCAGGCCGGGGAGGGCGTCCGCCGGGGCGGCGGCCAGGGTGACGCCGCCGCCCGTACCGTCCGTGCCTGCCCCTTCCTCGCCCGCTGGGCCGTCGGCGTGCACGGAGTGGAGGGTGAGGACGTCCGCGACGGCGGTGTCCGGGCCCGTACGGGCGGGAGCGCGGACGCCGAGGAGGAGGTGGCCGCCGGCGGCCGCGATGTCGCGCGGTTCGCACGGGTGCTCCGTGCGGAGCGCGGCGGTGCCGAGGAGGTGCAGCCCGGTGGAGCCGAAGGCCGCCGCGCGCCGGGCGTTGAGCTCCTCGGCCCGGCGGCGGAGCTCGCCGGCCTGTGCCGTGAGCCGGTCGCGCAGCACCGCGTAGGCGCCCGCGTCCGGGCCGGCGGGGCCCGTCGCGGCGGGGCTCGCCCCGTACCCGTTCGCGTTCCCGTCCCCGTACCCGTACCCGTTCGCGTTCCCGTTCGCGTTCCCGTTCGCGTTCCCGTTCGCGGCCGGGGCCGTGCCCGCGTCCTGCTCCTCGCCCGCGTCCCGGCGTTCGGTGATCACGTCGTTCCCGGCCTTCCGCTCGTGCTCCGTCTTCCCGCCGCGTGCTTCCCGGCGGTTCCTGCCCGGCGCCCGCCTCCGGGCGCCTTGCTTCCGGGCGCCTACTTCCCGGCGCCGTTGACCCGCGCCGGGGCGGCGCCGACCAGTTCGGCGAGGTTGGTGTCCGCCAGCCCACTGGCCCGTACGGACTCCAGCAGGCCCTGGAGGGCGCCCGCCCGGGGGCCGCCGCCGGCGATCAGCCCGCTGAGGGCACCGGCCAGGGTGAGGTCGCGCAGACCCGCCGGGCCGAGGCCGGCGGCCAGCGCGCCGAGGTCCCGGGTGAAGGACGAGTCGTCCTTGTCGAGCCACGGGCCGGCCAGGGTCCGTACGGTCTCGGAGCGGTCGACGAAGGCGTCGACGCCCTTGCCGAGCGCGATGGAGTTCACCAGCCGGTCGAAGAAGACGCTGTCGCCGCCGACGATGTCGATCTTCGCGTTCTCCAGGCCGGTGGCGAGGACACCCGCCTGTGCCTCGGCGACCTGCCGCTGCACCTCGATGCCGGCCAGCCGGACGTCCTTCTCCGCCTCCAGGCGCAGCCGGAACTCCTCGTGCTCGCGGCTCGCGGCGTCCAGCGCGGCCATCGCCGCGGCCTTGTCCGTGAGGCCCTCGGCCTCGGCCTGGAGCTTCCGCTTGAGGCCCTCGGCCCCGGCGAACGCCTTCTCCCGGGCCACCTCGGCCTCGGCGTGCCCGACCTTGCCGATCGCCTGGGCGGTGCGCTCGCGCACCTCCGCCTCCGCGAGCCCGACGGCCGCCGCGTCCGCCCGCTTGCCGTCGGCCAGCCGGACGGCGGCCTCGGCGTCGAGCTCGGCGGCCTTGCGGCGCGCCTCGGCCAGGGTCAGCGTCTCGGCGGCCCGGTGGCCTGCCGCCTGCTCGGCCGCCTCCGCCGCCTTGATGTCCTTGACCAGGCGCTCCTGCGCCTCGGCCTCGGCGCGGATGACGGTGGCCTGCCGCTCGCGCTCGGCCTCCTCGACCGCGCGCAGCTTCTTGATCTCCTCCTCCTGGGCGGCGACGGTCCGCTCGACCGCGATGCGCTCCCGGACGACGTCGGCGATCTCCCGCTTCTCGGCCTCGACCTCCTTGTCGGCGGCGATGCGGCGCAGCTGGGTCTCCCGCTCGCGCGCGATGACCTCCAGCATCCGGTCCTTCTCGATCCGCTCGCTCTCGACGGCGATGACGCGCTCGCGGTTCTTCTGCGCGACGGCCACCTCGCGCTCGCGGTTCTCGTTCTGGATGCCGAGCGCCTCCTCCGTCTTGAGGTGGGCGCTGTGCGAGCGCAGCCGCTCCTCGGCCTGCACCCGGGCGGTCTCGGCCTCCTCCCGGGCCCGTACGGTCTCGATCTCTCGCTGCTGCTTGATCTCGGCGTCGGCCTGGCGGCGCTCCAGTTCGAGGACCGCCTCCCGGGCCTCGACGTTCTGCCGGGTGATCTCCTTCTCCTCGGTGCGCTGGAACTCGTTGGTGCGCACGTGCTCGATGGCCGTCAGCTCGGTGATCTTGCGGATGCCCTGGGCGTCGAGGATGTTCGCGGCGTCGAGCTGGGTCATCGGGGTCTGCTCGAGGAAGTCGATGGCCGCGTCCTCGAGGTGGTAGCCGTTGAGGTCGGTGCCGATGACCGCGATGATCCGGTCCCGGAACTCCTCGCGCTTGGTGTAGAGGTCGACGAAGTCGAGCTGCTTGCCGACGGTCTTGAGCGCCTCGGAGAACTTGGCGGCGAAGAACTCCTGCAAGGTGCGCGGGTCGCTGGCCCGGGCCGTGCCGATGGCCTGGGCGACCTTGACGACGTCCTCGACGGTCTTGTTGACGCGCACGAAGAAGTTGATGTGGATGTCGGCGCGGATGTTGTCCTTGCAGATCAGGCCCTCGCGGCCGGTCCGGCGGATCTCGATGGTCTTCACCGAGATGTCCATGTACTCGGCCTTGTGCAGCACGGGCAGGACCACGGCGCCGGTGAAGGTGACGTCGACGCGTTTCGTCTTGGAGATGATCAGCGCCTTGCCCTGCTCGACCTTGCGGAAGAGGCGGCTGACGGTGAAGAACACACCGAGGGCGATGAGCAGCAGGACGGCGACGAGCACGCCGACGCCGATGGCGGTGGCATCCATGGGGAACCTCTGTCGTGTGGGTCGCGAAGGACCGCGGGCGGGCGCGGGCGTCGCGAGCGAAGAAACGTTTGTGCACTGCGGCGTGCGGGCCTTTGGACGGCCGGGCGCGGCCGGTCAGGCGGCGGGGTGCTCCGGTCCGGGTGCCGCGTCGAAGGGCGCGACCCGGAAGAACTCGCCGTCGGCGTCGTAGTCGAAGATCAGCGCGGTCGCGCCGGCGGTGAGCCCCGGTTCCCCGGGGTGCAGCGGCTCCGGGCCGCCGTCCCGTGGCAGGACCGGTTCCGCGCGGACCTGGACGATCGCCGTCGAGCCGTCCTCGGCGGTCACCTCGGCCTGCCCGAAGTCGGTGCCGACCCGGCCGGTGCGGATGACGCAGACGCGGCCGACGAAGTCCAGCCGCGAGGGCGGGCGTTCGTCGGGGAAGAGGTGGCGGAGCGGGCGTACGAGCACCCAGGCGGCGGCCCACGCGCCGGCGAGCGCGCCGGCGAGCACCCCCGCGGACAGCGCGGCCCAGAGCAGGGCGGGCACGTCCGCGTCGGCCAGCAGCGCGGTGCCGGCCAAGGACAGGAACCAGGCGACGGCGATCAGCAGGGACAGCACGACGGAGACGGGCACCCCGCCCAGACCGGCCGCGGCCACGAGGCCGGCCGGGCCGCCGTGACCGGCGCCGTCGGGGCCCGTGTCCAGGTCCCCGGCGTGGCCGTGGTCGCCGGGGTCCAGGCCGCCGGCCAGGACCAGCAGCCAGTAGCCGACGACGACCAGCAGCGCGAAGCCGAAGAGGACGGCCGGGAAGCCGAGCGCCGCGGCGAGGAAGTCGTCCACGCGCCCACCCCCCTTCGTCCGATGTTGTCCCTGTTGCCCGCGGGGGCCCCGGCGCCGGTGATGTTGCCGTGTTCCGACGCCGGGGCCTTCCCCCGTTTCCCGCACCCCCAGGCTGCCAGTCACCGGCACACCCGCGCATTGCCGGTTCCCGGCAATCTTTACGCTTCCTTAATGCAGGGTGCTGGACCTCCGGCGGACGTCTGGCACCCTGAGCACCGCGCGCCAGGAATTCATCAGGAGCGCGTCAAGAAGCAGGGAGAGCGCGTGACGCAGCAGGACATATCCGGGGAGTATCTGGACGGCTATGCCGACATCCTGGCCAGGGTCTCGGCCACCGGCCGCCGGCTCAGCCGCGACGAGCTGGAGTCCCGCCGCGCCCTCGGCGAGCGGGCCGCCGAGCGGGGGTGCGGGCTGCGCCGGCTGATCATCGGTCACCTCGCCACCACCCGCGAGGTCTGGTCCGCGCTCCCCACCTCCGGCGGCGCGCCGGGCGCCCGGGCGACCGCCGAGACCGTCCTCGCCGCGACCGAGCAGGCCGTCGACGCCTTCGCCGAGGGCTACGAGCGCGCGCAGCGGCTGGCCGTGCGGCAGGAGGAGGCGGCCCGCCGGGAGTTCATCGACGACCTGCTCTACGGGCGCAGCGACCTGGGCCGGCTGGCGGAGCGGGCCGAGCGCTTCGGGCTGCGGCTGGCCCGCGCCCACGCGGTGGCCGTGGCGGCCGGCGCCGAGCCGTACGACGACACCCACCCCGTGATGCGGCGGGTGGAGAGCGCCCTCCACGTCCGCTTCGGGGACCGGCAGATCCTGCTGACGACGAAGGACGGCCGGCTGATCTGCGTCGCGCCGGGCGACCAGGACGACGTCCTGCGGTACTTCACCAAGCAGGCGCACACCGCGACCGAGGGCGGCCAGGTGGCGATCGGCCGGGCGCACCCCGGCGCGGGCGGGGTGGTGCACTCCTACGAGGAGGCGCTCGGCGCCCTGGACCTGGCCGCCCGGATGGGCCTGGAGGCGCCCGTCCTGCGCGCCGCGGACCTACTGGTCTTCCCCGTCCTGACCCGGGACCGGCAGGCCATGGCGGACCTGGTCCGCTCCACGCTGGGCCCGCTGCGGCAGGCGCGCGGCGGCGCCGAGCCGCTGCTGGAGACGCTCACGGCGTACTTCGACTCCGGGTGCGTGGCGGCGGAGGCGGCCCGCCGCCTCTGCCTGAGCGTCCGGGCCCTCACGTACCGGCTGGAGCGCATCCACCGCTACACCGGCTCGGACCCCGCCGACCCGATGCACCGCTACACGCTCCAGACGGCGGTCATCGGCGCGCGCCTGCTGGACTGGCCGGCGCAGGAGCTGTGAGCGGGGCGGCGCCGGCGTGATTCAGGAGGTCCCGGAGCCGCCGCGGGGCCGGTGGGAGAGACGGGGCAGGTGGAGGCCGTAGTGCAGCGCGCCCATCCGGATCGCGAAGACGGTGCCCGCCGAGATCACCGTGGCCGGGGTGCCGGCCATCCCCAGCCGGTCCAGCAGCAGATAGCAGCTCGCGCCGGCCAGGGCGGCGGTGGCGTAGACCTCCTCGCGCAGCAACAGCGGCGGGAACTCCCCGCACAGCACGTCCCGGATCACCTCACCGGTCACTCCGGTCACCACGGCGAGGATGATCACGGCGAACGGCGTGACACCCGCGTCGAGGGCGGCCCGGGCCCCGATGACGGTGACCACGGCGAGGCCGAGCGCGTCGACGGTCATCAGCGCCCGGTGCGGGAGGTCGCGGAAGCGCAGGTAGACCATGGTCACGACGGCGGTGACGGCGATGACGGTCAGCAGCACCCAGTCGTGCGTCCAGTACAGCGGGTGCCGGTCGAGCACGAGGTCGCGCAGGGTGCCGCCGGAGATCGACGCGGCGAAGGCGAGCACCAGCCCGCCGAAGGGGTCGAGCCGGGCCCGGTGCGCGGCCAGCACACCGCTGGCGGCGAAGGCGGCGATACCCACCAGGTAGAGCACGTGCAGCATCGCCGTCCCCATTCCATGATCAATAAAGCGAACGGGGGCGTCTTTGTCCTCCCATGAACCAGTCGATTCAATCATTCGAAGGCGATCCGGCGCTTCGGCCGAAGGAACGGGGGTGAAGAGATTCCGCATCGGCCGAAAGGACGAGAGCGGCCGCCCGGCCCTGCCCAGGAGGCGCCTACGGGTGGAGCCGCCCCGGTGATCCCCTCGGCCCGAGCGTCCGCCGCACTGACGAACGACCCCCGCCCACCCGTTCTTGACGCGTGGATCCTTCTGGGGAACTCTCATGATCCGGGCCCGACTTGTGTCCCGGTGCCCGCTCGACGACACGAGGAGGCCGGACGGCCATGGAGTGGACAGGCGCCCGCTACGCGGACGGTCCCACGGCGGAGGCCCGGATCTGGATCGACGCCCCGCCCGAGCGGGTGTGGGAGCTCGTCTCCGACATCACCCTCATGCCCGGCCTGAGCGCCGAGCTCCGGTCCGTCGAGTGGCTGGACGGGGCGACCGCCCCGGCCCCGGGCGCCCGGTTCGTCGGCCGCAGCCGCCACGCCACGTTCGGCGAGTGGGAGGCCACGTCGTACGTCGTCGAGTGCCGCCCCGCGGAGGTCTTCGCCTGGGCCGTGGAGGACCCCGAGAACCCGGCGGCGACCTGGCGCTTCACCCTCGAACCCCGCGACGGCGGAACGGAACTGACCGAGTGGGTACGGGTCGGCCCGGCGCCGTCGGGTCTCTCCCACGCGATCTCCCTGATGCCGGAGAAGGAGCAGTCGGTGGTCTTCGTGCGGATGCGGGAGTTCGAGCGGAACATGACGGCGACGGTGGCGGCGGTGAAGGAGCGGGCGGAGGACGGGCCCGCGCCCTGACGCCCGTCCCGCACCCTCCCTCGCCCCACCGCCACCCGGGCGTGCCATCAGGCAGAATCCACCGCATGAAGATCGAACAAGTCGACTGGACGGACCCCGACGCCACCGCGCTGCGCGCCGCCCAGCGGGCCGAGATAGCCGAGAGGTACGGAACCACGAAGAGCGAGCCCGGCGTGCCGCCGTCGGCGGCGGACATCGCGGCCTTCTTCGTGGCACGGGAGGACGACGGGACCGCGGTGGGCTGCGGCGGGCTCCGCGACCTCGGTGCGGGGATAGGCGAGGTCAAGCGCATGTACGTGGCACCGGCCGCGCGCGGCTCGGGCGCCGCCGGGCGGATCCTCCGCGCGATGGAGGAGTGGGCGCGCGAGCGGGGCTGGACGAGTCTCCGGATGGAGACGGGCGTGCGCCAGCCGGATGCCGTGCGCTTCTATCTCCGTTCCGGATACGAGCGGATCCCCAACTTCGGCCCGTACGAAGGCGTGCGGAACTCGATGTGCTTCGAGCGGTCCCTCGTGGCCTGAGCCCCGGGCACCGGCCACCGGCGCCGGGCCGGCGGCCGGTGTCGCCGAGCGCTCCGTCAGCCCCCGACGTACGCCCCCAGGTGCTCCCCGTGAGGGTCGAGCCGTCGGCGACCAGGTCGGCCGGGGTGCCCTCGAAGACGATCCGGCCGCCGTCGTTGCCGGCGCCGGGGCCGAGGTCGATGATCCAGTCGGCGTGCGCCATGACCGCCTGGTGGTGCTCGATGACGATGACGGACTTGCCGGAGTCGACGAGCCGGTCGAGCAGGCCGAGCAGCTGCTCGACGTCGGCGAGGTGGAGGCCGGTGGTCGGCTCGTCGAGGACGTAGACGCCGCCCTTCTCCCCCATGTGGGTGGCCAGCTTGAGGCGCTGCCGCTCGCCGCCGGACAGCGTGGTGAGCGGCTGGCCGAGGCCGAGGTAGCCGAGGCCGACGTCGGCGAGCCGGGTGAGGATCCTGTGCGCGGCCGGGATGCGCGCCTCGCCTTCGGCGAAGAACTCCCGGGCCTCGGCCACCGGCATCGCCAGCACCTCGCTGATGTCGCGGCCGCCGAGCCGGTACTCCAGCACCGAGGTCTCGAACCGCTTCCCCTCGCAGTCCTCGCAGGTGGTCTCGGCGGTGGCCATGATCCCCAGGTCGGTGTAGACGACGCCGACGCCGTTGCAGGTGGGGCAGGCGCCCTCGGAGTTGGAGCTGAACAGCGCCGGCTTCACGCCGTTGGCCTTGGCGAACGCCTTGCGGATCGGGTCGAGCAACCCGGTGTACGTGGCCGGGTTGCTGCGCCGCGAGCCGCGGATGGGCGCCTGGTCGACCGACACGACGCCCTCGGAGGCGGGGACGGAGCCGTGGATCAGCGAGCTCTTGCCGGAGCCGGCGACGCCGGTGACGACGCAGAGGACGCCGAGCGGGACGTCGACGTCGACGCCCTGGAGGTTGTTCCGGGTGGCGCCGCGGATCGGGAGCCGGCCGGTGGGCGTCCGCACCTTCTCCTTGAGGGCCGCCCGGTCGTCGAGGTGGCGGCCGGTGAGCGTGCCGCCGGCCCGCAGCCCCTCGTAGGTGCCCTCGAAGCAGATGGTGCCGCCCGCCGTGCCGGCGCCGGGACCGAGGTCGACGACATGGTCGGCGATCGCGATCGTCTCCGGCTTGTGCTCGACGACGAGCACGGTGTTGCCCTTGTCCCGCAGCCGGAGCAGCAGCTCGTTCATCCGCCGGATGTCGTGGGGGTGCAGACCGATGGTGGGCTCGTCGAAGACGTAGGTGGTGTCGGTGAGCGGGGAGCCTAGGTGGCGGATCATCTTGACGCGCTGCGCCTCGCCACCCGACAGCGTGCCCGCGGGCCGCTCCAGCGACAGGTAGCCGAGCCCGATCTCGACGAACGAGTCGAGGGTGTGGAGCAGCTTGCCGAGCAGCGGCGCGACCGTCGGCTCGTCGAGGCCGCGGACCCACTCGGCGAGGTCCCTGATCTCCATCGCGCACGCGTCGGCGATGTTGATCCTCTTGATCTTCGACGAGCGCGCCTCCGCGGCGAGCCGGGTGCCCCCGCAGTCCGGGCAGCCGGTGAACGTCGTCGCCCGCTCCACGAACGCGCGGATGTGCGGCTGCAACGAGTCGATGTCCTTGGACAGCATCGACTTCTGGATCTTGGGGATCAGCCCCTCGTACGTCAGGTTGATCCCGTCGACCTTGATCTTGGTCGGCTCCTTGTGGAGGAGGTCGTGCAGCTCCTTCTTGGTGAACCTGCGGATCGGCTTGTCCGGGTCGAAGAAGCCGCAGCCCCGGAAGATGCGGCCGTACCAGCCGTCCATGGTGAAGCCGGGGATCGTGAGCGCGCCCTCGTCGAGCGACTTGGTGGCGTCGTAGAGCTGGGTGAGGTCGATGTCGGAGACCGTGCCCCGGCCTTCGCAGCGCGCGCACATGCCGCCGTGGTAGACGGCCTTGCGCACCGTGATCCGCTCGCCCTTGCCCTTGTCGACGGTCATGGACCCGCTGGCCGTCCGCTTCGGGACGTTGAAGGCGAACGCGGTGGGCGGGCCGATGTAGGGCTTGCCGAGCCGGCTGAAGAGGATGCGCAGCATCGCGTTGGCGTCGGTGGCGGTGCCGACCGTGGAGCGCGGGTCGGCGCCCATCCGCTGCTGGTCGACGATGATCGCGGTCGTCAGCCCTTCGAGGACGTCGACCTCGGGCCTGGCGAGCGTCGGCATGAAGCCCTGGAGGAAGGCGCTGTAGGTCTCGTTGATCAGCCGCTGCGACTCCGCGGCGATCGTGCCGAACACCAGCGAGCTCTTGCCGGAGCCGGAGACGCCGGTGAACACCGTCAGCCTGCGCTTCGGGAGCTCGACGCTGACGTCCTTGAGGTTGTTCACGCGCGCGCCGTGCACCCGGATCAGGTCGTGGCTGTCGGCGGCGTGCGGCGCGGGCGGCTTCGTACCCGGCCTGGTGGCCCTGCTCATCGTTTCTCCGTCTTTCACTCGGGCGTCTTCACGGGCTCCGTCGGCTTCGCCTCGCCCGTGCTCACCGGTGACGGGGCTGGGTGAAGCGCAGCATGTTGCCGGAGGGGTCGCGGAAGGCGCAGTCCCGGACCCCGTACGGCTGGTCGACGGGCTCCTGGAGCACCTCGCCGCCCGCCGCGCTGACGCGCTCGAAGGTCGCGTCGCAGTCGTCGGTCGAGAAGATGACGCCGCGCAGCAGTCCCTTCGCCATGAGCTCCGCCATGGCCTGCCTGTCGGCGGGCGAGGCGTTCGGGTCCGCCACGGGCGGCTCCAGGACGATGTTCACGTCCGGCTGCGACGGCGCGCCGACGGTCACCCAGCGCATCCCCTCGAACGCGACGTCGTTGCGCACCTCCAGGCCGAGGACGTCCCGGTAGAAGGCCAGTGCCTTGTCGTGGTCGTCGACGGCGAGGAAACACTGTGAAAGCTTGATGTCCATGCGTGTCACGCTACGGGCGGGTGGTGCGTTTCGCTTCTCCATTCCTGACCGGCCGGGTGTAGATCTTGGCGAAGCAGGGCGGGACGGCCGCGCTCGCGTCGTGGCCGCGGGCCCGGTAGGCGCTCGGGCTCTCGCCGACCAGCTCGGTGAAGCGCGAGCTGAACGATCCCAGCGAGGTGCAGCCGACCTCGAAGCAGACCTCGGTCACCGACAGGTCGCCCCGCCGCAGCAGCGCCTTGGCCCGCTCGATCCGGCGCGTCATGAGGTAGCTGTAGGGCGTCTCGCCGAAGGCGGCGCGGAAGCTGCGGGAGAAGTGACCCGGGGACATGAGAGCGTGCCGCGCCAGCGCGGGGACGTCGAGCGGCTTCGCGTAGTCGCGGTCCATCATGTCGCGGGCCCGGCGCAGCCGGACGAGGTCCTCCAAGGTCACGCGACCACCTTCCCACGGCGTTCCCGCGGCGCCGGGCGCGGCCGGTACCGGGCCGATTGCCCGGCCCATCACCGGCATACGACCACCGGCGCCCGTTTTACCCGCAATTGCCCAGCATATTCGATTTACCGACCGCCTGGCGCTCCGCCTCATGGGCTCTGGCACAGGCCCCCAGCCCGGCGGCGTAGCGGCGCAGGAGCAGGAGCGCCGTGGTGGCGAGGCCGGTGAGGAGGCCGAGCCAGATGCCGAGGGTTCCGAGGCCCGCGGCGTGGCCGAGGAGCCACGCGGCGGGCAGCCCGACGGCCCAGTAGCCGACGAGGGTGACGCGGAACCCGCCGCGGGTGTCGTCGAGGCCGCGCAGCAGCCCCACGCCGATGTTCTGGGCGCAGTCGAAGAACTGGAGCACGGCGACGACGAGCAGCAGCCGGGTCGCGATCGTCACGGCTTCGCCGTCGCCCGTGGCGCCGGGGTCGAGGAACGGGCGCAGCACCGGGCCGGGCAGGGTGACGTAGACGACGGCGACGGCGGTCATGACGGCGGCGCCGCAGGCGAGCGCGGTGTCCCGGAGACGCCGGGCGGCGTCGAAGCGGCCGAGGGCGAGCTCGCGGCTGACGTGGATGGAGGCCGCGTGGGAGAGGCCGACGGCGACCTGGAAGACGATGTAGACGAGCTGGTTGACCGCGGTGTGGGCGGCCAGGGCGGCGCTGCCGAAGGAGCCGGCCATCAGGGCCGTCACGGAGAAGAACCCCGCCTCGGAACCGTAGGTCGCGGCGACGGGGACGCCCAGGCGGACGAGTTCGCGCACGGTGGCACGGTCGGCCTTGAGGGCGTTCGGGCTCAGCAGCGGGGCCAGCACGGCGTCCCGGCGCGCCGAGGCGTAGAGGGCGAGGAAGGAGAGGAGGTGGACGGTGGAGGTGGCCACGCCGATGCCGGGGAGCCCGAGCTCCGGCAGGCCCCAGGTGCCGTGGACGAGCACCCAGTTCAGTCCGGCGTTGACCGCGACGGAGGCGAGGGTGATCCGCAGCAGGGCCTGCGGGCGGCGCATGCCGACGGTGAACTGGCGGACGGCCTGGAACCACAGGCAGGGCAGCAGTCCGGGGGCGAGGGCGAGGAGCATCGTACGGGCGCGGGCGGCGACGGCCGCCTCCTGGCCGAGGAGGGTCAGGCCCTCGCCGAGGAGGATCAGGAGGACGGCTCCGGCGAGGCCGGCGAGCGTGGCCACGGCCATGCTCGCGCGCACGATCCGGCGGACGTCCGCACCGCCGCGGGCATCCTCACCACCGCGGGCGGCGCCGTCCGCGGTCTCGGCGCGGGCGGCGGCGGCCGCGATCCGGTTGCCCACGGAGGTGACGAGGCCGACGCCCATGGTGCGGAGCTGGTTGAAGAGCACGAGCGCGAGGCCGCCGGCCGCCAGGTCCCGGGTGCCGAGGAGGCCCATCATCACCGTGTCGGTGGTGGTCAGGGCGACCTGGGCGAGCTGGGTGAGGACGAGGGGGACGGCGAGGCCGGCCAGGGCCCGGCTGTCGCGGAGCAGGGTGGCCGGCCCGGTCCGCCGCACGGTGGGCATCAGTTCTTGCGGAGCTTGGTCAGGGTCTCGTCGATCTCGCGCTCCACCGCGAGGTCGACGAGGTTCCGGGCGTTCATCCAGTCGTCGTCGAAGACCGTGTCCATGTACTTCTCTCCGCCGTCGTTGACGAGGGCGACCATGGTGGTGCCCGGGGGGAACGACCGCAAGCGGGCCAGCGCCTCGTGGACCACTCCCCCGGCGGAGCCGCCGATGAGCAGGCCGGTGCGGGCGACGGCGCGGGCGGTGGCGAACGCCTCGACGTCGCCGACCTTCACGCCCTCGTCGATCAGGTCGAAGTCCACGAGCGCGCCGATCCCGGCGCCCTCGGGGGTGCCGGTGCCGGACTGGTAGTAGTCGTGGGCGGGGCCGCCGAAGGCCACGGACCCCTTGGGTTCGACGCCTATGGTCCTGAAGGCCGGTACGAGCTTGCGCAGCTCCCGGGCGGTGCCGCAGAGGGCGCCGCCGGTGCCGACGGCGCCGATCAGGACGTCGATGCGGCCGTCGAGCGCCTGGTGGAGCTCGTGGGCGACGGGGTGGTAGCCGATGCCGTTGCTGGGGTTGTTGTGCTGTTCGGTGAAGACGGTGTTGTCCCGGCCGCGCGCCATCTCCGCGGCGAGTTCCTCGCGGGCCGCGGTGGCGAGCTCGTCCGTGCCGTCGTCGGCGACCCGGACGAGCTCGGTGCCGAGCGCCTTCATGCCGCGCAGCTTGTCGGGGCAGGCGTGGTTGTCGACGACGGCGGTGAAGGCGTAGCCGCGCTCGGCGGCGATGACGGCGAGTCCGAGGCCGGTGTTGCCCGAGGTGGACTCGATGATGCGGCCGCCGGGGCGGAGCGCGCCGCGGGCCTCGGCGTCGAGGACCATCTGGCGGGCCATCCGGATCTTGGCGCTGCCGGTGGGGTTGTACATCTCCAGCTTGAGGAGCAGGCGGCTGCCGGTGTCGGTGCGGCACAGTTCGAACAGCGGGGTGTATCCGATGAGGTCGGATATGCGGGAGACCACGGCGGGGCGCGTCAGTGCCTCGTTCATGGAGGAACTCCTGTGACAGGTGGAGAGGGACGAGCTCGGCTCGGACGAGGGCGGGGCGGGAACAGCGGGCAGGGTCAGCGGGCGAGGTGCCGGTCGAGGCGCCAGCGGGGCCGCCCGCCTCCGGTCCCCCGCCCGCCCGCGGCCTCGATGACGATCTTCGGTGGCAGCGGCAGGTCGTGGAACGAGGACTCGTTGGAGTCCATCTGGTACCCGGCCGTGTTGGGGTAGACGAGCAGGTCGCCGACGGCCGGGCGGGCCGGGAAGGGGATCTTGCGCCAGGTGAGCAGGTCGGACTCCAGGCAGGTCGCCCCGCCCACGCACGCGGGGTGCGCGCCCTGGCCGAGGGCCCGCCCGGCCGGGGTGACCAGGGCGGGGTCGGGCAGGTACTCGCTGCCAAACCACTGCTCGGACAGGCTCAGGCTGGTCCCGTCGACGGTGAGGATCGCGTAGCCGGCACGGTCCTTGACGCCCTGGACGCGGAAGACGGACGAGCCCGCCCGGTCCAGCAGCGCGCGCCCGGGCTCCGCCAGCAGCCTCGTGCCCGTCCCCCGGAGTCTGGCGGCCAGGCTCTCGCGGCCGCCCTCGGGGACGGCGTCCAGCACGGCCCGGAGCGCGGCGGCCCCGGCGACCGGCGAGTGGTAGGGGTAGAAGTCGCCCGCCGCGAAGGACTTACGGGCGTGGTAGTGCGCGGGCCGCTGCGCCGCGAGGAAGGCGTGCCAGTCGGCGGCGGCCGTGTAGTCGACGGCGAGGCCGCCGCCGATGCTGATCCGGTCGGCCCGCAGGCCCATGGCGCGGGCCTTGAGGCAGAGGTCGACGAGGTGTCCGGCGAGGTCGGCGCGCGGCCGGGTGGCGTAGCCGGACAGATGGAAGGAGAAGCCTTCCATCCGGATCGCGTCACCGGCGCGCACGCACCGCCCCAGCGCCTCCTCGATCTCGGCCCCGTCCATGCCGAAGCGGCTCTCCGGCTGCGCCGGGGGGAGCCGGCGCAGCAGCAGCCGGGCCGGGCGGAGCGCGCCGCTCCGGGTCCGGGCCCCGGTGAGGAGGCGGTCCAGTTCGCCGAGGGAGTCGACGGTGGTCAGGGCGCCGTGGAGGGCGGCCGCCCGCAGCAGTTCGTCGCTCTTGGCGGGCCCGGTGACGACGAGGTCCTCGCCGCGGACGCCGTGGCCGAGGGCCTCGCGGAGCTCGCCAGGGGCGGCGACGTCGACACCGGCGCCGCGGGCGGCGCAGCGTTCGACCCATACGGCGGCCTTGTTGGCCTTCTTCGCGTAGTACACGCGCCCGTCCACGCCCGCCTCGTCCAGGGCGGCGCGGAGCGCGGCCAGGTTGGCGTCGAAGCGGTGCGGCAGCAGGAAGTGGAACGGGCCGCCGAAGGCGTGGGACAGCTCGTGGAGCAGGCCGCTGTCGAGGATCGCGTCCGTCGCGGGGTCCGGATGCGCGGGCAGGGAGGGAGGGCCGGGAGGGGCCGGGGGTATGCCGTTCACCGCCACAGCGGCACCCGCGTCCCGAGGCCCTGCTCGATGGCGAGCTGGGCGAAGCGGTGGCCGAGGGCGATGTCGGTGACGACCAGGCCGCTGTTGTAGGCGAAGATCCGCTCGGTCGGCGCGGTGCGGCCCGCCGCCGCGCCCGCGAGGACCGGGGGGAACTCGGCGTCCACGGCGGGGAGTTTGCCGTCGGCGTCGGCCATGTCGGTGCCGGTGACGTTCATCTGGGCCTCGCTGGTGGCCACGACGCGGTCGGCGCGGTGCAGCGTGGAGGGGGCCAGGCCGTGGCCGACCAGGATCCCCAGCGTTCCCGGCGCCAGGTCCCCGGCCTCGACGGCGGCGGGGGTGTGCGCGCCGGCCGTGGCCACGACGACGTCGGCGTCGCCCGCCGCGGCCCGGACGTCGGCCACGACCTCGACGTCGCGGCCGGGGAAGTGGGCGCGCAGCCGCGCCCGTACGGCCTCGATGCCCTCGGGGTGGGTGCCGAAGAGCATCAGCCGGTCCAGGCCGGGCAGCGTGGTCAGCAGGAACGGCAGGGCCAGCCGCCCCTGGGTGCCGGTGCCGATCACCAGCGCGCTGCGGGCCCCGGGGGCGGCGCACTCGCGGGCCAGCAGGGCGGAGACGGCCGGGGTGCGCAGGGCGCCGACGCGGCCGCAGTCCATCATCGCCACGGGCAGGCCGGTGACGTCGTCGTAGAGCGTGAGGGAGGTGTAGTAGTGCTGCTCCTCGCGGCCCTTGTGCAGGCCGTGCTTGTACGAGGTCTTGACGGCGACGACGTCGCGGGAGCCGTCACGGCCGAGCATCGCGTACGAGACGGAGTGGCCGTCGGAGGGTTTGACGGTGAGCTTGCGCGGGTTGTCCGAGCGGCCGGCGGCCAGGGTGCGGTAGGCGCCCTCGACCGTGCCGACGACGTCGGCCAGGGAGATGTCGAGGCCCGCGAGGTCGCTGGTGGACAGCAGGCGCAGGGTCCTGTCGTCGGCGGGTGCGGCCGCGCCGAGGGGTATCCGGGGTTCCGTGGTACCGGTCATGTCTCGCTCCTCGTCCGCGATGGGGTGTTCGGTGAGGGTGATGGGTGCGATCCGGTGCGCGGTGAAGCCTGTGGTGACAGGTAGGTCTTGCGGTGGGCCTGTGGTGGGCAAGGCCGGTGATCGGTGCGGGCCGGCGGTCGGCAGGGGTGACGGCCGGCAGGGGCGGCGGCCGGCAGGGGCGGGACGCCGGTGAGGCCGCGCGGCGGGCGCCGTGCTCAGCCCGCGCCCCGCGTCGCGTACGCCTCCACGGCGGCCTGGCCGTAGCCGTGTTCGGCGGTCTCGGCCGGCGGCCGGGTGGTGCGCCCGGGTACGCGTACGGAGGCGCGCTTGAGCCAGCGGTCGGTGCCGTCGTAGCGGGCCTTGAACGGGACCCGGCCGTGCACCACGAGGTCGTTGTCGATGACGAGGACCTCGCCGGGTTCGAGGCTCACCGCGACGGAAACGCGGGCGAGTTCGGCCTCCAGGCGCCCGCACGCGGCCCGGTAGCCGGGGGTGGCCTTCTCCAGCGGGGTGTAGGCGGGGTCGAAGCGCAGGGTGAGGCCGTCGGGGGAGCGCCAGAGGGTGGGGACGTCCGGTGGCCGCCCGGCCCCGCGCTCGCCCGGGTCCCACACGTTCGTGTAGGCGTCGTCGGGGAGGATGGGCAGCTCGGGGCGGGTGAGCGCGGCGATGTCGTCCTCGTCCAGGCGCACGTGGCGGACGCTCGCGGCGGTGGTGGCGACCCGGTCGTGGTTACGGACGCAGCCGAGCATCAGCAGGTGGGCGCGGCCCGGGTGGAAGGCGTCCTCGGTGTGCGGGCTGAGGAGGACGTCGCTGCTGGCGCCGGTCTGCTCCGCCTCGTGGCCGGGGGCGGGGACGATGTTGTGGACGAAGCGGCCCTCCTGCTGCCCCTCCCAGGCGAGGGGGTCGCCCATGACGGTGGCGAGCAGCAGCATCGCGATGTCGTGGGCGGCGCCGCGGTCCCCCGCCGTTGCCCAGCTCTCGGGCGTGGGGCCCACGGCGATGTCGTCGACGGTCAGGCCGCGCAGCACGAACAGGCCGTCGTCGGTGTCGACGGGCCGCAGGTGCCGCCGGACCGACTCGCTGAGGTCGGCGGCCGACCGGGCGACGTGTCCGAGGAGTTGGGCGGACGTGGCGGAGGTGCCGTACGTGGCGAGGATCGTTCCGGCGGCGTGGTCGACCTCGGCGGCGGCGGTGGGGTCGAGCAGGCGGACGGGTGGGACTCCCGTGCTCATGGCGAAGTGTCCGTTTCCGTGGTGAGGGCGGAGGGATCGTTCCCGGGCATGCCTCGGAAGCGGCCCGAGGGCAGGGCGGAGCCCCGGCCGGGGTCTGTGAGGGGGGTTACGGAAGGTGGCGGAAACTCGGCTGCCGACAGCAGCGGTCGCCTAGGAAACTACCATCGAATTTAGGTAAGGCAACCCTTACCGGACGGTAGTTCGCTTCACCCGATTTTGCCCAATTGCCGGGCGGGAAACGGAGGTTGAGGCCAATTCGTCTTTCGTTTCACGGCCCACGCACAGTTGCGATCACGTCCATTTTCAGGGTAGCCAAACCTAAGTAAGTGCAACTTCTGCGGAACGGGGACTTACGTGATTTGGACAAGGCGTCAGGCGCTCTGGGCCGGCGGCGGCATAGGCACGGCCGCCCTGCTCACCGCGTGCGGCGGCGACAAGGACGCGGCATCCTCACCGGCGGACTCCTCCGGCGGCACCCCCCGGAAAGGCGGCACCCTCCGCGTCGGCGCGCTGGGCCGCGCCTCCGCCACCACACGTGACCCGCACGGCAACCAGGGCAACGAGAGCGACTACCTGATCATCGCCCTCGTCCATGACACCCTCACCGCACCCGGCCTCAAGGACAACACCGTCGGCCGCCTCGCCACCAGCTGGAAACCCTCCGGCGACCTCAAGACCTGGCGCTTCACCCTCGCGAAGGGCGCGACGTTCCACGACGGTTCACCGGTCACCGCCGACGACGTGGTGTGGTCGCTGCGCAGACTCCGCAACACCCCCGCCGGCGCCTCCCGGCTGCCGGGCGTCAAGGCGGAGAACATCACCGCCGACGGCAAGGACACCGTCGTGCTGGTCTCCGACGACGCCAACGCCGAACTGCCCCTGCTGACCCGCCTGTCGACGTTCGTCCTCAAGAAGGACACCCCCGGCAAGGACATCCCCAAGGCCCCGGGCACCGGCCCGTTCAAGCTCGACTGGTTCCGGGGCGGCAACGCCCGGCTGGTGCGCAACGACACGTGGCACGGCGGGCGGGTGCACCTCGACGCCATCGAGGTCACCATGTTCGAGAGCCCCCAGGCCATGGCCAACGCCCTGCTGGGCGGCCAGATCGACCTGGCCTCCAACGTCGGCCCCGTCGCGGCCCGTTCGGCGGCCTCGCGCAAGGACGTCCAGCTCGTCCGCCGGCCGGGCGACATGGCGCTGCCCCTCGTCATGCGCACCGCCGACGGCCCCTTCGCCGACGTCAGGGTCCGCGAGGCCATGAAGCTCGTCGTCGACCGCGAGGCGATGGTCGAGCAGGTCCTCTCCGGCTACGGAACCGTCGCCAACGACGTGCTGGGCACCGCCGACCCGGCCTACGCCAAGGACCTCCCCCGGCGCACGCGCGACCTCGCCAAGGCCAGGAAGCTGCTCGCCGAGGCGGGCTTCGACCTGTCCAGGACCTACGAGCTCGTCACCACCGAGGACGTCCCCGGACTGGCCGAGTCCGCGACCCTGTTCGCCAACCACGCCCGCGAGGCCGGCGTCAAGGTCAAGGTCGTCAAGCAGGAGTCGGGCGCCTTCTACGAGAAGACCTGGCTCAAGGGCTCCTTCTACACCAACTACTGGGGCACCAACGACTCCGTGATCTTCCTCGCCGCCAAGATGATCACCGGCGCCGGGCAGAACGAGGCCGGCTGGTCGGACCCGGGCTTCGACAGCGCGTACCGCAAGGCCGTCGGCGCCGCCGACGAGAAGGCCCGCGCCACGGCCCTCCGCGAGCTCCAGCGCATCGAGCACGACCGGTCCGGCTATCTGCTGTGGGGCGTGGCCGACGGCATCGACCTGGCCGGCTCCAAGGTGCGCGACCTGCCCAAGCTGCCCGGCTACGGACGGGTTCAGCTCGAACGCGTCTGGCTGGCCCGTTGAGCGGGACGGCGACGGAACGGACCGAGGCCGCCACTCCCCCGGTGGCGGCCCCGGCCCCGCGCCGTGCCGCGGCGGCGGCCCTCGGCGCCGGCGTGGTGCTCGCCAAGCGCGCCCTGATGCTGGCCGTGCTGCTCGCCGCCGTGTTCGCCGCCGTCGAACTGCTGCCCGGCGACGCCGCGTCGGCCACCTCCGACCGCGGCGAGAGCGCCGCCGACGCCGCGGCCCGCCGCCGTCTGCTCGGCCTGGACCGGCCGGTGTGGGAGCGGTTCCTGGACTGGATGACGGCCCTGCCCACCGGCGACCTCGGCACCTCCGCCCGCGGCGAGCACGTCACCGACCTGCTCTCCGCGCCCTTCCCCAACACCCTCCTGCTCGGCGGCACGGCCTTCGCCGCGACCCTCGCCACGGCGCTCGCCCTGGGCTGCTGGGCGGCCCTGCGCCCGGGCGGCCCGGTCGACCGGATCGTCAACGTCACCTCCGGTATCACCCTGGCCCTGCCCGAATTCGTGGTCTCCGTCGGCCTGTTGCTGCCGCTGTCCCTGTGGACCGGCTGGCTGCCCGCCGTCACCCTCACCGCCCCCGACGGCGCGCCCGCCTCCTGGACCATGCTGGTCATGCCCGTCCTGGCCCTCACCGTGCCGCAGGCCGGCTGGAACGCCCGCATCGTCCGCGGCGCCCTGGCCGACCAGGCCGGCGCCCCGCACGTGAGCGCCGCCCGGCTGGACGGCCTGTCCCCCCGGCGCGTGCTGCTCCGGCACGCGCTCCCCGGCGCGTGGCCCGCGATCGCCACGGGCGCCGCGACGTCCACCGGGATGCTGCTGGGCGGCGCCGTCGTCGTGGAGACCCTCTTCAACTACCCCGGCCTCGGCACCGTCCTGGCCGGTGCCGTGAGCGACCGCGACACACCGGTCATCGCCGGGGTCGTGGCCTGCACCGGGGCCGTCATCAGCCTCGTCCTGCTGTGCGCCGACGTCATCCGCGCCCGCACCCTGGGAGCCCGCCCATGAGCTCCGCCGCCCTCACCCCCGCCCGCGCCCCGCGCGCCCGGGCCCGCGTGCTCCTCGCGGTGGCTCCCGGCGCCCTGCTGACCCTGCTCGCGCTGACCGGGCCGCTGTTCGCCCCGCGCCCGATGGACGAACCGGTCACCGCGCCCTACGCCCCGCCCGGCACCGCGGCACTCCTCGGCGGCGACCAGCTCGGCCGCGACGTGCTGAGCCGGATGCTGCACGGCGGCAGCGCCCTCATCGGCAGCGCCCTGGCCGTCGCCGTCACCGTCACCGCCGTGGCCGCCGTGCTCGGCTGCTTCGCCGTGCTCTCCCCCACCGTGGGGCGGCTCGTCGAGCGCGGCGCCGACATCGCCATCCTGCTGCCGCCGGTGCTGGGCATGATGCTGCTCGCCCTGGCCTGGCCCGGCGGCGGGCGGTTCGCCGTCATGGCCGCCGCCCTCGCGCTCGGCGTCCCGTACGCCGTGCGCGTCGTCGCGAGCGCGGCCGCCCCCGTCGCCGCGTCCGGCTTCGTCGAGGCGGCCGCCGCGGGCGGCGAACGGCTGTGGCACCTGGCGCTGCGCGAGGTGCTGCCCAACCTGCGCGCCACCGTCCTCGCCCTGTTCGGCCTGCGCTTCGTCGCCGCCGTCTACGTCATCTCGATGGCCGGCTTCCTCCAGCTCGGGCCCCGGCCGCCCGCCGCCGACTGGGCGCTGATGATCCGGGAGAACGCCCCCGGCGCCCTCCTCAACCCCTGGGCCGTCGTCGCGCCCAGCCTCGCCATCGGGCTCCTGGCCGTGAGCGTCAACCTCGCCGCCGACGCGCTCACGCCGGCGGCGCGGCGCGCGGCGGCGGGCACCTGATGACTCCCGGGGAGCGGCGGGAGACTGCCGCGGGCGCACCCACACCGGCGGCCCAGCCGCTCCCCGGCCCGCGCCGCCGCCCCGGCCCGCGACCCTTCACCCGTAGGGAGCCTCCCCGGCCATGACCGAGACCCCGCCGACCGTGGTCGGCGTCACCGACCTGGAGATATCCATACCGGGCGGCCCCACCCTGCTGGGCAAGGCCGGCCTCACCCTCCGGCCCGGCCGGATCACCGCCCTCACCGGCCCCTCCGGCTCCGGCAAGTCCACCCTGCTGCGGGCCGTGATCGGCGAGCTGCCCGCCGGGGCGCGGGTCGTCTCGGGGACCGTCGACGTCCTCGGCCAGGACGTCCTCGCCCTGCCCGAGGACCGGCTGCGCGCGCTGCGCCGCCACCGCGTCGCCTACGTCGGCCAGGACCCCGGCTCCGCCCTCGACCCCCGGATGCGGGTCCGGCACCTCGTCGCCGAGACGGCGGCGGACCCGTCCCCGCGCGCCGTCCGGGACCTGCTCGCCGAGTGCCGGCTGCCCGTGGGGGACGGGCTGCCCGACCGCCGCCCCGGCGCCCTCTCCGGCGGACAGCAGCGCAGGGTGGCGCTGGCCCGCGCCCTCGCCCGGCGGCCCGACGTGCTCCTGCTGGACGAGCCCACGGCCGGGCTCGACACCGCGCTGCGCGACGAGATCGCCGACCTGCTGCGCCACCTGGCGACCAGCCGCGGGCTCGCGATCGTCCTCGCCTGCCACGACCCCGCACTCGTCGAACGCTGCGCCGACGACGTCGTGGACCTCGGCCCGGCCGCCCGTACGGCGCCGGGCCCCGCCACCGCGCCCGTGGCCCGGCCGGCGGTCCTCCCCGTGAGCGGCGCGCCGGGGGCGGGGCTGGCGGCCGAAGGAGTCACCGTGACGTTCATCCAGCGCGGCCGGAACCACCGCGCCCTGGCCGGGGCCGACTTCGCGGTGGCCCCCGGCGGTGCCACCGGCGTCATCGGGCCGTCGGGCTCCGGCAAGACCACGCTGCTGCGCGTCCTGGCCGGGCTGCAACGGCCGGACGCGGGCGGGCTCACCCTCGACGGCCGCGCGCTGCCCGCCCTGGCCCGCCGGCGCGGCCGTACGGAGCGGCGCCGTGTCCAGCTCGTCCCGCAGAACCCCCTGGGCGCCCTCAACCCTGCCCGTACCGTCGGTGCCACGCTGGCCAGGCCCCTCCGGCTGCACCGGGCGGCGGCGCGGTCCGAGCTCGCCGGCCGGGTCGCCGGACTCCTCGACCAGGTGGGCCTGCCGGCGGGCTTCGCCCGCCGCTACCCCCACGAGCTGTCCGGCGGCCAGCGGCAGCGCGTGTCCATCGCCCGCGCCCTGGCCCCGGGCCCCGACGTCCTGCTGTGCGACGAGGTGACGTCCGCTCTCGACCCCGGCACGGCCGGCGCCGTGCTGGAACTCCTCACCCGGCTCAGGGCCGAACGGGGGCTGGCGCTGGTGCTCGTCAGCCACGAGCTCCACCTCGTGGCCGCGCACACCGACACGGTCCACGTACTCGAAGCGGGCCGGGTCACCGCGACCGGGGACACCCGGCGGATGCTCCCGGTGGTGGGATGAACCGCGCCGTCCGGTGAGGCGGGCGGCGCCCCGCGCAGGAGTTCACCCGGCGCGGTCTGCTCCCGTACGTCCTGGACACCGTCCGCGGGGTCCGCATGCGCTGCGGCGACGTCACCTTCCGGGTGCGGTTCGCGCCCGGGACCGCGCCGCAGGCCTACTACTTCACGGTCTTCGCCGTGCAGAACCTCGCCGTCTCCACCGCCCGGCGGCACTTCGGCGCCGTCCCGCGCGGCGACTGAGGCACCGGCGCCCGGAGGGGACGCCGGGGAGCCCCCGCTCCCCCGGGATCGCCGGGGGAACAGGGGCGACGGGCTTTGCCGCTTTCCGCCGGTTACCGGTCCCAGGTGACCGGGAGCCGGTGCACGCCGTAGATGTTCTGGTCGGTGCGCAGCGGCACCTCCTCGGGCCGGCAGGCGAGCCGCAGCGTCGGGAAGCGGGTGAACAGGGCGGGGAAGGCGACCCGCATCTCGACGCGGGCGAGCTGCTGGCCCAGGCACTGGTGGATGCCGTGGCCGAAGGCCATGTGCCCGGTGGTCGCGCGCTTCAGGTCGAGGACGTCCGGGTCGGGGAACCGCTCCGGGTCACGGTTGGCGGCCTGCACCGCGAGGATGACGGTCTCGCCGGCCCTGATCAGCTGGCCGCCCAGCTCCACGTCCTCCAGGGCCGCCCGGAATCCGGTGTGGGTGATGGTGAGGTAGCGGAGGAGTTCCTCGACGGCCTGGTCGGCGAGTTCCGGCTCGGCGCGCAGGGCGGCGGCCTGGCCAGGGTTCCGCAGCAGGGCGAAGGTGCCGAGCCCGAGCATGTTCGCGGTGGTGTCGAGGCCGGCGGCCAGCAGGAAGCTGCCTATGCCGGAGAGTTCCTCGTCGGTGAGGTCGGTGGTGGTCAGGTCGCTGAGCAGGTCGTCGGTGGGGCGGGCGCGCTTGGCCGGGACGAGCGCGTGGACCTTCTCGGTGAGCGCGGTCAGGGCATCCATCATCTGTTCCAGGGTCGCCTCCGGGTCGCTCATCCCCGCGGCGGTGCGCTGGAAGTCCTCGCGCTCGGCCTCGGGCACGCCCAGCAGTTCGCAGATCATCAGCGCGGGTACGGGGTGGGCGAAGGCCGACACCAGATCGACCGGCGGCCCCATGCGCTCCATGGCGTCGAGGCGCTCGGCGGTGATCTCCTCGACCCGCGCGGTCAGGGCCCGCATCCGGCGGACCGTGAACTTCCCCATGAGCAGGCGCCGGTAGCGGGTGTGCTCGGGGGCGTCGATGCCCGTGAGGTCCCCGACCGGCGCCGGGGGCAGGCCGCCTTCGGGGGAGCCCGGGACGGGAAGGTGCAGGAGCTCGTAGCGTGAGCTGAAGCGGCGGTCGGCGAGGACCGCGCGGACCGTCGCGTGACTGGTCGCCAGCCAGCCCAGGTGGCCGTCGGGGAAGCGCATCCGCCGCAGCGGGCTCTCCGTGCGCAGCGCCGCCAGCTCGGCGGGCGGATCGAAGGGGCAGCCGGCGGGGCGGCTGGTGGGCAGGGTCGCGAGCTCGGGGTGCGGGGCCGTCTCGTGGGTGATCTCTTCGGTGATCTCTTGGTACGGAGCGGTCGACGGTTCGCGGTGCATGGTGTCCTCCTGAACAGAGTGCAGAGTGACGTGCGTGAACAGGCGAAAGGCGTGCGGAAGCACGCGAGGTCTGATGGCGTGCGAGGGCATGCGGTGACGTGCGAGGGTCACGCGCGTGCGGTGATGTGCCGGAGGCTCACGAACGGCGGATCATGAGCGGCGGTTCATGAGCGGACCGGCCACAAGGGGGGGTGTCACGAGCGGCGGATCACGATGTCGCCGATCCCGGTGCGGGCGCGCACCTCGACGGTGTCGTCGGTGCTGCCGGGGCCCTCGGCCGGGCCGAGGGAGTTGCGGACGCCGCCGAAGCGGGTGCTGACGTCGAGCCAGGCGGCGGTGGACTCACGGATGCCGATCTCCAGATCGCCCATGGCCGTCTGGAGCGTCACCTTGCCGCGCGCCACCTCGTCGATCCTGATGCCGCCCTTGGCGGACTTGGCGTCCACGCCGGCGTGCGCGACGCCGACGGAGATACGGCCGTTGGAGGAGTTCACCCGGAGGTCCCCGGCGACCTCGTCGATCTCGGTGTCGCCGTCGACGTTCTTGACGATCGCGGCACCCGCGACATGGCCGATGCCGATCCGGCCCGCGCCGGCGACCTCGGCGTCGCCGGTCACCCGGGCCACCCGTACGTCACCGTGACCGGTCCTCAGGTTCACGGCCGTCGCCTCGGCGACCTGGATGTCACCGAGCGAGGACTTGAGCCGGCATTCGCCGAGCGGGCCCTCGGTGACGAAGTCCGCCAGCGGCGAGACGCCCAGGACGTCCGAGCCGGCCGGCAGCTCGACGCTCACGTCGAGCGAACCCGCCCGGCCTAACAGGGAGCGCTTCCTGGGGCCCCTCACCACGAGCTTGCCGCCCGAGAAGGTGACTTCGGTCTGCTGAGCGGCACGGACGTCGGTGCTGTCCGCGCCGTCGGTGGGGAGCACCTCGACGACCGTGTCGGCGCGCTCGCCCGCGGTGATCCGGGCGGACCCGATGTCGAACTCAAGGGTGGCGGAGATCGGTCCGGGGGTGTCGAAAGTGGGCATGGCTGTGCCGTCCTCATGGCTGTGGTGGGTGATTCCGCTGATGAGGTGGGGCGGAGGGATGACACCGGGTCCGGGGCGCCGCGCCCCGGGGCCTACGGTTCCGCGCCGGCGCGCGGTGTCCTCGGATGCCGGACGGGACGGATCGCCGCCTCAGCGGACCCAGCCCTTGTAGCCCTGGCCCCCTCTGTGGCGGGTACGCCCCGTGGGCCGGTCCGGCTCTGCGGGCTCCAGGGCGGTGGCGACGGCCCGTACCAGCCAGGCGTTGGCCGAGAGTCCCTCCCGGCCCGCCGCGTCCTCGATCCGGTTCTTCAGGTGGGCGGGAAGGCGGAAGTTGATCCGCGCCGTACCGCCGTCGTCCCCCTCCGAGGGCGCGGGCGGCAGCGGCGCCCGTTCCCGGCCGTCGGCCTCCTCGTACGCCTCCGTGGCCGGCGGCGGTGTCACCACGAACTCGGGGTCGAGCCCGCGCAGCCGTACGTCGACCGAACCCGGCGCGAGATCGCGGGTGACCTCCCCCATGGCGGCGGACAGCGCGCTCAGCAGCGTGAGCCGGGTGGCGGACTCCAGAGGCGCGACGAGCCGCTCGGCCAGGGCTCGGGCCTCTTCGCCACCGGCGTTCGCGGCGACCGCGAGTTCGCGGCGGAGGTTCTCGACGTAGGGCGTGAGGTCCATGACGCCATCATGGCACCATGTTGGCGCCATCGCAAGGCGGTTGGCGCATGAGTGGCGCCGCGTGGCGCCATGTGGCGCCGCGAGGGGGGGCGGGGGCGGGGTGCGGGGGGGCGGGTCGCCGCTGCGCGGGGCTTTTCCCCAGCCCCGCCCCTTCCCGAACCGGGGCTCCGCCCCGGACCCCGGTCCTCAAACGCCGGACGGGCTGAGTTGTTGCCCGGAACCGGGCAAAATCCAGCCCGGCTGGGGGCACCTCCCAGCGGTAGCTGGGGGAGTTTGAGGCCACCGCGCGTCAGCGCGGAAAAAGGGGTCTGGGGGCGAAGCCCCCAGTTACGGGAAGGGGCGGGGCTGGGGAAAACCCCCGAAACCCCACCCCGCAGCCCCCCTTCGCACGCAACTCACTGGTAACCCCCCACCCACCCCGATACAACCGACCCCATGAACATTCGCTCAGCAGCAATCGCCACCACCCTCCTCACCGCCCTCACCCTCGGCGCCACCACCGCCTCCCCCGCCCAGGCGACGCCCCTCCCCCACTGCGCCGCACCCGCCCGCCTCGACGTCTTCCGGGAGGGCGGCGTTCCGCTGCTGGACTGGCGGGAGAACCTGGAGTTCGACGGGCGCGGCACGCTCTGGGTGGCGCATCTGACGAAGAACCGGGTCGAGGGGTACGCCCCCGACGGGACCATGAGGACCAGCTTCCCGGTGAGCGGTCCGGGCGCCATCCGGCGTGGCCCGGACGGCATGATGTACGTCAACTACGGGGTGAATCCCCTGACTCCGCGCGCCGGCATCGTGCGGTTCGACCCGGCCGCCGCGCAGCCGAGGGCCGAGAAGGTCGTGGAGGGGATATCCGGCATCAACGGCCTCGCCATCGACGCCGAGGGCAACTTCTACCTCAGCCGCGAGCTGGCCACCGGCATCCTCAAGATCCGCCCGGACGGGACGCGGGACGAGGCGTGGACGAAGGCCGCGAACGTCTTCGGCGCCAACGGCCTGGAGATCGTGGGCGACCAGCTGTACGCGAGCGTCATCACCGACACCACCTCCCCGATCGTGCGGATCCCGCTCAAGGACCCGGCGGCCCGCACCACGGTCGTCAGGCTCAGCCACAACATCCTGGACACCAAGGTCCTCGACGACCTCACCCAGTTCAACGGTGGCCTGGTGGTCGCGAGCTTCCGCAAGGGCCAGCTGCTCCGGGTGGACCCGGCGACCGGAGGGACCTGTGTCCTGGCCGAGGGGCTGCGGATGCCCAGCAGCGTGCGCGTCGCCCGCGCCTTCGGGGACAACGACCCGCGGCGCGTCCTCTTCGTCGTCGAGGCGTCCGGCCGCGTCGTCAAGGTGACGGTCGGCTGAGGAAGCAGGGCCGGGGAAGCGGAGCCGGGGCGGCGGGAACGACCGTATGAGCGCGGCCCGCCGGACTGGTATCCGGCGGGCCGCTTCGGAGGTCACGCACTCAGCCGCAGTTCCCCGCCGGCCGTCCGCGCGTGACCAGGTCTCCGTAGCCCGTGGTGGCGTCGATCCAGATCACCCGCTTGCCGCCGGCGGCGACGGCCGCGGACTGCTCGCCGCGGTTGCAGGAGACCCGGCCCCTGTGCGCGCCGTCCGCCGGGAACTGCCACAGCTTGGCCAGCGTCGCGTTGTCCGGCTGCCCACCGGGGGACGCGGGCACCTGGGAGGTGACCGTCACCGCCTCCTCGGAGGCCGTGAGGTCGGTCGCGTACAGCGCGTCCGGGGCCTGCTCCTTGCTGAGGTCCACCACGCCCGTACCGTCGAGGTTCGCGCGCCGCAGGGCCCGCCGGCCCTGGTCGTCGGTCTCGTCCGCCAGCCAGTAGACGTGCTTGCTCGTGAGGGCGGTCGGCCCCATGTCGATCGGCTTGCCGAGCTGCGGCATCACGGTGGTGGTGCCGGTGGCGAGGTCCCGTACGTGGACGGAGTACGAGTAGCGGCCGAGGTGCGCGTAGGTGCGCTTGGCGTAGGAGAGCTTCCCTCCGACGAGGGAGGGCATGGCGGTCGCGTTGCGGCGGCCGCCGGTGTCCATCCACGTCGGGGCCTCGTCGCCCGGGCGCAGGTACGCGACCCGCAGGGGCAGGCCGGGGCGCACGGAGGCCGCGAAGGCCACGGTTCCGCCCTCGACGCGCAGGTCGTGGACGTCCTTGCGGTTGTGCCACAGCTTCTTCACCGGGCCGCCCGCCAGGGGCCGGGACAGGACGTCGACTCCGCCGGGCCCGCGCGCCGCCCACACCACGGTCTTCCCGTCCGTCGCCGGATTGGTGTGGTAGCGGCCGTCGTTGGGGCTGATCAGCTTCTTCTCGCCGGTGCCGTCGACGCGCCCGGCCCAGATCGAGTACGGCTCGGAGCCGGTCTCGTCGGACGTGGAGACGGCCCACCAGCCGCCGCCCGAGCCGGTGTTCGTGTCCGTGACGTTGAGCCTGCCCAGCAGCTGATCGGTGTCCACGCCGATCGCCAGTTCCCAGTTGGGGACGATGCCGTGGGCGTCGAAGGCACGGGTGGCGGTGGTGAGGTCCTTCGCGGGCACGCCCAGGGCCCTGGCGGCGGCGAGGACCGCCGCGCGGCCCTCGGTGAAGCCGTCGAGCGGGGTGAGGTACTCGGTGAGCGCCTTGTAGACGATCTTGTCGGCGAGCGTCCGGCCGAGGTCCTCGCGGATGTCCCAGAGGGCGCCCGAGAAGATGGTGGAGTTGAGGTGGACGCCGCCGTTGTCGGTGCCGAAGCCGACGCCGAGGAAGGATCTGGAGGTGGTCCTTCCGTCGTTGAGGTCGCGGATCGCGCACTCGCGCGGGGACTTCGTCCGGCACAGGGTGTCGCCCAGCAGCCCCGAGTCCGGGCTGTCCATGGGGGCGCCCGAGGCGTCGGTCTTGACGGCGTTCCCGAAGTAGTCGGCGATCGCCTCGTTCATGGCGCCCGACTGGCCCGCGTAGACGAGGCCGGCCGAGTTCTCCACCACACCGTGCGTCATCTCGTGGCCCACGACGTCCAGGCCGGCGGACAGCGGACGGTACTCGGCGTCACCGCTGCCGTAGACCATCTTGCTTCCGTCCCAGAAGGCGTTCACGTAGGGCATGCCGAAGTACGTCACTCCGACGAGGGAATTGACGGTCATTCCCCGGCCGTTCAGGCTGTTCCGTCCGTGCGCCTCCTTGTAGTAGTCGTAGACCTTGCCCGCCGCCCAGTGCGCGTCGACCGCGCCCGCCTCGGTCGCCTCCTTACCGAAGGCGGCCGTCGGGGAGCCGAACTCCTTGATGCCGTCGGGCCAGGTGCCGGACACGTCGCCCACGTTCTTGCCGCGCGCGTCCCAGGTGGCGAGGACGTTCTTGCTGCTGTCCCGCATCCGGGAGTGGTCGCGCAGCACGTACTCCGCGCGCGACGCGTCCTGGGCCAGCTGGAGCTCGACCAGCTTGCCGTCGAGCTTGACGCCCGACCCCTGGACGCCCGGCTCCTCGGGGGCGGGGTCGTCCGCGGCCCGGGCCGGCGCCGCGGCGGCCCCGGCGCGGGCGGCCGCTCCGGGGGTACGGGCGGCCGGGGCGCCGAACGTCTTGATCCCGCTGTACTGGAGGACCGGATGACCGGCCCGCGCGTCGATGTACACCTCGTGCAGGACGGGCGCGCCGGTGGCCGGGTCGGTGCCGCGCACGGTGACATGGTGGGTGAGCACGCCGGCGCCGCGGGGCAGGACGACCAGGCCGTGGGCGGTACCGGTCAGCGGCGGTGCCGCCGCCGCTCCGTCCTCCGCGCCGTCGTCCCGGCCGAACGCGCCGGTGCTGAGCCGTGCCTCGGCCGCCTCCACCGCCCGTTCGACGGCGAGGTCCTCGCCGATGCCGGGCTCGACGCCGGTGGACAGCCCGGTGAAGTACTTCCCCGAGGTGCCGGTGACGACCCTCGTGCCGTCCTTCTTCTCCATCCGGACGACGTACTGTCCGCCCAGGACCCGCACGCCCCGGTGGCGCTGCTGGAGCCGCACGGTCTCGGACGCGCCGGCGGCCGTGGTCCCCACCGGGTCCAGGTCGCGCCGTGGGTCGGCGATCCGGTAGCGGCTCCGCTTCTCCGCGAGGTGCGCGCGTGCCGCGTCGGCCGCGCTGCCCGTGGCCCGCACCGGCTCCCGCAGGCCCTCCACCAGCGCCGGCGTCGCCGTACGCTGCCCCGGGACCACTTTGCCCGGGGCCGGTGGCGGGGTCGCCGCCGCGTGGGCGGGGGCCGCCGGAACGACGAGTGCGGCGGCGCTGATCAGCGCCGCCGCACCGGTGATGCCGCTGTGTATTCCGGATGCTCTCGGTCTCCCCGCACGTGCTCTCGGTCTCCGCACGCCATCCCCCTCCACGGTGCGCCCTCACGGCGCACACCTGACAGCAGGAACTTCGGTCAGGGCAATGGAAACGGGTGACACGTCACCTCATCAATGGCGTACGACCGCACACCGTCGGCTTTCGGGCCTCGGCCGGGCCGTGGGGTGCCCGGCGGGCGTTCACCGCGGCCGGCCGGCCTCCCGCCGGGGCCCGGTGGCGGGGGCCGGTGACTCTTCCGCCGCCTCCCGGTGCCTGTCCTCCCCGCGCTCCCGGTTCCGGGGCTCGCGGAGGGTGACGAGCACCGCGAGCGTGCCCAGGAGCGTGACGCCCGCGGCCACCAGCGAGGTGAGGCGCATCGCGGAGACGAAGGTGCGCCCTCCCGCCGGCCTCCGGCGCCTTCGGGGTGCTCCAGTGCGTCGTGGCGGCCGACCGGCTGGCCGCCACCGCCCACCCCGGGGCCGCGCTCGCCGCGGCCGGCGGCGGGCGCGCGGACGACGCCGCGGCCGCCGTCCTGCTCACCACCGCACCGCACGACGACGCACGGAATGGAGAGGGAGCGGGATGACACAGGTCCTGATCACCGGGATGGGAGCCGTCTCCTGCCTCGGTGCGGGGGTGCCGGCCATGTGGCGCGCCCTGTGCGCGGCCCCTGACAGCCTCCCCGAGCGCGCCGGCGACCCCGGCGCCCGGATGCCCTTGCCGCTGATCCACATGGCGCCGGCCGGGCCCGGGTCCGGCCGGGCCGACCCGGCTGGCCCTGACCGCGGCCCGGGAAGCCGTCGCCGACGCCGGGCTGGACCCCGGGCGGCTCGCCCGCAGTCCGGTGATCCGCAGTGCCCGGTCCCGCTGCCGGAGGGCAAGGAGGAACCGCTGAACGGCAGCCATGTCATGGTCAACGCCTTCGCGTTCGGGGGCAGCAACGTCTCGCTGGTCCTGGAAGGACGTGCCGCGTGAGCGCCGACGCGCTGGTGGTGACCGGCGTCGGCGCCGTCACCCCGTGGGGGCACGACCCGTCCCGGCTCGACCTGGACGGCGGTCCGCCGCCCGACCCGCACGGCCCCTGGTTCGACGTCGCGGCCGAACTCGGGCCCCGTGGCTACAAGTACGTCCCCGTGTCGTGCCGTCACCTGCTCGCCGCCACGCGCAGGGCGCTCACCGACGCCGCCCCCGAAGCCCGCGCCGGGACGGCGCCGCACCAGCCCTGACCCTCCGCCCGGGTCAGGGCCTGCGGTGTCCGGGTGCGGGGCACCGGGAACCGGGGCCGGTACGGCGGGGCCGAGGTCCGACGCGGTGACAGGGGCCGGTACGGCGTTCTCCCCCCACGGCCCGGCGACGGTCCGGGACCGGCTCGGCGACGGCATCCGGCTTCCGGCAGGGGCCCGGCCGACTCGCTCGACATCTCACCAGCCCCTGGCGGCACCCCCGTTCAGCAAGGGACCGCCCCCGCGCACGACCGGCGCCCCGGCGCGCGACCACGCCCACTCCGCGCACGACCGCCGTGGGGAGTGCCGCCGCACTCCCCCGGATCCGGCCTCGCCTCCCCTCCCGCCGTGCCATGCTGAGCCGGTGACGGAGAGCTATCAAGCGATCGTCGGAAACGCCCTCGGGAGACGTTCCGCCACCGGCTGGACGCTCCGCGACGGCGAGACCTGGTGCATGGTCACGCCACCGCGCCACGCGCCCCGGCAGCAGGGCTGGAAGCTGCACCTGTCCGCGACCGCCGCCTCCGCCGCCGACGTCCTGCGGGGCGCGGCCCCGGTCCTGGTGGCGCACGCGTGCGCGTTCAAGTGCGCCGTCTCCCCCCGGGTCACCGCCGAACTCACCTCGGTGCGGGCGCCCCGCGCGCAGTCGGGGAAGTTCCTCACCGCGTACCCCGTGGACGACGACCAGTTACGCGTCCTGGCCGAGGAACTCCACACCGCCACCCTCGGTCTCGCGGGCCCGGCGATCCTCTCGGACCGCCGTTACCGGCCGGACAGCGTCGTCCACTACCGCTACGGCTGTTTCGCGCGCCCCCGCGAGCTCAACGACGAGGGCATCTACGAAAGCCGGCTCCAGGCACCCGACGGCACGTTCGTGGCGGACGAGCGCAACCCCTGGTTCTCACCGCCCCCGTGGGCCCGCCCGCCGTTCGCGGAACCCGCACCCGCCCCGTCCGGCCGCCGCCGCGGCGCCCCCGTCCTCCTCGCCGGGCGCTACGTGGTCCGCGAGGCGATCCGGCACTCCAACCGCGGTGGCGTCTACCGCGCGCGGGACCGGCGGACCGGCGAGGACGTCCTCGTCAAGGAGGCCCGCCCGCACATCGGGGCGACGGCGGACGGGAAGGACGCCCGGCACTGGCTGCGGTACGAGGCGGACGTCCTGGCCCGGCTCGCTCCCCTCGGCATCGCCCCGGCGGTGGGCGAGGTGTTCGAGTCCGGTGGCCACGTCTTCCTGGTGGAGGACCTGATCGACGGCGAGAGCCTCCAGCGGTGGACCACCGACCGCATGGCGCGGCACCCCGAGGGCCTGATCCCGGTCCCGGTGGCGTGGCGGCTGGCACGCGAGCTCACCCGCCTGGTCGGCCTGGCGCACTCGGCCGGGTTCGTCCTGCGCGACCTCAAGCCCGGCAACATCATGATGGCGTCCGGCGACACGCCCGTACTGGTCGACATGGAATGCGCGGTCCGCGTGGACGAGCGGGCCCATGTCGTGGGCACGCACGGCTTCACCGCGCCGGAGTACCTCGAACGGCTCGACAGACCTGGCGCCCTCGACGGACCCGCAGGGCAAGGGGACGAGCCGCCGCCCGCGCCCGGCCCGGAAGTGGACTGCTACAGCCTGGGCGCCACCCTCCTCTACGCCACCACCGGCATCGTCCCGCTGCTCGCCGAGGACTCCCCGCCCCGCCGCGCGGCCGGTGACCGCATCGCGGCGCTCGTCGACACCGCGGCGCCCGCCGCCCCCGCGCTACGGGCGCTCGCGCCCCTGGTCCTCGGGCTCACGGCGGACGGACCCGGCCGCTGGCCGCTGGAGAAGGCCGCCGCCTTCCTGCGCGGCGAACCCGTCGGAAAACCGGTGTCGGCGGGGCCCCAGCCGCCACCGGGCGCGCTCGGCCGGCTGCTGGCCGACGGCCTGGCCCACCTCGCGGCCACGGCCGACCCCGCCGGTGAACACCTGTGGCCCAAGCCGCGCTCGGCCCCGTCCACCGACCCCTGCAACGTCCAGCTGGGCGCGGCCGGGGTGCTCGGCGTCCTCGCGCGGGCGGTCCGGTCCGGCGGGACCGCGGCCGAGCCCCTGCTCCGTACGGCCGCCGGGTGGCTGGACCGGCGCCTCACCCTGCCCGGCAGGATCCTGCCGGGCCTGTACTTCGGCCGCTCCGGCGCGGCGTGGGCCCTCCACGACGCGGCGCGGACGCTCGGCGACGAGGAGACGGCGCTACGGGCCGGGGCGTACGCCCTGCGCATCCCGCTCGCCTCGCGCAACCCCGACGTCTGCCACGGCCTCGCCGGAGCCGGGCTGGCCCAGCTGCACCTGTGGCACACGACGGGCGACCGCCGGTTCGCCGACCGCGCGTCCTCGTGCGCCGACGCCCTCCTCCGCCTGACCACCGGCGCCGAACACGGCGTGGACTGGGCCGCCGGCCCGGAACACCGCCGGGAGCTCGCCGGATCCGCCCTGTACGGCTTCGGGCACGGCGTCGCCGGGAACGCCGCCTTCCTCCTCGCGGCGGGCCGGGACCTGGCGCGCCCGGACCTCGTCGACATCGCGACCGGCGCCGGGCACGCCCTGTGCGCCGTGGCCGAACCGCGGGGCGACGCCGCCGCGTGGCCGAAGGGACCGGGCCGGGCCGAGCGGACCGACCTGAACTTCTGGTGCCACGGCGCCTCGGGCGTCGGGACCTTCCTCGTCCGGCTGTGGGCCGTCACCGGCCACGCGCCGTTCCTCGAACACGCCGACCGCGCGGCGCGCCTGGTGTACCGGGACCGCTGCCGCACCGGCACCTCCTCCTGCCACGGCGCGGCGGGCAACGCCCAGTTGCTCCTCGACCTCGCCGACGCGACGGGCGAGGCGCGCTACCGCGCACAGGCGGCGGAGGTGGCCGCCTGCCTGTACGCCCGGGCGGTCCGGCGCGACGGCCGCCTGCTGGTGCCCGACGAAACGCTGCGCGACGTCGGCGCGGGGTACCACGTCGGCCTGGCCGGCGTCCTGGATCTCCTGCTGCGCCTCGAACACGGCGGCGGCAGGTCATGGCTGGTCGACGCCCGCCGACCGGCCGGAACCTCCACGAAGGAGACACACGTCGATGGAATCCCACGTGCTCGAACTCCAGGAACTGCCCGAGACGGATGAGCAGTCGCTGGACCCGGTGATGTGCTGCGACACCATCTTCACGACGGACCGCACGGACGGCTGTACGGAGCCGCCGCGCTGTCACTAGGAGGGCGGGAACCCCGTTCCGTGCGGCCGGCCGCGTCCGCGGGGCGCCGCACGGGACGGTGGTGCGCACACCGGCATCACCGGGCAAGGGCATGATCGCCCTCGTCACCCTCGTGGTTCCGCATCCCATGGCGGGGGCCGGTCCGCCGGTGTACGCCGTCGGGGGTCACTCGGGCAGGCGGCGGACCTCGCCCGTGCCCAGCGTGATCACGACCCGGGGCCGCATGGGCCCGTCGTCGCGCCGGGAGAGCAGGACCACGTCCCCGACCACGGCCGCCTGCCCGCCGAGCCGGGCGGCGCACTCGGCCGCCAGACGCACCGGCTCCCGTGTGCGGCCGAGGGACAGGTGCGGGGTGAAGCCGCCGCCGCGCCCGCGGCAGAGCGGGAACCGCGAGGCCAGCGCCCGGTGCAGCCGGGTCCACGGCGCCAGGCCGGCGGCCGCCGGGTCGAGCCACACCGTCGCGCAGCGCCGGTGCCGGAAGTACCGCACCCCGGACAGCCGCGCCGTGAACGCCGCGTTCTCCGCCGCCCCGGCGGCCAGCAGCGGCACGGCGTGGGCGAACTCCTCCTCCGGCACGAAGCCGAACAGCAGGTTCACGTGCGGCGGCCAGCGCCGCACCTGCGGGTCGTGCTCCCACCGGATGTCCTGGATCCCCGGCCAGAGCTCGGCCGGCGGCAACCACGCGACCGCCGTACGGGCCGTGGGCGCCGCCTCGGACGCGTCCAGCGGCCCGGCCCCGCCGCACACCCGGTTCCCGTCCACGCTCCCATGATCGGGGCCGCGCCCGGGTCGTACCAGCCCGGTGCCGCCGGCCCGCGCCTCCTGAGGTGCCCGGCCGTCCCCGGCCTCGTCAGCCGGTGAACCCGGGCACCACCAGACCGGACTCGTACGCGATCACCACCGCGTGGGTCCGGTTCTGCGCGCCGAGCTTGGTGAGCACGTTCCCCACATGCGTCTTCACCGTCTCCAGGCTCACCGTCAGCGACCGCGCGATCTCCGGGTTGGACAGGCCGGTCGCCATCAGCCGCAGCACCTGCTCCTCCCGCTCCGTCAGCGCCGCCCTCGGCAGCGCCGCGGCGGAATCCAGCGGGCGAGCGGCGACCATCCGGCGCAGTGCCGCCGGGAAGAGGATCGCCTCCCCGGCCGCCACCACCCGCACCGCCTCCGCGATCTGCCGGACCGGAAGCCGCTTGAGCACGAACCCGCTGGCCCCCGCGCCGAGCGCGGCGGTGACGTAGTCGTCGTTCTCGAAGGTGGTGATCACCACGACCTTCGGTGCGGCGGCCGGCCCGGCCAGCAACTGCCGGGTGGCCTCGATCCCGTTGCACCGCGGCATCCGCACGTCCATCAGCACCACGTCCGGCCGCAGCCGGCGCGCCCGCTCGACCGCCTCGACGCCGTCGGCGGCCTCCCCCACCACCGCGATCCCCGGCTGTGCCGCGAGCAGCATGCGCAGACCGCTGCGGGTCACCTCGTCGTCGTCCGCGATCAGGAGGGTGACGGGGGTGACGGCGGGACTCACGGCGGCGGAGCCGGTGCCGGTCGTGACGGCTACGCCCCCGCCGGTGCCGGTCGTGACGGGTGCGCTCGCGCCGGAGTCGATCATGCCGACAACCGTACCGGCAGCCGGACCGCCAGCCGCCAGCGCTCCGGCCCCTCCGGGCCGGCCTCGAACTCGCCGTGCAGCAGCCGCACACGCTCGGCCAGCCCGGGCAGGCCGTGCCCGGACGTCGGGAAGACCCGCCGGCCCGCGCCCGGGGCCGCCCCCTCCCCCGTCCGGTTGACCACGCTCAGCTCCAGCGCCTCCGGCGCCACCGCCACCCGGACCGCGACCGGGCCGCCCGCCCCGTGCCGCAGCGCGTTCGTCAGCCCCTCCTGGAGGATCCGGTACGCCGCCCGGGACAGCGTCCCCTGTACGCGCGCCAGGTCGCCCGACAGCTCCGGCTCCACCACCGCGCCCGCGTGCCGCAGCCGGTCCAGGAGCTCGGGCAGGTCGGCCAAGGTGCGGGTGGGCGCCGTCCCCGCCTTCTGCTCGCGCAGCGCGCCCAGCACGTAGTCCAGGTCCTCCAGCGCGGCCCGGGACGACTCCTCGATGCTGCGCAGCGCGGCGCGCGCCGCCACCGGGTCGGCGCCGAGCACCTCGCCCGCCACCGCGGCCTGGATCGTGGTCGCCGTCAGCGTGTGCCCGATCGAGTCGTGCAGTTCGTGGGCCAGCCGGTTGCGTTCGGCCAGCGCCAGTTCCCGTTCGGCCGCGAGCGCGAGCCGCTCCGCCGCCGACGGTCCCAGCAGCCTCGGCGCCAGCCACCGCAGGGCGCCCGTCACCACGGCGCACCCGGCCGCCGCCGACAGCACGCAGCAGAGCGCCGCCACCCAGCCCTGCCAGCCGCCCGCCACCCGCACCGACCGGCCGAACAGGCTCAGCGCCCCCTCGGCGCCGAACGGGAGGGCCAGGCCCGCGAGCAGCAGCAGCCCGCTCACCAGCGTCGCCGCCCACCCCAGCGCCACGTGCGACAGCAGCCACAGAGGAGTCCGCCAACGGCCGGCGGCGGGGGACGGCACGGCGGAACCCGGCTCGGTCGCCCCCGGGGTGCCCACGGGCCGGCGTACGGCCACGGGATCCGGCAACGGCACTCCGAGCAGCCGACGCGCACCCGCGATCAGCACCCGCCGCGTGGTGCGGGCCAGCCCGACCGCGCCGATCAAGGCCGCCCACACGAACAGGGTCAGCGCGATCCGCACTCCATAGGGAGCGGACCGCCACACCACCGCGGGCAGCATCGCGAGCGGCAACGGCAGAAAGCTCACCAGCACACCGCAGAAAGCGAACAACGCACCCGAATACGTGGAGCCGCGTGACAGCGACCGAATTCCCCTGATCATGATCGGCCAGTATGCCCGGATAGTGCACTGGAGACCTCCCTCGATCGGGGGAGCGCTTTTTCCCGCCTTCCGGCGATGCGCGCCCGAAGCCCGGCGGGCCAGGATGCGTCCGGACCGGTCGGCACGGGAGGACGGCGGGCCACGGCCGCCCCTCCCTCCAGTAAGGACGAGCACCCGTGCGAAACACACGAATAGCGCCTCTTGTGACCGTCGGCATCGCGGCGGCTTCCCTTTCTGCGCCGATTCCCGCGACGGCCTTCGCCCCGTCCGGGGCCTCGGCAGCCGCGAACTCCCTGCGGCAGTACACACAGCAGGATCCGACGTGGGAGCGCTGCGACGCGGGTAGCTCCGCGGACTTCCAGTGCGCGACTCTCGAAGTCCCGCTGGATTACAGCGACCCCCATGGCAAGAGGATCGACATCGCGATATCCCGGTTGAAGGCGACCAGCGCGAAGGAACGTCGCGGCGTTCTGCTGTTCAACCCGGGCGGCCCCGGCGGGCCGGGCCTGAACATGCCTGTCGAGCTGGCAGCGGGCCTCCCCGGGGAAGTGCGGAAACAGTACGACCTCATCGGATTCGACCCGAGGGGCATCGGGCGGAGCACTCCCGTCAGCTGCGGTCTGACACCCGGCGAATTCACTCCTGACCGCCCCTACCACGCCGGGACATTCGCGAAGGACGTGAAGTGGGCACGCACGGTCGCCGGCAAGTGCCAGGAAAGGAACGGTGACACGCTGCCGCACCTCACCACCCGCAACACCGCCCGCGACATGGACGTCGTCCGTGCCGTGCTGGGCGAGCGGAAACTCTCCTACTGGGGCTTCTCGTACGGCACTTATCTCGGCGCCGTCTATATGCGGATGTTCCCCGGGCGGACCGACCGGTTCGTACTGGACAGCTCGGCCGACCCCGCGGGGTACGGGCGGGGCCTCTTCCAGCAGATGGCGGAAGGGACCGAGCTCGCTTTCACGAGGTGGAGCCGGTGGACGGCCGAGCGCCGTGCGACGTACGAGCTGGGCGACACCCCCGCGGAGGTCCGTAAGACCTTCTGGGACCTCGTCGCCCGGGCCGACCGCGAGCCCGTCGACCACCAGGGGCAGTCCCTCACCGGTGACGACATCCGCGCCATGCGCCACATGTTCTTCCGCGCGGAGAAGGCCGCCATCTGGGTCGCCGACCTGAAGAAGGCCGCCGAGGACAGGACGCCGGCCCCGTCCGGCGCGCCCGAGCGGACCCCCGCACCCTCCCCCTCCGCCGCCGGCCTTCCCTCCGAGAACGAGATCGCCGGCCTCTGGTCGGTCATGTGCGCCGACACCGCCCGTTCCTGGCCGCGCGACCCCGAGCGGTACCGGCGCGACGCGATCCGCGACAAGGCCCGGTACCCGCTGTACGGCGACCTCGCGTCCAACATCAAGCCGTGCGCCTTCTGGAAGCCGGGCGGCGAGCTCCCGACCACGGTGAACAACGGGGTCAGGGCGCTGATGCTCCAGAACGAGTGGGACCCGCAGACGCCCCTGGCCGCCGCCCGGGGCATGCACCGGGCCCTGCGCGGCTCCCGCCTGGTCACCGTCGAGGGCGGGGAGGGGCACGGCGTCCAGGGCACCAACTCCTGCGCGGACAGGAGCGCCGCGACCTACCTGACCACGGGCAGGCTCCCGGCCCAGGACCTGACCTGCGCCGCGGAAACACGCTCCTGACCAGCGGCCGCCCGAGGCGCCATGACACGGGCCGGGACCGGTGAACATACTGAACCGGTGACTACCGAAGACATCTTGAAACGGCAGGGATCACTCCAGGCGGAGGCCGACGAGGTCGCCGCCGACCTCGGGCTGACGGCGCTGCTGGCGGACCGCGGCCAAGCCGTCCGCGTCGGCAGCGCGGCGCTCGGTCTGATGGTGCGCCGGGACCTCGACATCACCGTGGTCTGCCCGGAGCTCGACGAGGCCACCGAGAAGGCCGTCGCCGGGATCGGCGCCGAACTGGCGGTGCACGACCGGGTGCGGCAGGTCCGCTTCCGGGACGACACCGGGCAGTGGAACACCGACCCCCTGTACCCGGACGGCCTCTACCTGGGCGTCGAGTACCGCTCCGGCACCGGCGAGGAGTGGACCCTCGACATCTGGTTCGTGGACGAGCCCGACCGCCAGCCCGACCTCGCCCACCTCCACGCGCTGCCGCCCCGGCTGACCGACGCGCACCGGGAAACGATCCTGCGGATCAAGGAAGTGCTCGCCGGACGGCCGGAGAACGGCTCCAAGGTGCCCAGCTACGACGTCTACCGGGCGGTCCTGGACGACGGGGTCGGCACGGTCGGGGAGTTCGACGCGTGGCGCGCCCGTAGCGGGGACTGACCCGCGGAGCGGCCGAGGGGGCGTACGAGTGCTCGTACGCCCCCGGCCGGGCGGCGGTCAGACGACCGGCGTGTAGTCGAGGTCCGGGAAGTAGTCCTCGGCCGTCCCCTCCCGGTTGACGTCCCAGGTGGCGCAGTGCAGCGACCCGCCGTACTCGAAGACGTCCCGGAACGGCACCGGGACGACCTCGAAGCCGAGCTTGTCGAGCAGGTCCTGGAGCGGCTTCTCCCGCTCTTCGCAGACGACCTTCGTGGGGGAGATGCTGAGGACGTTCATCGACAGCCACTTGGACGACTGGCAGTAGCGCGGCATCTCCTCGTTGGTCGAGGTCGGCTGCGGCACGTCCACCAGCTCCCAGTCGTTGCGCAGGAACATCTGCTCCTCGCCCTCGCGCAGCGGCCGCTCCGGGTTGGTCAGGACCAGCCCGGGGCGCAGCGGCACGAACGTGCAGTCGATGTGCGACGGGAAGAAGTCCAGCGGGAAGTGCACCGGGTGCACCCGGAAGCCGCGCGGCTCCAGATGGCGCTTGAGCCAGCGGATGCCGGCCCGGTTGGTGGTCATCGACTCCTGGACGACGATGTCACGGCCGAAGCGGCTCATGTCGGCGGCGTCGAAGACCACCTCGTCCTGTGTGACGCAGAACTCCGACTCGTGCATCCGGGCGTGCCGCTCGGCCAGCGGCCAGTCCCAGAAGTCCTGCCGGTACATGGAGTCGGCCATCGACGGCTTGGGGGCCACGGTCCACACCATGCCGGGGTCCGCGTTCCAGTACTCGTAGACGAGCGTGCGGTACGCCTGGTACTCGAAGTACCGGGCCCGGCGTGACATGGGCGCCTCGACGATCTCGTTGCCGAGCGTGATCATCACGTCCCGGGGGCAGACCACGCAGTACTGGTTGTCCACCTCGAACGTGGGCGTCCGGAGGGCACCGCTCAGGTCGGTCGCGTCGGGCCGGCGGACGGTGACGCCCTGCGCTTCCAGCACCGCCGCCAGCCCGTCCAGCTGTTCGTTGGCGCGGTCGATCATCTCGGCCGGCTTGGGGCCGGTGGGGAAGGGCGCGTCCGTGTCGCGCAGTGCGGGGCGGTAGCCGGGCTCGCTCGGCTCGAAGCAGGCGTTGTCGGCGACGCCGACGACGATCTCGCGCAGCGGGTCCCATTCGTTCCAGGAATTGACCCGGACGGCAGGCTGGTTCATGATCGTGCACCTTTCTTCTTCATCGCGTGCTTCGGGACAGGCCTGTTGACGGCGCGGGTCTCCCGGGACGGGCGGGGGCCTCCGCCAGCGGGAAGGCGCGCAGCCCCGGCTCGCCCAGCCGGGCCGCCAGGTCCGCGCAGGCGGGTCCCGCCCGGTGGTCCGGTGCCGGCGGCACGGCCTCGACGGGCGTCGTGCCCACCGCCAGCGAGGTGGAGGGCGCGGCGGCGACCAGCCGGCGTACGAGCCCTTCCAGGGCGGCGGCAGTGATCCCTTCGAGCCCGGGCAGGCCCTCCTGGACCGCGCGGTTGTACAGGTAGACCGGGAAGTCCGGGAGCGCGGCCCGCAGGCCGAGGCCGGAGGCGTGCCGGGGGTTGAGTTCGGTGGCGGTGAATCCGTCCGGCGTGAGCAGGCCGTCGACGCTGAAGATCCCCCGGTAGCCGGTGGTCCGGACGAGTTCCGCGCCCGCCCGCCGCGCCGCGCCGCGGATGTCGCGCTCGGCCGCGTCGCCCGGTCGCCAGTGGGTGGACGAGCCGCAGAAGAGCAGCCTGCCGGTCTCCGGATCGCCGAGGGTGACGATCTCGATGGGCGAGAACACGGCCACGCCGTCCGGCAGCGCCATGCAGAGCACGCTGCACGGCACGCCGTCGGCGAAGCGGGCGATCCGTACCCGGTGTGCCCGGCCGGCGAACTCCCGCACGGCGTCCGGGAATCCGGCCAGGCCGGGGACCCAGCGCAGGCCCAGCGAGTCCCCGACGTGGCCGCGGGTCGAGTCGGCCGCGACCACGACCCCGGCCGGCCCGGCCACCCCGTCGAGCCCGGCCGGCCCGCGCAGCAGCTCGTCCACGGTGACGACGACGTGCGGCGGCGCGGCCACCCCGGCGGCCGCCCATAGCGCGTCGATGGTGGTCTTGTCCTCGACCGCCGCCCACTCCGGCCGCCGCCAGCCGTGCACCGGTCGCCCGCAGAAGCGGTCGACGCCCGTGCGCGGCGTGCCGAGCACCACCCACTCCCGCGCCGGGTCGAGCCCGTCGAGCCAGGCCCGTACGTCCTCCGAGGGGTCCCGCAGCCAGGCCTCGAACTCGGGCCGGGTGAAGTCGAGTCCGGCATCGGAGCAGTGCAGGCTCCGATCGACCTCGGGAGCGCCGGCGGCCGGCCCGGTGCGGGCGATCACGGCTCCGACCCGGGCGCCGCACGCCCGCAGCTCGTCCACCAGCGAGGTGGCCCGGTGGTCGAAGTCGTCGAGCAGCAGCACGGCGCCGCGCCCGGACCAGAAGTTCCGCAGCACGCGGGTGACGGTCCCGGTGATCCGCTCCTCCGTTCCGGTTCCCGCGCCTGTCGCCGTTCCCGCGTCCCCGGCCCGCGGGCCGTTCGCCGACTGCCTCATCGTTGTCCTTTCCGGCCGACGGGGGTGCCGCTGCGCGCGCCCGGGGCCTTTCCGGTGTGCGGCGCCCTGGCGAGCGCGGTGTAGACGGCGGCGGCCACGAGCAGGGCGCACGCCATGACGAGCCACGGTGTGCCGCCGGACACCGAGAACAGCAGCGTGTGCAGGCCGGGCCCGAGCGCCCCCGACAGCCCCCACGCGAGCTGGTAGAAGGCGCTGTACCGGCCGGAGTCAGCCGCCGACGCGAAGGACAGCACGATGGTCATGGCCACCGCGCCGAAGACCGCCTCGCCGAGGCTGAAGAGCAGGACGAGGACGGCCACCGCGGCCGTGGCGCCCGCCGCGCTCAGCCGGCCGAGGACGACCAGCCCGGCGAGCGCCCCCGCGATCAGCACGGCCGCCAGTGCCATCAGGCGCATCGCCGGCCGCTCCCGTCCCAGCCGCAACGCCAGCGGCTGGAAGGCGGGGATGGCCACGCACGAGAGCACGTAGGCCACCGGCGGCATCCACAGCGGCATGTCCAGCGAGCGCAGATAGACCGGCAGGATCGAGTCGAAGGCGACGCTGGACAGCGTGATGGCGAGGGTCGCGCCGGTGAAGGCCAGGAACCGGCGGTCGGCGAAGACACGGCGGTACGAGGCCGGGGGCCCGCTCCCGGTCCTGCCGCGCACGGCGGGGACGCCGCGCCCGGCGTACCGGAAGAGGACACCGGCGACGGCGAAACTGGCGGCGTTGGCCAACGGGATGGAGTTCCAGAGCAGGCCACCGCCGTGCTCCTCCAGGGAGGCGCCCAGCGCCACGGCCAGCGCGCCCACCCCGAGGCCGACGTTGCGCAGGCTGTTCAGCAGGGCGAACAGTCCGCGCTGCTCCCGGTCCGCCGAGGTGACGCTGTCGACCAGCCCGCCGTGCGCGGCCCAGTAGAGGCGGTCGCCGAAGCTCACCGCGAAGGCGATCACGGCGACGGCGGCCGGGCCGTCGGCGACCAGATAACAAGGGAAGGCCACCGTCCGGATCGCGCAGCTGAGCGTCGCCGCCGGGAACGGGCCCATCCGGTCGGTGAGCACCCCCACGGCCAGCCCGCCGGCCGCCAGCGCGGCCAGCGAGCCCGTGCTGAGCGCGGCCCCGGCGGTGGTCAGGGCCATGCCCTGCCCATAGGTGAAGTACAGCAGGGAGAACGTGATCCAGACGCCGCTGCCCAGCGCGTCGACGACCATCGCCGTCATGAACCCGCCGGTCCGCACCGCCGGTCCGGTCACCGGGACTGCCATCGGATCTCCCCGGCCCACCAGTCGTCGACCTCGCGCAGCACGTCCTCCACCTCGCGGCCGTCGTCCATCCGGAAGATCAGCTCGGCGATGCGGTCGGTGCTGGAGCCGGGGCCCTCGTAGCGGGTGCCGGGCCCGCCGAGCGGCGTGTAGCGGACCGTTCCCGGGAGCGGGCAGGAGTCCGGCATCCGCTCCAGCGTCCCGGCGCGCGGCGGGAACCAGCCCCAGCCGTGGCGCGGCCGCCCGCTGTCGGCGGTGACGGAGGTGATCAGCCCCGCCTGGCCCCGGAGGTGCGCGGCGAAGAGGTTGATGCCCGTCGTGAGCTCGAACGCCTCGGCGATTCCGCATCCGCCGGGTCTGCACGCGATCTCGCACAGCACGAGTTCGTCCAGCGGCGTCAGGAAGAACTCCGCGTGGAACGCGGTCACCTCGGCCACCGGCGGCAGCGCGGCCACCGTGGCCTCCGCCGCGACGATCAGCCGCTTCGCGAGCCCGTCGTCCGGCGGGAGCATGCCGCTGATGCTGGGCACGGCGCGTGTCGCGGTGTCCAGGTTGGATTCCAGATAGCGCGACGGAAGGGCGTGCAGCAGCCCGCCGCCGGCCATCAGCCCGTCCACATGGCAGACGATTCCGTCGACAAATCGTTCCACCAGCAGAACGCGGCCGGCCGGGGCGGGGAATTCCGCCACGGCCCGCCGGTCGGCCAGCAGGGTCACCCCGACCGAACCGGCGCCGTCGGCCGGCTTCACCACGACGGGCAGGCCGTTCCGCTCGGCGAAGGCCGCGATCTCGTCCTTGTCGCGGACCAGGGCCATCGGCGCCACGGGAATGCCCTGCCGCGAGGCGAGCAGCTTCATCCGGTATTTGTCGCGGTAGGCCAGGGCGGCGGCGGTCGACTGCCCGGGGATCCCGTGCCGTTCCCGGGCCCGGGCCGCCCGGACCACGTCGATCTCCGCCGTGGTGAGCAGCCGGTCGACGTCATGTTCGGCGCACATCGCGTCGACGACGCGGTCCACCTCACCCGATTCGTAGTCGTCCACGACCTCGACCCGGCGGAACCGCTCGTGAGCCGAGGCGGAAGCGGCCGATTTCGTGGTCACGACGACCAGCGATTCACCGGAGAGCCAGTCCGGCACCTCGGCGAGAATGGGCCTGCGATTGAGCAACAGCAACGCCATGTGCGACCTTTCCTAGCGCTGGGCGATCAGCTGCCGCAGCGCAGTGGTGGCGTAGCAGCCGGCGGGCAGCTGGAAACTCACTTCGACGGCCTGGCGGCCGGGGAACGCGTCGTCCGCGCCGTGCTCGCCGACGGTCACCAGGGTCTGCACCACCGTCGGCCGCATGACCGGGTGCTCGACGGGCCCGTCCTCGTACGAATAACGGGTGTACGGCAGTTCGTGCCGGTCCGCGAGCAGGGCGGCGACACCGGAGCCCGTGGCCGGGAACCGGTACGGCAGACCGTCCACGGAGACGTCCTCGGCGTCCTCGGAACGGATCAGTTCGGCTATTCGCGCGTTCCAGGCGAACGAGGAGTGCGCGGCCAGGTAGAAGGCCACCGTCCGGGGATCGAGCTTGCGGAAGAATTCCTCGTCCGGGCCGGTCCAGCGGGCGGCCGGCCCGCTTTCCGGAGCGCCGAGCCCGGCCAGTACCGCGCGGGCCCGCGCCCATTCCCCGGCCAGCACCGCGGCACCGACGAGATGGGTGCGCTTGGGGCCGCCGGGCACGCCGAAGCGCTGGGTGTCGTAGTAATTGACGAACAGCAGATTCGTCCGGCCCCGGGTGACGAGCCTTTCGGCCGTGCGGCCGTCGAGATCGCGGAGCACGATCCGGAAGCCGTTGCCGTTCAGTTTGCCGACGGCGAGGGGCTCGCGTCCGTAGCCGTAATGGCTCAGCCGCAACAGCCGCCCGGAACCGGCCGGTTCCGGGAAGACCGGCAGCCCGTCACCGCGCAGGGCCGTCAGCGGTACGGACAACAGTTGCTCCGTCACCCCGTCCTCGTCCTTGAGCCCGGCGTAGCCGACGTCCCGGCTGGAGACCCCGAGCCGGTCCGCGAGCAGCCGGATCGCCTCCATGGTGGTGTATCCGCACTTGTGCAGCAGGACGTAACGCTGATCGGCCACCTTCTCGTCGGTCAGCGCGACGACGAGATTCTCGCGTACCCGGAAGTCCTCGGGTCGGTGTTTGAGTACGAGCGTTTCGGCCATCCGTGCCTCCAGAATTCAGCCGGTCCGGCGTTCGAGGGCGTGCGGCGGAGCCACCTCGCGGGCGGGCCGGGGTTCAGTCCCCGCGGGAGGCCCCCCAGGAGGCGACCCGCTCCCCGATCATGATCGAGACGAGATTCGTGTTCACGCGCAACGGCACGGGGATCACGGACGCGTCGGCCACCCGGAGCCCCTCCACCCCGCGCACCCGGCACCACTCGTCCACCACGGCCCCCGCGTCGCCCTCTGCTCCCATCCGCGCCGTCCCCATCGGATGGTGCGCCGTCCGCGCGGCTCGCCGGACGAAGGCGCTCAGCGCCGCCTCCGACCGCATCGTCTCCCCGTCCATGTCGATGATCTCCTTGGTCAGCGACGTGAACGCGGGCTGGTGCAGCAGCTCCCAGCAGAGCCGGACGCCCTCCCGCTGCCGCCGCAGGTCCTCCGCGTCCCGGCCGTAGTCGATGGCGATCCGCGGCGGTACGGCCGGGTCGCGCGACACCGCCGCGACCGTGCCCCGGCCGGCCGGGGCCATCAGGTTCGAGGTCACCATGAAGGCCCGGCCGCCGGGCACCTGGTCCGCCAGGTGCGGTGCGTAGACGTCGAGTTCCACATGGTTGAGCACGTACAGCTGCATGTCGTCGGCCGTGTCCGAGCCGGGCGCCGTGTACCGCAGGACGACCTGGGCGCACGGGTCGCGCGGGTCGCACAGGCCCGGCCGGGGGACGACGCCGATCGCGACCTGGGAATGGTCGGCGAGATCCGCGCCGACGCCGGGCAGGTCCGCGACCACGTCCACGCCGAGCGACCCCAGCAGCGCGGCCGGCCCGACCCCGGAGCGGTGCAGGATCACGGGGGTCCCGTACGCGCCGGCGCACAGCGTGACCCGGGCGCCGCGCACCTCGGCGGCGCGCCCGCCCGTGCGGACCGCGACGCCGCTGGCCCTGCTCCCCTCGAACAGCACCCGGTCCGCCAGGGTCCCCGCGAGGACCGTCAGGTTCGGTCGCGTACGCGCCGGGTCCAGATAGGCGGCCGCCGTGGAGATCCGCAGGCCACCGTCCGCCAGGTTCAGCGGCAGCGGCCCCACCCCGGTCGCGTCCGGCGCGTTGTGGTCGGCCGTGAACGGGTGGCCCGCCCTCGTCGCCGTCTCCACCAACGCCGCCGACAGGGGCGTCCACTCGGCCGGGGACGGCCGCCGCACCGGCAGCGGGCCGTCCGTGCCGTGGTGCGGTCCGCCGAAGTCCGCGTCCGCTTCGAGGCGGTTGAAGTACGGCAGCACGTCCGTCCACGACCAGCCGGGTACCCCCGTCGCCGCCCACAGGCCGAAGTCGCCCGGGGCCGGGCGCAGGGCGAGGCAGGTGTTGATCGCCGAGCAGCCGCCGACGACCTTCCCGCGTGGAAGCGGAAGCTCCGCGCCGTCGTCGCGTACACCGACGAGCGACCAGTCGTGCTCCACCATCGAGGGGGTGCGCCCGTTGCGCAGGTCTTCCGGCAGCCGGGACCGGTCCGGGTAGTCGGGCCCGGCCTCGATCAGCAGGACCCGCCGTGCGGGGTCCGCCGAGAGCCGGGCGGCGAGCACGGCGCCCGCCGATCCCGCGCCGACCACGATGTCGTCGAAGACGGCGGCGCCGCCGAGGACCGCGTCGAGGTCCGCCTCGTCACCGGGCTCGCGATGCACTGGTACTCCTCCCTTGGGCAAGCCGGATCAGCCAGTCCGACAGGTCGGCGGGCCGGGTGAACCGCAGCATGTCGAGCGGCGCCCCGGGGGCCGCGTCGGCGCGGGCCAGCGCCCGCAGTTCGTGCCGCGTCTCGTGCCGGGTGGACCAGCCGTAGCGCAGGATGTTCTCGGGGTCGCCGAACACCGAGCGCAGCGGCGCCTCCTGGTTCCCGCTCCACAGCACCTCGCGGTGCAGGGAGCGCAGCAGCGTCCGCAGCAGCAGGCTCGTCATCGTGACGGCCGTCGAGTAGTCGAGCCATACGAGCAGCTCCGCGCGGCGTGCGAGCAGGCCGTTGACCTCGGGGTAGTGCCACTCGGTCACCCAGCGCGCGGCCTCGGCCGCCTGTGCGACGTGGTCGGCGAACTCCGGCCGTACCGACCAGTCCGGCCCGTAGTACAGTCCGTCCAGCTCGATCCGCGGCAGCCCGTAGAGCGCCGCGAGCTTCCCGGCGACGGTCGTCTTGCCCGCACCGCTGCCGCCCGCGACCAGGACGCGGTCCGGTGGGCGCGACAGGGGTTTCGCCGGATCTATGACGCGCAGGGACACCACGGGTTCAGCTCCTCCTGGCCCTCTTGGTCCGACGGTTCCGACCGGTCCGTCCGGCTGTTGCGGGGGTTCCGGCCGTTCCCGCTGTTGCCGGGGTTCGGCACCGGGTTCCGGACCCGGCACCTCCGCCATGATCACCGAAAGCGGAGTGCGCAACACCCTCACATTTGTACGGGTGTGCGCCGCCCTCGACGCGGACATGATCGTCGACATGCTGCACACCAACGTCGGCGAGGCGGTCGATGAGGCATCGGCCCGCCAGCGCGACCACCGATACGTATGGCACCCGTGGTCCCCGGTGAAGGAGACCGCCGGGGACGGCCCGATCCTGGTATCCGGCGAGGGCTACCGCGTCCGGGACGCGGCCGGCCGGGAGTACCTCGACGCGATGGCCTCGGCGATGAACTCCAGCTGCGGGTACGCCCATCCGGCCCTGATCGCCGCCGCCGAGCGGCAGTTGTCCCTGCTCCCGCACTTCGACCTGAGCGTGGGCACGCACCTGCCGGTCGGCCGGGTCGCCGAGCGGATCTCCGGGCTGCTGCCGGAGGGTCTCGGGAGGACCCTGTTCGTCAACAGCGGTTCCGAGGCCACCGAGGCCGCCGTCCGGATCGCGCACGGCTACTGGCGCAACCTCGGCCGGCCCCGGGACCGGATCGTCACCTTCGCCGCCGGCTACCACGGCACGACGCTCGTCGCCCAGCACCTTTCCGGCCTGCCCACCAACGTGACCCATACCGTGGATCCCTTCCCGGTGACGCGGGTGGAACTCCCGGTGCCCGCCCGGGAGCTACGCGCACCGGAGTCACTGCCCCCGCTCGTGGAGGCATTCGAGCGGGCCGTGCTCGACGGCACGCCCCCCGCGGCGGTGTTCGTGGAGGCGTTCCTCAATGTCGGCGGTGGCGTGGTGCTACCCTCCGGGTTCCTGCGGGCGCTGCGGGAGCTGTGCGACCGGACCGGCTCCCTGCTGGTCGTGGACGAGGTCTTCTGCGGATTCGGCCGGACGGGCCGCATGTTCGGCTTCGACCACGAGGGGATCACGCCCGACCTGGTCACCATGAGCAAGGGCCTGAGCGGCGGTTACGTGCCCTTCGCCGCGCTCAGCACCACCGAGGCCGTCTACCGCTCCTTCGCCGCCGACCCGCTGATCGGCGGGCTGCGCTACGGGCACACGACCGGCGGGCACGCGGTCGCCTGCGCGGTGGCGCTGGCCGTCCTCGACGTCCTGGAGGAGCAGAAGCTGGTCCCCGCGGCCGCGGCGCGCGGCGAGGAGCTGCTCGCCGGGCTGCTGCCGCTCGCGGAGCACCCCGAGGTCGCCGATGTCCGGGGGCTGGGGCTGGTGGCCACGGTGGAGTGCCACCGCCCCGAGTTCGCCGCCGGACTGGTCGCGCGGGCGCGGGAGCGGGGAACGCTGCTGCGCAGGCAGGGATGTTCGGTGATGGCGATTCCGCCGCTGGTCATCGACCGGGCCGGCGTGGCGGAACTGGTCCGTACGACGGGAAAGGCTCTTGAGGACCACTGAGGTGGCGGGCGCCCGCCCGCCGCGTGTCCTGGCCCGCCGGCCGGGAGCCGGCTCCGGCGCGCCGGGCGGCGCTCCCGCACCGCGCCGGGAGCAGTCTCAGATGCTGCTCACCTACGAGCCCGGAGCGCAGGGCCATCGCCACGATCGCCTCGCGCTTCCAGTAGGAGCGTTTGCCGTCGGCGACTCCGGCCCATTCGGTGACCTGAAGCTTCTCCGTGGCCAGGTAGTTGATGTGGTGGTTGACCGCCGCACGGCTCATGGCGGGCGCACAGGCGGTCTCCTGGAGACGGGCGATGACGTCGGCGATGGTGGGGACGGCGCCCGGGGGATATCCGCGGAGCTGCGGTTCGCACAGTGCCACGAGCACGCGGAAGTAGGCCGAATGTTCGTCGAGTCGGGGCCAGTTGGTGGTGGCACCCGACGCCGAGGCCACGGTGAGATAGCGGGGCTCCGGGCCGAACACATTGACGATGCCGATCCGCCGTGCCACGGGCAGCACCAGCCGGGCGAGTTCGAAGGGCACGGGGAAGTCCCGGCGGCGAGCGGCGACCTTGACGAACTCGCCGCCGTGTTCCATGTTTTCTATGAAGTAGGTGTCCTCGGCATGCAGGTTGGTGAGGCACCAGTGGCCCGCGTGTCCGGTGACGATGGCGGCGGCGGGCCGGGGGCAATCGGCAGGAAGGACGGCTAAGGAATCGGTTTCGCGGTCGTACCTGATGCAGGCCGCCTCCCCTTCCCCGATTTCATGTTGTTCATGCATGGCGGGGCGGCCCGGCTCATCTTCGGTGTACCAGCCCGCGAACTGAAGAATATGATTCCCCATGATGAAGCGATCCTTCGTCCGGAATATTGTCGCAATATCGCTGCCGAGGGTCGGAATTCATGGCTTAATCGGCGCCCGACCTTCGAGTGAAAGCCTGACACCAAGCCCTGCCAGTGAATCCACAGTAACCGGGGGGCTGGACCGAGGCAAGAGATCACCTCGCGGCACAACGCGCCCCGACTGGGGCCGAATTAAAGTCGGACCGATCGATCGGTGGCCACACCAACGACTTCATCTGTTTTATCCGCTCCCCGCTCACCCCCTCTCATCGAGGACATGCCCATGCCGATTTCCCTGTCACTGAACTCCGAGTTGCGGCCGGCCACCACAAGTGGTGAGCAGGCGGTGTCGGCGATCGCCAAACTCCACGATTTCCTGGCCGAGCAGGCCCAGGCCACCGACCAGGAGGGCCGCTTCGCCCGGGAGAGCGTCGAGTCCCTCGCCGAGGCGGGGGTGTTCGCGGCCACCGTCCCCGCGGAGCTGGGCGGCTTCGGCGTCGAGCGCCTGCACGACCTGACGGTCATCACGGCGCGCATCGCCCGGGCCGACGCCTCCGTCGCCGTCGCCTACTACATGCACATCGCGCTCGCCTGGTACTTCGCCCGCGTCGTGCGCTTCGGCGCCGACAACGAGCCCGGCTACCTGCCGCGGCGCGAGTGGCTGGAGGCCATCGGCGAGCGGCGGATGCTGCTGTGCTCCGCCGTCGCCGAACGCGGCGCCGACTACTGGAACCTCGCCACCACCGCGACCGCCTCCTACAACGGCTGGGTCGTCAACGGCCGCAAGATCCTCGCCTCGCTCTCCCCCGCCGCCACGCACTTCTACTGCCGCCTGAAGGCGGAACGCGGCGAAGGCCACCACCTCGCCAGCGCGATGATCCCCGCCGACACCCCGGGCGTCCACGTCGAGGACGACTGGCAGGGACTCGGCCTGCGCGGATCGGGCTCCGGCAGCGTGGTCTTCAGCGAATGCGTGGTCCCCGACGAGTCCCTCCTGGTCCGCGGCCCCTGGGGCAAGCGCGACCCGAGCATGCTGGAGGGACGCGCGGTGAGCGGCATGGGCCTCAACGGCGTCTACCTGGGCCTGGCCGAGGCCGCCCGCGACCACGCCCTCCGCACCCTCACCAAGCCCACGGCGAACGGCCGCCCCCGCACGGTCTCGTCCGCCGGCACGAAGTCGGCGATCGCCGAGATGGAGATCGCCCTGACGGCCGCCCGCGGCACCCTCAGCACGGCCCTCCAGGACTTCGACGCCTACCTCCTCCTCAACAAGCCGCAGGTGCTCACCGACGACATGAGCCGCGCCATGATGAAGGAGTGCCAGAGCGTCAGCCTGGTCGTCGAACGCGCCGCCACCACGGTCATCGACCACGCCATGCGCCTCACCGGCGGCTCCAGCTACCAGGCCCGCCACCCGCTCGCCCGCGCCTACCGGGACGTACGCGCCGCGGCCTTCATGCCCCCGTACTCCCCGCCCGAGGAAGCGATCGACTTCATCGCCGACACGACCCTGACCGAGTAACCCCTCCCCTCGGACTTCCGCGGCCCCGCCACCGCGGACACCTCTAGGCGACCGCCGTCCCGATATCCGACAGGAATCCGGTCCAGACCAAGAGGTGGTGCGGTGAGGCGCACGCTTCACCGCGGCGATTGCGGCCCGGCCCACTCGTGGGCCGGGCCGCAGATGGTGCCGGCGGCTCCACCACGGTTCCTCAGGCCTCCCCCGCGGCACCGGCTCCGGTGTACGCCGCGAGCCAGCCGGCGGCGAGCCGGTCGCCGCGGGTGAAGACCGCCGCTCCTCGGCGGCCCGCTGAGGGGTCGTCAGGGGTCGCGGGCGGGTGGTCCAGGACGGCCCGGGTGCCGTCCGCCGCGTACCGGACCGTACTCGCACCGTCCCACAAGCAGATCACCGCACCGTGCGGGGCGTCGACCCGCACGGAACCGGAGTGCGGGGTGAAGGCGGCGCCGGTGGTCCGCTGGTTCAGCAGTGCCCGGTAGCGTTCCGGGGAGAGCGCGCTGTCGCGCGGCGGGATGGCGCCCGTCCAGTCGGGGGCACCGACGCCCCGGTCCCGCGCCGCACGCCACATGCGCGGCACGAGGCGGGCGGCGAGCTGTGGCGTGGCCATCCGCCCGCACATCCACAGCAACCACCCGGCGCCACGGCCGGGCCCGAGCGCACGCCGGCGGATGCGCTCGGCGAGGTCCGCGGCCACCACGGCCGCCCAAGGGTGTACGGTGCCCAGCTCGCCCTGAGCCCCCAGCCAGGCCAGGTAGCGCTGGGCCTCGTCCAGAATGCCGGTCAGGCTGTCGGCCGGGATGCCGAGGACATACCCCGCCGCACCGCTCAGCAGTGCGGTGCCGTCCGCGTACGCGGTGGCTCCGGTGAGGGCTGCGGTGAAGACCACTTGCCCCATGTCGCCGGGCGGTGTCGCGTAGTCCGGGCCCTCCATACGGTTCTCGTAGAGCCGGGTCCGGTGCCGGCGTTCGCGATCGAGCAGGTACGCGGACAGGCCCGCCATGTCCCTCGGGAGCCGGCCACCCCGGGTGTGGGCGTCGACCGTCACAGCGCGCCCATGCGCAGCGCCAGGACGAGCCCGAAGTCCGGTCGGTCCAGATGGTCGGGCGGCTCGATGACGGACGGGTCGGTGAGTCCGTACCGGGCGGCGAAGCAGTCCCGGGCGACGGTGAACATGGCGCGCCGTTCCCCGAGCTCACCGCCTTGGTCGTCGAGCGGAAGCGACGCCAGGTCGCTTGTCCCGGCCGCCGCCTCCTCCAAGGCGGACCGCGCGGCGGGCCATGGGGCAGCCGACCGGGCCGGCAGCAGGACCCGGTTCGGCAACTGCCGGTGGAGCAGCCGGTTGCTGAACAACCAGGCCGGGTGGGAGAGCGGCCGGCGGTCGGCGTAATCGACGACCAGCAGCAGTCCGACGGCGCCGTCGAGTCACAGGTCCTGGCTTCCCGGGCGCGGCAGGATCGCTCGGGAACCATAGGGTGGCCGTCATGGCCTTCCAGCCCTCCGCGGCACTGTCGGCGGCGAACCGGGCCGCCGGCCGGGTCTTGCCCTGCCCGCCGGGACCGTGCAGCCAGGTGGCGGTCGGGCCCGGACCGCCGCTGTCCCGCCACGCGGCCAGTCCGGACCGCTCCCGGTCGCGGCCGGTGAAGTCCACGACCTGGAGCCTGGCATTGAGCAAGCGGCTGGGCTGGGCGGTGAGCCACGCGGCCTCCCCGACTGAGGAAGCGGAGGCCGGACCGTACTCGGCGAGCGGGTAGACCGGGCCCCGGTCGGGGAAGACGTGCGGGTCGGCACCGATGACGCCGTACCCGAACCCGTTCTCGACGCTGACGACCTGCCGGGCCCCCGGGCCCGTGCGGCTCACTGCGCGTCTCCGCGACCTCTCCGCCCCGGAGGAGTCTGGTGCGCGATGATGTCGCCCCCTTGAACCGCGAAGACCTGACCGCGGTCCTTGGCGACGCTGTTCTGCACCCCTGCGCGCTGGTCATCGGGCAAGCGGTCCCGGAGCTCGTTGATCAGTTCCCGCGGTTCACCGGCGGCGTCCGGGTGCGCCTCCAGCAGCGACTCCAGCTCCAGCAACCACACGGGCAGCAGGCTCCGGCGCACCCGCTCGGCGTCGCCGGCCCGTGCGACCAGAGCCGCGTTGTTGTCCAGCCAGGCCTCGACGGCCGACTGCTGATCCTCTCCCCGGCGGCCGAACAACCGCGCGATCCCACCGCGTGCAACTGCCCAGGAATCCGTGGCCATGGCCCCGACCACGGTGGTTCCCCCGGCCAGAACCAGCTCTTCCAGCATCATGTTCCCCCCTGCTGCGCGACCCACGGTCACTGCCGTGAACGGGTACTGTCCATCGCGAGTCCGGCATCCTGCGCTGGGGGCCCGAAGTTGACCACGGCTCGTTCCCAGGGACGCTGCACAACGGTCTGGAGGCTCCCGAGCTTGTCAGTGGCGGTCGGTAGCCTGCGAACATGCCATCGACGACCTCTGCTCTTCGCTCAGTCCGCCTCGGGCAGCTCCTTGACGCCGACGTCCCGCTCGGCCCTCTCGGAGGCATCCACCTCACGTGCCACACCACGTCCTCCGGCAAAGGCAAGCTGCACGGCGACCCGAGCTGCTCCATGCTCCGCTCGTCTCATGCCACGCAGTCGATGCAGGTCGCTCTCGGAGAAGCCGTGCACAAATGGTGCGGCAATTGCCGGTGGCCGATCCCTGCCGACAGTCCGCTTCTCGCCTTCGTCAGCGCCGTAGCGTCGGTGACAGCCCTGAAGTCGGCGAGCGAGCCGTCCCCGGATACGGATTTCGACGAGGCGGAAGAGCTGGACGCCGCTTCGGCCCTGGCGACCGGAGAGTACCCCCAGCAGGAGTGCCAGGGGACGGATGACGACACCGACGAGTGCGACCAAGAGGCATGGGACCGATTCGAACAGGCGCGGCTGATCCGTGAGCGCCATCACGACCACTGGCGGTACCTGCACGGCCACATGCTCGAGAGCGGCGAAGCCGTCGCCGCCTTCCCTTGGCTGCGCCCGTGGGCCGCGCCCCTTCAAGAGGCGCTTGCCACAGCCATCGAACGTGAACGATGTGCTCTGGCAGCCTTGCTGAGGCCATCGGCTCTCCTTGAGAAAGCGGTCATTCCCCAGCTGTCCGAGCCGGAGCCGGCCCCAGGGCCGGCGTTCGCCGGCCTGGGAGCGGACGCGGAGCGCATCCTACGAAGGAGCTGGTCCAGCTGGCGGGACAAGGCGGCCCGGTCATGGACCGCGCTGGAGGACGACGGCTTTGCGGCTTCCTCCGTGCTGTACGACGCATTCGGCAGACGCCGGAAAGGCCGGGACGAGGCATTCGCCGCACTCGATGCGTTGGTGGCCGACTGGATCGCGCTCGCACGGGAAATAGTCGCGGAACACAGCAAGGGCTCACGCCGACTGGTCGCGATCAAGATCCCTGCCGTCGAGCGGGACGCGGCATACGGCCACCGGCGTGATCCACTCTCCCCGTGGGAAGCCGGCCTCATCGCCACATATCAAGTCACCGCCATCTGGCCTGCCGGCGCTGTCGCCCTCCTCCTCCCCCACCTCATTGCCGAACGCCTACTGATGGGCACACCCACCTCGATGTCAGCGACACGACTGGACCTGGAGGAATCAGGGCTCCCGGTCAACGAGCTCCTTCGCCGCTGGGCCATCACAGATGACGCTCACAAAGCGCTGTAGCAGCCGGAAGACCGCCGGCCCGGCCGTCCGAGCAGGCCGGGCTCCCGGCGGCCAGCCGACGGATGCGGATTCCTGACGAAGTGACATCCGACTGCTACGCACTGCACATCTTCGAAGTCGCCCCGGACCACTGCCCGGCGATGTCCTTGTACAGGACGCCTCGCTCCAGCACGTCCCGGTCCGCCCGCTCACGCCTGCCTGCCGGCGGTCAGGTGGCGAAGCGGGCCGAGGCGGTCGACAGGGCTTCCGCGCCGCCCTCCTGGCCGCCTTCGTAGCGGGCCGTCATGCCGGCCAGTTGGCGTAGGGCGGCACTCAGTGTGAGCGGGATGCGTGGTGGCCCCTCGTGGTGATCTGGAGCAGGCGATTCCAGCGCGGGGGCCGCGAAAGCTTCCTCCAGCGCTTCCAGCCACCGTTCGGTACGGCGCCCGTGCGTGACCGCCGCGGCAAGGCCGGGGCGGGGAAGGGGAACGACTCCGTGGTCGAGGTCGTCGCCCGTGGGCAGTTCTCGCGTGGCCGCGGCGAGATGGTGGGCGACGGCCCAGCGGTGCGCACCGGCTGAGGGGGGTGCGCTGAAGATCCCCGGAGTGCCGTAGCGGCCGGGGGGGACGTCGCCCGGGAGGGGGGCGGGGGGCTCGTCGAGGATCCAGTCGCCTCCGTCCACGTGGAGGGCGGCGGCCTGGTCGCACCACCATCGTGCGGCCTGGCGGTCGCTGGATTGCAGGTGGTTCAGATACAGGCAGTGGGCGGCGGTGGCGGAGCCGGCGCCCGCGGCGAACTGCCACCAGAAGACGGGGCCGCCCTCGTGGCCGGCGAGGTGGAGCAAGCACGCGAACGTACTCGCGCCGGCCGGCTCGGCCGCCGGGTCGTCGGCGAGGAGGGCGAGCGAGGCGATCGCGTCGTGGTCGCTGACGACGGTGACGGCCAGCACGTCGAGGGTTTGGGCGGCCCGCTCGTGCAAGGCGGTGCGCCGGCCCGGCAGGGCGAGGGCGGCCGTGCTGTGCCGGTCGCCTCCGAAGTGGGGCGGGTGGGTGCCGCGGTCGCGGGTGCCGGAGGCGGTCACGCGGGCGGCGATCCGGGCCAGGGCGGCCTGGCCGTCGTAGTCGTGAAACGGGTCGGCCTGCATACGGGCCCGGGACAGGGCGTCCTCGCCACGGTCTTCCTTCCGGTACCTCATGACCACTCCTTCCCTTCGTCGGCCCACTCGAGGTGCAGGTCGTGGGCGAGGCGTCGTCGCGCTCCGCGCGCGTGGGAGCGGACCGTGGCCGGTGAGATGCCCATGATCTCCGCGACGCGGGTTGCGGGGTAGCCGAGGATGTAGCGCAGGACGATGACGTCGTACTGGCGCTCGGGGAGCCGGGTGATGGCCGCGTAGAGGCCGAGGCGGGACTCGAGAGCCTGGAGGCGGGTGCGGGTGGCGTCCCTGACCGCGGTGAAGGCCGCGGTCTCCACCAGAGCCCGGCGCGGCCGCCGGCGCGCGGCCAGCAGACTCGTGACCTTCTCCTTCAGCGCACCGCCTGCACGTCAGACCACGAGAGAGAGGCCACCCCTCAACCCTCCGTCGAGCGATTCACTCCCCTGAATCAGCTTAAATCCATCAACTTCGATGAAGACTTTCCCGCGCCGGAAGAGTTCCCCGCCGGGAACTCAAAAACCATAGGCGAGGCCCAAAAAGGACCGCATCGCCTGATTGCATACATCAAGAATGGCTCGTGCGGCCTTCTCGTGACCGACGCGACGAAACCTGAGTGATCGTCGATCAATATCACCTCAGCGTGGCCGAAAACGGGCTCAGAGGGCACTGAGCACTACCCCGCCGACCCCTACAGCTCCACCTCGGGCGCAGGGGCGAACGAGCTCGAAACGTGGGCTTCTATGTATTGCAGCAAAACAGCGATGGTGATCGCCTATTCCTCCCAGGGGCATGACGCCGCCTCCCACCAGCAGGGGAATACCTCCACCAAAGAAGACCGACAAGGTTCATCCCCTCTGACCGTAGCCATCGGTTCGCCGGAAGCTCGCGAAAAGATCTTGGGGGCAGCGGCCTGAAGCGTGCCTCGTGATGCGATGGTCTTCCCCCACGGCACGCCCCGGGGCCAGGAAAACAGCTCGTCGCCTCCGCAAACGCTGACCCCAGGGCACCCTGGAGAGACTGACAGCCTGTCATTTTTGCGGCACTTCAGCAAACAGAAAATGACCCCTGACCTGGGATTTCTCCCAGGTCAGAGACCACTTTCCACACCGTCGGGACGGAGGGATTTGAACCCACGACTCCTTGACCCCCAGTCAAGTTGGCGCATCATCAGATGCGGATAATATCGCCCAAATGAGGGTGTCTCAATGTGGGGCATGAGAGGCATCGTTCGATGGCGTGCGGAGCGCGTGGTCCCAAACTGGTCCCAGGCCCAGGTCAAGCCGCGGGCGCCGCCGTAGCCGTCGCCGCTCACGCCAGGCGCCTCAGGAAGAGGTCAATGCCGAAGAATCGTCTCGTACGACCTTCCACCCGCCCCTTGATGTCCTCGTGATGTCATTGTCCGTCGGAGTCGCACGGCGGCATCAGCTGGGTGCGGTCCGCACCGAGCTCAAAGAGCCGTTCCGGCAGGGCACCCTACCCAGTCCAGCCAGCAAGGTGGAGCGAGCATGGTCAGAAGCTGGTCGCGTGTGGGTGGTCATGGGGTGTCATGACGGCCGGCCTCGGCCTGGGCCCGCAGGCGGCGGACGATCTGCCGCCACTGCCTCGCCCCCCAGGAGTACCAGTGGTCTTCGCCAATCGGGCGCCAATCGGCGAGTTCGCTCAGCTGGGAAATGATCGTCTCCAAGTCGGCCCGGCCGTATCCGGCTCGCTTACGGTCGAGCCGCTGGGCGATGTCGTGGAGCCGGTGTGCCGCTCGGTAGTAGGAAAGTTGGGTGTCGGTGAGCCGACGCGCCGCGTAGCCGCCGCACTTGCTGCACCAGTCGAAATCGTCCCGGGCAAGCAGGTCCCCGGCGGTCAGCAGGTCGTCATCCTCAACGACGCCGCGCTCCCGGGAGTGCCTGCACAGCGGCGAGTGCCCCTTGCCCTCGAGTCGCGGATCCGCGTTGGTGGTGTAGATCTGCACGCCGGCAAGCACGCCCAGCGGAATTCCGCTGCCTCCTCGCCACCGGTCACTGGTGGGCGGTTCGAACGGCTCGACGTCCAGACGCCTGCTGGTGAGCAAGCCCTGCCACACATCGTGGGGCACTCCGCGCCGACGGCTCCCGCTGTCGAGGGTCCGAAGATCATGAACGCCCCGGGCCATGGCGAGGCAGCGGAGGTTACGTTCGATGTCCTGATCCCTGAAGGTCAGCCACGCAGTCGTCCGCGCTCCATCGGCGAGGCCCAGCCAGTCCCCGAAGCGTGGGTCATGCACGTCGTGGACTTGCTCGGGCCAGATACTCTCTCGCTCTTCCGGCCTCCGGCCGATCTCACCGGCCCATGGCTCGATCACACTCGAGGGAAGGTCCGAGGCACCGGCGATGACGACCCCGTGCCAGCCGCTTGCCATCCGCTTCTCGATGGCTGCCAGCGGCAGCACCTCGGCCCCGTTGCTCGTCGAGAAGACGATGTAGAGCTGGTCGGCGTTGGGCGAGACGGTACCCAATACGCGGAAGTGATCCGCGGTGACCGGGAGTCGGCCGAAAACCGGGGTGTCGTCGAAGACCCCCGGCTGGACATAGCTCGCACGATCGCTCGCCTCCCCCTCCGCGATCGGGTCGTCCCCGCCGTCGTGGAGTTCGCACTCGATCGGGTAGGACCGGGCAAGGAGCCGGTCGGCGATGAGATCGGGGACCTGAAGTGTGAAGGTGCGGCGGCTCCAGTCGGCATCGGCGAGGTAGGTGACCAGCACACCCGTCGTCCACCGGTCCAGGTTCTCCAGGAAGCCCGTCTCACGGGATTGTGACGTGTCGTTGCCAACTTCCGGCAGGCGCGCGATCACACACCTCGTAGGCACAGGGGCCGCTGAGGACACAGCTGTGCGGGCGGCATCCTCCCAAGATGCGACTAGGCTCTCGGCGCCAGTCACAGCCTGGTGATAACCCTTGCGGTTACTACGGATGTGATGCACCAAGCTGTAGGCGACGTAAGAGCGATCACCGGGACGGCCCCAGCCGTCCGAAGCCCTGCGCTGCCACTCGCCCCACAGCGCCTTCACATGCTTCGCGATGTCCGCACTCTTTCCCAGCACACTGAACACCCCATCGTCGAGGGGGAGTTCCGGCTCACTCATATCGGCCACCGCGGCGGCCAAAAGAAGCCCTGCCGGGTCGACGAACAAGGCCGCCTGCGCCCGCAAGCCCTCTAGGTACTGCTCCTTTACCGCCAGCTTCGGTTTCACCCAATCCTCGAGCCAAGGGAACATCATGGCGATGGACCGGGCCTGATGCAGGCTCGTCGCGGCACCGCGCCAGTGAGCGAACACCCGGTCCCGAAGCCACTCTGCTTCGTCCCGCGCCTCCTGTTCGTCGGCGCCGTCCTCCTCGTCGTCGCACTCAGCCTTGGGCTCTGTCCGAAGGAGGTCGGCCGCGGCCTTCAGTTCTTCCTGTTCCCAGCCGTCGTCCGGGTCCAGCGCAGTGTAGGAGTGCAGCTGGAACAGCAGGCCTGATCCGCCAAGTGCCCTAAGGAAGATACCCAACCCGCTATCCGGCCGCGCCCACGAACCCCACTGCGCACACCGCAAGCACAACCGACCGATCGTTACCGAGTTCAGCGGGACTTCTGCCCTCGCCACGTTTTGCGTCCGCAGTTGGGTGCAACTGGGCGTGGCGTGCAGCTTGGCGTTCTTACCTTTGGCTGAATGGACTGTGACCGGCGTCCCGTCGAACGGGCCAAGCGGGACATCAGCGGTCAGAGAGCAGTCGAGCACGGATCCTCCCCTTGTCAGGCTCGCCTCACGAGCCTAGTCCCGGGCACTGACAGTGCCAGCTGGCCCCTCTGGGTTCAGTTGCCGACCATCAACTGCTGCTGTGGTACGAGTACCGAAGAGCAGGACGCAGCCCGCAGTCGCGTTGCGAATCCTTCAGCGGTGCAACATTTGGCCTGCCCAGCCGCACGATTTGCAGGACCAGCCTGCTCGCACTCTGCAGTGGATCCTCTTCTAGCGTCAGTTGTCTTGGTCGATCCAGGTCGGCGGGACAAGGGCCGCGTGCCCACCGCGCCAGCGTTCTGCGACCGCGGTGCGGAAGATGTCGTCTTCCAGATCCGCGTGCTCCATCACGATCACCTGGAAATCTCCGTCAAGGTGACTCACAGTGTCATTGATTGCTTGATAGACCCGCAGCAGTGAGGTGCGGTCCTCACCGGCGAGATCTACTTGGGGTCCGTCGTAGTCGGATGGAAAGTACACCTGGGACGGCTGGTCGAGTACCAGGAGTCGCGGCAAAGGACGTCCTTGCTCGGCAAACCACTCATGCAGACTCAGCAAGGCCGCGATGTGGTACCCCAGCCAGTTCTCACCACTGCCCATGTCGCTCAAGGGCACCGGGCCGCGAGGAGTGTCAGCCACAATGCTGAGGCGACGCAAGTCCAGTCGTACAGGATGTTCGGAGTGTTCCAGGCTCAGTGCGCGAGCTTTGACCGCGATCTTCTGATTGATCAACGAGAGGCAACTGGCGAGCCGATCGGCTTGCGTGTCTGAGCCGAGCGCCTCCTCAAGGTCAGTGATCTCCCGTTTCAGTTCTTCGCGCGTATCAGCGACGGGTGGAGCGTGTTCAGCGCGGGCCGCATTTTCGAGGAAGAGACTGATCCTGCCCTGGACGGAAGCCGCGCGGAGAGCTTGGCTGCGGAAGCGGGCCGCCTCACGAATGCCGGCGTCGAGCGCTTCGCGCTGCTCACGGTTACGGACCACCTCGGTGCGCAGTTCCTGAAGCCGCTCTTCCTCGGCGGCGATCAGGCCCTGGATGACTGGGGCGTCGTCGCTGACGAAGGCGACGTCGGAGTCCAAACGCTCCAGATCCTCACGGATCACCTGGAAGGTCTGCTGTACCGGAGAGACCACGCTGTCGCATACAGGGCAGTGCTGGCCGGTGCCGTCAGCTGCGGTCCGCAGCAGGCCGAGGGAGGCGAGACGTTCACGCTGGTCGCGGGCCTGGACCAGATAGCTGCTCTCTTCGGCCAGAGTCTGGCGGAGCTCTGTGATTCGTGCCCTGATCTGCTGATGCCGGGAGCGCAGTTCCTGTCGCTCGCGGTCCAGGAGGGAAGCGTGGTCGGTGGAGTCGGAGTATTCGAGCTGACCGGGGGCGTGGGTGAGAACGGAGGCGAGGATACTCAGCGCCTCGTCGAGCCTGACGGAGTCGTCGGAACGGGCGGGCAAGAGGCCTACACTCTCGGCCTCAGATATCAGGGCGCGGGCTTGTCCGGGCGCGGGAGCCGCTTGGGCAGCCTGGATGACCTGCCTCTCGACGTTCTTGAGCTCGGCGCGCAGCTGCTTGAGCCGGGCGCGGCGTAGGGCCTGTTCAGGTTCGACTGCTCCCAGGAAGTAGGGCAGCGTGTCGCGGATGGCCTGCGGCCGCCACTCATGCCCCTGGGAGTGGAAAAGGTGGTCAGGGTTAGCGATTTCGTTCTGTGCCTGAAGGCAAAAGAACAGAGCATGGCGAATGGACGGCGCCATAGTGGTACCGCGCTGCGCAGGGATGCGGACTGTTCGATCGATGCCACAGAACTCGCTGAGCATGCGTCGAGCAGCATCCAGGGGAAAGGTGAAGTCGATGTCGCCTCGGGATAGCGGGGGTGCGCCCACGCCCTGGAACTGCAGACACAGCCGGGGAGCGGGGCTGGTGCTGTTCTCGGGAGCCGGACGGGCGATGAACAGCTGCTGATCGCCGCGTACCAGTTGCAGGGCAAAGATGCTGGTGTAGTCGCGGACCTTGCCAGCGCGGACAGGGTAGTCGCTGCTGCCCATACAGTAGTCGGTAATGGTCCAGATCGATGTCTTACCGGTGCGGGAGTCTCCGGTGATGATGTTGAGACGACCCGGATGGAGCTCAAGGACCCGCATCTGCTCGGGACGGTGCCCGTACAGAGTCAGCGATTTGATCTGGTAAGTCACGGGCGCACTCCGAGCAGGGTCAGGGTCGTGGCGGCACTTCCGCCGGTGGGTAGCCAGCGGCCGAGCATGTGCGCGGTCTTCTGGATCGCAACGAAGGTGTCTGAGGTGCCGTTGATCGTTGCCGGTATCGCGCGAAGGCGCAGGTGCAACCGCGCGGTGTCGTTGAGGCTGAGCAGCTCCGTCTGCAAAGCAAGAAGGATGCCGGGGCGGACCATCGCTGCCAGACTGGGTGCGTTGGCTGCCATCAGGACGCGGACGGTTTGGTTCTCCGCGGCCCACTTGGGCAGGCTGGCCTTGGTTGTTCCTGGCAGAAGAGACCGAATGCCCGGCTGGAGGGCCATCACCGCAGCGGTGACCGCGATAGGCAGGGGGCAGGGGCCCGCCTCGCGTTGGTGTCCCTGAACGGCGCGACAGCTGACGAGGGCCATGAACGCCGGGTTGAACAGGGCCCGCTCCTCGCGGCTGAGCTCGACGGGCACAGTCATCGGCCCACCGCCGGCTCCAGAAGCGCCATCAGCCGGGCTTCGAAGTCGGGGTGCCACCCGACACGTTGTTCATCTGCCAGCATTTGGTAGGAACCTGTCGTAACGAACGCCTCATCACAGCCGGCCCGGATTCTGTATCGAGCGTCCTGCTCGACCCAGGCATAGATCTTCTTCGCCTGTACGCGCATCTCCGATTCAGCCGCGTCCTCACCCAGATCGTCGACCATCAGGTAGAAGCGCCTCTCCCATTCCTCGACCAGGCGTCGCTCATAACGGCCGAGTTCACCAGGGCGTAGAAGGTTCTCATTGGACCACCGGGAGCGCTGTTCATAAGCCCGGACATAGTCCCTAACCGCCATCCGTATGCGAGCGTTGCCAATCCCGGCGAGCGTAAGCTGTCGCACGAAGGTTTTTTCCGTGTGCTCGGTCACCTGGCCGGTGAGGTCGACGACGTCAGCATCGATGGGAAGGTTATCGGGCCGGAACTGGTTGCGACGCTGATCGAAGATGTCATCGAATTCAACCCCGGTGACTGGGCCAGACCCCCTGCCCGCCAAGTGGGCGATGCAGCGCTGAAGAAACCAGCCCTCCAGGCGCTGAAGGAAGGCTTGTGCGTGGGTGTGACCGACAACCAGGGCAGCCCGGCCCTCCAGCTGGTCACCGGCCTTCGTGATGTTGTCGGCCTCATCGAGTACCTGAATACGTTTGAGCAAGTTCAATCGCTCACCTGTATCCAGAGCATCCCATGCTGCGAAGTTAGCCAGGGTGGTCGAGCTCTTCGCTGCAGAGTTAGCGCGTGCCGCATTCAGCAGCTTCAGCGCCTCGGCTTCGTTCCGCAATCCACCCGGACGACTCGGCGCCAGGTAAGACCCGACGGTCCCCTCTGGCGCGATACCAGTCGTCAGGAGAAACAGGTTCGTCCGCTCCAGGTCGATCTGCTGGTCGGAGACGGCCGTAGCCCAGATCCGGAGCGTCTTCCACAGGTCGCTACTGGCATCGGTCATCCGTGTCCCGGGCGCACGGTGCTTGAGCTGCCACCAGTCCGTTGAATCCTCGCGCACAGTTTCAATGTCGTCCCCTGCCTCGACAGCAACCGTCCAGTCGAGACCTGCCTGGAGATGATCCACGCACACCAGCAAAGCCATGCGCAACTGGTACAGATAGCCGAGCGCCGCTGCGGATGCCTCAAAGGGATCAGACTTGCCGCTCATTGCGTCCCCCGCCTCTGACCTGCCCCATCATGCATCCGGAGATCGTATCGGCAAGGCGACACCTGGTTAAGGTGTCCGGGGCAATGAGCCGGTTACGTCCATCCCCCGGTGGCGCGCCCTTGGTCGCATCGGCATCGGCCAGGCCCGGTATCCGTGAGCGGCAGGTCGCCGCCGAAGGAACCCTCGAACAGCCAGCACCGGCACCTCAGCCGGACGGCGACAGGTGGCTCTGGGGGACAGCTGTCGGGCCAGACAGAAGTCAACGTCTCCAGAGCGATTCGCTGCCGAAGAAGCGGTAGCGAAGCAGGTTGATGCTGTGTCGCTACTTGTGCGCAGCAGGGACGCCGCGTAGCAGGTGAAGTCGCCGGCCATGTATGAGACCTGGTGCGCTCCCCAGCACTGTTGCGGCCGCTTATTTCCTCAAGGAAGCATTCGCTGCTGCCAGGCATCTTCGACTGCTAGGCCGGCAAACAAACGGGACATTTCTCCCCGGGCGAGCGAGAGGTCGCTCATGAAGCGGCTCGCGCCCCGCTCTGCTGAAAGATTCCGGGATGGGACTCGAACACGAATCCCTGCCGACCGCACCTGTCACCCCACCAAGGGATACCCGCAGGTCAGGCAAACGCGGACGCTGCTGTGGTCGCACCGCGAACGTTTACAGCCATCTCACCACTCAGGCAGCCCTCGAAGCCGTCGACGCCATCGACAAAACCCTCACCCAGGCCGACCGGCCACCCACTCCCCCGCGCCCCGCCCCGGGTGCGCGACCGCGTTGCGACCACATCCCACAGCTGCACAACCAGATGATCACCATCAGGCAGCCCACCGGCACCAGAATTTCCCCCCGGACAGCCCCGGCAGCGGTGAACATGTGCGACCACACTGCGACCACAAACCAACGCAACATCAGAAAGGCCGTTCTCTCATCATGAGAGAACGGCCTCTGACCTGCGAAAATCGCTGGTCGGGACGGCGGGATTTGAACCCACGACCCCTTGACCCCCAGTCAAGTGCTAGGACCCCATACCGCCGACAAGTCGGACAAATCGCCAGTGCGGTCTGTTCGGCGATGCGAAGATTGCTCGCTTACGTGCACAGCGTGTGGTCCCCAGGTGGTCCCCAGCATCGCTACCGCTTCGGTCGCCTGCCACCGTACGGGCATTGTCAGTCGGCCACAAATCAGCGCAACGCCGCACGAACCACTCCGGCGGCTCAAGCTGCCAGGCTTGCAAGACCTCCGGCGCGGGCATCTCCCCCCATCTCGCTGCTGGCTGTCTTCTGCCTTTAGTCGTCGGACCTCGCATGGGGCCTGTTATTAGCGACCGAGCCGTTGCCTACATCCCCCACAATGGCCCTGTGCCACATCCGTCCATCACGGCTCTCGAGCAGCTCATCAGCGGTCTGTCCGACGGCTCGTCGCGGCAGCGTCAGCTCGGCATGGTGCGCCAGGAGCTCACCACCGCACTCGAGCTGGACATACTGCCTGGCGATGTCGCGTGGAGTCTCGCAAGGCTGCTCGACGAGGTGACGCTCCGGCGCTACGTCCAGGTGGCGAAGACCGGCACGCTGCGCAGCCGTCTGGTCGCCGGTGAGAAGCCACCAACCTCAGAGGCCACGAACGTGGCTCGGCTGGCCTGTTTGCAGATCCTCCGGGAAGCGGCAGGGCTTCCAGCCTTGGCCGCAGGAAGTGGAGGACCTGTCGAGCTGAGACCCACCCCGGAGCGCCGGCAGCTCAGAGACCTCCGGCGACGGCTCCGCCGAGACGTGTCCCGCATCGTCTCCCCGGGCCACGCCAGGCTCATCGCCGTGCTGGCCGTGGCGCTCGACACGCGAGCACGGGCCGGCGAACTGGCGGCCCAGCACATCGGCCACCTGTCGGACGATCACAGCAGCATCCACGTCACCCGGCGGCCGCAGCACGGCACGGACATCGAACCGGATCGTGAGCTCGTCTCCTTGTCGTCTCTGAGCCGAGACGCCCTCGCCCAATGGCTGCCTATCCGCTTGCAGCTGACCGAGACGCTCGAGGGCAGCGCCACGGCACTCTGGGTCTCGCTCGCCTACAATCATGCGGGGACGACGCGCGACGACGGGTCGCACACCCGGCGCCGTCACGGCATGCCCCTGCAGCAACGCGGCCTGATCCGCAGCTACAACAGCGGACGCCACCGGTACGGGCTCGCACACTTCCTGCCCCCGAAGCTCGAACAACTACGCCGCGCCCTTGAACGCGAGAGCGCCGGCCACTGACCCCCTCACGGCTCCCATTCCCCCGGAGACCCCCTCCGGTTCTTCGGCCCGCCCGACTGTTTCCAGCCCGCGACCTTCAGCGACCTGCCACGGGGCGGTCCCAGCCTGTGGTCGGGCACCGGTCCCCGTGCGCGCGCAGTGGATCGGGGGCACGGTGGAAGGACGGGCGACACGCCCCCGCACCGGCCCGTCCTTGGCATCCTGGAGGTGAGGATGACCAGCACTTCACAGGCGACGGCGAGATCCCGGCCTGGGCTGCTGTCCTTCCTCGGCGGCGTGGGCACCGTGACGGGCAGCAAATTCATGATCGAGACTGATCACGTCCGGGTCTTGGTGGACTGCGGTCGCTTCCAGGGGCCGGCCGAGCTGCGCCGCCTGAACTGGCGGCGCTTCCCGGTCGACGCCTCGGCCGTTCACGCCGTCGTCGTCACCCACGCCCATGTCGATCACTGTGGCTACCTGCCCAGACTGGTCAGGCAGGGCTTTCACGGGGACGTGTTCTGCAGCCCGAACACTGCCCGGCTCGCCGAGATCGTGCTGCGCGACAGTGCCCGGCTACAGATGGAGCAAGCCGACCACTGCAACCGCTACGGCCACTCGAAGCACCACCCCGCGGAACCGCTCTACGACGAGATGGACGTCGACCGCACGATGCGGCTGTTCCGGACCGTCGAGCCGGGCGCGGAGACGGAGGTCGCGCGCGACACCCGGCTGATCCTGCACCACGCAGGGCACATCCTGGGCTCCACATGGGCGTTTCTCACCCTGGAGGACGGGCACACGCTGGCCTCCAGCGGTGATCTCGGCAGACCGGTGCACCCGCTGTTGCGACCGCCGGAGCCCTTCACCGGAGCTGACGTACTGCTGCTCGAGTCCACGTACGGCAACCGGCGCCACGACAGCGACAGCAGCCGTGCGGTGTTCAGAGAAGCACTGAACAGGACGTTGGAGCGTGGCGGGACCGTGGTGATCCCCGCGTTCGCCGTGGACCGCACCGAGGTCGTACTGCACGAGCTGGCCCGGCTACGACGAGCCGGCGCGCTCCCTCGTGCGGTGCCCGTGTACGTGGACAGCCCCATGGCACTGGCCGCGCTGCGCGTCTACGAGGAGGCACTGGTCGCACGGGCACCCGAGATACGGCCGGAGGTAGTGGACGCCGGGGCGTCCGTCCTGGACCCGGCTCCTTTCTCGGCCGCACGCTCGGTGGAGGAGTCGATGGCCATCCAGGAGGTGAAGGGCCCGGCCGTCATCGTCTCCGCGTCGGGGATGGCGACCGGCGGCCGCGTCCTGCGCCACTTGGTGCGTCTTCTCCCCGATTCGCGGAACTCCGTCGTCATCGTCGGATTCGCCGCGCAGGGTACCCGGGCCCGCGACCTGGTCGACGGCGCGCGCACGCTCAAGATGTTCGGCGGCTACGTGCCCGTACGGGCGGACGTCGTGAGCGTTCCAGGGCTGTCGGCTCATGCGGACGCGGCCGAGATCCTGGGCTGGCTCCGCGGTGCTCCCGCTCCGAGCGCGACGTACCTCGTGCACGGTGAGCCGGAGTCAGCCGCGGCATTGCGGGACCGTATCGACCGGAGCCTGGGGTGGACCGCGGTGGTGCCCCGGTCCGGCGAGCGAGTACTGGTCCGTTGAGCTTTCCCGGCCAGGGCGGTCACAAGGGAGGTATCGCGTGGTCGATACTGCGCACCGAGCCATCCGCTGTCGCCTGGGCGGTCCGTGATGCCGGTCGACACCGGTCTTCTGCGACCGGGTGACACTCCCGGCCCTGGCGCTCCCCCGCCGGCGGACCGGTCCGAGGTCCAGACCCTGCCGCCGTCAGCCGTTGTCGCCGGCCTGGACAGCAGCGCCGGCGGTCTGCCGGAAACGGAGGTGGTATCGCGCACCGTACGTTTCGGTGCGAACGAGCTGCCCCGTGCGGCCCGTAGGGCGCCTTGGCGGCAGCTGGCCTCTCAGTTCACCGACCTGTTCGCCGTCGTACTGATGGTCGCCTCGGCGATCACGTTCCTCGCCTGGAGGCTCCAGGACCCGAGAGACGTCGGCACGCTGCAGCTGGCCGTCGCCATCCTGGGCGTGGTGCTGCTCAATGCAGGCATCGGCTTCTTTCAGGAGTATGCGGCGGAGCGTACGGCGGAGTCGCTGCAGGCGATGGTCCCGCACACCTGCCGTGTGCTGCGCGACGGGGAGCGGCGAGAGGTGCCCGTTCGTGAGCTGGTCCCCGGGGACGTGGTCCTGTTGGAGGCGGGGGACGCGGTGCCGGCGGACTGCCGGCTGGTCGAGGCGTACGACCTGTCCGTCAACAACGCGGCGCTGACCGGAGAGAGCGATGCAGTGGCGCGGACGGCCGAAGCCGTGGCGGCCGGGCCCGTGCTGCAGGCCCGGAACTTCGTGTTCATGGGCACCGATGTGGTCGTCGGCTCGGCCAAGGCCGTCGTCTGTGCGACGGGCGGGGCGACGGAGTTCGGGCGGATCTTCCACCTTGCCGCCTCGGCTCCACGCCAGCGCACCCCGCTGCAGCGGCAGGTGGCCGTCATGGCGCGCCGGGTGGCGGTGGCGGCCCTGGCGACGGGTGCCGTGTTGTTCGCCGTGCGGCTGCCGACCGGGCAGTCGCTGGTGTCGTCGTTCGTGTTCGCGCTCGGGGTGATGGTGGCGCTGGTGCCCGAGGGGCTTCCGGCGACGTTGTCGGTGTCGCTCGCCGTCGGGGTGCGGCGCATGGCCCGTCGGCACGCGCTCGTGAAGAAACTGCTGGCTGTCGAAGCGCTCGGCTCCACCACCGTCGTCTGCACGGACAAGACCGGCACGCTCACCCAGGCGGAGATGACCGTGGTGCAGGTGTGGGCGGGTGGCGGGACGCACGCCGTGTCCGGTGTCGGGTACGCACCCGAGGGCGAGGTCTCCGGCAACGGGCAGGTGCACGGCCTGCTGCGGGCAGCGGCTTTGTGCTGCGACGCGCGTCTGGTGCCGCCGTCCGACCGGCAAGGGTGGCGGGTGCTGGGTGACACGACCGAGGGTGCCCTTCTCGTGGCGGCGGCCAAGGAGGGCCTCGACGCGGCCTCAAGCAGGGCCGCCGCACCCCGTACGGCCGAGTACCCGTTCGACCCGGTGCGCAAGATGATGAGCGTGGTGTGCACGGATTCCGGCGACGACCACCGCGCGTACGTCAAAGGGGCGCCGCAGGAGCTGCTGAGCCGGTGCGCCGATATCGACTGGCAGGGCTCATCCAGGCCCCTGACCGGTGAAACACGGGGCGCGGTCGCCACGGCCATCGACGAACTGGCCGCCCAAGGGCTGCGGGTACTCGGCGTGGCGGCCCGCACGGTCTCCGGCCCCCGGCCAGCTCAGGACGAGACCGAGAACGGGCTGACGCTGCTGGGGCTCGTGGGCATGCTCGACCCGCCCCGCCCGGAGGTCAGCGCCGCGGTGACCGCCTGCCGCTCCGCCGGCATCCGCATCGCCATGGTGACCGGCGACCACCCGCTGACGGCCGAGGCCATGGCTCGTCGCGTGGGCATCGTCCGTGAGCCACACCCCACCGTGGTGACCGGCGACCGCCTGGACGCCATGGAAGACGCGGATCTGGACCGGCTGCTCGCCTCGTCCGGTGAGCTGCTGTTGTGCCGGGTCAGCCCCGAGCACAAGATGCGGGTGGTCACCGCCTTCCAGCGGCGCGGCGAGGTCGTGGCGGTGACCGGCGACGGGGCCAACGACGCGCCCGCCCTCAAGCACGCCGACATCGGCGTCGCCATGGGCGCCTCCGGTACGGACGTGGCCCGGGAAGCGGCGGTCATGGTGCTGCTGGACGACTCGTTCGCCTCCATCGCCGTGGCGGTACGGCTTGGCCGCTCGGTCTACCAGAACATCCGCAAGTTCCTTGTCTACCTCTTCAGCCACAACATCGCGGAGCTGGTGCCCATCCTCGCCGCAACCTTCGTGGGCTTCCCGCTGGTGCCCATCAGCGCCGTACAGATCCTGGCCATCGACCTGGGCTCGGACGTCCTGCCGGCGCTCGCCCTGGGCACCGAGCCGCCGGAGCCCGACGTCATGGACCGCCCCCCGCGCTCGCGGAGCGAACGGCTCTTCTCCACCGACGTCGTACGGCGTTTCCTCTTCCTGGGCACCATCCAGGCGCTCGGCGTGTGCGCCGTGTTCTTCTGGCGCGTGAACTCCGCCGGCATCCCCTACTCCGCCTTCACCGCGGACAACCCCGTCTACCGGGAGGCGATCACCATGACCCAGGCCGGCATCGTGGTCAGCCAGTTCTTCAACGCCCTGGCGGTGCGCACGGAACGGCAGAGTGTCCTGCGCGTCGGCCTGTTCTCGAACCCCGCACTGCTGGCCGCCGGGAGTCTGGGCATCGGCCTGATGGCCGCCATCAGCTACGCGCCCCCGCTGCAGGCCGTCTTCCACACCGCTCCCTTGAACGCGGCCGACTGGGCGCTGCTGGTGTGCCTCGGGCTTCTCCTGCTGGTCGCCGAGGAGATGCGGAAGTGGTGGCTGCGGTACAGGGAATCGTCCGTCCGAGAGGGGGCGCCCCGATGAAGCTGATCATCGTCGGTTGCGGCAGAGTGGGTTCCGCCCTGGCCACCCGGCTCGTCGCGGAGGGCCACGACGTCGATGTCATCGACCTGCTCGCCCGGACCCGCCGGCTGCTTCCGGAGAACTTCGGCGGCCGGTTCCACACGGGCAACGGCTACAGCAGGGCAGCCCTGGAGTCAGCCGGTATCGAGCACGCCGATGCCTTCGTCGCCGTCACCTCCCGCGACGACAGCAACATCGTGTGCGCCCGTACGGCGAAGGAGACCTACCGCGTACCGATGGTCTTCGCCCGCGTCTATGAACCGCGGCGTGCCGGCCTCTACCGGGAGCTGGGGATCCCGACGATCGCCAGTGTGGGCTGGACGGTCGACCGGATCCACCAGATGCTGCTGCATCGCCACCTGGAGCCGGAGTTCACTTTCGGCAACGGGGAGACTGTCCTGGTCCGTTCCTCCCTGCCCCACTATCTGACGGGCCGACCGGTCACCGACTTCGACGTGGACGGAGAGATCCGCGTCGTGGAAGTCACCCGCGCCGGGCACTCCCTCCTCCCTGCCCACGGCACCTCAGCCGAACCGCACGACGTCGTGACCTTCGCCGTCGCCGCCAAGTCCCTGGGGAGGCTGCGTGCCTTTCTCGACAAGGAGCTGGGAACATGAAGGTCGTGGTCGCCGGTGCCGGGAGGCTCGGGAAGAAGATCGCCCAAGTCCTGGTCGCCGCACACCATCAGGTGGCACTCCTCGACAGTGACGAGGAGAGAGTCGCCGAACTGCGCGGCCAGGTGGCGGCCGAGCTGATTACCGGCGATGCCTGCGAGCCGACGGTCCTGGAGCACGCCGGGGCGCGGACGGCCGACCTGATCGTCATCGCGACGGGCCAGGACGACACCAATCTGGTCGCCGGCCTGCTGGCCAAGCGGCACTTCTCGGTCCCGCGTGTCGCGGCACGCGTCAACGACGACGAGAACGCGTGGCTGTTCGACCGGCACTGGGGCGTCGACATCGCTCTTCCGTCCGCCTCGCCCCTGGTCTCGCTGATCGAGGAAGCCACGGGAGCCACCGACACCGTGGCCCTGCTCCGCCTGAGCAAAGCAGGCGTCGACGTGATCGAGACTGCCATCACCGACCGGTCCCGGGCGGCGGGACGAGCTCTGAGCGACATCCCGCTGCCCACAGGCACGATCGTCGCGACCGTCATCCGCGGCGGTCAGCCCACTGCGCCCGCCCCCGAATTGCTGCTGGAGCCGGGCGACGAAGTCCTGCTCGTCTCGCACGCGGCCTCGGAACGAGAAATCCACGCCGCCTTCCAATAGCGACGCAACCTGTAACGGTCGGCGAGAGGCCCCGCCGCACCGATAGCGTTGCCACGTCGCCAACAGGGAGGGGCACACGGGTGGTTGAGCGCATATGGCTGGACGTTCCGTACGCGCAGAAGGACGAGGCGAAGCGGGCCGGGGCCCGCTGGGACCCGGCCGTCAAACGCTGGTACGCGCCACGAGAGGGGATGACCGCTCTCGCCCCGTGGGCAGCTGCGCCGGATATCCCGGATCTCCTGCCCGGTGAGGACCGGACACTCGGCAGCGGCTTGTTCGTCGACCTGGTGCCCAGCAGCTGCTGGTTCACCAACGTCCGCTCCTGTGTCACCCAGCAGGACTGGGAACGGCTCCGCCGCATGATCACGCGGCGGGCCGGCATGTGCTGCGAGACGTGCGGGGCGGGAGAGGACCGGCAGGCGAAGAGATGGCTCGAGGCCCACGAGCGGTGGGAGTACGACGGGACGCGCCGCGTGCAGACGCTCAAGCGGCTGATCTGCCTGTGCACCGACTGTCACACCGTCACGCACTTCGGCTACGCCCAGGTTCGCGGCCTGGAAGCGCAGGCCTTCGCACACCTGGTCAAGGTCACCCGGATGCGCCCGGACCAGGCCCGGCGGCACGTCGACGCGGCCTTCGCGCTGTGGGAGCAACGCTCGGCCACGATCTGGAGCCTGGACCTGAGCATCCTGACCGGAGCCGGTATCACTGTCACACCGCCGCCGGACGCGCGCGACCGGCCCGCTATCGCCGCCGCGACCCTGGCCCCGGAGGAAACCGCCGGAGCACCCCCGGCGCCGCGCGACGTGCCGTCGGTGCCCCGCCAGGGCACGCCCTCGGCCTTCGTCCAGAACCTGTTCCGCGGCTCACGCCGCGGCTGAGGCGTCGCCGGACCTGCTCAACCGCCGGGCTCGGCCGCCCTCGGGCACCAGCCACGCCTGAAGGCGCATCGCACCATAGCCGAGTACGAACGCAGCGCCCACGGCACCCAGGTCCGCCCACTCGGGCGGCCGGGTGCCGAGCAGGTCGCGCAGCACCGGCACGTACGCTCCGGCGATCTGCAGGGCCAGGGCAGCCGTCAGCGCCAGGAGGAGGAAGGGATTGGTCAGGGTTCCCGGCCGGGCCCGGGACCCCAGGCCGACGCCCAGCTGGGTGGCGCCCAGTGTCAGGAAGACCAGCGTCTGCCAGGGCCGGCCCGTACCGTGGGCCCAGTATCCGACGGCCAGGGTCACCGCCGTGATGAGCACACCCAGCGTGAGGATGCGGGCCCACAGCCCCTGCCCCAGCACGCTTTCCTCCGGCGGTCTGGGTGGCCGATGCATCGAGTCGCCGGCCGTGGGTTCGGCGCCGAGCGCCACGCCCGGCAGACCGTGGGTGAGCAGGTTGATCCACAGGATCTGGGCCGGCAGCAGTGGCAGGGCCATGCCCAGAGCTGGACCGGTGAGCATGACCAGGATCTCCGCGCTGCCACCCGCCAGGGCGTAGAGCAGGAAGCGCCGTACGTTGGCGTACACGCGCCGTCCTTCCTCGATCGCCGCCACGACCGTGCCGATGTCGTCGTCGGCCAGGACGAGGTCGGCGGCCTGCCGGGCGACCTCCGTCCCGCGTCGGCCCATGGCCACGCCGATGTCGGCCCGGCGCAGTGCCGGCCCGTCGTTGACGCCGTCGCCCGTCATGGCCACCACGTGCCCGGCCTGCCGCCAGGACTCGACGATGCCGACCTTCTGCTCCGGTGTCGTACGGGCGAATACACGCACTGCCGTGGGATCCCCTACGGTCCCGCCCTGGATCCCCTCCCCAGTGACGGCTGTGTCCTGGGCGAAGGCGATGCCCAGCCGCCGGGCCACGGCTTCGGCGGTCAGCGGATGGTCGCCGGTGACGAGCACGGGAGTGATGCCGGCCGCCCGGCACGCCGTGACCGTGCCGGCGGCGGCCTCCCGCGGCGGGTCGAGGATCGCGACCATCCCGAGCAGGGTGAGGCCGCCCTCCCAGTCGTCCGGTGCGGGCGCCGTCCTGTCGGCCGCGGCCACGGCCAGGACCCGGTACCCCTGCTGCGCCCATTGCCGCGCCCGCTCCAGTGCTCGGTCACGTGGCTCCGGACCACCCTCGGCCAGGAGTCCTGCGCGAAGGACGGTTTCGGGGGCACCTTTACAGACGACTCGCAGGTCTCCTCCGGGGCGGCGATGCACGGTGGTCATGCGCTTGCGCTCGCTGCTGAACGGGATCTCGTCCACGCGCGGCATGCGCTCGCGCAACTCCGCCATGTCCAGCCCGAGTCGCGCCGCGGCGGCCAGGAGTGCGGCTTCCGTGGGATCCCCGAGCGCCGTCCAGGTCCCGTTGCCGGCGCCTGGCGGTTGCAGCGCAGCGTCGTTGCACAGCACTGCGGCAGTGAGCAACTCCGAAAGGTCCGCGGCTTGACCGGCGGTGAGTACGTGTCCGTCCCGCTCGACATGGCCCTGGGGTACGTAGCCGATGCCCGAGACGGTGGCCTCGCCACCGGCGGGGGTCCACAGCCGCTGCGCGGCCATGCGGCCTTCGGTGAGGGTTCCGGTCTTGTCCGTGGCCAGTACGGTGATCGACCCCAACGTCTCGACAGCGGGCAACCTGCGGACAATGGCATGCCGTTGGGCCATCCGACGCGCGCCCAGAGCCAGGGCGAGCGTCACCACGGCCGGCAACGACTCGGGGACGGCCGCGACGACCAGGCTGATCGCGGTCACCACCATCAGCTCCACGGGCTGCCCACGCGTGATCCCGACGGCAAGCACCACGGCGGACAGCGCGACGGCGGCCAGGGCCAGGGCGCGGCCGAAGCGCGCCAGCCGGTGCTGGAGCGGGGTGAGGCCGGGCGGCGCGGCCATCAAGGCGGCGATCCTGCCCGTGGCACTGGCGGCTCCGGTCGCCGTCACCTCGACGCGTCCGCGCCCTCGCAGGACCGTCGTGCCTGCTGACACCGCTCCCAGGACCGGATCGTCCGGCGAGGTTTCCTTGGCCACCGGCACCGACTCGCCGGTCAGGGAGGATTCGTCCACCAGCAACGTGGCTGCCTCGATGACGCGGCCGTCGGCCGGAACGATGTCGCCTTCGCCCAGCAGGACGACGTCACCGGGTACTACATCCGCGGCGTTCACCTCCCGCTCGGCGCCGTCGCGCACCACGCGTACGACCGGAGCACTCAGGGCCCGCAGGGCAGCCACGGCCCGTTCGGCGCGTACCTCCTGGGCCACGCCCACCGTGCTGTTGGCCACGATGACGATGGCGATGATCGATGTATCGACCAGGTCGCCGGTGGCGACGGTGAGCGCCATGGCTCCCAGCAACACCAGGATCAACGGATCGCGCAGCTGGGCGAGTACCCGGCGCCACACCGGTGTGGGGCGGCCGGAGCTGACGATGTTGGGGCCGTGGCGCGCCAGGCGGCGCTCCGCTTCGGCCTGGGGCAGGCCTTGGAGGTCCTGCGGTCGTGTCGTCACCGGTCGGTCGTCCTCCCGATCCGCCGGGTCTACAGGCCGCTGCGGATACGGCGGCCGGTGATCCGGCCGAGGGGGATGCGCACCCAGGTGTGCCGCTCGCCGCCCGCCCAGGAGTGCGGGTCCGCGGTTTCGCTCAGGTGTTGCCGCTCTTCCGGTTCGGAGACCGGTTCAGCCACTCCTCTGACGAGGATGCTCCATCCTTCGCTGCGCGCCTCGTCGATCCGGTCGACCTCGAAGGCGACATCACTGCCGACCGCCCCGGCGAGCACGCCCCCGGCTGCCGTACGGAAGACGATCGCGTCGCCGACGAGCCGGAAGTTGACGGGGACAGCCTCAGGTCCCTCCGGCGCCGAGAACACAACCCGCCCGACGCCGCCGTGTGCCAGCTTCTCCCGGCACTCTGCGGGCGGCAGCACCTCCAGAGCCGGCCTGCGTGCCAGAGGTCCCCTTCCGAGAAGCTGCTCTGTTCCCGCGCCCAGCAGGGTGGAGACCGTGGTCTCCAGCGCGTCCGCCATCGCGGTGAGCGCCTCCATCGAGACCACTCCGGCCTGCGACTCGACGTACTCGAGATATCCGGGATCCATGCTCGCGCGGGTGGCGGCCTCCTCCCGGGTCAGGCCCAGTTCCTCCCGGCGCTGGGCCACACGCCGACCGAGGTCGCTGCCGGGACGTGCCTGAGGCGGACCGGCCTCGTCTCCTGGTTCCGTGCCCATGGCCGTGTCCGCTTCCTTTCGCAAGCACCGTCCGCCCCATCTTCCCCAGTGAGACGAGTGTCCGCACTCCGTAGGCGCGTGGGCTAGGACATGCCGCACCAGCTGCGACGAGAGATGGTGGAGGAGGCGAACGACATGGGCCACGCCTGGCCCGAGATGCCGGTGAGGCGGTGAGCACGATGGAGCGTCCCGTGGTCGTGGGCGTCGACGGGTCCGATGGCAGCCTTGCTGCCCTGGACTGGGCTGTGGAAGAAGCAGTCCGCTTCCAGCTCCCCTTGCGGGTGGTCTACGCGTCGCTGTGGGAGCGCTACGAAGGGGCAGTGCCTTCGTTCACTGGTCAACGACCGGCGGAGGAGGTGGCGGCTCAACATATTGTCGCCTCGTCCGAGCAACGAGCCCGGCAGCTCTCCCCGGACTTGCAGGTGCACGCCGTGACCGTGCCGAACGACGCGGTGGACGCGCTGGTGGAGGAGTCGCGTGGCGCGGCCGCCGTGGTGACGGGCTCGTCCGGGCGAGGAGCCGTCAAGGAACTTCTGCTGGGCTCCGTGAGCCTTGCGGTGGCGGGACGTGCCGACTGCCCGGTCGTCGTCGTACGCGGCGAGGAGCGCAACATCAAGGGCATGAGCAACCGGATCGTCGTCGGCGTGGGCGAGGCGGACGAGGCCGCCACCGCCGTGCGGTTCGCCCTGCGCGAAGCCGAGGCCCGAGGGTGCGAGCTCCAGGCCGTGCGGGCGTGGCGCAGCCCCCAGCAACCGACGGACCCCTTGACCGTGCTCGATTCCGCCGCCCACGCCTACGAGGAACAGGCCGCCGCCGTCCTGGACGAAGTGCTGGAGGAGGCCGTGGCCGAGCACCCGAAGGTTTCCGTCAAGCGCACAGTGCTTGAAGGCCCCGCGCACCGGATGCTGCTCGGGCCGGCGGCCGACGCCGACCTGCTGGTGCTCGGCGCGACCCGGCGGCAGAGCCAGTTCGGGCTACAGCTCGGCCGGGTCAGTCACGCCGCCCTGCACCGGGCGGCTTGCCCTGTCGCGGTGGTGCCGCACCGCTGAAGCACGCGGCGCTTCACCTCGTACCGGCCAGGATCTCCGTCTCGATGTGGTGGCGAACGCGGTCTGCGAGTTCGGTGAGCGGCTGAGAAAGAACGGCCTTGGGGGCGACGGGCGAGGTGATCCTCCGCGCGTCATCCGGCAACGCCGCGAGATCGTCGGCGAACCGGCTGCGGGCGTCGTCCAGGCGAGAACGCCGGTTGCCGGACTGGGTGCGCCGACCGTGCCGCATGACCGTCTCCAGCAGCCGTTCACCGCCCGGCGGCGGAGGCTCGTCGAGCAGGCCGATGATGTCTGCGTACCCGGGCCGCCGGAAGACCTGCTTGCGGCCCGGCGCCGTCACCTTGGCGGAGGACAGCTTCATGACGGGCCGTCCGTCGTACTCGACCAGCTTGTAGGCGGAGTCCAGGTAGGGCGCGTCGGCAGAAACGCCGACCTTGGTTCCGACCGCGTACGTGTCGATGGGCGCCCCCGAGCGGACGAGCCGGTCCACGGCGAACTCGTCGAGACCGCCGCTGGCCACGATGCGCACCTCGTTCAGCCCGGCGCCGTCGAGGATCCGGCGGGAGCGCACTGCCAGCGCGCCCAGGTCGCCGCTGTCCAGGCGGATCGCGCACCCGGGCCCGAGTCCCAGGTCTTTCAGGACGCGTCCCGCAGTCGCCACGCCGCGTTGGGTGTCGTAGGTGTCCACCAGGAAGGTCACCGGGCCCGGATGCGCGCGGGCGAAGGCACGGAATGCCTGCTCCTCGGTCCCAAACGCCTCGATGTAGGAGTGGGCCATCGTCCCGACGGCGGGCAGGCCCTCCGCGTAGGCGGCCGACACATTGCTGGTCCCGGCGAAACCGACCATGGCGCCCAGCCGCGCGGCCTGGTACCCGGCCTCTGTGCCGTGCGTGCGGCGCAGCGAGAAGTCCACGACCGGATGCCCGTCGGCGGCCATTACGCAGCGGGCGCACTTCGAGGCGATGGTGGTCTGGTGGTTGATCTGGTTGAGGACGTAGCTCTCCACCAGTTGCGCCTGCGGAAGAGGCGCGGTGACCTCCAGCAGCGGTTCGCCGGCCAGGACCACGCGCCCCTCGGGCACGGCCCGTACGTCACCGGTGAACGCGAGACCGAGAAGCGGTTCAGCGTCCTCCCAGGGCCGGCCCAGCGCGGCGGCGAAGACCTCCACGTCGTCGGCGTCCACACAAAAGCCGGAGAGGTAGTCGAGGACGGGCTCCAGGCCGGCGGCCACGAGGAAGCCGCGATCGGCCGGGACTTCCCGTACGAACAGGCTGAACGTCGCCGGTCGGGTCAGCCCCTCGCGCAGGTACGACAGGGCCATGGTGACCTCGTAGAGGTCGGTCGTCGTGGCATCCGACATCGCCGACGTCTCCTCCCTCAGCGGAGGTGTCCCGGCTTCGGGTTGTGCTCCGGGTGGTGTACGTGGGCGTCCGGGCCGGGGTAGACCAGGGTCACTCTGTTGGTGTCCGACCAGCGCACGTCATAAGGCGGTGTGCCGTCGGAGTGATGAAGGCCGATGATCTCCCCGTCACGTTTGGTCGCGCCCGTGGTCGGGCTCTCGACGATCAAGTGGTCACCGAGTTTCGCGTGCATGTCGTCACCACTTCCCTGCCGTGTCTCCGGAATATCGGGCTCCGTCCCTCCAGCACAACACGGCCGATCGACCTGCGGAAGGGCCGGTCAGCAGCCCCGCTGCCCACGAAGGCTCGCACAGGCACGCGCTCTGCCCGGGCAGAGCAGGGCAGCCTCGTTCAGCCGAACCGCCTCGTTGCCTCGCGGACAGAGGAATCAGTGGCCACAAGGCTCCTTGCCCCGAATGGGCGACGTCCGGTGCCACGCACGCGCAGGGCGCCTCAGCGAAGGTGGGACACCACAGGCAAGCGGCCCGAGTACAGGGAGCGGACCATGGCGGCGGTGTCCGACCGCATCACGGTCATCGGAGTCGGCAACGCGTTCCGCCGGGACGACGGCGCGGGCCCCGCGGTCGTCGCCCGGCTGCGGGAACGTACGGCCCATGGCGGCCTGCCGGCCGGAATCCGACTGGTGTGCTGCGACGGGGAACCAGGTCGGCTGATCGGGCTGTGGGAGGACGCCGGGCTTGCCGTGGTCGTGGACGCTGCCCATGCCCACCCCGGGCATCCGGGCCGGATCCACCGGCTGGAGCTGGACGGATGCGCGGCGTGGCAGGCGGGCACGGCGAGCAGCCACGGGCTCGGCCTGGGTGAGGCGGTCGAGCTGGCACGTGCGCTCGACAGGATGCCCCGGCGCCTGCTCGTCTACGCGGTCGAAGGAGCCGACGGTTCCCTGGGCACGGGACTGACCTCCGCAGTCGCCGCGGCGGTCGGTCCCCTCACGGAACGGATCGAGCAGGAGATCACCCACTACCTCGCCGGACCTCACGGCAAGGCATCGTCCCGGAGCGTGCGGCTGTGAGAGTGGCGTCCCCGGGCGCTACGACCGGCCCGCAAGCCCCGGTCCGGGTGGCTCGGGCGGTCACGGTCTTCGGCAGGGTCCAGGGCGTGGGTTTCCGTCCCTTCGTCCACCGCCTGGCGACGCGGCTGGGGCTCGACGGGTGGGTCCTCAACGCCGACGGCCGTGTCGAGCTGACCGTGGCCGGGCCGCCGCCATCGGTGCAGGCCCTCGTCGAGCTGCTGCGCGTGGAGGCGCCGCCGTTGGCCGACATCCGCCGAGTGACCGTGGCGGACCTGTCCGGCCCTCCCCCGCCGCCTGGCTCGGGTTTCACCGTCCGGGCCAGTGCCCGGACCGGCAGCAGCCGGCCCGCCGCCCGCGAGATCCCGCCGGACATCGCCACCTGCGAAGCGTGCCTGCGCGAACTGTTCGGCCCCGCCGACCGGCGTTACCGCTACCCCTTCGTCAACTGCACGAACTGCGGACCGCGGGCCACCGTCATCGAAGACCTTCCGTACGACCGTGAGCGCACCGTCATGCGGCGCTTTCCGCTGTGCGCCGCATGTGCCGCCGAATACGCGGACCCGGCCGACCGGCGCTTCCACGCCGAGCCGGTGGCATGCCCGGACTGCGGCCCCCGCCTGGAATGGGAGGACCTCACCGGCGAGGCGGCCCTGCGTGCCGCGGAATCGGTCGTCGACAGCGGCGGCATCATGGCGATCAAGGGGCTGGGCGGCTTCCAGCTGGTGTGCGACGCCACCGACGCAGAGGCCGTGAACCGGCTGCGCGCCCGCAAGCTGCGGCCGGCCAAACCGTTCGCCGTCATGGCCAGCGATATCGCGGCCGCCCGGCGCCTGGCACGGCTGTCCTCCGCCGGGGTGACGGCCCTGACGTCCCCGGCCGCGCCCGTGGTGCTGGCGCCGGCTCGCCAGGGCTCCGGCATCCCACCCGGCGTACACGCGGGGACCGACCACATCGGCGTGTTCCTGCCCACCACGCCGCTCCATCACTTGCTGCTGCGGGATCTCGGCAGGCCGTTGGTCGTGACCAGTGGCAACCGCTCGGGCGAGCCCATCACCGTCGACGAGCCGACGGCCCGGGAGACGTTGGCGGGAGTGGCCGACGGCTTCCTCGTCCACAACCGGCCCATCAGGGCCCGCTACGACGACTCGGTGGTGCGCACGGTGGGTCGTACGGTCACGACCCTGCGCCGGGCCCGTGGTCTATCCCCTGCCGCGCTCGTGATCCCCGTCGCGGCCGCTCAGCCGGTCGTGGCGGCCGGTGCGCAGCTGAAGCACACCTTCACCCTCGCGGAAGGGACCTGTGCTGTTCTCGGGCCGCACACCGGCGACCTGGAGGACGCACGGACGCTGGATGCTTTCAAAACGGCCTACGCCGACCTGGTACGGCTGACCGGGATCGAACCCCAGGTCGTCGCCCACGACCTGCACCCTGGCTACCTGTCCACCCAGTGGGCGCGAGCTCGGCCCGCCGAGCGACGGATCGCCGTGCAGCACCACCACGCCCACGTCGCCGCATGCGCCGCCGAACACGGGCTCGACCGTCCTTTCCTCGGGGTGGCCTACGACGGGCTGGGCCTCGGCGACGACGGCACACTGTGGGGCGGAGAGATCCTGGTCGCCGACCTCACCCGCTACCGCCGGGTAGGGCGTTTCGCCACCGCTCCGCTGCCCGGCGGGGCGGCGGCCGTGCGCAGGCCCGCTCGCATGGCTATGGGGTACCTGTACGGGGTGGAGGCGCTCGGCGAGCCCGGTTTTCCGCCCTCGCTGGTCGGTGCGTTCGAGCGGCGCCTCGCGCCGGAGGAGACCCGAGTGGTCCGAGCCATGGTCGAACGGGGTGTCAACTGTCCGCGCGCGTCCAGCGCTGGGCGCCTCTTCGACGCCGCGGCCGGCCTGCTCGGCCTGTGCGACGACGCCACCTACGAAGGGCAAGCAGCCGTGGCCCTGGAGACGGCGGCTGGGGACGAATACGCCGAAGCCCTCCCCTGGCGCCTCGCGCGGGCTGACGGGCTGTGGGTGTACGACCCCGTACCCACCTTGACCGCACTGCTCGACCGCGCCGTGGCCGGCGAGCGGACGAGCACGCTCGCCGCGGCTTTTCACCGCACGCTGGCCGAGGTGACCTCCGGCCTGGTCCAGCGGGCCGTGGCGGCCGGAGCACCGTCGACCCTGTGCTTGTCGGGCGGCTGCTTCCAGAACGCGCGTCTGCTCGCGGAGACGAGGTCCCTGCTCGAGGAACAGGGATTGCGGGTGCTGGTGGGCAGTGCCGTGCCGGTCAACGACGGGGGAATCAGTTACGGGCAGGCGGCAGTGGCCGCAGCTCGCCTGCGGGAAGGATGACGACGATGTGTCTGGGCATTCCGGGCCGGGTGGTGGAGATCCACGACCGTGCCGGGCTGCGGATGGCCACGGTCGACTTCGGCGGGGTCCGCCGCGAGGCGTGCCTGGCCTACACACCCGAGGCCGCTGTGGGCACCTACGTCGTGATCCACGTGGGGTTCGCCATCACCACGGTCGACGAGGCCGAGGCGGAACGAACCCTGGAGGTGCTCCGGGCTATGGCCGACGCCGTGGAAGGCGAACTCGGGGAGCCACTGCCCCGCTCCCCCTGACGTACGAACAGCGCCTGACCGGCCCATGCGCCCCCGCACGACACGGGCCATGCTGGAAGGCGAGGAGGCGACCGTGCCATGACCCGTACCCCGGAGTCGCCGGCCCCTGCGGTGTACGCGCTGCTGGCCGACGGGACGACCGTTCGGGTCAGACCTGTCGTGCCGACGGACCGTGCGGCGGTGTTCCGGCTGTACGAGCGCATGTCTCCCGAGAACGTGCGGCTGCGTTTCTTCTCCACCGGCCCCCTCGTCGCGCAGAAGGCGGCGGACGCGCTGTGCCTGGGCGCCGGGTTGGGAGACCGGGCTCTGGTGGCCGAGGCAGGCGGTGACGTGGTGGGGCTGGCCGAGTATCACGCGACACCCACCGATCCGACCGGGGGCAGGCCGACAGCCGCCGAGGTCGCCCTCGCTGTGGCGGACGAATGGCACCACCGTGGGGTCGGAACGCTCCTGTTGGAACACCTCGTCGACCTCGCGCGGGCCGAGGGCATCCAGGAGCTGACGGCCGACGCGCTGAGCCAGAACATGCGAGTCATCAGGGTCTTCGCCGACCTCGGGCTCCCCGTACGACGACGCTTCGAGGGGCCGGAGGTCCACGTCCACGTGGCGTTGACACCGGACGAGCACTACCTGACCGCCCTCGACACACGCGGGCGCACCGCCGACGTCGCCAGCCTCCGGCCACTGCTCCGGCCCCGGTCGGTGGCCGTCGTCGGCGCCGGCCACCGGCCCGGGTCCGTAGGACGGGCGATCCTGCGCAACCTGCGCGCCAACGGTTTCACCGGCCCGGTGCGCGTCGTCAACCCGCACGGGCCCGCCCTCGACGGCCTGCCCTGCCACCCCGCCGTCTCCGACCTGCCGGAGACCCCCGAACTGGCCGTGCTGGCCGTTCCCGCCCACGCGGTACCCACCCTCGCCGAGGAGTGCGGCGTGCGCGGAGTGCGGGCGCTGGCGGTGGTGACGTCCGGGCTCGACGCGGCCCAGGCGGCGAGGCTCCGGGCGGCCTGCCGTCGGCACGGCATGCGGGTAGTCGGGCCCAACTGCCTGGGTCTGGCCAACACGGAGAAAGACGTGCGGCTGGACGCAACGTTCGCCGCCCGCTTCCCGCTTCCCGGCACGGCCGGAGTCGCCACCCAGTCGGGCGGCGTCGGCATCGCGCTGCTGGACGGACTGTCCCGGCTCGGAATCGGCGTGTCGACGTTCGTCTCGCTCGGCGACAAGTACGACGTCAGCGGCAACGACCTCCTGCAGTGGTGGGAAGAGGACGGACGTACCGATCTCGCGGTGCTGCACCTGGAGTCGTTCGGCAACCCCCGTGCGTTCTCCCGTACCGCCCGGCGGGTGAGTAGGCGCATGCCAGTGCTCACAGTGGACGCGGGGCGCTCGGAGGCCGGGCGCAGGGCGGCGGCCTCGCACACGGCTGCCGCCGCCACGCCGACAATGACCCGGCAGGCACTGTTCCACCAGGCCGGTGTCATCGCCACCCGGAGCATCGGGGAACTCTTGGACACGATGGCACTCCTGCACGCACAGCCGCTGCCCGCCGGCGATCGCGTGGTGGTGGTCACCAACGCCGGCGGGGTGGGCGTGCTGGCCGCCGACGCGTGCAGCGAAGCCGGGCTGAGCGTCCGCCCGCTGGAGCCCGCCCTGGCGGCGGAGGTCGCGGCCGCCCTGCCGGCCGGCGCGGCGGTCGGCAATCCGGTCGACGCGACCGCCGCCGTCCCGGAGGACCGGTTGCGTGCCTGCGTGGATCTGCTGGCCGCGCACCGGGATGTCGATGCCGTGCTGGGCGTCCTGGTCCCGACGGCCCTCGCCGCGGCCACCGGCGACGACCTGGTGCGGGCGTTCACCCATGCCCCCTCACGGGTACCGTGCACGACGGCTCTCGTCCTGGTGGACCGGTCCGCGCGCGTGGAACTACTTCCGGTCGAGCGCGGCGGAGCCGTACCCGCGTACGCCGACCCGCAGGACGCCGCCCGTGCCCTGTCGTACGCGGCGGCTTACGCCCGGCGGCGAAGCAGGCCGCAGAGCCTGCCACCGGAGCCGTCCGGCGTCGATACCGAAGGTGCCCGAGCGGATGTGGCGGAGTGGCTCGCCGAACGTCCCGAGGGCGGCTGGCTCGACCCGGTCCAATGCGCACGGCTCCTCACCCGCTACGGCATTCCGCAGGTCGTCTGGGAATGGGTGTGCGACGAGGAGACCGCCGCAGCAGCGGCCACGCGCCTCGCCGGCCCGGACGGCCGGGTCGTACTCAAAGCCCACTGGCCGGGGCTGGCGCACAAGACCGACGAAGGCGCCGTCCGCCTCGACCTCCAGGGCGAAGGGCAGGTACGAGCCGCCTACCGCGACTTCGTGGACCGCCTCGGCGACCGGCTGTCCGGCGTGGTGGTGCAGCCGCAGGCCCCGCACGTCCTGGAGTTGGTGGCGGGCGTAGTCCAGGACCCGGTCTTCGGTCCGCTCGTGCTCTTCGGCCAGGGCGGTACGGCCACCGACGTCCTGGCCGACCACGCCGCCCGCCTCGCCCCGCTCACCACCTACGATCTCGACGACCTCATCACCTCGCCGCGCTGCTCCGTTCTCCTGTCGGGCCGCCACGGCGGCATCCCCGTCGACCTCGGTGCCCTCGAACGTCTGCTGTTGTGCCTGTCCCGGATGGCCTGTGACCTGCCCCAGCTCGCCGAGGCCGACCTCAATCCGGTAGTGCCCTGCCCGCACGCGGGCGTCATGGCGCTGGACGCCCGCGTGCGGCTGGAACCCCACAAGGCGTACGACCCGTACCTGCGGCGCCTGCGCTGAGACCCGCGCCCGGATGGCCCGCCCCCTGCCGGCGCGCTCGGCGTGCGGGCCGTCCCGGATGTGGTCAGGCTGAGGGGAACACTGCCACCGAGCGAGCAGGAGACGCCATGCCCTCCGCGACGGCGCCGCCGGACGCCGACAACACGGCCTGCGTGCTGGACCTGGAAGGCATCGAGGCCCTCGTGCGGGAGCTGCGCGCCCGGGGCAGGACAGTGATCGGACCGACCGTGCGGGACGGCGCCATCGTGCTGGCCGAACTCGAGTCCGCCGACGAGCTGCCCTACGGCTGGGGAGTGGAGCTGGAGGCCGGCTACTACCGGATGAAGCGGCGGGCCGATGCCATGGCCTTCGCCCATAGCGCCGGCCCCCAGTCGTGGAAGAACTTCCTGCACCCCGAGCGGGCGCGGCAGTGGACCGCCGACCGGGCTCCCGACGGTGGGATGACGGTCCGTGCCGAACGCCCGGAGCCCACCTCGTTCGCCTTCCTGGGCGTACGGCCCTGCGATCTGAGGGCCATCCAGATCCAGGACCGCGTCATGATCGGTGGCCGGCACCGGGACGATGCCTACGAGGAACGCCGTACCGGAGCGTTCCTGATCGTGGTCGAGTGCGTTGAACCGGGCGCCACCTGCTTCTGCGTCTCCATGGGCACCGGCCCCGCCGCGCAGCCCGGCTACGACCTGGCGCTCACCGAGGTGCTGGACGACACCGGACACCGCTTCCTGGCCCGCGCCGGCACCGAGGAAGGCGCGGAGATCCTGGAGAGCCTTCCGCACCGGCCCGCCGACGACATCACGCGCACCCGGGCCCGCGAGGACGTCGAGGCCGCCGCCGGGCGGATGGGCCGCACCATGCCGGACGTCGACCTGCGCGCGCTACTCGCGGGCACACTGGACGCCGAGCGCTGGAACGATGTCGCCGCCCGCTGCCTGACCTGCGGCAACTGCACCATGGCCTGCCCGACGTGCTTCTGCACCACCACTGAGGACGTCACCGACCTGACCGGTGATCACGCCGAACGCTGGCGTCGCTGGGAGTCCTGTTACGACCTGGACTTCACCCATCTGCCCGGCGGTTCCGTCCGGAGCACCGGGCGCAGCCGCTACCGCCAGTGGCTCACCCACAAACTGGGCACCTGGTGGGACCAGTTCGACAGCTCCGGCTGCGTGGGCTGCGGCCGTTGCATCGTGTGGTGCCCGGTTGCCATCGACATCACCGAGGAAGCGCACGCCCTGCACCAGGAATCCCTCGAACGGCAGGCTGAAACGAAGGGCGAGGCGCCGTGAAACCGACAGGGTTGCTCGCCGCTCTGCCGGAGGGCCCACACGAACGGCTGATGGAGCTGGGGCGCGAGGTGTCGTTCCCCGCCGGGGCGCGGATCTTCGAGGAGGGTGGCAGAGCCGACCACTTCTGGGTGATTCGCGACGGCGGCGTCAACCTCGACGTCCACGTGCCCGGTCGCCGTAGCGCGGTCGTCGAGACGCTGGGCGCCGGGCGCTTGCTGGGGTGGTCCTGGCTGTGCCCACCGCATCAGTGGCATCTGGGGGCAGAGGCGACGAGCCCCGTCCACGCCTGGGAGTTCGACGCCGGCGAGGTGCTCGCCCTGTGCGAGCGCGACCCCGAACTCGACCACGCGCTGCTCACCTACGTGGTGGAGGTCATCGGCCGCCGCCTGCGGGCCGCGCGCACACGCCTGCTCGACCTCTACGGCCCCTACGGGAGCGGGTCGCCCGGATGACCGCCGTCCCCCTCCCCTACCGGGTGGTGAGCAACCGGCCGGAGACCACCGACACCCGCACGCTTACGTTGCGGCCCGTAGGCGAAGCCCTGCCTGCCTTCGCCCCGGGCCAGTTCGCCATGCTCTACGCCTTCGGGGTCGGCGAGATCCCGGTGTCCGTCGCCGGTTTGCAGGACGGCACCCTGACCCACACCATCCGCGGCGTAGGCGCCGTGTCGCGCGCCCTGTGCGCCGTCCGCCCTGGGACGCAGGTGGGTGTGCGGGGCCCCCTCGGCACCGGCTGGGACCTGCCGGCCGCCACAGGACGTGACCTTCTCGTGGTGGCGGGCGGCATCGGCCTGGCCCCACTGCGGCCCCTCGTCCAGGCGGCATTGTCCACGCCCCGCGACCACGGCCGACTGAACATCCTCATCGGCGCCCGCACGCCCGAGGACCTGCTGTACCGATCGGAACCGGACGGCTGGGGGCGGCCGTACTGCGAAGTGACGGTGGACCGCGCGGGTCCGGAGTGGACCGGCCGCGTCGGGGTGGTGACCACCCTGCTGGACCAGGCGGCGTTCACCCCGCACGAGACCACGGCCTTCGTCTGCGGGCCCGAGGTCATGATCCGCGCCACCGGCCGCGAGCTGCTGCACCGCGGCGTACCGGCACAGCACATCCGCGTCTCCCTCGAACGCAACATGCACTGCGCCACCGGCCACTGCGGCCACTGCCAGCTCGGTCCGCTGCTCCTGTGCCGGGACGGGCCCGTCGTCGGATACGACCGTGCCGAGCCCCTGCTCGCCGTGCGGGAGCTGTGAGATGGCCGCGCCCGTGCGCTCCCGTCCTCGGCTCGGCGTGTTCAAGTTCGCCTCCTGCGACGGCTGCCAGCTGACCTTGCTGGACTGCGAGGACGAGCTGTTGCCGCTCGCCGCCGAGATCGACATCGCCCATTTCGTCGAGGCGTCGAGCGACATCCAGCCGGGCCCGTACGACCTCTCCCTCGTCGAAGGGTCGGTCTCCACCCCCGAACACCTCGAACGCATCCGGCGCATCCGCTCCGAGTCCCGCCACCTGGTGACCATCGGCGCCTGCGCCACAGCGGGCGGTGTCCAGGCCCTGCGCAACTTCGCCGACGTCGCCGAATTCCGCGCGACCGTCTACGCGAAACCCGAGTACATCGAGACCCTCGCCACCTCCACCCCCATCTCGGCCCACGTCCCTGTCGACTTCGAACTGCGCGGCTGCCCCATCGACCGCGGCCAGCTCATCGAGGTCATCACCGCCTTCCTCGCCGACCGCCGACCCGACATCCCCAACCACAGCGTCTGCTTCGCCTGCAAGCGACGCGGCACCACCTGCCTCCCCGTCGCACACGGCATCCCGTGCCTGGGGCCGGTGACGCACGCGGGATGCGGGGCACTGTGCCCGGCCTACGGGCGGGGCTGCTACGGCTGCTTCGGACCATCGGCATCGACGAATATGCCCGCGATGATCCCGCTGCTGCGCAGTGACGGCATGAGCGACGAGGACATCCTCCGCTTCCTGCACACCTTCAACGCTCACGACTTCGCCGCGATCGAACCACCGGGGGAACTCGGCGAAGAGGGGGCGGCCTCATGACACACCGCGGCTCGCGCGTGCTGCACGTCGGCGCCCTCGCCCGCGTCGAGGGAGAAGGAGCACTGCGGCTGCGGATCAGCGACGGCACCGTCACCCAGGCCCAGCTCAGCATCTACGAGCCGCCACGGTTCTTCGAAGCATTCCTACGTGGCCGCCGGCACACCGAACCACCGGACATCACCTCGCGCGTGTGCGGCATCTGCCCCGTCGCCTACCAGACGAGCTCCTGCCACGCGATCGAGGACGTCTGCGGCATCACCGTCGACGGGCAACTGGCCGCACTGCGGCGGCTGCTGTACTGCGGCGAGTGGATCGAAAGCCACACCCTGCACATCTATCTGCTCCACGCACCCGACTTCCTCGGCTGCGACAACGCGATCGAACTCTCCCGCACCCATCGTGCCGACGTCGAACGGGGACTACGGCTCAAGCAGGCCGGAAACAGCATCATGGAATTCCTCGGCGGCCGCTCCATCCATCCCATCAACGTCCGCGTCGGCGGCTTCCACCGCACCCCCGCGCGTACCGAATTCCGCCCCTTGGCCGAGCGGCTGCGGCAGGCGCGCGACGACGCGCTCGCGACCGTCGCCTGGGTGGCCGGCTTCGACTTCCCCGAAGCCGACTGCGACGCCGACCTGCTCGCCCTCACCGAACCGGGCACGTACGCCATCGAGACAGGTACCCCCACCGTGCTACCCCACGGCGACGGGCACCGCACGAGGACGTTCCCCCTTGCGGACTTCACCACCCACGTGGTCGAGGAGCAGGTCCCCTACTCCACCGCGCTCCAGGCCCGGCTGGACGGCAGACGCCACCTCACCGGCGCCCTGGCCCGGTACGCCATCAGCGGCCACCAGCTCCCACCCGCTGTCCGGGAAGCGGCCCGGTCGGCCGGCCTGGCCGACCCGGCCTCCGGGCAGATCTGCCGCAACCCCTTCCGCAGCGTCGTGGTCCGCGCCGTCGAAGTTCTTTATGCCGTGGAGGAAGCGCTGCGCCTGATCGACGCGTACGAACTCCCGCCGTACCCCGCCGTGGATGTCCCCCCACGGGCCGGGACGGGCCACGGCGCCACCGAGGCACCGCGCGGCACCCTCTACCACCGCTACACCCTCGACGACGAAGGGCTCGTCACCGACGCATGTCTCATCCCGCCCACCTCCCAGAACCAGGGCGCCATCGAGGAAGACCTGAGGCGGATCGTCCAGGACCGGCTGCGGCACGGCGAGCCCACCGATGCTGAGCTGACCCGGCTGTGTGAACGGGCCATTCGCAATCACGATCCGTGCATCTCCTGCTCGGCCCACTTCCTCGACCTGACCGTCGTACGAGCGTGAGGAAAGCCGCGTGAAATATCTCGACGAATACCGCGACCCGGAGCTCGCACGCCGGCTGCTGGACGAGCTCCACCGCACCGCCACCCACCCGTGGCAGATCATGGAGGTCTGCGGCGGCCAGACCCACACCCTCGTCCGCCAGGGCATCGACGAACTCCTGCCCGCCGGAATGCGCATGATCCACGGCCCCGGTTGCCCGGTCTGCGTCACGCCGCTGGAGACCCTCGACCGCGCTATGGCCATCGCCGCCCGCCCAGGGGTGACCCTCGCCAGCTTCGGCGATATGCTCCGCGTCCCCGGCTCCCACACCGACCTGCTCGCCTTGAGGGCCCGCGGAGCGGACGTCCGCGTCGTCTACACCCCCATGGACGCGGTCAAGCTCGCCGAGGAGCACCCGGACCGGGACGTCGTCTTCCTCGCTGTCGGCTTCGAGACCACGGCCCCCGCCAACGCCATGGCCGTACTGCACGCTTCCCGCCTGGGGCTGCGGAACTTCAGCATGCTGGTCAGCCATGTCCTGGTCCCGCCCGCCATGACGGCGCTGCTGGAGTCACCCGAATGTGAGGTCCAGGCGTTCCTGGCCGCCGGGCACGTGTGTGCGGTCATGGGCTGGACGGAGTACGAACCCATCGTCGCCCGCTACCGGGTGCCGGTCGTGGTCACCGGCTTCGAACCGCTCGACCTGCTCGAAGGCATCCTTATGGCCACCCGGCAGCTCGAGGACGGCAGGGCCGAGATCGAGAACCAGTACGTACGGGCCGTGCGCCGCCAGGGCAATGGCGAGGCGCAGTCCGCCGTCGCCCGCGTCTTCCAGGTCACCGACCGTGCCTGGCGCGGCATTGGTGACCTCCCCCGCAGCGGCCTGGAACTCCGCCCGGAGCTCGCTTCGTTCGACGCCGCGCGGCGGTACGACGTCGACGGCCTGCACTCCGCGGAGGACCCCGAGTGCATCGCCGGCGGCATCCTCACCGGCGCGCGGCTGCCTACCGACTGCACCGCCTACGGAACCCGCTGCACGCCCCGCCACCCGCTCGGCGCGCCCATGGTGTCGACGGAGGGCACCTGCGCCGCTTTCCACGCCGCCGGACGGGTCGCCACGTCTGTCAAGGAGGGAACGTCCTCGTGATCACCGAATGCCCCGTACCCCGCGCGGAAACCGAGCGGGTGCTCCTCGGTCACGGAGCCGGCGGGCGGCTCACCGCGGAACTCCTGGAGCACACGGTTCTCCCCGCCTTCGGCGGGCAGGAAGGCCCGCTGGAGGACGCCTCGCTCCTTCCCGGTTCCGGGGGGCTGGTGATGAGCACGGACGGTTTCGTCGTCAGTCCGCTGTTCTTCCCCGGCGGCGACATCGGCTCCCTGGCCGTCCACGGCACCGTCAACGACCTGGCGATGCGCGGCGCCGAGCCCGTCGCCCTTTCCGTCGCCCTGATCGTGGAGGAAGGACTCGAACTGGGTCAGTTGGAGGCCGTACTGCGTTCGCTGGGCAAGGCGGCCCAGGAGGCGGGCGTGCCGGTGGTCACCGGAGACACCAAGGTGGTGGGCCGGGGCGCGGCCGACAAGGTGTTCATCACCACGACCGGCGTCGGCAAGCTCCTCCCCGGTCTTGCCGTCTCCGCCGCGAATGCCCGCCCGGGCGACGCCGTGCTGCTGTCGGGCCCCATCGGCCTGCACGGAACGGCCGTGCTCAGCACGCGCGAAGGCCTGGGCTTCGAAGCCGACATCACCTCCGACACCCGCCCCCTCCACCGCCTGGTGGCGGCCCTCGCCCCGCTCGGCGACCGGCTGCACGTCCTGCGTGATCCCACCCGGGGTGGGCTGGCCGCCGCACTCAACGAGGTCGCACGCGACTCAGCCGTGGCCGTGGGCATCGACGAGCGCGCCGTCCCGGTGCCGGAGCCGGTCGCGGCCGCCTGCGACATCCTCGGGCTCGACCCCCTGCACGTGGCCAACGAAGGCTGCATGGTCGTCTTCGTCGCACCGGATGCCGCCGATGCGGCCCTGGCGGAACTGCGCTCCCTGCCGGAAGGCAGTGGCGCGGTCCGCATCGGGGAAGTCCTGCCGGCCGACGGGCACCCCGGCCGTGTCGTCATGCGCACGGTCGTGGGCGCCCAGCGCATTATGGACATGCCACTCGGCGAGCAGCTGCCCCGTATCTGCTGACGCCACCTCCCGCGAAGGCGCCCAGGGCGTGTCCGGTGAGTCGTGAATCGATATGGGGTCCTCATGTGGTGCCGGTTGCGGGCGGGCGGTCTCTCAGGGGTGAACCAGGGGTTCGGTCAGGGGGATTACTGATAGGCAACGGTGGCCGCGCACAGCAGAGTTGATCTTGTTTCCAAGGTCCGTCGATGATGTTCTGGAGGAACCTCCGTGCGCAAACGCCTCGCGCTCACCGCCCTTGCCTTGGCCACCGCCGTCACCGCCGGGGTGGCGGTACCCGCAACCGCCGCCGGTCCAGACCCTGTGCGACAGGGACTGGAGACACTGGTGCACTCCGACGGCGCGCCAGGCGCGCTGGCGAGCGTGCGGGATGGTGCCGGGCGCGTCCGCTCCTATACCGAGGGGGAAGGGGACCGTGACACGCACGCGAAGGTGCCCCGGGACGGCCAGGTGCGGATCGGTAGCGTGAGCAAGACGTTCACTGCGGTGGTCGTGCTGCAACTGGTCGGCGAAGGCAAGATCGGCCTGGACGACAAGGTGGAAAAGCACCTGCCGGGGCTCGTGCGCGGGAAGGGGATCGACGGACACCAGATCACGGTGCGTCAGCTCCTTCAGCACACCAGCGGACTTCCCGACTACGAAGAGGACGTCACCAGCGACATCCTGGAACGCCGCTACGTCTCACCCCGCACCGCCCTGGACATCGCCCTCCGGCACGAAGCCGCCTTCACACCGGGAGCGAAGGGGAAGTGGAGATACAGCAGCACGAACTACCTGCTGGCCGGGCTGATCGTGGAGAAGGTCACCGGACGGCCCTTCGCCGAGGAGGTCACCAGGCGCGTCATCCAGCGCGTCGGGCTGCGCCATACGTATTTCCCCGCCCCCGGTGAGACGACCATCCGGGAGCGCCACCCCCAGGGCTACCGCCAGGACCAGCCCGGCGCTGTACGCGATGTCACCGAGATCGACCCCTCCGCGTCCTGGGCGGCAGGCGCGATGGTCTCCACCAACTCCGACCTGAACGCCTTCTTTTCCGCGCTGCTGGGCGGCCGTCTCCTCGACAAGCCCCAGCTCGACGCGATGCGCACCACCGTGCGGATGAGGGAGAACGACCCGGACCACAACGCCGGGCTGGGAATCATCACGATGCCGCTGCCGTGCAACGACGACCAAGGCCGCAAGCGCGTCGCCTGGGCCCACAGCGGCACCATCCCCGGCTACGGGACTTGGACCGCGGCCACCGACGACGGCCGCGCCGCGAGCGTCACGATGACCCTGGAGATCACGACCAACGAAGCCGTGGAACACCTCCAGAAGACCGTGGCATCGGCCCTGTGCCGCTGAACCACCGCTGCCCACTCTCGCGGACGTACGCTTCTCCGCGGCCTCCCCGTCGCGCCGGGTCCCGTTTCATGAACGGCTGAACCGCAGGTTACCGACGTAGCCGGAGGCGGAGGGAAGCGACCGTCACGGTGCTGGGGAAAACGTAAGCCCGCTTATCGAAGCGTGTCGCCACAGCCCGGTTCGTTTTCAGCTTACTGATCAGTCGCTCTACTTCATTCCGGCGCTTGCAGACCGACTTGTCGAACCCGGTGGGCCGACCGCCCTCGCTTCCACGGCGTCGTCGGTCGGCCCGCTGATTCTCCGGCTCCGGGACAGTGTGCTTGATCTGCCGACGCCGCAGACAGCGGCGGTTGCGGCGGGAGCTGTACGCCTAATAGGCATCGAGGTCGCCGCTCAGATGGTCGGGACGGGTGCGGGGATGCCCGCCGGCCGGGCGTGGGACACGGATGCGGTCCAACACCGGGATCATCTGCGGCGCGTCGCCCCACTGCCCCGGAGTGAGCAGCAGGGCCAGGGGCCGCAGTCCGCCTTCACCGGCCAGGTGAATCTTCGTGCTGAGCCCGCCCCGTGAGCGGCCAAGGGCTTCATCAGCGCGGTGCTGGGCAGCTCGGGAGCGCCTGTCGGCCTGCCGTGCGGGCTGCTTGCGTGCACCAGCAGCATGTTGGCGGGCGCGGCACACAGTGGAGTCAACGCTCACCATGGACCAGTCCACACGTCCTTCAGTATCGGCATCTGCCTGGACAGCCCGCAGGATCCGGTCCCATGTACCGTCGGTCGACCACCGGCGATGACGATCATGAACCGTCTTCCACTTCCCGAACCGCCCCGGCAGATCCCGCCACGGAACGCCCGTGCGAAGCCGGAAGAGGATCCCGTTGACCACTCGGCGATGGTTCGCCCAACGCCCGCCTCGCCCCACGTTCTTGGGCAAGTGCACCTCAAGCCGCACCCACTCCTTGCTAGAAAGATCAACCCGCCCCGCACTCACCGAAACGACCCGCCATCAGCCAGGTCACACGACCCGTCGGACACGCCCTAGGCACTGTTTCTCGGATCATGTTCGGAGCCAGATAGCGAGGGCTGCGAGTGTGACGGTGCCGAGGTAGATATAGGCGCGTTTCTCGTAGCGGGTGGCGACGGCGCGGAAGCCTTTGAGGCGGTTGATGGCGCGTTCGACGGTGTTGCGCTTCTTGTAGCGTTCGCTGTCGAAGCCGATGGGCCGGCCGCCTCGGGATCCTCGGTTCTGCCGGTGTCTGCGCTGGTAGAGACGTTCGGGGATGGTGTGCCGGATTCCGCGTCGCCGCAGGTAGCGGCGATTTCTCCGAGACGTGTAGGCCTTGTCCGCCAGGAGATGGTCGGGCCGGGTGCGGGGCCGTCCGGCTCCGGCCCGGGGCACGCGGACCTGCTCCAGCACGCGCTCGAGCTGTGGGCCGTCGCCGTGGTGTCCGGGTGTCAGGACGAGGGCGAGGGGTCGGCATCGTCCCTCGGCGACGAGATGGATCTTGGTGGTGAATCCTCCGCGGGAACGTCCGAGACACTCGCCGATCTGACCACCTCCTCCAGTCGGACGGCCAGTTTCCGTAGCACCGGATCGACCTGGTTCGTCCCCCGGCCGGCCCCCTTTTGAGGAACCGCGGCCGCCGACGCTTTCCTCGCGCCAGCGGCGTGCTGGTGAGCCCGCACCGCCGTCGAGTCCACCGACACGTCCCAGTCGATCCCGCCCGCGGCGTCCTCGGCTGCCTGGATGCGAGACAGCAGCATCTTCCACGTTCCATCAGCTGACCAGCGACGATGCCGTTTGTAGACCGTTTCCCACGGCCCGAACCGCTCCGGCAGGTCCCGCCACTGCACCCCAGTCCTCACCCGGTAGAGCACACCGTTGATCACCCGACGGTGATCGCTCCACCGGCCCCCACGCGCACCACCAGGAGGTAAGAACGACTCCAGTCGATCCCACTCCGCGTTCGTCAAATCCCCACGGCCCATACAGCCAGCATGACCCCAACACCCCACTCAGGTAAGGAGATCCGAGAAACAGTGCCTAGGTGAGTCACCGGACCGGGAGACCACGGAAGTGAGGAAGGCGCACCGCGGTTACCGCTCCGTCCCTCTTCCGCCGACGCCGGGCGGCACGAGTGTGTTGTCGCCGGTCCGACCGGCGAAGTGGTCGGCGATGTTCCGGGCGGTGGTCCCGACGATCTCCTCGACCGCGTCCCGGCTGAAGTAACCCTGGTGGGAGGTGACCAGGACGTTGCCGAAGGTCATCAGCCGGGCCAGGGTGTCGTCCGCCATCACCTCCAGCGACTTGTCGAAGAAGAAGACGCCCGCCTCCTCCTCGTACACGTCCAGGCCCACGCCCATGAGCCGACCTGCGAGCAGGGTCTCCACCAGCGCGTGGGCGTCGACGAGCCCTCCCCTGCTCGTGTTGATCAGGATGGCGTCGTCCTGCATCAGCGCCAGCGCCGCCGCATCCACCACGTGGTAGGTCCGGGGCACCAGCGGTGCGTGCAGGCTCAGCAGGTCGGACTCCGCGAACAACCGGTCTCGTTCGACGTACTCCACGCCCAGCGCGCGGCACTCGTCGCTCGGCGCGACGTCGTACCCCAGCAACCGCATGCCGAAGCCGGCGGCGATGCGGGCGAACGCCGTGCCGATCTTGCCGGTGCCCAGGATGCCGGCGGTGCGCCCGTGGAAGTCCCGGCCCATCAGCCCGTCCAGCCGGAAGTCGAAGTCCCGCGTGCGGGTCACCGCCCTCGGGATCCTGCGGTTGACCGCCAGGGCCAGCGCCCAGGCGAACTCCGCCACCGAGTACGGCGAGTACCAGGACACCCGGGCCACCGACAGGCCGAGCGCCCGCGCCGCCGTCAGATCGATGTTGTTGTAACCGGTGGCCCGCTGAGTGACGAGTTCCGTGCCGCCGGCGGCGAGAGTCCGCAGCACCTCCTCGTCCAGGACGTCGTTGACGCTGCTGCACACCACCTGGCGGCCCGCCGCCGTCGCTGCCGTGTCCCGGTCCAGGATGAGGTCCAGGCAGCGCAGGTCGTACTTCCCGCCCAGTGCTCGTTCCAGCAGAGGCCGCTCATCGGCGGTCACTCCGTATGCGACGACTCCCACCATGATCCCGCGCTCCCGTCAGCCGGTACTCCATACCCATGATCCGGGCATTGTCGATGGTTGCTCAGACGTACCGTCCATCGGTGTCACAGCCCTGTACTCCGGCTGCGGGGCATGGCTGCCCAGCGGCGTAGCCGGGAGGAGTTGATGACGACGGAGAGGGAGGAGAGAGCCATGGCGGCCGCGGCGATGATGGGGCTGAGGCGGATGCCCCACAACGGGTAGAGGGCACCGGCGGCGACGGGGACGCCGACGGCGTTGTAAACGAGGGCGAAGAACAGGTTCTGGCGGATGTTGCGCATCGTGGCGCGCGACAGCCTGATGGCGGTGACGACGCCGGTCAGCGAGCCGGTGATGAGAGTGATGTCGGCGGCCTCGATGGCCACGTCGGTGCCGGTGCCGATGGCGAGTCCGACGTCGGCGGCGGCCAGGGCGGGGGCGTCATTGATGCCGTCGCCGACCATGCCCACCGTGCGCCCCTCTGCCTGCAGGCGCCGGACCTCGTCGGCCTTGTGCTCGGGCAGGACCTCGGCCAGGACCCGCTCCACGCCGACCTGTGCGCCGATGGCCTCGGCGGTGCGGGCGTTGTCGCCAGTGATGATGACGACGTCCAGGCCGAGCTGCTTGAGCGCGGTGATGGTGTCGGCGGAGTCCTCCTTGACGGTGTCGGCGACCGCGAGCACTCCGGCCGGGCGTCCGTCGACGGCGGTGAGGACGGGGGTCTTGCCCTGGGCGGAGAATCCCGTCGCGACTGCTTCGAGCGCGGAGGTGTCGATGCCGGCGTCGGTGAGCAGACGGGCGGTGCCCACCAGCACGGCGTGACCGGCGACCGTCGCCCGAACACCTTTGCCGGTCACGGAGGTGAAGTCGCTCGCCTCGGGCAGGGTGAGGCCACGTTCGCGGGTGCCGGTGACGATCGCTGCGGCGAGCGGGTGCTCGCTGGCCTCCTCGGCCGCGGCGACCAGCGTCAGCATCTCGTCCTTGGTGATGCCCTGGGCTGCGTGGACGTCGGTGAGGACGGGCTTTCCCGCGGTGACGGTGCCGGTCTTGTCCAGGACGATGGTGTCGAGCTTGTGGGCGGTCTCCAGGGCTTCGGCGGAGCGGATGAGGATGCCGGCCTGCGCGCCCTTGCCGGTGCCGACCATGACCGACAGCGGAGTGGCCAGACCGAGTGCGCAAGGGCAGGCGATGATCAGCACGGCCACCGCCGAGACGAGCGCGAGGGTCAGCGCGGGGGCGGGGCCGATGGTGAACCAGACGGCGAACGTCGCGATCGCGACGGCTATCACGGCGGGCACGAAGTAGGCGGAGACGGCGTCGGCGAGGCGCTGGATGGGGGCCTTGGACGCCTGGGCCTGCTGAACGAGGCGGATGATCTGGGCGAGCATGGTGTCGGCGCCGACCTTCGCGGCGCGTACGCGCAAGGATCCCGTGCCGTTGACGGTGGCGCCGATGACGGTGTCCCCGGCCCGCTTGGTGACCGGCATGGGCTCGCCAGTGACCATGGACTCGTCCACCGGCGAGGAGCCCGACAGCACCTCGGCGTCGACCGGTACCTTCTCGCCGGGCCGGACGATGATCTCGTCGCCGACGACGACGTCCTCGACGGGGACCTCTTGCTGCATGCCCTCGCGGATCACCCGGGCGGTACGGGCCTGGAGCCCGAGCAGGGCGCGGATAGCCTCTCCGGTGCCGGCCCTGGCGCGGGCCTCCAGCAGGCGGCCGAGCAGGATCAGAGCGAGGATCACCCCGACCGCCTCGAAGTACACCCCGCGCACGTCCACCGGGAACAGAGTGGGGGCGACGGTGACGAGCAGGCTGTAGCCGTAGGCGGCGGTGGTACCCAGGGTGATCAGGGAGTTCATGTCGGCGCCACGGTGGCGCAGAGTCAGCCAGCCTGTGGAGTGGATCGGCCACCCGGTGTAAAACATCACCGGTGTGACGAGCACGAGCTGGAGCCAGTGGTTGAGCAGCCAGCCGGGCACCCAGGCGGCACCGAACAGCTCGTGGGCCATGACGGCGAACAGCACCGGCAGGGTCAGGACCGCGCCGACGGCGACCCGGCGGGTCAGGTCCGAGATCTCCGCCCGCCGCTCGGCGGACTCGACTGCCTCCGCCTCGGCCGCCGGTCCCTCGGACGGTGCCCCAGCTGCGGGCCTGGCCGCTGCCTCTGGCTCGCCCCCAGTGGCGGCCGGTGGTGTCATGTCCTCCGCCGGCTCGACCACGAGCGTTCCGCGGATCATGTTCATCCCGCAGGCGAAGCCGAAGGACCCGGCCCGGTCGGGGCTGAGCCGCACCATGGTGCGGGTGAAGGCAGGGAGCGCCGCGCTGACGTGCAGATCGGGGAAGACCACCCGGGAGGTGCACTCCCCGGTCTCCCGCCGGTCGAAGACCAGCTCCGCCGGCACGCCCTGGCGCAGCAGGACGACGTCGGGGCTGTAGCCGCCCCGCACCGTGATGTCGGCCCGCTGGACACCGTCTTCGATCTTCGCGGCGCCGGCTCTGCGGGGTCCGAAGAAGAACCATCCCAGGGCCGCGATCAGCCCTGCCGCTACCACAGCCGCGATGGCGTCGGCGACACCCATGACAGGCCTCCGTCCCTGGCCGGAACCGCCTCGTTCACCTTCCAGCCTGCATCGCGACAAACAAGAGGGCCCACTCACCCGCGCGAACGAGCCCTCCGTCCTCCACCAGTCGGCGCGACAAGGAGAGACCATGGAGGTAGGTGCCCCCCCACCGCAGGACCCGTACCCCGGATGACCTGGGGAAGTGAAGCGCAATGATGTTCTGGTACGGCCACGGCATGAGTGGCTGGGGCTGGTTCGCAATGACGATCAGCATGATCCTGTTCTGGGGGCTGATCATCACCGTCGCCGTGCTCCTCTTCCGGTCCCTCGCCCGCCCGGCAGTCCCGCCCGGTGGCGAACACACCAGCTGGCACAAAGGCCCCGCGCCCGGCAGCCCCGAACAGATCCTCGCCGAGCGGTACGCACGCGGCGAGATCGACGAGGAGGAATACCAGCGTCGCCTGGCCACTCTCCGCGGCTCGCCACCGGGCCCGGCGAAACCCTGACCGGGCAGGCTCCCGCCCTCCGCCTTTGGCGCTCGCCCACCGAGGAGCGCGTCATGAGCACCCACGCAAGTTCCCCAGGGCACGGCAAGCGAGGCGGGCACGGATGGATGATGATCACCTGCTGTGTCCCGATGCTCGTCGCGGCGATCATGCTGGTCGCCACGGGCCTCCTCAGCCCCGGATTTCTCATCACCGCGGTCATGTGCATGGGCATGATGGTGCTGATGATGCGCGGCATGGGCCGCGACAACCGCTCCTGACTCCGCGGAGCCCGGCGATGACCACCACAGAACTGACCGGCACACTGCTCCTGACCGGCCGGCTCTGCTGAGCGACCCTCCGCCTTGCCGCCTTGTGCCGCCGCTGCCCGCCCTTCGCCAGCGCTGACGCGACGCCGTCCATGCGGCCACAGAGCGCTACTTCGCCCACCGGCTGGACACCCGGAAGAGAGCGATCGCCACATCAGGGGCAGACGGGCCTGAAGAATCGCTCCTGCGGCGCGGCAACCCTCGTTGATGCCTCTCGTCACGTAGACGTATGCCGAGAACCTCCCCGTAGCCAGGAGCTCCCGACATGAGCACGCTCTGCCTTCAGGCCCGCCGCGCTGCTTCGGCCACTGCTGTCGCGGTGACGGCGACGCTCGTCCTGGCTGCCTGCGGCGGGAACAGCAACAACGGGGGATCGGCCGGCACGTCCACCAGCGCCACCCCCTCCGGATCGGCCTCCGCCCCCGCTGGACTGCACAACCAGGCCGACGTCACCTTCGCGCAGGGGATGATCCCGCACCACCGCCAGGCCATCGTCATGTCCGACATGGTCCAGGCCCACTCCTCCTCCGGCGAGGTGAAGGCACTCACTGAGAGGATCAAGAAGGCGCAGGCGCCGGAGATCGAGACCATGACCGCCTGGCTGAGAGCCTGGGGCGAGCCGGTCCCCCGGGGATGAGCGGCATGAGCCACGGAAGTCCCACCGGCATGCCCGGCATGATGGACGACCAGCAGATGAACAGCCTCAAGGGCATGACGGGAACAGCGTTCGACAAGATGTTCCTGACCATGATGATCGAGCACCATGAAGGCGCGATCTCGATGGCCAACACCGAGAAACGGCGAGGCTCTTACGCGCCGGCCAAGGAGCTGGCGGACAGCATCGTCACCTCGCAGACCGCAGAGATCGCGCAGATGCGGAAGATGCTCGGTACCGGCTCACCCTCCCCGACCGCATCCTGACCACCGGACCGGCCGGTGCGTGAAGGGTGGCTGGTCAAAGCCCTGGCGGGGAGCTCCTGAGCGTGGTGTGATGGAAGTGGCGGGAGGAACCCGCAAGAGACGTGGGGAAGCGGTTCACGACCGTGCACCGCGCAATCGGGATCCGCGAGAAGCGGATGGGCCCTCCCGTTGACGGCGTCGCCGCCAGGACGTCCGGGGCGCCCAAACCGATGGCGGCTCCGTGCTCGCCAAGGAGGTGCGATGCCCCTTACCGGACGCGTCATCCCCTTCTCCGAGCTGGGCCGCTCGGACGTGTCCGTAGTGGGCGGCAAGAACGGCTCGCTCGGTGAACTCATCCGGCACCTGGCCCCCGTAGGGGTCAACGTCCCCGACGGGTTCGCCACCACCGCCGACGCTTACCGCGAGTTCCTGCGGACGGATGGCCTGGGCGACCGGATCGCCGGGCATCTGGCCCGCCTGCCGTCAGGCGCGGCGCTGTCGGAGGTGGGCGCGGCGATCCGCGCCGACATCCTCGCCACGCCCCTGCCCACGGCCTTGGGGGACGAGGTCATCCAGGCGTACGCCCGGCTCGCTCACGAGGCCGGGCGTACCGATCCCGATGTCGCCGTGCGCAGCAGCGCCACCGCCGAGGACCTGCCCGAGGCGAGCTTCGCCGGGCAGCAGGAGACCTACCTCAACGTTCGCGGTGGCGAAGCGCTGCTGGACGCGTGTCACCGCTGCTACGCCTCCCTCTTCACCGACCGGGCGATCGACTACCGGGAGCGGATGCGCTTCGACCAGCTCGCCGTGGCCCTTTCGGTCGGCGTGCAGCTGATGGTCCGCTCCGACCTGGGCTGCTCGGGGGTGATGTTCACTCTGGACACCGAGACCGGGTTCCCGGAGGTCGTGGTGATCGACGCGGCGTGGGGGCTCGGCGAGAGCGTCGTCAGCGGGCAGGTCGATCCTGACGAGTACGTCGTGTTCAAGCCCCTGCTCAAGAATCCGGTCCTGAACCCGGTGATCCGTGCGGCGACCGGCAGCAAGCTCATCAAGGTCGTCTACGCCGAGGGCGGCCTCACCCGCACGGTGGACACCGGCCGTGCGGAGCGTGGTGCGCGCGTGCTCGACGACGGCGAAGCGCGGTCGCTCGCCGAGTGGGCCGTGGCGGTCGAGCGGCATTACGGGACGCCCATGGACCTGGAGTGGGCCAAGGACGGCCGTACCGGGGAGGTGTTCGTGGTGCAGGCCCGTCCCGAGACGGTACGATCCCGGCGGGCCCCTGCCGTGCTGCGCCGCTACAAGCTCACCGGCACCGGCGAATGCCTGGTCACCGGGGTGGCCGTGGGTGAAGCAGTGGGCGCCGGCCCGGCGTGCGCGCTCGCGACCCCCGTGGGGCTGGAACGCTTCCCCACCGGCTCGGTGCTGGTGACGTCGGTGACCGACCCCGACTGGGAACCGCTGATGAAGCGGGCCGCGGCCATTGTCACCGACCACGGCGGACGCACCTCCCACGCCGCCATCGTCAGCCGGGAGCTCGGTGTCCCGGCTGTCGTCGGCACCGGCAACGCGACGGCCGTCCTGGCCGACAGCGACCCGGTCACCGTCTCCTGCGCCGAGGGCTCGGAAGGCCGCGTCTACGCAGGCCTGGTCGGCTACGAGGAGACGGACATCGACGTCACGGAGCTGCCCGCGACGCGTACCCGGGTCATGCTGAACCTCGCGGACCCAGCCGCGGCCTTCCGCTGGTGGCAGCTGCCGGCGGACGGCGTGGGGCTGGCCCGTATGGAGTTCATGGTGGCCCATCAGGTGAAAGTCCATCCCATGGCGCTGCTCCGGCCCGGCCGGCTCTCCGCCGAGGAGCGGCACGCCGTCGACGAGCTCACCGCGGGGTATGCCGACCGTGCCGAATACTTCGTCGATCGTCTGGCGCGCGGGGTGGCCACCATTACCGCCTCCCGATGGCCGGCTCCGGTGATCCTGCGCACCAGCGACTTCAAGACCAACGAGTACGCCAAGTTGGTCGGCGGCCGCCCCTTCGAACCGGCCGAGGCAAACCCGATGATCGGGTGGCGTGGCGCCAGCCGCTACTACAGCGAGGGCTACCGGGAAGGATTCGCCCTGGAGTGCCAGGCGATCCGGCGGGTGCGCGAGGGCTTCGGACTGACCAACGTCGTAGTGATGATCCCCTTCTGCCGTACTCCGGCGGAAGCGGACCGTGTCCTGGAAGTCATGGCACAGGAAGGACTACGGCGTGGTGAGCACGGGTTGCAGGTGTACGTCATGGCGGAGATCCCGGCGAACATTGTTCTCGCTCGCGAATTCGCCGAGCGCTTCGACGGCTTCTCCATCGGCAGCAACGATCTCACGCAGCTCACCTTGGGCGTGGACCGCGACTCGGAGGAGCTGGCCGGGCTCTTCGACGAGACGGACCGCGCGGTGACCAGGAGCATCGAATCCCTGATCTCCATCGCCCATGACGCAGGCCGTCCTGTGGGCCTGTGCGGTCAACGCCCGAGTGACGACCCCGACTTCGCGGCGTTCCTGGTCGCAGCCGGGATCGACTCCGTCTCTGTCGCACCCGACAGCTTCGTCCCGGTGAAACAGCATGTGGCGGCGGCCGAACAGCAGTGAGTGGGAGCGGCGCCCGGGCACCGCCCACCCGTGGAGGTGGTCATCGTGGCACGTCCGGTCGCTGTGGGCGTCGACGGCTCGGAGGAGAGCCTCGCCGCCGTGGCCTGGGCCGCGCGCGAGGCCGTGACACGGGACGCGCCACTGCGCGTCGTACACGCACTGGAGTGGAGGACCAGCAATCTGCAGTTCTCCCCCGGCGTCTCCGCCCAGCGCGAATGGGCGGAGGGCAGGATCGAGACCGTTCGGCAGGAGCTGGCCGAGGCGCATCCGGGCCTGCGGGTCGACGTGGACGGCGTTTCCGAGCTGCCGGCGAAGGCACTCATCGAGGCGGGCCGGGAGTCGCAGCTGCTCGCGCTGGGATCGCGAGGGCTCGGCGGCTTCGAGGGGTGGCTGCTGGGCTCGGTGAGCCTGGCGGTGGTCGCCCACGCGACCGTACCTGTGGTGTTGGTCCGTGCCGGGGTGGAGCCGCCGGTGCGCGGAGGTGACGGTCCGGTCGTGGTGGGGGTCGGGCGGGATGGTTCGTACGGCCCGTTGGTGGACTTCGCCTTCCGCGCCGCGGCGGCCAGGCAGGTCGTGCTGCGGGTCGTCCACGCCCGACAGCAGGAAGCCACCGACGGCAGTGAAGGCGAGGAGAAACCGGGCGGCGGCGTCCTCGTGGGCCGATTGGCCCCATGGCGGCAGCAGTGGCCGGGCGTGGAAGTGGACAAGTGGCTGACGACCGGGCCGGCCGCCCAGCGTCTGGTCGAGGCAGCCAGGGACGCGGAGCTCCTGGTCGTCGGCCGTCGTGTGCACCGGCCGGCCCTCGGCGCGCATATCGGCCCCGTAACCCACGCTGCGGTCCACCATGTCAGATGTCCGGTGGCGGTTGTACCGCACAGCTGACATAAACGGGAGTATCTGGGATCTTCCGGAAGGGACCCGAACGTCATGCTGCAGCACCGGACGGTTGATGAGCTCATGACCCGCAACGTGGTGCGGGTGCGGCCGGACACGCCGTTCAAGGAGATCGTCAGGGAGCTCGCCGAGAACGACGTCACGGCGGTGCCGGTCGTCGACCCCAGCGGCCGAGTGGTCGGCGTGGTCTCCGAGGCGGACCTGATGCGCAAGTCGGCCGACCAGCCCGACCCCTTCGGCCGCGTGGCCGTACCCAGTCTCGAAGCGTGGGAGCGTGCCAAAGCGGAAGGCGCCAGGGCCGAGGAACTCATGTCCGCTCCCCCGGTGTGCGCGCGGCCGGAGTGGAACGTCGTGGAGACCGCCCGGCTGATGACGACGCAGAACGTCAAGCGCCTGCCGGTGGTCGACGAGACCGACAATCTCGTCGGCATCATCAGTCGGGCCGACATCCTGCGGGTCTTCCTCCGCGAGGACGCCGCCATCCGCTCCGAGATCGAACGCGATCTCTTGGAACGCACCATGGGTCTGGCACCCTCGGCGGTGCGGGCCGAGGTGTCCGAAGGACAGGTCATCCTCACCGGCAACGTCGAGACCCGCAGCACGATCCCGCTCATCGAACATCTGTGCCGTTCAGTGGACGGCGTCGTCTCGGTCCACCAGCGCCTGACGTACACGACGGACGACACCGGAGGCGGCTTCCCCGCCGCATGACCACGCGCGGGCACTCTCACGAGGAGCCAGAGATGTACCGCACGCAGCGCACCGTCAGTGACGTGATGACGCAGACCGTCGTGGCGGTCAGCGGTGATGCGCCCTACAAGCAGATCGCCCGGACGCTCGCGGAGTGGAAGGTCAGCGCCGTGCCCGTCCTGGCGGGCGAGGGCCGTGTCATCGGCGTCGTCTCCGAGGCCGATCTCTTGTCGAAGGAGGAGTACAAGGGACGCGAGCCGACCGACGTCGCCCGGCCCGAGCAGCTCGGTGACCTGGCGAAGGCGGGTGCGAGGACCGCGGAGGACTTGATGAGCACTCCCGCCGTCACCGTGCACGCGGATGCCACCGTCGCCGAAGCCGCCCGCATCATGGCCCGAAAGGGCGTCAAGCGCCTGCCCGTGGTCGACGCCGAAGGGATGCTCGCCGGCATCGTCAGCCGCGCCGACCTGCTCAAGGTCTACCTCCGCAGCGACGAGGACATCGCGCAGGAGGTCCGCGACGAGGTCATCGCCCGCCTCTTTCCCCACCGGAGCCCCACCGTCGAGGTCCAGGTGACCGAAGGTGTGGTCACCCTCTCGGGCCACCTGCCCGACGCGACCATGGTCCCGTTCGTGGCACGGCTGGTCAGGGCCGCTGAAGGCGTCGTCAACGTCGACCTCCGCCTGGACGGCCCGACGAGCTGAACGCCGACCGGGAGCCCGGGCGCCACCGTCCGGGCTCCCGGTCGGCTGCACAGCACTGGCACGAGCCCTCACGTTCTGATCCCCTGGAAGAGGCGGCTAGCGAGCCGCGGACCGCCGGCGACGGCACCCCGCACCGGGCGGCCACGTGGAGGCTGGGACGATGCACAACGGCGGGCCGCGACCCGGCGACCCCGACACGGACTCCGCCGGTCCGCACAAGGACACGGTGGCGATCCGCTGCGCAGTGCGCCGCGAGCAGCTGGGACTGACCCGGGAAGAGGTGGCACACCGGGCCGGCATGTCCGCCGCCTACCTGAGCCAGCTGGAGACGTTCAGCGGCGACTTCGACCCCGCCGCCCTCATCCGCCTCGCCGCCGCCCTGGAGATGCCCTACGACGAACTCGCGGGAGGCCCGCGTGAGGCGGCACCCGGCCAGCAGCCCGCCGGTACCAGCCCCCTGCTCGCGCAGCTCTCCGAAGACGACTGCTGGCAGAAACTCGGCACGCACGGCATCGGCAGGATCGGCCTGACCGCCGGGCCCGCACCCGTCGTCCTGCCCGTGAACTTCCTGGTCGACGGCCGCACCATCGTCTACCGAACCGAGACGGGAGGCGCGGCGGCCGCAGCCGACGCGGACCAGCTCGCGTTCGAAGCCGACCACATCGACGAACACCTCAGCCGCGGCTGGAGCGTCCTCATCACCGGAACGGCCGAGCACATCATCGACCCCGGCACGGTCGAGGCCCTCGCCACCCGCCCAGGAGCGGAACCCTGGGCCGGCGGCAAGCGGGACCTGTGGATCCGGATTCGCCCCGGCCAGGTGACCGGGCGCACCATCCACACCCGGTGAGCCTCAGCCGTTCTGTCGCCCGGGCAATCTCACCGAGGTCCCCGCGCCCGGCAGCACGGTGAGCGAGCGATCGGGCAGGACGATCCTGACCGCCGACTCCTCCGAGTCCGGCACACTGACCGTCAACTCGTCGCTCCGCACCCGCACTCCGATGCCCCAATGCCCCCGGTAGCGGAGGGTCAAGCCGAACTCGGAGAGTTCCGGCAGCTCCACCGGGTCCAAGCAGAGGGCATCCTCCCGGGTCTCCAGCCCCGTCAGGCCACGCTGGACAAAGTCGAGGGTCCCGGCCATGGCACCGAGGTGGATGCCTTCCGGCGTGGTGCCGCCCTGGAGGTCCGCGACATCGCCCTCGAGCGCTTCATGGCAGTAGCGCCATGCGTCGGCGCGGCGGGCGCGGGCCAGGACCCAGCCGTGGACGACCTCGCTGAGGGTGGAACCGTGGCTGGTGCGGCGCAGATAGTAGTCGACCGTGCGCTGCCAGAGTTCGTCCGTGAGCCGGTAGCCGAGACGCTTGAAGAGCGAGGCGAGTTCAGCCGGCGAGAAGAGATAGCCGAGCATCAGCACGTCCGCCTGCTTCGATACCCGGTACCGGTTGACCGCGTCGCCCTCGGCTTCGAGAATGCGGTCCAGTCGGCGGATGTTGCCGTAGCGTGCCCGGTATCGGTCCCAGTCCAGCTCGGCCAGCTCCCCGTAGCCGTCGAACTGACTGATGACCCCTTGGTGAAACGGCACCATGAGGCGCCGGGAGAGCTCCTCCCACAGCGGGAGTTCGCCAGTGTCGAGGCTGCCGCGTTCGACGAGTTCCTGCCGGCGCCGGGCCGGAATACCACGGGCGATATCGAGGGCGCGGGCGAGAACCCACGCGGCCGTGACGTTGGTGTACGCGTTGTCGTCGATGCCGGGTCGGCCGGCGCCGGGGTAGGCGTCGTGGTACTCGTCGGGGCCGACGACTTCGCGGATGCGGTACCGGCCACTCGCAGGGTCGAGAACCGCGCTGCTCGCCCAGAAGCGGGCGATCTGCAGCACCATGTCCGCGCCCTTGGTATGCAGGTATTTCGTGTCGCCGGTGGCCTGGCAGTACTGCCACACGTTGTACGCGATCGCGGAGCCGACGTGCCGCTGGAGCCAGGTATGGTCGGGCAGCCAACGGCCGGAGCGCGGGTTCAGGTGCAGCCGCTGGCTCTCGTCCCGGCCGTCGCTGCCGCTCTGCCAGGGATATACCGCGCCGGCCCGGCCCACTTGCCGCGCCGCCCACACAGCCTGCGGGAGCCGCCGGTGACGGTAGTCGAGCAGGGCCCGCGACACCTCGGGAAAGTGCAGGTTGAGGTACGGCAGCACGAACAGCTCGTCCCAGAAGACGTGCCCCCGGTACGCCTCCCCGTGCAGTCCCCGCGCCGGCACGCCGACGTCGAGGTCCGCGGTGTGCGGGGAGAGCGTCTGCAGGACGTGGAAGAGGTGCAGGCGCAACACGTGGCCCGCCTCGCCCGGCACCTCAAGCTCTGCTCGTCGCCACAACTGCCTCCAGGCAACGGCATGCGAGTGGAGAAGCGCGGCGAAGTCCGGGGCGCGGGCCGCCCGTTCGGTGGCCGCTGCGAGTGGGTCGCTGATCGCCCGGTCACGGGACGTGTGCAGCGCCACGGTCTTGACCAGCGTGATGGGCTGCCCCTCGGGCAGGGCGAGCTCGAAGCGGTGGACCGCCAGGTGCCCTGCCGCGTTCAGTGAGGCCGACACCGGTGGCGGCCCGACGACCTCGGCTCGCTGGGCCATGCTGATGCCGGTTTCCGACGTCCTGGTACGGCAGCGGAGCCAGACCCTGTCCGGCTCCGCCACCCCGACGTGCACGCCGGTGAGGTGACGGCGGTCCAGAGCGCGGTAACGGTGCACGTTGGCGTTGGTGACGTTCCCGTCCAGCCCGGCCTCCACCTCGATCCGCCCGCCCCACCCCTCGGCCACGAAGACCGTCCGCAAGGCTCCGATGTGCGGGTCGCCCATGTGGACCAGACGGCACTGCTCCACCCGCAACACGCGACCATCGACCGCCCGGTACCGGAAGGTCCGGGTCAGTGTGCCCTGCCGGAGATCGAGCACCTGCCGGTAGTCCGTGACCTCGCAGACGTCCGGCGTGAACCACGGCCCGGGCGAGCCGTCGGGAGACAGCAGCCGGAAGCGCAGGAGCAGCCAGTTCGGAAGGTTGACCAGATCCTCGTTCTCGATCTGGCGGCCCGCCACCGAGGAGACGAGGCGGTCGTAGCAGCCGGCCACGTAGGTGCCCGGGCAGTGGACCAGCCCTCCCCGGGATTCGGGCGCCGCGCCTCGTGTCGCGAAGTAGCCGTTCCCGAGCGTGTGGAGCGTCTCCCGCAAGGGCTCCGTGGTGGGGTCGTAGCCCTCGTACTCCCAGGTCCACTCCCCCATGGCCAGTCTCGCTTCCCGTTCCGGTTCAGGGGGCCGAACGCGGGCGCGGGCGGCTGTCGTCCGCCTGCTCGCGCAGTGCGCTCCGCGAGACGGGCCCGAGCAGGTCCGCCAGACGCTGCAGGGCGTCGGCGAAGAGGTCGTCGACGGTGAGGACGCCGACGAGCCGCCTGCTGTCGAATACCGCCAGGCGCCGGATGTCTTCGCGTCGGTACAGTCGGTAGGCGACGTCCAGATCGTCCGATGCGCTCACGGTGACCACGGGTGTGCTCATCAGGCGGATGACCGGCTCGTCCGACCCGGCGGCTTGTGCGACACTGCGCACCACGATGTCACGATCAGTGAGAATGCCACCCAAAATGTCACCCTCGGTGACCGCAACGCAGCCCACCGCCTCTTCCGCCATGAGCACGGCTGCCTCCGCTGCGGTGGCCTGGTGGCTCACCGTGATCGCGGGCGTGGTCATCAACGCCGACACTTTCATAGCCCGCCCTCCCTCCGGAGCGCCACGCGTTCAGGCCCCATCGGCCCCGCGCCTCAGTTGTGGGGGACGACGGCGACCGGGCACCGGGCGTGGTGCACGCACGCCTGTGCGACATTCCCCAGGCGTGGTGCCAAGGGCTGGTGGTGCCTGCGTCTACCGACCACCAGAAGACCGGCTCCTTCGGCCGCCCCGAGGGCGGCACGGGCAGGGCTTCCCAGCCGGACAGTGGTGGTCACCCTGACGTCCAGGTTGCGCTCGCGCCACGGCTGCACGGCCTGGGACAGCTTCTCCCCGGCCTCCTTGCTGATCTCGCCGGCCACGTCGGGATCGACGCCCCAGGGTGCGTAAGCCTGCACCGGCAACGGACAGCCATGCACGACGAGCAAGGGCACACCTCGTGCCGCAGCCGTCTCGAAGGCGAACTCCAGCATGCTGTCGCATGGGCCATGCAGACTGACGCCGACGACCACGCCCCCCTCGTCGGTACCGACGGGTGGTCGAGCCCCGGCTGCCGCGGACCGTACGAGTACCACCGGCCGTTCGGCCCTGCCTGCCACCTGAAGGCTGATGTCGCCCAGGAAGAAGCTCTCGACGCGTTCCAGACCCCGTGACCCCAGTACGACCATCGTTGAACTCTCAGCAGCCCGTAGCAGCGCGGTCTCGGGCTCTTCCGCCACCAGGTCCTCGATGACAGCGAGGTCATGGTGTCGCTCGTGCACGGCTGCCACAGCCGCCCTCACGATGCGCTTCGCCCAGTAGTTCTGATCCTGGTCGGCCGGAAGGCCGGTGGAAGGTTCGCCGGCCAGCAGGACCCAGGCATGCAGAAGGCGCAGGCCCAGTCCGCGGCGGTCCGCCTCGTCCGATGCCCAGAGGGCAGCCTCAAGGCTCTCGGGAGAACCGTCGAGCCCGACGGTGATGGATGCCGGCTCCATGGCGGGTCACCTCCGTGCGATCGACGTACGCCCTCCGAGCCCTCTGTGACTCGTCGTCCCCTCCAGCCTGAGTCCAGCCGGGCAGAACAGCCACTGGAGGCGCCCGAAGCCAAGGGTCAGTCTTCGAGGACCAGAACGTCAGAGACTGGGCGCCGGGGTGTAGCCGGGCCCTGCGGTCCGTAGCCGAGACGCAGGATCATCTGTACCTGGCCGGTACCGGTGAGGGGGTCGCGCAGGGGCCAGCGCAGGTCGGGCCATTCCAGTGCCTGGGTAGAGAACGAGGTGGCCAGGCCCTTGAGGGTGGCGAGGAGCAGGACGCGCTGCATGGCCTGCCCCGCGCGCAGCCAATGCAGCGGTTCGTCGCCGTCCGTGCTGAGCACGGCAAGATGCGGCTCGTCCTCGAAGGGCGTTGTTCCGCGATCGGCCACCGGCTTCCCGCCCGAGAAGTCGCGCATCGGTGCCCGTCCGCCGTGCTTGCGCGGACCGAAGGCGTACTCCGGAACCCCGTCCGTCGCCGTGTCCGCTTCGCCGGCGCCGATCCGCGTCCATTGGGCGAGGTCCTGCTCACTGCCCTGGTCGGTGAGGTTTCGCGCTTCGGCTTCCTCGGCCAGTTCCTCCACCCAGCGCGACTGCCAGGACTCGGGGAAGGAGAGCACGGCTCCTTCCCGTTGCGCGGCGTCTACGAGAGCAGTGCGTACGTTCTCCGGAATCGCCTTTTCGGCGAACGGGTACCGGCTGGTGTGCCGCTGGTGGATCGCGGACCCGAGCAGCCTGAGCCCAATGTCCTCACCGTCCTCGGACGGTGCCGTGTGGACAAGAGCCAGCAAGGCGGTGTCCTGGGAGGCGGGCAACAGTGCGACGTCCGATTGGAAGCCGGCCGTCGCGAGGGCGACGCGAAGGTTGAAGAGGGCGGCTCCGCATCCGATGTGCAGGGCTCGGCCGTCGGGGTCGGAGTGGGGCATGACCCGCTCCGGGTCCGCGTACAGACGGAACGTGCCGTTTCCCCGTGAGTACCGGAAACGCCAGGGCTGTGCGTTGTGCATGGAGGGGGCAGCCACTGCCTCACCGACCAGCTCCGTCACTTGGTCGTCGTCCAAGGTGGGTGATGCTGTCACCGGGATCTCCCTTCCAGCAGGGGCCGGCGGCGACACCGGCTCTCTCCCATCCTCTCTCTTCCAGGTTGGATGTGGCGTGAGCAGGATTACGCCTGTTCCAGGCCGCGGCCCAGTTGGCATAACGGAGGCGCCCGCCCAGAGTGCGTGGGCGCGAGATCATTGCCACGCGTGACAGCACCGGCGACATTTCCGGCCCAGACCCTGTGGTCAGAGGTCACGCATCCGAGCGTCGTACTCGGCATGCGGCTCCAGCCCGACGGCTGCACGCAGCAGGACAAGCGCCTCCTCCTGGAACTCGCGGTGTTCGTCAGGTCAGGCCGCTGCCGAGGCGTGGTGCCGCCTTGGCCACTGGTCATTCGGACACCTCCGTAAGTCTTCGCGGAGAGACTTTCCGGTCACGGCACGGCTGTCCATGTCCATGGGCGTGCGCCCTTGCGGCCACGGAGGCAGTCGACGCGGTGTTGTGCCTCGGCGCGGGCGTGTGGGTGTTCATCGGCGATCTGGAGGGCGAAGGTGACCATGCGCAGTTCCCGGATGCCTGCCAGTACCGGGTAGCCGGGCCACGAGGTCACGTCCATGCCGTACGTGGCGCAGAAGTCCTCGTACTCAGGCACGGTGACAGTGGCGGTCGTGATGCGCTTCACCGCTGTGGAAACCAGGTCCCATTCCGGGGGGCCATAGCAGGTGTTCTCCAGATCGAGGAGGTACGCGATGCCGTCGGCGTCGACAGCGACGTTGCCGTCCCAGGCGTCGCCGTGCAGAGCACAGAACGGCAGACCGGACGGGAGCCGTGCGAAGTCCGCACTGAGCCGGTCGGCGTGGTCTTGGAGCCAGCTCCGGTCGTCCGGGGTGAGGATGCCGGCTTCGGCGATCCGGCGCTTTGGTTTGGTAAGGGGATCCAACGGCCGCAGGCCAAGGGAGCCGGGAGGGCTGAGCGCGTGCATCTGCTTCAGCAGCCGGGCGATATCACCTGCGGTACCCGGTTGGTGGGGAGGCAGTTCGGCCCAGAACGTCACCGGTCGACCAGCAGCGAGGACAGGTTCGTCGGTGACGGCCGGCCGAACCGTGCTGATCCCGTTGGCGGTGAGCCAGCGGGCCACGGCCAGTTCGCGTTCGGCTACAGCTCGACCGTCGGGGCGACCGATGCGGGCGACGATCCGACCGGTCAGTCGCCAGATGGCATTCCCCGCTATCCGGATCGGCTCCGCCCCCACAGCGGAAAGGCCGGCCCGGCGGCAGGCTTCCTCCAGGACGCGACGGGACTGGATGACGACGGCGCTCACGCGTTGATCGCCTCCTGGATACGCTCTCGCAGCTGCACGACCTCCGGGATGGCCCGGTGCCGGTACCCGAGGGCTGCGAGTTCCCGCAGCCCGTCTGCTGCCCGCCTAGAACGCATCTGCCCCACATCCTCAAGGGCCAGTTCTCCCATGGCGACGGCCTCGCGCGGGTCGCCGACGGCCATGTTCAAGGCGGCGAGCTTCGTGCGGGACATCGCCCGCGATCGCACGTAAGCATCGGTGTGGAGCTTCACCGCGGTGTCGAAGCGTTCGACGGCTGTCGGCTGATGGTGACCGGCGAGGGCGATGTCGTACAGGGCGTGCCCGGTGTCGCCCTGGTGCTGGGCCTCGTCGTAGTAGGCCATCCACGGCGGATCGGCCTCCGGGACACGGCGGGAGAATGCCTCATCTGCTGCGCCGATTGCCTTGAGGGCGGCTTCGGTGTCGCCGAGCTTGGCGTAGGCGCGGGCACGGGCGGTGTGGAGCATGGCGAGCTCGGTGGCAGTGAGTCGTTCGGAGCGGGCAAGGCCGAGTTCTGCATGGGTTAACCCGGTGTCCGCGTCGCCGAGCCAGATGGCCTGCCGGGCCCGGAAGCTGTAGATCTTCGCACGCAGGTGCCACTCCCCGGCTTCCTCGGCGCAGGCGGCGGCGAACGCGAACACACGGCGAGCGTCGTCGTGTGCATAGGCGTCGAAGTCTGTGGCGCCGACAACCATGCCTAGGCGGGCGGCGGCAGCGAACAAATGAGGTCGGATCTTCTCCGGGCAACGGCACTCGAGGAGGGCGGAAGCCCACTTCAGCTGCGCTGTGGCGACTTGGCGGACGATGCCGCCCCCACCGTAGGCGTTGTCCCAACCGGAGACGACGTTTGCAGCGTCCTGGATCTGCTCGATGTCCTGGAGGCGCACCACGGCCGGAAGCTGTGCGGGCTCAGTGGGGGCGAGCAGGTGGGAGAAGGGAGAGGCCGCTATCGCGGAAACGCCCCCGGCGGTGAGGAAAGAACGGCGTCGCACATCACTCCAGTTGTCGCGCAGTGTCTCGTCGTCGAGTGACAGCATGACCGACTCCGGAACACCCGTACGACCGGCGCCTGTCCTGCCCTTGGTTTTGTACGCATCATGCCGTTCGTTGTCCGCTTCGGCTTCGGCATAGGGGCACATCCACTCCAGGATTCCGCCGGTGTCCAGAGCGGCGTCGAGAAGGCGCGCCAGCGGTTTCCGGCACAGCCGCTCACCCTTTTCGATCTTTCCGATCTGGTTGCCGCTGACGTGGACCAGGTGGCCGAGCCGCGTCTGTGTCAAGCGCCGGACCATGCGCCAGTGGCGGAGGTGAGCGCCGAATCGTTCTCTGACCGATCCGGTCGGGTTCAGTTCCTTCGGCGGCTGCGGCATCGCGTCTCCTCAATCGTCCACGCCGTTGATGCGTACACCCGGGAGCCGTACGCATCCGCCGCTATCACGGATGTGGCGGCGACGTGCAGTATCCGTGCCCAGGAGCATGGCCCAACGCCACAGGATTCTTCCGGTATTTGGGCAGTTCCTTCCATCCTCCGTACGCAAGACGGCGGGCCAATCGTCTGGAAACGATGGACGACGGTGGCCCGCCGAGCCCACAGGACCGCTCAGGCTGGAGCCTCCCCATGCCCGCCTTCCCCGGCACCGCTATGTCCGTTCCCGCCACCAACGCCGAGCAGAACCGCGATAGCACCACCGAATCCCCCGCCGGAGCCCGCTACAGGCAAGCGCACGGCGACGCGATGAGCTGGGCCGCCCACGACTACGAGGTGTACTACGATCTCGCCCGCGCGATGCCCTTCCCCGACCTCGGTCCCGGTGAGACCCGGTGAACGGGCAAGCGGTTCCGGCCGCCCTACGCGGCCATCTCCTGTCGCATCCGGTCCAGTGCGTCGCCCGCGGCGGCCCGGACCTCCGGCAGCCGTTGGCCGGCGGCCCGCATGATGCGCTGCAACTGGTGCGGCAGCCGCTGTATCGCCGCTTCGCCCACCGCGGCGTTCAAGGCTTCGGCTGCCCCGATGTGGTCAGTGCCGATCAAGCGAACCTGAGCAACGGTGACCAGCTCGATCACCCGCCACTGCGGCGCCACCGTGGTCGTCAGGGTCGGCTGCTCCTCCACAAGTCGTATGGCGGCTCGTGCGCGGTCGGTGTCCAGAAGCCCGCGCAAACGGATCTCGTGGAGCGAAAACGGGTTGAACAACGAGGTGTTCCCGACCGTGCCGACAAGGCTGTCCGCCTCGCACATCACCGAGTCGAACAGCTCCCGGTCACCGAGCGCGCCCGCCGCGCGGGCCAGGAGCGGCAGTACGGCGGCCCGGTCGTCGACGGTGGGGGCGATGGCGATCGCGTGGCGCAGGCGCTCGACGGCGGCACCATGGATGCCGGCCTTGCGCAGCTCATTGCCGTGCATGCGCAAGATGCCGGAGAGCAGGGCTGGATCGTCACCGAGACGGCGGGCCGCTTCCAGACTCCGGGCGGTCCATCGGGCCGCGGTGGCCAGGCGTTCCTCGGGCAGCACGTTGCCGAGGGCGACGCCCAGGCCGACCCGGGCGCGGGCGAGAAGCCGTACGACGTCGCGTTCACTGTGGCCGTCTTCGACGCGGGCCTCGAGGCGGGCGACCAGCGGCCACAGCTCGGCGACGGCCTCGGAGGCGTGGCCGGACTGGCGGGCGATCTCCGCCAGACGCACGGTGGACTCGCCGAACTGCAACATCGCCCGGTGATCCGTGTCGGCGAAGTCGGTCACGCCGAGGACGTGTGGTGGCAGTCCGAGGCGTTCCGCGACGCGGCGCCGCGAGCCGACGTCCTCCAGCGACCGCTTGCCCAGCTCCAGGGCCGAGACGTACGTCTTGTCGTAGCCCAGCAGCTCGCCGAGCTCGGTCTGGTTGAGCTGGTGCACCGCACGGTGGAAACGCAGAATCGCCCCCAGGTCGCGGGTGGCGAGGATGTCCTCGGCCTGCGGAGTCGTCCAATGCCACACCACATGCCGGGCAGCCGGCCGGGGCGCCGGAAGCGTCATGTCATCACCCGCGGCGCTCGATCAGCTGTGCCGCTGGCCGTACCAGGCAGCAACCGCACGCTTGTACCCATCCGGCATGTTCAGGCCGGGTACCTCCTCGGCCGTGAACAGACCGATCTCCTTGTGCTCGTGGCTGATGACCGGTGCCTGGTACGGGGTGAGCACGATGCAGCCGTAGGTCACGATCAGAACGCGCCGGCCGGGGATCGGCTCGTAGATCCACACGCCGCCGTCGATGAGCGGGCCCGTCTTCACTTCCCAGCCCGCCTCCTCGAACAGCTCCCGCTCGACCGTCGTCTCCGGGCTGTCGTCACCGACTTCGAGGCGGCCGCCAGGCAGCTCCCACTCCTGGCGCTCGTTCTTCAGCAGCAACACACGCTGACGGCTGCCGATGGCGACGGCCTTGACGGAGACGGGCCAGGTCGGGGGCCTGTAGATCATCGCTGTCCTTCGCGGTGCATCGCCGGTCCAAGGGGCGTGCGGAACATAGCACGCGGCTCCCAACTCGCTGACGTCTTGAGCGGATTGTCCGAGTCGACAATCCGTCGCTGTACGGGGCCGCCCCCTGCCCTCGACTCTGACCGCACTGTCCCCGCCGAAAGGAGCGCGCCGATGCGCGAGGCCCAGCCGTTCACGGCCCACTACGTCGACATCCAGTCGCCGCGGGCCGAAGAGGTGGTCCGGGAGCGTTTACGCGACACCGGACTGATCACCCTCAGCGGCTTCACCTCCCGCACCGTCTTCCGCGAATTCGCGGCCCGGATCATGGACATCACCCCGCACCGCGACAGCGACCCCGACGGACTGACCGTTATCCGCGACACCCGCCGTCACACCCACCTTGCCGGATACGGGGGTTTCGGCAACTGCGAGCTGGCCCCGCACACCGAACGTTCCGGTGTCCCGAACCCGCCCCGGCTCATGCTGCTGGTCTGCGGCACGCCCGCCCTCTACGGAGGCGACTGCCTGCTGACTGACGGCCGTTCCGTCTACACCGACATCACGGCACGCCGCCGAGAAGCCATCATGGCCCTGAGCAAGCCGCGCACTGCGTTCTTCGGCGGCGGAGACGGCCACGCCACACAGGTCTTCACCGAACACCCGGACGGCCGGGTCTCCGTGCGGCTGAGGCTCGACGGGCACGCGCGTTTCAGTCCCACCGTGCAGACGTACCTGCCATACCTCCGAAGCGCGCTCACGACCTACCAAATCCGCCTCCCGCTCGGCGCCGGACAGGGCTACCTCCTCGACAACGAACGCTGGCTCCACGCCCGAGAAGCCTTCACGGGCAGCCGCCTGTGCTGGCGCGCTCTCGGCGAACCCCGCTTCCGCCTCCCCACCGGCTTCGCTCCCGCGTCGCGGTCTGCAATCACGCCGACCACAGCCGGCCCAGTGGTCGCGTGATGCGAGCCGCCGAGATCGTCACCCACAGATGGCGCACTGCCCGATGGATCTTCTCCCGGGCCAGGTCACACGAATGCCCCATCGATGCCGAGAGCATCATGGGCACGATCCGCGTCACCCTTGACAGGTTGCCGCCGGCCGCCTCCGCCGAACTCATCAAACTCGCCGCAGACGACCCCACCATGACGCCACAACAACTCATCACGGTCTGCCGCCGCGCCCTTCGAGACCTCACCGCCGTGCGGCTACGGCGGCACCATGCACACCACGGACCGCCGGCCCCGCCTGTACGTTCCTCCCGGCCCCCGACACAACGCTCCGTGACTCGCCCACCCCCGAAGATCGCCCCGGTGAACCCTTTCGGGCCCGGCTACTCAGCCCCGCGTGCACCGACATCGAGTTCGTCGCGGTAGTTCATGCACCATCCGCCACCGCCACACGTGGGATCGCGCACCAATTACGCGCCGGCATACCCGAGACGGAAAAGAGGGACGGCCCGTTCGAGGTCCTTCTCCGTACGAAGGCGCACCTCCAACGGGCCCGTACCGTGATGCCCGACATTCGTCACATCGCGAGTGAAACCGGGGATCAGATCCACCTTGCCCGGGTCAGCATTCAGATAGATAAGGACATGCTGCTTATGCATGCGGCTGACACAGGCGAAATTCCGCAGTCTCCGGTAGGCGCGATATTGCTTACGGTCCACCTGGGTCACGTCATCGCCGAGGGAGACCAAGACCTCGTCGACGGCCGATCTCAGCTCTTCGGCCACACCACCGAAGTGCCGACCCGGACGAGCGCCGGCCCGCCGAGGACGTGGCTGGCGGTCCCGTCCCGTGACGGAGGCGACCGGCTCAAGCGCGAGCAGGTCGCCGCCGAAGTACCGGTAGCGGACCAGGTCGATCGTGCGCTGGATCTCCCCGATGGCATGGGCGTCGTAGCGTGTGAAGTCCTCAGCGATGCAGATCAGCCTGGGATCGTTCCACAGCACCTGGGCCGCGGCGGCTGCGCCGAGGCGCTCGCGGACCAGGTGCTGGAACTCGGCCTTGTGGTCAATCAGCCACGACAGGTAGAAGAGCCCCTGGTTGATCACACCTGCGTCCTGGCCGCGCTTGTACTCAATGATCACGGGCGCCCCGTTCTCATCAAGCCCGAGGGAGTCGATCCGGCCTCCGTGCCGTGGTCCCGTGCTGTACTCGCTGGCCAGGAAGCGCACGCCGAGGAAGGTCTCCATGTGCTGCTCGACCAGCTCCTGCAGACATCGCTCGCGCGCTACCGGTCGCGCAGGAATCTCCTCCGCGCCGCCCGCCCCGACGTTGAACAACTTCAGACCTGACACGTCCACCCCTTCTTGCCTCCGCCTGCCTTAACAGCCGACGGAGGCAAGATTGTTTCCCGCTGCATGCTGGCCTGCAATCCGATTGCCGTGAACGTGGGGCATGCGGTCCCACCGTGCACGCATCCCGCAGGTTGTCAGTGGGCAGCGCAGCCTCCTGCGGCTGGCGCGCCGCCATCCGAAGCCGTCGCCTCTCCGAGAAGCAGCGCGCGCTTTATAACAGACATTCGCCGGTTATCCCAACCGACTGCGGTCAAGAAACTGGTCCTGTGCGCGTGTTCTCCGTCAGAGAATGCGCCCCCGCTTGAGTGGACTCTTCCGCGAGGTCGACCCAGTGTTGTGTCTCGCCGGAACCAGCCGATCAGCGATCGGAAACTCTCGCGGAATTCGCCTTGCACAGATCCTCGTTCAACCGCAGGAAGACCATGCCCGACCGCGCTACACCGCACATATCCCCTGCCTCCAGCAAAGAGACTTCGGTCGACTCTCTGACCGCCAGTTGGTACACCACGGAAGAAGTTGCCCAGCTCCTCAAGCGCGATCCCTCCACCCTCCGCCGGTGGCGCACCGCGCGCCCTCCGCAGGGGCCGCCTTTCGTGCAACTGTCGCAGCGCGCTGTGATGTACAGCGCGCTCGACCTTCAGCAGTGGCTCGCCAGCCGCCGAATCGACCCGGCGCAGGCCGCCTGATGCAGAAGCAGATGCCGCCGATCGGCGTCAAGCTGTCGGTGGACGTGGAATACCGTGAGGGGTTCCCCAATCCCCATCGCGCCCGCGTCAGATGGTTCGACCCCGAATCCGGTCAGCGCCTCTCCCGCTCGCGGATGCTGCCCACGGACGACGAAGCCCAGTCCTGGGTTGACCGGATGGAGCGCATCGCGCAGCGCGGCGTGAGTCCCGCCGTGGCGACGATGTCGCTTGCCGAATACGGCGAGTTGGAATGGGACCTGGCCATGCGTGGCCTGGAGCCCAAGACCATGGACCCTTACGGGGCGGGCTGGCGGTTGCGCGTCGTCCCGGCGATCGGGCACCTCGAAGTGCCCGTCATCACCAACGGTGTTGTCGACCGCACCGTCTACGGCTGGATCGCCGACGGTCACGGCCGCTCGACGGTCAAGAACTCCATCGCCCCGCTGAACCGGGTCATGGAGCAGGCCGTCCGCGACGGCATCATCGACGTCAACCCCGCCAAGATCACCGGCTGGCAGAGGACGTACCAGCAGGTCGAGGACGAACTCGACGACCCCCGCTCCCTGGCCCTGCGTGACTGGGACGCCCTCGACGACCTGGCCAACGCCCTCGTCGAGCGTTCCCACGACCAGTACCTGGGCTGGGGCGATGTCGTCCGGTTCTCCGCCTGCACCGCCGCCCGCATCGGCGAGGTCTCCGGTGTCCGCGCCCAGGACATCGACCGCCGCACCTGGACCTGGGAGTGCTGCCGCCAGACCACCCCCGGGCCCGGCGGCCTCATCGACAAGGGCACCAAGGGCAAAAGACGCCGGGCGGTCCCCCTCATCCCCGAGATCCGGCCCATGGTCAGTGCCCGCCTCGACGCAGTGGGGCACGACCCCATGGCCCGGATCTTCACCGGGCCGCGCGGCGGGCGGATCACCACGGCCATCCTGCGCGACGCCACCCACTGGGACGAGGTCGTCGTCCGACTCGGCTACGAACACCTGCGCCGCCACGACCTCCGGCACACCGGACTGACGTGGATGGCGGACGCCGGCATCCCCGTCCACGTCCTCCGCATGATCGCCGGACACGGCTCGATCACCACCACCCAGCGGTACCTCAACCCTCGGGAATTGCATCAGGTGGGCGAGAAGTTGCAGGTCACCAGGTCGCGGCGAGGGCTTGAAGGACTCTGTGGCTTCTGCGACCTAGCCGCCTGACCAGGCATGTTGCCGATCTCATCCCTCCTGATGCATGATCCTCCCTCCAGAAGGGATGGTCTGGAGTGGTGCATCAGCGCAAGGTGGCCCTGGCCGGGTCGGCCCAACTGGAGCTCGTCTCCGGGGTGGTCCAGCTGCGCCCCGAGGACGCGATGTTCGACGCGATGCTGCGGGGCTGGCGTGCTCAGCAGAAGTCGCGAGGGCTGAGGGACGACACGATCGAACCGCGGGAACGACTCATACGCCGGTTCCTGGAGTTCGCGAACGAGTACCCGTGGCAGTGGACGCCGGCCCACATGGACGAGTGGTCGGTCTCGTTGACCGGTGAGAAGCATCTGGCGCCGTCAACGATCCGTAGCTACCAGGGCACCGTGCGGCTGTTCAGCGAGTTCCTCATCGACGGCCGCTACGGCTGGGGCCCTGCCTGCGAGGAAGCCTTCGGCACCTTCCCGGTGGCGGTCTGCCATGAGTGGAACACCATCGCCCACCTCAACGACTACGAGGGTGACCCGGAGGCGAAGCCGTTCACCCGGGAACAGCTGCAGCTCTTCCTCGACTACGCCGACGACCAGGTCGAACGAGCCCTGCGGGCGAAACGTAAGGGCGCCCTGGCGGCCTACCGCGATGCCACTCTCTTCAAGGTGATCTACGGGTGGGGGCTTCGCCGGACCGAGACCTCCAAGCTCGATGTGGTCGACTTCGGACGCAACCCGCAGGCCCGGCAGTTCGGCCGGTACGGCACGCTCAACGTCCGCTACGGCAAGGCCAAGAAGGGCCAGCCGCCGCGGCGCCGGAACGTCTTGTCGGTGATGGACTGGGCCGTCGAGGCGGTCGCCGACTACGTCGAGAACGTCCGCCCGCGCTTCGGATTCCCCGACCACCCTGCTCTGTGGATCACCGAACGCGGTGGCCGTCTCCGGCCCGGCTCGATCAACGACCGGTTCGAGGCATACCGCGACGCCCTCAAGCTGCCGAAGGAGCTGGTCCCGCACTCCTTGAGGCACTCGTATGTCACGCATCTGACCGAGGACGGCGTCGACCGCCGCTTCATCCAGCAGCAGGTCGGCCACGAGAGCGACAGCTCCCTGGCCATCTACACCCACGTCAGCGACGACTTCATGAACACTTCCCTGCACAAGGCACTGGCCCCGGCATTCGCCGGGGCCTGACAGGAGGGAACCGGCGATGGCCGCCAAGCTCGATTACCACTGGCACCTGCGCAAAGTCATGGCTGACCGCGGGATGTTCTCCACCACCGACCTCACTCCTGCGCTCGCCGAACGGGGCATCACCCTGTCCTCGAGCCAGGTCTACCGGCTCGTCGTCGAGCGACCGGAGCGGCTGAGCCTGAAGATCCTCATGGCCCTGCTCGACATCCTGGACTGCACCATGGACGACCTCATCGAGCCCATCGTGGTGGCCGGAGCCGTGAAGAAGCCGAAGCGAGCCGCTGCCGGCGGCTCGGCACCCGACATAGAGGGACTCGGCGAGCTGAGGCCAAAGCGAGCCCGGATCAGGGGTGTTGACCTGTCGTGACTAGCACCGTATCTCTCGACCGCGCCGTCACGGACCCGATCGGCCTGATCACGGACCTGGTCGCGAACGCCGAGAGCAAACTCGGCTCCGAGGCTATCCGGAGCGTGGTCACCGCGGTCGCGGGCGGCCGCGCGAAGTCACGGAACCTGGCCAAGGCCCTGGCGGCCCGGCCCGCCATCCTGACCGATGGCCGGTCCCCGGCGCCACGGGCCGTCGGCGATCTCCTCATATCGCTCCGCAGAGCCGGCGCCTCAGCGATCTCGCCGCCGGTCTGCGCCGACTGCGGAAAGAGCCTGCGAAGCCTCCAGCGGCAGGCCCAGGACTGGTACTGCTCAGTCTGCGTCAAGGAGACCACCGAATGCGCCTCCTGCGGCAACACCCGACGCGTCGCCTTCCGGGACCGCAGGGGCCTGCCGCGCTGTTCGATGTGTCCCGACCATGATGACCGTGACCCGGTCACGGTCATCCACACGGTGATCAGCACGATCGTCCCGGGCGCCGACCGCGACGTGGTCGCCGAAGCTCTCCGCCGGTCAGCGCCCCACCGTCCCCACTACCGGCAGAGAGTGGTCTGGGCCCTGGAGGAGAACCCCCGCCTGCTGACTGGCGAGGGGCATCTCGCACCGCACCGCGCCATCCTGAGGTTCATCGACCTTCTGCACGAGGCCGGTGTCCCCGGGATCGTCCGACCGTCCTGCCCCCGCTGCCACCGGGTGGTCCGCATCGACAAGCCGCTCGACGGGCAGCGGGTCTGCCGCAACTGCATCGCCAAGTCCCGCATCGAGGAATGCGTACGCTGCGGAGCCCGTCGCGAGCCGGCGACCCGCGACGACCAAGGGCGACCGCTGTGTCCAACCTGTCTGATCACCGATCCGGCCAACCTGGAGACCTGCATCGTCTGCGGAAAGTCGCGCATGGTCAGCTCCCGCACCGCCGACGGGCCGATCTGCCCGAACTGCCGTCCTCTGCCCATACTGCTCTGCTCGCTCTGCGGCCACACCGCACCCTGCACACTCTCGAAGCTCACCGGCCTGCCCCGCTGCGGCGGCTGCCGACAGCGCCAGGCTCACTGCACCGTTTGCGGACGACTCCGGGGCATCCACTCCGGCACCGCCGACGCACCCATCTGCGGCCCTTGCACCACTCCGGATGCCGCGCTCTGGCGCCCGTGTCCCACTTGCGGACATGCCGAACGACTGCATGCTCCAGGACCGTGTCCTCGCTGCACCCTCAAGCAGCGGCTCCACGAGCTCCTCGCTGATAGCACCGGCTCCATAACCCCGAAGCTGCAACCCCTCCACGACGCTCTGGCTGGCTCCGAACGAGCGGCCACCGCTATGAACTGGCTCTCCAAGGGCATCGTCTCCACCGTCCTTTCCGATCTCGGCTCCGGCCTCCGCCCCCTCACCCACGAGGCCCTGGACGAACTCCCCGAAGGCAAGGTCATCGAGCACATCCGCAGCGTGCTCGTCGCCACCGAAGTGCTGCCCAAGCGGGACGAGCAGATGGTCCGGCTCGAACGGCACGTGAAAGACCTCGTCACCTCCCACGCGACGGCCGAGGGACGGAAAATCCTGCACCGGTACGCGACGTGGCACCTCTTGCGGCGGCTTCGCCGACGCAGTCGCGGCAAGGAAATCACGCACTCCCAGCTCGCGGTCGCTCGGCAACATCTGCGGGCGGCCGTCTATCTCCTGGACTGGTTCGAGGAACGGAACCTAACCCTTGCCACCTGTCGGCAAGCCGACCTCGAACACTGGATGACCAGCGACGATGTCCGCCTCCGTCGAGAGGCAGGCCACTTCGTGCGCTGGGCCCGCTCCCAGAAGATCACCCACGACCTCAGCTTCCCGGCCGAGCGATGGAACGGCCCTTCCCAGCCGATGGACGACGAGGCCCGCTGGGCCACCGCCCGACGCCTGCTGCACGACGAGGCCCTCAAGCCCGAAGACCGTCTCGCCGGACTGCTGTTGCTCCTCTATGCCCAGTGGCCCGCAGCGATCTCCCGGCTCACCGTCGACCACATCGAGGCGACGGACGGAACCGTCCGCATCAGCCTCGGCGCCGTCCCCGTCGAGCTCCCCGCACCCGTCGCTGAACTGGCCCTCCGGCAGGCCGAGACTCGCCGCAGCCACGCCGTCCTCGGCCGGTCAGACTCGACCTGGCTCTTCCCTGGAGGCCAGCCCGGCCGCCCGATCAGTGCCTGGGCCATGGGCGAACGGCTCCGCAAACTCGGCATCCGGCTCGCGGAAGCCCGCTCGACCGCGCTGTTCCAGCTTGCCGCCGAGCTACCCGCTGCGGTCCTCGCCCGCACCCTCGGCATTGACATCACCGTCGCCGTCAAATGGCAGCGAGCCGCCGCCGGAGACTGGGGCGCCTACGCGGCCGCGATCAGCCGCCGGAACAGTTCCTGACAGGGGGCATTCCGACAGTTCCAATACCCGAGCACACCATTACACCCCGACCGCCGGTCGATCCACCTGGCCGGCGCAGCTCTCAGCCGCTACCTCGTCGAAGGCCGCCAGGAGCCCGCTGGTCCCAAACTGGTCCCAGAGGCCGCGCCCGTGCGGCACCTGCGGCTCGTCCGGTGAGCAATGCAAAGAAGCCTCTGACCTGCGGTTTCCCGCTGATCAGAGGCTTCTTTCACCGTGTCGGGACGGCGGGATTTGAACCCACGACCCCTTGACCCCCAGTCAAGTGCGCTACCAAACTGCGCCACGTCCCGGTGCTTGTCCGGCTCGGGATCACTCCCTCGCCGACCGCGCATGAGAACAATACCGCACTTCACGGGGTGACCGCGCACGGTTCGCCGGACGTGGATCTTGGGGTGGCGGAGGAGGGGCGGGGAGGGGGGTGGGGCGGGCCGGGAGGGGCGGCGCGGTGTTGACCCGTGGGGCTCGGCGCGTGCGACCATCGAGCGTTCCGCTTCAGCTCCGGCCCCAGACAACTCCCCCGCAGCAGGAGGACAGTTGGACACGTCCGGCAACGCTCTCACCCCCGCTTTCTCCCCCTCCCCGCCCTTCTCACGGCGCGGCTTCCTCCAGGCGGCGGCCGGGACCGCCACCGCGGCCGGGGTGGCCGCGACCCTTCCCGCGGGGGTGGCCGGCGCCGCGACGCCCGGTGCCGCGGTCCCCACGCTCTCCTTCACCGCCGCCACCAACGGCGCCGCCAGCCTCGCGCCCGCCGGGGACCGGCTCGTCGCCGAGGTGCAGAACGTCCTGTGGTCCTTCTCCCGGGCCGGCGGCGACGCCGTGGCGATCACGCCGGCCGATCTGGAACCGACCCGGCCCGTGCACTCCCCCGACGGCAGGCGGCTCGCCGTCTGCGCCTTCCGGGGTGGCGGGTTCCATATCTGGACGCTGCGGCCCGACGGGTCGGGGCTGCGGCAGCTGACCGACGGGCCCTGGGACGACCGCGGGCCCTCCTGGTCGCCGGACGGGTCGCGCGTCGCGTTCGCGTCCGAGCGGGGCGGTGACCCGGTGGCCGGGAGCCCGTACCGCGTGTGGGTGGTGGACGTCCGCACCGGCGGCCTCACCCGGATCAGCGGGGTGACCGGCCAGGACGGGCCGTTCCAGGACGGGGCCTGGGAGGACTTCGATCCCACCTGGTCGCCGGACGGCAAGCGGCTGATCTTCGTCCGGGGCCGGGTCGCCGGGACGGCGCTGGAGGCCCGTACGGTCGTGTCCGCGCCCGCCGACGGACGGGGCCCGGTCCGGGTGGAGCACACGGAGACCGCCGCCGCGCAGGTGATGACCCCGGCCGTCTCGCCCGCCGGCCGCCTGGCCTACCTCCGGACCACGGCGGCGCCCACCGCCACCTGCGTGCTCGTCGTCGACGGCGCGGTCGTGAAGATCGACGGTGACGTCGAGCCCGTACCGCCGCGCTGGATCTCGCGGGACGAGCTGCTCCTCACCCTCGGCGGACGGTTCGCGGTGGTCCGGGTGAACCATGGCAAGGTCTCCTCCGCGCTCACCTTCCTCCCCTTCTCCGCCCGGCTTCCCGTCCCCCGGCCCCGCTACCGCGTCAAGCGCTACGACCTGGAGGCCGGCGGGACCCGCACCGCCCGCGCCCTCCACCTGCCGGCCCTCTCCCCCGACGCGCGCCGGGTCGCCTTCGCCGCGCTGAATTCGCTCTGGGTCGCCGACGTCGCCGGCGGGCGGCCCCGCCGGGTGGTGAGCGCCGAGCCCACCCGCTATCTGCTCGGGCCCACCTGGACCCGCGACGGCCGGTCCCTGGTCTACGCGGGCGACCGGGACGGGCTGCTCGCCGTGCGCCGCCACGACCTCGCCTCCGGCGAGGAGACCGTGCTGGCCGACGGGGGCCGGGTCTATCCCGCGCTCTCCCCGGACGAGCGGCTCCTCGCGAGCGTCGACATGGCGGGCAACATCGTCGTCCGCGACCTCGCCGGGGGCTCCGACCGCGTCCTCGCGGCCCCGCTCGGCGCCGGCGGGCTGCCCGGCAGACCCAGCTGGTCACCCGACGGGCGCTACCTCGCCTTCTGCGACCGCAACCGCCTCAACCAGCGGTTCCGCGAGGGCTACAACCTCATCCGGGTCGTCGACACCCGCGACGGCACCGCCCGGCTGCACGCCCTCGCCCCGCACGCCTCCCTCTCCGACCGCTACGACTCCGGGCCCGTCTGGTCGCCCGACGGGCGCCACATGGCGGTGATCTCCGAGTCCGCGCTGTGGCTGCTGCCCGTACGGGCCGACGGGGCCCCCGAGGGCGCGCCCCGGCGGCTGACGGACGAGGCCGCCGACCACCCGTCCTGGTCCGCCGACGGGCGCCGCCTCCTCTATCTCTCCGCAGGACGGCTGCGGATCATGGACATCGGGAGCCGGGCGGTCCGTACGGTCCCCGTCACGCTCGACTACCGGCGCCCCACCCCCGCCGACGTCGTCGTCCACGCCGGAAGGTTCTGGGACGGCACCGGGGACACGGTGCGCGACGACGTCGACGTCACGGTGCGCGGCGGCCGCGTCGACTCCGTCGGGCCGCACCGGGCGCGCCGGGCGTCCGTCCGCCGGATCGACGCCTCGGACCGCACGGTGATCCCCGGCCTCTGGGACGCGCACACCCACCCGTACCAGAACATCTACGGCGGCCGGGAGACCGCGCTGCTGCTGGCCTACGGGATCACCACGGCCGTCTCGCTCGGCGGGTTCGCCTACGAGCAGGCGCGCCTCCGCGAGGCCGTCGCCGCGGGGGCGCTGGCCGGGCCCCGGATGCTGACCTCGGGCGAGCTGCTGGACGGCGGGCGCGTCGCGTACAGCATGGGGCGCGCGCACCGCACCCGGGAGGGGCTGCGCCGGTCGCTCGACCGTGCCGCCGCGCTGGACTGGGACTTCGTCAAGACGTACGTGCGGGCCCCGGGCTGGGTGATGGAGGAGGCGGCCCGGTTCGCGCACGAGCGGCTCGGGGTGCGCGCGGGCAGCCACCTCTGCTCGCCCGGCGTCCAGCTCGGCCAGGACCTCACGACCCATCTCCAGGCCACCCAGCGGCTGGAGTTCGGGCACGCCACGACGGCGACGGGCCACGCGTACCAGGACCTGGTGGAGATCTACACGAGCCGGGGCGTGGACTTCCACCTCATCGCGACGCTCTTCACCTCCGTGCCGCTGCTCGGCGACGCGCCCGCCCTGGCCGAGGACCCCCGGGTGACGACGCTGATGCCGCCGTGGGACGTCGCGGTCGTCCGCCGGACGGCCGGCAGCCCGCCCACCCGCGACCAGCTGGACACCCTGGAGCGCGAGGTCGGCGTCTACCGGCGGGTGCTGGCCGGAGGCGGCGTCGTCGCCCTCGGCACGGACGCCCCACTGGTGCCCGTGGGGCTCTCGCTGCACATGGGGCTGCGGGCGCTGCACCGCTACGGGCTGTCGGCGGCGGAGGCGCTGCGCACCGCGACCGTGCTGCCCGCGCGGGCGTTCGGCGCCGAGCGGGACCTGGGCACGCTGGAGGCCGGCAAGCTGGCCGACATGACGGTGGTGGACGGCGACCCGTTCACCGACTTCGACCGGCTGGTGCGGACGGAGTCGGTGCTGCGCGGGGGCGTGCCCTTCCGCCAGGCGGACCTGGTCGGCTCGTACGCCACCGCCCGGCCGGAGGACGGGCCCGCGGCGCGCTCGCTGGGCGAGTGGCTGGCGGTCGGACGGCAGCTGCGCCGGGAGTCGTGCTGCGACATGGAGCTGCCGCACTGAGTCGCACCGGGCCGGGCCCTGCCGGCCCGCGCCGGGGCCGTGGAGGCGCTTCCCGCGCCTCCACGGCCCCGCCCGCGCCTACTCCTTGATCTCGTACGAGTCGCCGTAGACCTTCCACTTCAGCGGCGGCTGAAGCTCGAAGTTGCCGTTGTTCAGGAACACACGCTGCGCGGTGTCGACGCGGCTGGTGTCGCTGTGGGCCTCCTCGTTCTGCATGGCCTTCTTCCGGGCGTCGAGGAAGGCGCCGAGGTAGGTCTTCTCGTCGCCGCCCTGGGCCGGCGGCTTCGCCTTGGCCAGGGCGGCCTTGCGGATGCCGCCGAAGCTGTCCTTGCCGCTGCCGGGGCCGTGCATGACGATCGCGTCGTAGTAGACGAACTGGCCGAGCGTGCGCAGGCCGTCGGCCTTGGCCTGCGCGACCGACGGGCCGAAGTAGACGCGGTCGCGCTCGGCCTCCTGGGCGGCCTGGAACGCCTTGTCCTGGGCGGCCTTGTGCCAGGCGTCCTCGAAGGGCTTGCCGAGGCCGGCGTGGGAGTCGCTGCCGTTGACCTTGCGCAGGGCGGGCAGGTACTTGGCGAGCGGGTTGCCGGGCTTGTCCTTGGTGTACCGCTCGACGAGGTCGAGCATGTCGCCGGTGCCGGAACAGAAGCCGATGATGCCGGCGGTGTAGCCGCGGCCGTCGCCGATGTCCTCGATGTAGGTGAACTGGGCGCGCCAGTCGAGCGAGGAGTTCTCGGCGCTCGACACCAGCCGCATGGCGATGTCCTTCTTGTACGGGTCGTCCAGGCCGGTCGCGGCCTGGGCCCGTATCCGCTCGGTGAGCGGGGCGGTGGTGACGTGGTGGGCGGTGGAGGCGGTCACGGCCGCCGCCTGGCTCACCCCGGTGAGGGCGAGGGCGGGGAGGACGGCGGCCACGCCGGCGAGGGCGAGGCGGGTGGTCCGCCTCGGCTTCCCCGGGGTGCGGCGCGGGGCGAGGGAGGACGCCTGGGGCGGGGTCCCGTCCGAGGTGGTGCGGGAGCGTGCGGTGGTCGTCGCGGTGCGCGTGGGCATGCGGATCTCCGTTCCCGGGTCGCCGGGGCCTCATGGCCCCGGCTGTTAGGAAGCTTTCCTAACCAACGAACGGCATTGAAGCGGGCCCACCGCTTCCGCCACAAGAGGCGCGTACGACCTCATAGGCCCCGGAGCGCACTCACTAGGGGATTACGTAGGAAATCGCACCGCTCCGGCCCCCGGGAGCCCCGCCCCGAGGCAGCACACGGCGCCAACTCCCCCGCTACGCCCGGACGGTGGCCCCGGCGCGGCCCGCCCCGTTCGCGGTCCGCGCTCGCGCCGGGCACCGCTCCTCCGGGGTCGCCGGCCGGGTCGCGACCGCCCGCCACCACGGGTCCGCCGGCAGCCCGGCGGCCGGCTCGAAGGGCTGTCCCGGCCGGGGCGTCACCACCCGCGCGCCACTGCGCTCGCCCGCGGCGACGGTGCCCTCGACGGGCTCCTCCCAGGGGTGCGGGGCGAGGTTGAAGGTGCCCCAGTGGATCGGCAGCATGACGCCGCGCGCGGGGTCCCCCTGGAGGTCGAGGTGGGCGCGCATGCCCTCCTCGGGTGTCATGTGGATGTCGGGCCAGAACTCGCTGTACGCGCCGATCTGCACCATCGTGGCGTCGAACGGGCCGTACTGGGCGCCGATGTCCGCGAAGCCGGGGAAGTATCCGGTGTCGCCGCTGTGGAAGACGCGGTGCTCGGGACCCGCGACCACCCAGGAGGCCCAGAGGGTGTGCTGGGTGTTGCGGAGCCCGCGGCCGCAGAAGTGGCGGGCGGGGGTGGCGGTGAGGGTGAGGTCCCCGACCCGGGTCGACTCGTGCCAGTCGAGCTCGGTGATCCGGTCCTCGGGCACCCCCCAGTGTTCGAGGTGGGCGCCGATGCCCAGCGGCACGACGAAGTGCGCGCGGGTGTGCCGGGACAGGGCCTGGACCGTCGGCATGTCCAGGTGGTCGTAGTGGTCGTGGGAGATCACGACGGCGTCGACGTGCCCCGCCTCGGACAGCGGCACCGGCACCGGGTGCAGGCGGCGCGGGCCGGCGAAGGCGAAGGGCGAGCAGCGCTCGGACCACACCGGGTCGAAGAGCACCCGGTGCCCGTCGATCTCCGCGAGCACGGTGGAGTGGCCCATCCACGTCAGCCGCAGCCCGGTGGCCGCGGGGGTGGCGAGGTCGGCGACGGTCGTGGGGTGGACCGGCACGTTGCCCGCGGGGGCACGGCGGGCGCGCTCCTCTCTGCGGAAGTAGGTGGGCAGGAACTTCAGCATGGAGCCGGAGGGGGTGTGCTGGGCCGCCACCGGGTTGGTGAAGACGCCGTCGGCGTAGTGCGGCGACCGCCGGATGCGCGCCATCCGCTCCCCCGACGGGTCGACGCCGAACGCGGCCGGTCGCAGGGCGTCGAGCGGTGAGCTTTTCGGGCGGGAGCCGGTCACGGCACCTCCAGGAAGCAGCGTCGGGTGAGAGTCACCGTCATTATCTGCTCCTGTTCGAACGACCGGCGGGTGGCCCCCCGTCGTCGGGCGGACCGCGCCTGGGGGAACACCCGGTGCGCCGTCCGGGCCCACCCCCGTGATCGGGCCCGGCCGACGACCGGTGTTCACCACCTGATGCCCCACTGTGCAGGGTCCCGGGGCCATATGCACGTGAATTTTCACGTGCACGTGGCTTGTTTTCGGCCGTATTCCGGGGTCAGCCGAGACCGCTCACCCGGAGGGTGATGTTCAGGCGCCCGGTGAGCCCCAGTCCGGGCGGCGCGGTGTCCGGGTGGGTGCGGGGAACGCCGTGGTAGGCGAGCCGCGCCGGGCCGCCGAAGACGAAGAGGTCGCCGCTGCGCAGCTCGACGTCGGTCCACGGGCGCTCACGGCCGCTCACCGTGCCGAACCGGAAGACACAGCTGTCACCGAGGCTGAGGGAGACGATGGGCGCGTCCGAGCGCTCCTCGCGGTCCTGGTGCATGCCCATCCGCGCGCCCGGCCCGTAGAAGTTGATCGCGGCCGTGTCGTACGGGGCGGCCGGCGCCGGGCCGAACGGCGCCGCGTCCGCCGAGGCCTCGCGGGCCGCCCGCACCGCGTCCTGGGCCAGCCCGTCCAGCCAGGCCGGAAAGGGCTTGACCGGCGCGCCGTCGCCGTCGACCACGGTGCGGGCGTAACCATAGGGGAACCAGTGCCAGCCCAGACCGACCGTCCGGACCGACATCCGCCCACCACTGGGCATCCGCACGGTCCGCAGCCCGGCGGGCGGCTTCGCCCACGCGCGGCAGGCGTCGAGCAGCCGGGCCTGGGCGGCCGGGTCCAGCCAGCCGGGAACGTGCACGGCTCCCGGGGCGACCTCGGCGGGCGGCCGGGGGAAGAGCTCGTCCATGCGGCCAGCGTAGATCGGCCGGAGCGGCTGTGACGGAGCGGGGGCGGGCGGGGGCCGGGGCAGGACCGGAGGGGCCGGATCCGGCCTGTGACCACGGTCTCACCGCCGCGCCCCGGACGGATGTCACGGATCGGTGGGGCCACCGCGTCGTAAGGGCAGCAGCATCCGATCACTGTCCGATTCACCTGAGACGTCCGTTCATGAACGACGGCACACGCACGACGGAGGCACCGACCATGGCCCGCATCCCGCTCGAACCGGCCCGCACCACCCCGCTGATCCGCGCGGTGAAGTGGTACTGCCGGCGCGTCTACGGAAAGACCCTCGACCCGGTGATGGCGTTCGCCCACAACCGGCGCGTACTGATCGGCTCGTCCCGCTTCGAGATGTCGGTCGCCCGCTGGAAGGCACTGGACCCGGGCCTGAAGGCCCTGGCCGTGATGGCCTCGGCGGCGTCCATCGGCTGCTCGTGGTGCATGGACTTCGGCTACTGGGAGCACCAGCGGCACGGGGTCCCGCGCGAGAAGCTGCGCGAGGTGCCGCGCTGGCGCTCCAGCGACGTCTACACACCGCTGGAGCGGGACGTCATGGAGTACGCGGAGGCGATGACGGCCACGCCGCCGGTGGTGGAGGACGGGTTGGTGGAGCGGTTGCGGGGGGCGTTGGGGGATGCGGCGGTGGTGGAGCTTACGGCGATGGTGGGGGTGGAGAATCTTCGGTCGCGGGTGAATTCGGCGCTGGGGTTGACGAGTCAGGGGTTCAAGGACCGTTGCGACGTTCCGCTGGGGGGCGGGGCGGCCTGAGGCCGGGCGGGGGTGGGGGTGCGGGGTGCCGCTGCGCGGGGCCTTGTCCCCACCCCGCCCCTTCCCGAATGTCCTCAAACGCCGGACGGGCTGAAATCAGCCCGTCCGGCGTTTGAGGACACCGCGCGGAGCGCGGAAAGAGGGGGCCCGGGGGCTTGCCCCCGGTTACGGGAAGGGGCGGGTAGGGGAAAAGGCCCCGCGCAGCGGCAACCCACCCGCCGCACCCACCCCCGCGCCCCCTACCCCTTCCGCCCCACCCCGCCGTAAAAGATCGTGTTGTTCAGCTCCACCACATCCGGCACCGGCCCCTCCGGCCGCCACAGCGGCACCCGCACCAGCCCCGGCTCCTCCAGCGCGAAGTCGCCGAAGAGCGGCTCGACCGCCGCGCGGCCGCGGAGGTTGAGGGCGGCGGTGGCGTTCTTGTACGTGCCGAGGACGCTGTCGCGGGCCTTGACGTCGGTGTAGCCGCCCTCGTAGCCCTCGTACGGCTCGGCCGTGGCGTGGGAGAGGATCAGGCGGCTGCCCGCGGGGAGGGCGTCGGCCAGGGTCGCGACGATGCCGGCGGGGTCCTCCTCGTCCTTGACGAAGTGCAGGACGGCGACGAGCAGCACGGCCACGGGCTCGCGGAAGTCGATCAGCTCGCGGACGACCGGGTGCGCCAGGATCGCACCGGGCTCGCGCACGTCGCCGAGGACGAACGCGGCGCGGCCGGCGTTCGTCAGCTTGGCGCCCGCGTGGGTGGCGACGATCGGGTCGTTGTCGACGTAGGCGACGCGGACGTCGGGGTCGATCTCCCGGGCCACCTCGTGGGTGTTCGGGGAGGTGGGTATGCCCGTGCCGATGTCGATGATCTGGCGGACGCCGTCCCGCACCACGTCCCGCACGGCGCGCGCCATGAAGGCGCGGTTGGCGCGGGCGGACAGCCGCACCTGCGGGTGCACCTGGATGACGTGCTCGGCGGCCTGCCGGTCGACCTCGTAGTTGTCCCAGCCGCCGAGGTAGTAGTCGTACATGCGGGCCGGGTGCGGCCTGCTGGTGTCGATCTCCTCCGCCGCGAAACCCTGCTCGCTCACGCCGTGCCCTTTCATTCGCAGCTCACACTCGTTCCCGCGAGAAGGAAGTCGGCTTCGCCGGCCTTCGCGCCTTTGATGAAGCTTTCGATTTCGTGGTGCGTGTAGATCAGCGCGGGGCCGTCCGGATCGGTGGACTGACGGAGCGCGACCCGGCCGTCCCGCAGCCGCATGGCCTCGACGCAGCTTCCGCCGTTGCCGCCGCTCCACGGCTTGCTCCACCCCTCGGTGCCGAGGTCGGTGGCGGGCATGCCGTTGTATATGCGATCCATGGATCAGATCTCCTTACGAATGCCACCCAGGAAGGCCTCGGTGGTGTGTGCCGGCGCGGCCTGCGCGCACATCCGGTCCAGCGCCTCCAGGAAGGCCGAGACATCGTCACGCTGGTCGAAGTACGAGGCCCCGACGAGGTTTTCGGCGTACGCGATGTCCGGCAGCTCCGGGAGCGGGAACCGGAAGATATGGAACGGTCCGTACATCGCCGGGTGCGGCCCGGCGGCGAACGGCATGATCTGGAGCCGTACGTTCGGCATGGCGGTGGCGGCCGCGAGGTGGGCGATCTGCTCGCGCATGACGCCGGGGCCGCCGATGGGCCGGCGCAGCACGGTCTCGTCCATCACCACCCACAGCAGCGGCGCCCCGTCCCGGGTGAGCAGCGCCTGCCGCTCCCGGCGGACGGTGACCGCGCGGTCGATGTCGGCGTCGGGGGCGTGCGGCATCCCGGCGCGGAGGACGGCCCGGGCGTAGGCCTCCGTCTGGAGCAGTCCGGGGACGTAGTGCGGCTCGTACGCGCGGATGAGGTTGGCCTCGCCCTCAAGGGAGACGAAGGCGCTGAACCACTCGGGCAGGACGTCCCGGAAGCGGTGCCACCAGCCCGGGCGGTTGGCCTCCCGGGCGAGCGTGAGGAAGCCGTCGAGCTCCTCGGGGTCGGCGACGCCGTAGACGCGCAGGAGCTTCTCCACGTAGGGGAGCTTCAGGCCGACCTCGGCCTTCTCCATCCTGCGGACCGTGGCGTGGGTGACGTCGAGGGCACGGCCCGCCTGCTCGAAGGAGAGGCCGGCCCGCTCCCTGAGGTCCTGGAGCCGTTTGCCCAGCACGACCCTCAGGACGGTCGGGGCGCCTGTCGGCCGCGCGTCCGCCACTGTTCATCCCCTCCAACTTTTGTCATATGCCCCCCGTGCAGCGCAGTCTGCCACGCACCCCCTGGAGCGGACAGACTGATCTGACGATTCTGCAATTTGCAGATTGAACCTTGCCACACATGACTCACATCGCACATAGTTGCGGAGTGGTCCCCTCCCATGACGCACCTTCGCTCGGACGCTACGGCAGTTCCATAGCCGCGCGTCTCCAGGACGCCTTCCACTTCCCGGCTCTCAACACCTCGGTAGCGGAGGCGCGCAGACGAGTTCTCGCGCGGCTGCGGGAGTGGGGTATCGACGAAGTGGCGTGCGACGACGCTCAATTGGTGGTGTCGGAACTCTTCACCAATGCCGTGCGGCACACGGACAGCGACAAGGTCAGCTGTCAACTGCGCCTGAGCGGCGCGCATCTGCGGATAGAGGTGGCCGATCAGGGCCACACCTCGACGGAGCCCCGGGCCCGGTGCAGCGGGGCGGACGAGGAGAGCGGGCGCGGACTGCTGCTGGTGGGCGCGCTGTCGAAGGCATGGGGGGTCCGGCCCGACGACGACGGCCGTGGCCGTGTCGTCTGGGCCGATCTGCCGCACGGGCGGCTCCCCCTCTGACACCCGGGCCGGAACCCGGTGTCCTTCCCCCTCTTTTTCTGAATTTTTCGGGCGCTGCCTACAGCCGCCTACAGCGGCAGCAGGTCCGGCCGCTTGGGCTCCACGTGATCACCCGAGGACTCGCCGCGCAGCCGGCGGCCGATCCACGGCACCAGGTGCTCGCGCGCCCAGTGGATGTTGTCCCGGCGCACCTCGGCGGGCGACCGCAGCCCCTCGTCCGGCCACGCCTGGTCCGGGTCGGCCGGTACCTGGAGCCCGAGCACCTGGGCGGCGCGCAGCGCGACGCGGGTGTGCCCGTCGGGCGAGAGGTGCAGCCGGTCGTCGCTCCAGGCCCGCCGGTCCTGCACCGAGCGCAGCGACCACAGGTCGAGGACCGGGCAGTCGTGCCGGTCGGCGATGGCGCGGACATGCGCCGTGTACGTCGCGATCTTGCCGCGCAGATGGCGCAGGACCGGGACGCCCCGGGTGTCGAAGCCGGTGCACAGCAGCACCGTGCCGACGGAGGAGGCCAGGTCGACGACGGCCGCCTCGTAGCGCTCGGCCACGTCGTCGGGGTCGCTGCCGGGGCGCAGGATGTCGTTGCCGCCGGCGCAGAAGGTCACGAGGTCCGGGCCGAGCTCCTTGGCCCGGGGCACCTGCTCCTCGACGATCTGGTCGAGGAGCCGGCCGCGGACGGCGAGGTTGGCGTACCGGAAGGTGTGCTCGTCCTGCTGGTCGGAGAGGAGTACGGCCAGTCGGTCGGCCCAGCCGATGAAGGTGTCGTCCGGCCCTGGGTCGCCGACGCCTTCGGTGAAGCTGTCCCCGACGGCTGCGTACGACCCGATCGCGCTCTTGCTGAATGAATTCGAATCGTCTGCCACGTCAGCACATCTTTCCTCTTGGGGAGTGACTTACGCCACCGTAACCAGGGGTTGACGTGCCGTGATGTATCCCACCCCAACAAAGTCACCCCAAGCGGAATACGTCAACACCGGTGTCGCGCGGCCTGGATTCCGCGTACAACCAGTGGCGTAGAGTCGTTCAGCCGCCTGGTCGACGAGCAACGTCGACAGCCGAGACCTGGGGAGCGCCCGTGACGCAGACGCCACATGTCCCGTCCACCGAACCCGAGCTCGCGGGGGTACGCAACTTCCGTGATCTGGGCGGCCTGCCGGCCGCCGACGGACGGCGTGTACGGCCCGGCGTCCTCTTCCGCAGCGGCCACCTCGCCCACGCGACCGAGTCGGACACCCGCTTCCTCGACTCGCTGGGCCTGCACACGGTCTTCGACTTCCGCAACGCCGCCGACATCGAGCTGGACGGCACGGACGTCGAGCTCACCGGGGTGCGCAATGTGAACATCCCGCTCAACGACCCGGCGGACGGCGCCGAGTTCTGGCGGATGGTCCGCGCCCGCGACCTCACCCAGCTGCGGAGCGTGCTCTCGGGCACCCGGGGCGCGGACCGGATGACCGAGACGTACCGCGAGATCGTCACCACCCGCACCGCCGAGCACGCCCGGGTGCTGAACGCCCTCGCCGAGGACGCCGTGCCCGCGCTGATGCACTGCGCCGCCGGCAAGGACCGGGCGGGCCTCTCGATCGCCGTCACCCTGCTGGCGCTCGGGGCCTCGCGGGAGACCATCGAGGCCGACTACCTGAAGTCCAACGCCCCGCACCGCCGCTACCGGATGCACCGCGCCGAGGGCGCCGGGGAGGAGGAGCTGGAGGTCGCGGAGCTCCTCTCGCCGATGTTCGAGGCCCGCGCCGAGTACCTCGCGGAGGCCTTCGCCACGATCGAGGAGATCTGGGGGACGACCGAGCGGTACCTCACCCAGGGGCTCGGCTTCGGCGGCGCGGACCGGGAGCGGCTGCGCGCCCGGCTGCTGACGGACTGAGCCACAGGGCTTCGGTGGCCGGACGGGCGGCGGCGCGCCCGTCCGGCCATCCGGCCGGTCAGCGGTTGGCCACCGCCTGCTTGACCAGCGTCCGGCCGAAGTCCCACATCAGCCCGCCGCCCCCGTGCGCGTCGTCCATCACGGCCGTGAAGGCGGTCACGAAGCGGTCCACCTCGCGCTCGCCGATGGTCAGCGGCGGGATCAGCTTGATCACCTCCAGATGGTCGCCGGAGACCTGGGTGAGGATCCGGTGCTTCTGGAGCAGCGGCACCACGACCATCTGCGCGAAGAGGCCCTTGCGCGCGGCCTGGAGCATCGCCCAGCGGCTGCGCAGGCCCAGCGAGCCGGGCCTGCCGAACTCGATGCCGATCATCAGCCCGCGGCCCCGGACGTCGTGCAGCAGCTCGTACTTCCCGACCAGCGCGGCCAGCCGGCTCCGCAGCAGCTCCCCGGTGTGCCGGGCACCCGCGACGAGCTCCTCGTCCTCCATCACCGAGAGCACGGCGAGGCCGGCCGCCATGGCCTGGGCGTTGGAGCCGAAGCTCGCCGAGTGGACCAGCACCCGGTCCATGGAGGAGTAGACCTTCTTGAAGATCCAGTCCTTGCCGAGGGTCGCGCCCACCGGTACGTAGCCGCCCGAGAGCGCCTTGGCGACGCACACCAGGTCCGGCTCGACGCCCTCCTCGTGCTGGTAGGCGTAGAAGTCGCCGGTGCGGCCGATGCCCGTCTGCACCTCGTCGGCGATCAGCAGCGCCTTGTGCCGGCGCAGCAGGTCCTGGGCCGCGCGCAGGAAGCCCGGCGGCGGCTCGTGGACGCCCTTGCCCTGGATGGGCTCGACGACGAAGGCGGCGACGTCGCCCCGGCGCAGCTCCCGCTCCAGGGCGTCGAGGTCACCGAGCGGGATCGCGGTGTCCGGCAGCAGCGGGGCGAAGCCGTCGCGGAAGCCGGTCTCGCCGTTGACGGACAGGGAGCCGGTGGTCAGGCCGTGGAAGGCGTGGTCGCAGTAGAGGACCCTGGGCCGGCCGGTGGCGTAGCGGGCGAACTTCAGGGCGGTCTCGACCGCCTCGGTGCCGCTGTTGCCGAAGAAGACCCGGTCCAGGTGCGGGGTGTACGACAGCAGCTTCTCGGCGAGGAGGCCGGGCAGCGGCTGGCAGTCGAAGCGGGTGAGGTCGGCGAGCGAGGCGTCCAGGACGTCGTGCAGCGCCTTGCGGACGACGGGGTGGTGGCGGCCGACGCCCATCACCCCGAAGCCGGCGAGCATGTCGAGGTAGTCCCGCCCCTCGGCGTCCCAGAAGTACGCGCCCTCGGCCCGCTCGTAGACCTTGTCGAAGCCGATGGTGCGCAGCATGCGGGGCAGCTGGTGGTTGAGGTGACGGGTGTGCAGGTCGTACCGCTCGCCGCCGCGCTCCGCGAGGAGCCGGGCGAGGTCGAACCCCTTCGCGCCGTCGGTGCCGTCGGGTGTCATGCGTCGTTCTCCTTACGGGCCTTGCTGGTCCTGCCGGCCGCGGCCGGCGCCGCCGCCGTCACCTCCTTACGGGCCAGGGCGGCACTGATCCGGCCGGCGATCTCGGCCGGGGTGAGCCCCAGGTCCGCGAGCACCTCGCCGCGCTTGGCGTGCGGGAGGAACTGCTCGGGGATGCCGAAGGTGCGCACGGGCACGTCGACCTCGGCGTCGCGCAGGGCCTGCGCCACGGCCGAGCCGACGCCGCCCGTGCGGCTGTTGTCCTCGACCACGGCGACGACGCGGTGCCGCGCGGCGTACGCGGGCAGGGCCTCGTCGACGGGCTTGACCCAGCGGGGGTCGAGGACGGTGCAGGAGGTGCCGCGGGCGGTGAGCAGCTCGGCGGCGGCCAGGCAGACGGGGGCCATCGTGCCGACGGCGACGAGCAGCACCTCGGCGGGCTCCTCCTCGGGGCCGGGGCCGCCGATGACGTCCATGCCGCCGATCTTCGCGGTGGCCGGGAGGGGCTCGCCGACGGTCTCCTTGGGGAAGCGGATGACGGTCGGGGCGTCGTCGACGTCCAGGGCCTCGCGGAGCTGGGCCCGTAGCTGGTCGGCGTCGCGCGGGGCGGCGATCCGCAGGCCGGGCACGACCTGGAGGATCGACATGTCCCACATGCCGTTGTGCGAGGCGCCGTCGGTGCCGGTGACGCCGGCCCGGTCCAGGACGAAGGTCACGCCGCACTTGTGCAGGGCGACGTCCATCAGGACCTGATCGAAGGCGCGGTTGAGGAACGTGGCGTAGACGGCGAAGACCGGGTGCAGGCCGCCCGTCGCGAGGCCGGCCGCCGAGGTGGCGGCGTGCTGCTCGGCGATGCCGACGTCCCAGACCCGGTCGGGGTAGGCGGCGGCGAACTTGGTGAGGCCCACGGGGTGGAGCATCGCCGCGGTGATGGCCACCACGTCCGGCCGCTCGGAGCCGATCCGCAGCATCTCGTCGCCGAACACCGAGGTCCAGGACCGGCCGGCGGCGGGCGCCAGCGGCTCGCAGGTGAGGGGGTTCATGACGCCCACGGTGTGGAAGCGGTCCGCCTCGTCCTCCAGGGCGGGCTGGTAGCCGCGGCCCTTCTCGGTGCGGCAGTGGACGAGGACGGGGCCGTGGAAGCGCTTGGCCTTGCGCAGCGCCGACTCGACGGCCTCGATGTCGTGGCCGTCGATCGGGCCGAGGTACTTGAGGCCGAGGTCCTCGAACATGCCCTGGGGGGCGAAGGCGTCCTTGAAGCCCTTCTTCGCGCCGTGCAGCGATTCGTAGAGCGGCTTGCCGAGCACGGGGACGCTCTGGACGGCGTCCTTGCCCCAGGAGAGGAAGCGTTCGTAGCCGTCGGTGGTGCGCAGGGTGGCGAGGTGGTCGGCGAGGCCGCCGATGGTGGGGGCGTAGGAGCGTTCGTTGTCGTTGACGACGATGATCAGGGGCCGGTCCTTGGCCGCGGCTATGTTGTTCAGGGCCTCCCAGGCCATTCCGCCGGTGAGGGCTCCGTCGCCGATGACGGCGACGACGTGGCGGTTCCAGCGGCCGAGGACCTGGTTGGCCTTGGCGAGGCCGTCCGCCCAGCCCAGGACCGTGGAGGCGTGGCTGTTCTCGATGACGTCGTGCTCGGACTCCTCGCGCGAGGGGTAACCGGACAGGCCGCCCTTGCCGCGGAGCTTGGAGAAGTCCTGGCGGCCGGTGAGCAGCTTGTGCACGTAGGACTGGTGGCCGGTGTCCCACAGGACGCGGTCGGCGGGCGAGTCGAAGGCGCGGTGCAGCGCGATGGTCAGCTCCACCACGCCGAGGTTGGGTCCGAGGTGGCCGCCGGTCCTGGCCACGGCGTGCACCAGGAAGTGGCGGATCTCCTCTGCCAGTTCGGTCAGGTCCTCGGTGTCCAGTGCCTTCACGTCGCGCGGACCGCGGATGTTCTCCAACAACGACACGTCGGGGCCCCCTCCTCGTCTCTCGGCCCCGGCCGGGCAGCCCTGACGGCCGCTCCTTCCGGGGACTGTCTGATCTGACTGGGTGTGCCTGCGTCCGACCGGTCGGTCCGGTCGGCCTGGTCTCCGGCGGGCGTGGCCCCGTCGGTCAGCTCACGGTGACATCGGGCGTGCCCGAGCCGGCGCCCGCGGCCTCCATGGTCTCGGCGATCTTCATCGCCTCCTCGATGAGGGTCTCCACGATCTTGGACTCGGGGACGGTCTTGATGACCTCGCCCTTGACGAAGATCTGGCCCTTGCCGTTGCCCGAGGCGACACCGAGATCCGCCTCGCGGGCCTCGCCCGGCCCGTTCACGACGCAGCCCATCACGGCGACGCGCAGCGGCACCTCCATGCCCTCCAGACCTGCCGTAACCTGGTCGGCGAGCTTGTAGACGTCGACCTGGGCGCGGCCGCAGGACGGGCAGGAGACGATCTCCAGACGGCGCTGACGCAGGCCCAGGGACTCCAGGATCTGCATGCCGACCTTGATCTCCTCGGCCGGTGGCGCCGACAGGGAGACCCGGATGGTGTCGCCGATGCCCTCGGAGAGCAGCGCGCCGAACGCCACGGCCGACTTGATCGTGCCCTGGAATGCCGGGCCCGCCTCGGTGACGCCGAGGTGCAGCGGATAGTCGCACTGGGCGGCCAGCTGGCGGTAGGCATTGATCATCACGACCGGGTCGTTGTGCTTGACCGAGATCTTGATGTCACGGAAGCCGTGCTCCTCGAAGAGCGACGCCTCCCACAGCGCCGACTCGACGAGCGCCTCCGGGGTGGCCTTGCCGTACTTCTCCAGCAGGCGCCGGTCCAGCGAGCCCGCGTTGACGCCGATCCGGATGGGGGTTCCCGCGTCCGCGGCCGCCTTGGCGATCTCGCGGACCTTGTCGTCGAACTGCCGGATGTTGCCCGGGTTGACCCGGACCGCGGCGCAGCCGGCGTCGATGGCCGCGAAGACGTACTTCGGCTGGAAGTGGATGTCGGCGATCACCGGGATCTGCGACTTCTTCGCGATGACCGGCAGTGCCTCCGCGTCGTCCTGCGAGGGGCAGGCGACCCGGACGATCTGGCAGCCGGAGGCGGTGAGCTCGGCGATCTGCTGGAGCGTCGCGCCGATGTCCGCCGTCACCGTCGTGGTCATGGACTGCACCGACACCGGCGCGTCCCCGCCGACCGGGACCGACCCGACCTGGATGCGCCGCGAGGGGCGGCGCTTCGCCAGCGGCCGGGCCGGCAGGCCGGGGAGTCCGAGTGAGACAGGCTCCACGGATCCCATGCCCGTCAGCCCCGGTTTCCCGCGACGGTCTCGCGCGCGGCGCGCAGCGATTCCTTCAGCGACCCCATGGTGGCGAGGACGGCTGTGGGTTCGTAGCCGCAGTGCGCCATGCAGTTGGCGCAGCGCGGGTCCTTGCCCCGCCCGTACTTCTCCCAGTCGGTCTCCTCGATCAGCTCCCGGTACGTCGGGACGTAGCCGTCGCTCATCAGGTAGCAGGGGCGCTGCCAGCCGAAGAGGGAGTAGTTCGGGATGGCCCACGCGGTGCAGGGGAAGTCGGCCTTGCCCTCCAGGAAGTCGAGGAAGAGCGGGCTGTGGTTGAGCCGCCAGCGGCCGCGGTTGCCGCCCGAGAAGGCCTTCTTGAAGAGCTCCCGGGTCTGCTCGACGCCCAGGAAGTGCTCCTGGTCGGGGGCCTTCTCGTAGGCGTAGGCGGGAGAGATCATCATCTCGTCGACCTGGAGGTCGTCATTGAGGAAGTTGAGCACCTCGATGATGGTCTGCGGGGTGTCGGTGTTGAAGAAGGTGGAATTGGTGGTGACCCGGAAGCCACGCCGCTTGGCCTCCTTGATCGCCTCCACCGCCTCGTCGAAGACGCCCTCCTTCGCAACGGATTCGTCGTGCCGCTCGCGCAGCCCGTCGATGTGCACCGCGAAAGCGAAATACGGTGAGGGGGTGAATTTCTCCATCTTCTTACGCATCAACAGGGCGTTGGTGCACAGGAAGACATACTTTCGCTTCGCCACCAGCTGCCGCACGATCTCATCGATCTGCGGGTGCATCAGGGGCTCGCCGCCGGCGATGGAGACCATCGGCGCACCGGATTCCAGAACCGCGCCGACGGCCTGCGCGACGGGCATGCGCTGCTTGAGCACGCCCGCCGGGTGCTGGATCTTCCCGCAGCCCTCGCACTTGAGGTTGCAGGCGAAGAGCGGCTCCAGTTCGACGATCAGCGGGAACTTCTCCCGCCTCCGCAGCTTCTGTTCAAAAAGGTAGGTTCCCACCCGGATGGACTGGCGGAGCGGCATGGCCATCTGGCTCACCTCCTGGGGAGCAGTAAAGATCGGTGCCATTCGATAAATGCCGGAAGGACGGTGCGGAGCACCCGGAAGGCTGATATTCCACCCCGCAACGTCCCGATTCGTACGAGTTCATGTTCTGGAGCGTCCACGACCACCCGGACGGCCGCAACCGGGCGCGGTCCCGTGCGGACGGCGCTTCGGAGCGTGGCGGCGGATTCCATGTCGACGGCGAGCGCCCCCGCGGCGTGCAGGCCGGAGCGCTCCGCGCCACGCACGACGTGGTCGGAGCCGACGAGCGGGCCGGTGTGGATGACGCGCCGGGGTGCCACCCGCGCGAGCTCCTTGGCGAGGAGCTCGGCGCCGGCGCACTCCGTGCGGCCCTCGGCGTCGCGGGTCTCGTCGGCGACGACCAGGTCGCCGGGGTGCATCCCCGGTGCCAGCCCGGCGCAGAAGCCGGTGGCGATCACCGAGGCGTACCGCATGCCGTCGTCCGCGAGGGCGCGGGTGACGGCCTGGTCCGCGGCGGCCGGGCCCATGCCCGTGCGCAGTACGGTCACGGGCCCGGCCGCACCGCCGAGGCCGCCCCCGCGCAGGGCGAGGCGCTCGATGCCGAGCGCGCAGGCGACCAGCAGCGGTGCGGGGCCGGGGGTTCCCGTGCCGTGGGGCATCACGCCTCCTGGCGGTCGGCGGCGAAGGGCTCCCCGTGGACGTAGCGGCCGAGGGCCGTGAGGGGGAAGACCTGGCGGTACAGGTGGTAGTTGATGGAGAAGTCCCAGGGGAATCCGGTGCCGGTGAAGTGCGGCTCGTCCCAGGAGCCGTCCTCGGCCTGGGTCTCCACCAGCCGGGCCACCCCGCGCTCGACCGCCTTGCCGTCCCGCTCCCCCGCGGCGAGCAGGGCCATCAGGGCCCAGGCCGTCTGGGAGGGGGTGGAGGCGCCGCGGCCGATCCACTCCGGGTCGCGGTACGAGCGCAGGTCCTCGCCCCAGCCGCCGTCGTCGTTCTGCACGCTCTCCAGCCAGCGCACGGCCCGGCGGATCGCCGGGTGCGAGGCGGGGAGCCCGGCGGTGACGAGGGCGGGGACGACCGACCCGGTGCCGTAGACGTAGTTGACGCCCCAGCGGCCGAACCAGCCGCCGTTCTCCTCCTGCTCGGCGAGCAGCCACTCGATGCCGCGCCGGGTGCGCGGGTCGTGCTGCCTGCCGAGGACGGCCAGCATCTCCACCACGTGCGCGGTGACGTCGGCGGACGGCGGGTCGATGACCTCGCCGAAGTCGCAGAACGGCAGCCGGTTGGGGAAGGGGCTGGTGTTGTCGGCGTCGAAGGCGCCCCAGGCGCCGTCCTTCGACTGCATGCCCAGGTTCCAGCGGGCGGCGCGCTCCACGGCCGCGTCCAGCCGGGCGCGGTCGGGATGGGCGACGCGCTTGAGCGCGAGGACGACCTCGGCGGTGTCGTCGATGTCGGGGTAGTTGTCGTTGTGGAACTCGAAGGCCCAGCCGCCCGGGGGCAGTTCCGGCCTGCGCACCGTCCAGTCGCCGGGCCGGAGGATCTGCTCGTCGAGCATCCAGTCGGCGGCCTTGACGAGCGCCGGGTGGTCCGGGGCCACGCCCGCGTCGGCGAGCGCGATCGCGGCGAGACAGGTGTCCCACACCGGGGACTGACACGCCTCGATCATCCGCGAGCCGTCCTCGCGCCAGACGGCGAAACGGTCCAGCGACGCGAGGCCCGCGCGCAGCACGGGGTGGTCGAGGTCGTAGCCGAGGAGGTGCAGGGCGATGACGGAGTAGACGGCGGGTGGCTGGATGCCGCCCCAGCAGCCGTCGTTCTCCTGGCGCTCGATGATCCAGCGGGCTGCGGCGTTGAGCGCGGCGCGGCGCAGGGGCTTGACGGGGAACCTGCGGTACCGGTGCAGCGCCTTGTCCAGGCGCTGGAAGACGCCGTCCCAGCTGGTGGCCGGGGCGAGCGGGCGGGGCGGGTTCGGCCGGCGCGGGTCGGTGTGCAGCTCGTCCAGCGCGAAGGGCGCGGGGCGCACGGGCCGCTTCGCCGAGACGACGGTGAGCGGCACGATGGTCTGCCGGGCCCAGCAGCCGAAGTCGTAGATGTTGAGCGGGACCCACTTCGGCACGTACATGATCTCGGGCGGCAGCTCCGGCAGGTCGTCCCACTTCCACCAGCCGAAGAGGGCCAGCCAGATGCGGGTGAAGACCCGGGAGGCGGCGATGCCGCCCCGCGCGCGGATCCAGGCGGAGGCGGCGGCCATGTGCGGGGCGTCGGGGGCGTCCCCGGCGAGCCTCAGCGCGACATAGGCCTCGATGGTGGCCGAGAGTTCGGGCGGTCCGCCGAGGAAGGTGGCCCAGGTGCCGTCGGGCCGCTGCTCGGAGCGGATGAAGAGGGCGGCGGCGCGGGTGGTCCGCTCGTCCTGGATCCCGAGGAACTGGCGGAGGAGCAGGTCCTCGGCGTCCATGGTGACGTTGGTCTGGAGGTCGCCCTTCCACCACCCCTCGGGGTCCTGCCGGGACAGGAGGTGGTCGACCGCCCTGGCGGTGGCCCGCTCGGCGGCCGTCGTGGCCGCCGCCGGCCCGCCGTCGGGCGGGGGCGTAACGGTGGTGCTGTCCTTGGCCGCGGCTGCGGGGAGCGGAGGGGCTCCGGTGCTTCCGTCGGTCGTCGCTGTCATGGTTTCCCCTTTTTGCAGTGATCTTTCTTCTCTGCCGTGCTGGGGGCTCCGTCGGCCGACGCACCGTCAGGGCGTCGGCCGGCGACTGCGATCTGCTCAGATCGGGTGAATGGGAATCATCTCTTTCGTACGACGACGAAGTCGGCGAGCGCCGTGAGCTGGGCCCGTACCTGGGCCGGCATGTCGACTCCGTCGAGGGCCTCGATCGCGGTGGCGTGCTGGCGGCGGGCCTCCTGGGAGGTCCACTCCCGGCCGCCCGCCTCTTCGATCAACGCCGCGCGGCTGGCGAATTCTTCCTCGTCGAAGTCGGCGGTCTGGGATTCGCCGAGCTTGGCGTCGGCGGCGAGGATGTCGGCGAGCCGCTCGGAGGCGGGGCCGCCCGCCGCGAGGGCGGCGACGACCGGCAGCGACTTCTTGCGCTGGCGCAGGTCGCTCCAGGTCTGCTTGCCCGTGGCCTCCGGGTCTCCCCAGATGCCCAGCAGGTCGTCGACGGCCTGGAAGGCGAGGCCCAGGTGGTAGCCGTAGGCCTCCAGGGTGTCGGCCGTGCGGTCGTCGGCGCCGCCGAGGACGGCGCCGATGGAGACGGCGCAGGCGAGCAGGGCGCCCGTCTTGTTGCCCTCCATCTCCAGGCACTCCTCGACGGTGACCCGCTCGCGGTGCTCGTAGGAGATGTCCTGGGCCTGACCGTCGATCAGCTTCCGGGTGGCGGTGGTCAGCCGCCGGGTGGCGCGGCCGGCCTCGACCGTGCCGAGCTCCAGCAGGATCTCGTTCGCGAGCGCGAACAGCGCGTCGCCGACCAGGATGGCCTGCTCGGGGCCGTACACCTTCCACACCGTGTCGCGGTGCCGGCGCTGCTCGTCGCCGTCCATCAGGTCGTCGTGGAGCAGCGAGAAGTTGTGCACGAGCTCGACGGCGACGGCGCCGGGGATGCCGGTCTCCGGCGGTGCTCCGGCGGCCTCGGCCGAGAGCAGGGCGAGGGCGGGCCGGACGGCCTTGCCGCCGTCGCCGTGCGCGGGCCTGCCCTGGGCGTCGATCCAGCCGAAGTGGTAGGCGGCGACGGTGTCCATGGGCGGCGCGAGCCGGTCCACGGCGGCACGCAGCACCGGCGTGGCAAGCGTCCGTCCGCGCTCCAGCAGGGCGTTGACGCCTGCGGTGTCGACAGCTGGGATCGCCGATGTCACGGTCTCTCCTCTGGTGGTCGTGCTCGTACGCGCCCCGTCGGGGGAACGCGACGCTTGATGGCTCGCCTCGGTCATGCCGGCTCCCGCAAGGGGTGGTGATGCGGTCGGCCCAGCTCGGAGAGTGCCGCGGCGGCGGCCTGGACACCGCTGCGCACCGCGCCCTCCATCGTCGCGGGCCAGCCGGTGGCGGTCCACGCGCCGGCCAGGAAGAGGCCGGGCGTGGCGGTGGGGGCGCCGGGCCGCAGCCCGCCGACCCCCGGGGTGGGGGCGAACGTCGCTGTACGCTCCCGGGTCACGAAGAAGTCCCTTACGCCGGCGCCGCGGGCCGCGGGCAGCAGCCGCTCCAGCTCCGGGAGGTAGCGCGCGCGGAGCTCGGCGACGGGCCGGTCGATGTCGTCGTGCGCGGCGGACTGGGAGACGGCCAGGTACTGGCCGCCGGTGCCCCGCGCGGCGAGCCCGGAGGAGTCGGTGCGGTCGAAGACCCACTGCACCGGGGAGCCGAGCGCCGCGAAGAAGGGCTGCCGCAGGACTTTGCGGTCGTATACGACGTGGAGGTTGAGGATCGGCGCGGTGTCGATGCCGAGCAGCCGGTCCGGGTCGTCGAGCGCGCCCTCGGGGAGCAGGGCGTGGGTCTCGCGCTGGGGCACGGCGAGGACCACCGCGTCGGCGTCGAGCCGCTCGGTGCCGCCGGCCCCGGCCTCGGTGTCGACCTGCCAGCGGCCGTCCTCGGCCCGGGTGAGCGAGGTCGCGCGGGTGCGCAGCTCGGTGCGGACGCCGGCCTTGTCGAGGGCGGCGCGGGCCCGGGTGTCGTGCAGCTCGCCGAGGGGCACGCGCGCCCAGCCGATGTCGGCGGCGCCGGGCTCGGAGAGCAGGCCGGTCTTGAAGACCATGGCGGCCAGGCCCAGCGAGGAGCGGTCGGCGGTGGCGTTGAGGGTGGCGACGCCGACGAGGTCCCACAGGGCCTCGACGGCGCGCGGGGACTGGCCGTGGCGGTGCAGCCAGCTCGCGAAGTCCTCGTCGTCCAGCGCGGGGTCGTCGAGGTCGAGGGCGCCGAGGGCGAGCGCGGCACGTCCCACCTTGGCGCGCTCGGCGAGCGAGAGGTGCGGGTAGGTGGCCAGGCTCGCGGCGAGGTGCAGCGGGACGGGCAGGGCGGTGCGCCGCAGCCGGCCCAGGCGCGGCTTGCCCGAGGGGTGGCCGACGTCGAGCACGGGCACGTCGAGCCGGGGTTGCAGCGGCGCGAGCGCGGCGGCCTCGACGCGGTCGAGGAACCAGCGGTAGGCGGTGCAGCAGCGCAGGTAGACGTGCTGGCCGTTGTCGATGGTGAGGTCGCCGCGGCGGAAGGAGAAGGCGAGCCCGCCGAGGCGGGGGCGGCCCTCCAGCAGGGTGACGCGGAGTCCGGCGTCGGCGAGTTCGAGCGCGGCCGTGATGCCGGCCAGCCCGCCGCCGACGACCACCGCGGTGGCTCCGGTGGAGGGGGTCGCGTCGTGCGCGCGCTCCCGTCCGGTACGGGTCGTCGTGCGTGGTGTGGTCATGCGCCCACCCCCTCGGCTGCTGTCAGTGACGTATGCCATCGGCGGAGGGTTGCACACCGCTTGCCGGTCCGGGAACGGGGCGTCCGGGGCATCAAGCGCGCCCCCCGGCGGTCCGCCGGCCGACGCCGCGGGCGTCGAGACCGGACAGGCCGCGCACGGCGACGTACACCTTCTCGCGGCCGGGGAGCGAGACGCGGCCGCGCAGCACGGCCTCGGGCTCCTCGGCGATGCGGTCCAGCAGCCTGCGGTAGATGCCGGACATGGCGGCGACGCAGGCACCGCTGCGCCGGTCGAGCATGGGGAGGAGCTTGGTGCCCTCGGCGAACAGCGCGCGGGCGCGCCGGACTTCGAAGTGGACCAGGCCCGTGAAGTCGGCCCCGGCCGGCGGCTTCGCGGAATGGAAGCCCGCGGCGCAGCCGAACTTGGCGAGATCGTCCGCCGGGAGGTAGGTGCGGCCGTTGGCCGCGTCCTCGCGGACGTCGCGCAGGATGTTGGTGAGCTGGAGCGCGAGACCCAGAGTATCGGCGTACTCAGCGGCGCGCGCGGCGTCGCGCGCGCCGGGCACGGTGCCGAACACCCCGAGCGAGAGCCGGCCGATGGCACCCGCGACACAGCGGCAGTAGACGGCGAGGTCGTCCCACGTCTCGTAGGACTCGCCACGCACATCCATCTGAACGCCGTCGATCAGTTCGTCGAGCCCGCCGAGCGGAATCGGGAAGCGGCGCGCGGCATGGCTGAGCGCGACGGCCACCGGGTCGGTGTCGTCGTCCTCGATGCCGCCCTCGCGGATCCGGGCGAGCAGGGCCCGGGTCTCCTCGAGCCGCCGCTGCTTGGCCGCCGGGTCCAGCGGGCCGTCACCGATGTCGTCGACGCGCCGGGAGAAGGCGTAGAGCGCCGACATGGCGCGCCGCTTGGCGGTCGGCAGCAGTCTGATGCCGTAGCTGAAGTTGCCGGCCTGCTGGCCGGTGACCGCCTCGCAGTAGCTGTACGCGGCGAGTACCGGCGCGGACGCGTCTGGCGATCCGTTCACGGTCCCGCTCACCCCTCTCTTCGCAGTGTCGCTCCCACCTCGCGCAGCAGGCTGAGCTTGGTGGGCTTGGGCGGTCCGGGCAGTACGTCGTGTCCCGCGGCGGCGACCGCGCGGAGCGCGGCCCTCCCCCCGCCCACGAACCCCGCGAGCAACAGCTTCAACCTGCCGTGGACGCTACCCACCAGGGGGGTGCCTTCATTCAGCAGTTCCCCGGCGCGTTCCGCCTCGTACGCGACCAGGGCACGCAACGACGCGCCACTGGTGGGACGGGCCAGATCGGCCTCGTCGACGCGGAAGCGCTGCATGTCCTCGGCCGGGAGATAGACGCGGTCGCGTCCGAGGTCCTCGGCGACGTCCTGTAGGTGTTCGACGATCTGGAGACCCGTGCAGACCGCGTCCGAGCGGCGGATCCGCTCGGGGCTGGCGGTGCCGGTGATGCCCAGGACCAGACGGCCGACGGGGTTGGCGGACAGCTCGCAGTAGGCGAGCAGGTCCGCGTAGGTGGCGTAGCGGGTGACGTGCTGGTCCTGGCGGTTGGCCGCGATCAGGCCGAGAAACGGTTCAGCGGTCAGGCCGCACCGGCGGACGGTCGGGCGCAGCCGGAGCAGCAGGGGGTGGCGCGGGCCGGTGCCGGTGGTGTCGAAGACGCGCAGGAGGTCGGCCTCGAAGGCGTCGAGCAGGGCCGGGCGGTCGTCCGCCTGTTCCCGGTCGAGGCCCAGCAGCTCGGCGTCGCGGCCGCCCGGGGCCAGGTCGCCGTCGCCGATGTCGTCGACGAGGCGGGCGTAGCCGTAGACGGCCATGAGGTCGTCCCGCCAGGCTCGCGGCAGGAAGAAGGGTGCCACCGGGAAGTTCTCGTGCGCGGCCTTGTCGAGCACGGCGCGCTCGTGCGCGGCCGTCCCCGCCGTCACCGGGTGCTGCCCGGGCGCGTCGTCGGGCCGAGGACGGCGGGAGCGCCGCGGAGCTGGAGAGTTCCCGTAGCCATTGCCGTCACATCTCCCGTTCTACACTGCCGACCCAGAACATCCTATTTCGGACACGCCGCAGGGCAGGCGTCCCCCGGTGCCCCTTGGGCACCTCCCGGATCTCCCTCCGGATCACCCTTCCGACCGGGGGAGATACACCGGTATCGCCCCGCTTCTCCATAAATCAGCACTGTACAGCGTACGCCGTACAGATGTGCGGTGCGCGCCCGGGTAGGTGCTTGATCCATACAATGCCACGCGAGGGGCGAATCAACCCTGACAATAAGCGAGTTGATCGTTACGGATAGGTCAAGCCCCCGCCCGTCGGAGACGGCGGGGGCCGGTGCGCCTGGCCGGAAAACGCGGGCTCGCGGGACTAGCGGGCCGTCTCCTTCTCATAGGCCCGGACCACTTCCTCGGTCGGTCCGTCCATGAGCAGCTGCCCGTGTTCGAGCCAGAGCACCCGGTCGCAGGTGTCCCGGATCGACCGGTTGTTGTGGCTGACGAGGAAGACCGTGCCGGCCTCCTTGCGGAGCTCGCGGATCCGGGCCTCGGAGCGCTTCTGGAAGGACCGGTCACCGGTCGCCAGCGCCTCGTCGATCATCAAGACGTCGTGGTCCTTGGCCGCGGCGATGGAGAACCGCAGCCGGGCCGCCATGCCGGAGGAGTACGTCCGCATCGGCAGCGTGATGAAGTCGCCCTTCTCGTTGATGCCGGAGAAGTCGACGATCCCCTGGTAGCGCTCGCGGATCTGCTCCCGGGACATGCCCATCGCCAGCCCGCCGAGCATCACGTTCTTCTCGCCCGTGAGGTCGTTCATCATGGCCGCGTTGACGCCCAGCAGCGAGGGCTGGCCGTCGGTGTAGACCTTGCCGCGCTCGGCGGGCAGCAGCCCGGCGATGGCCTTGAGCAGGGTCGACTTGCCGGAGCCGTTGGAGCCGATCAGGCCGATCGCCTCACCGCGGTAGGCGGTGAAGCTGACGCCCTTGACGGCGTGCACCTCCCGGACGCCGGCCCCCGGCGTCCGGCGCACCAGCCGGTTGAGCGCGGCGGTCGCGCTGCCGCGGCCGGTGCTGCCGCCGTAGACGCGGTAGACGATGTGCACGTCGTCCGCGATCACGGTGGGGATACGGGGGCCCGAAGGCGCAGCGGGGACCTCGGGGGCCCCGGTGGGGTTCTGTTCAGCCACGGCCGTACTGCTCCTCAGCCTTCCAGAAGTACACGAAGCCTCCGACGCCGAAGACCAGCGCCCAGCCGAGGGCCAGGGACCAGACGTGCGGCGGCAGGTGGATCCTGCTGTGGTTCTCGATCAGCGACCAGCGCATCAGGTCGATGTAGACGGCGGCCGGGTTGGCGCTCAGCACGTCCACGACCCACCCCGGCGCCTTCGCCTTCTCCAGCGCGTCCACCAGGCTGTACATCACGCCGGACGCGTACATCCAGGTACGCGTGACGAACGGCAGCAGCTGGGCGAGGTCCGGGGTCTTGCTGCCCGCGCGGGCCAGCACCATCGCGAGGCCGGTGTTGAAGCAGAACTGGAGCACCAGCACCGGGACGATCAGCAGCCACGAGAGCGACGGCATGTGGCCGAAGCCCAGCAGGAAGAGGAAGAGCACCACCATCGAGTACAGCAGCTGCTGGAGCTGCTGGAGCGCGAAGGAGATCGGCAGCGCCGCCCGGGGGAAGTGCAGGGCCCGCACCAGCCCCAGGTTGCCCGAGATGGCGCGGACGCCCGCCATCGCCGAGCTCTGGGTGAAGGTGAAGACGAAGATGCCCGTCACCAGGAAGGGGATGTACGTCCTGATCCCCATCCCCTTGCTCTGCTGCATCAGCAGGCCGAAGATGAGGAAGTACACCGTCGCGTTCAGCAGCGGCGTGGCCACCTGCCAGACCTGGCCCAGCTTCGCCTTGCTGTACTGCGCGGTCAGCTTCGCCCGGGAGAACGCGAGGATGAAGTGGCGCCGCGCCCACAGCTGCCGGGCGTACTCCCCCAGCGGGGGCCGGGCGCCGCTCACCGCGAGGCCGTACTTCTTGGCCAGCTCGGCGGCGGAGAGTCCGTCGTCGGGGGATGGCGGGGCACTCATGGCGACCGCACTGTCGTGCGTTGTCTCGCTCACAGTTGACACTTTCGTCCTCAAGGTGCGCTCCCGGGGTCCTGCCCCGGGACGCGCCCGATGCTCTCAGACAAGAGCTTGTCAGATCACGGGAGGGCGACCCAGTCGGGTCAGGCGCCACACGGTACGCCACTTCATGGGGCGCCGTGGGCCACAGGGGGTCGTCCAGCCCTCCTTGAAGCCGCCAAGCCAGGCGCGCAGCGCCGGCATCGAGGGCCGCCTGGCCAGGGTCAGCAGCAGCCACACCCCGAGGTAGACGGGGACGAGGGGCGCCGGGAGGTTGCGCCGGGCCAGCCAGACGCGGTTGCGGGCGACCATGCGGTGGTAGACCGCGTGGCGGCTCGGCGGCGTCGTCGGGTGGTGCAGGACCATGTCCGAGCGGTAGTCGATCATCCAGCCCGCGTCGAGGGCCCGCCACGCGAGGTCGGTCTCCTCATGGGCGTAGAAGAAGTCGTCGGGCAGGCCGCCGACCTCCGCGAAGACCCGGGTGCGGACCGCGTTGGCGCCGCCGAGGAAGGTGGTCACGCGCGAGGACCGCATCGGGTCCGAGGCGCGCAGCCGCGGCACGTGGCGGCGCTGGGTGAGCCCGGTGTCGGGGTCGGCGATGCGGAAGCTGACGATGCCGAGCTTCGGGTCGGCGGCGAAGGCCTCGCGGCACAGCGCGGCCGTGTCCTGGCCGGGCAGCAGCCCGTCGTCGTCCAGGAAGAGCAGCGCGTCGACCTCGCGGCCGGCGGGGCCGAAGGCCTCGATGCCGACGTTGCGGCCGGCCGGGATGCCGACGTTCTCGGAGAGCTCGACGGTCCGCACGGTCAGCCCGGGCGGGGCCATGGAGGCGAGCGGGGGCAGCGGCGAGCCGTTGCCGACGACGACGACCTCGATGGGGTCGCCGTCCTGCTTGGCCACCGACTCCAGCAGCGCGCGCAGCTCGGCGGGGCGGTTGCCCATGGTCAGGACGACCGCGCCGAGCTTCATGCTCGACGCGGCGGGAGCGGAGGAGGCACTCATTTCAGCCTGCTGGAAGCGAGGATGGACACGAGGTGGAGCACTGTCTGCAATACCGCGATGGCGGCGAGCAGCACAACCGCGATCCGGGTGAACAGCAGGTCGTGGTGGAAGAAGTCCGCGATGCCCGCGACCAGGATCACCAGGGACGCCTCGACGCCGCCGACCAGGCGGTGGAACTTCAGCGCCGCCGCGGCCTTGCGGGCCAGGGCCATGCCCGAGGAGCGGGGGGTGGCCGCGGAGTCCTCCGCCGCCGGCAGCCCGCTGCGGGCCCGGGCCACGTCCACCAGGTCCGTCTCGGCCTTGATCAGGATCGCGCCGAGCGCGGCCACGGTGCCCAGGAGCGCCCACTGCCACTGCGTGCTCGCGCCGTCCTTGTGGAAGACGTCCGCGGCGCGGATGCCGAAGCCCACCAGAAGGGCGGCCTCGGAGAGGTAGTGGCCCACCCGGTCGAGGTAGACGCCGGTGATCGAGGTGACCTTGCGCCAGCGCGCGAGCTCGCCGTCGACACAGTCCAGGAGCAGGTACAGCTGGATGAGCAGCGCGCCCAGGATCGCCCCGGTCAGGCCGGGCACCAGGAGTGCCGCGCCGGCCGCGATCCCGGCGAGGATCATCAGCCCGGTGTACCCGTTGGGCGAGAGCCTGGTGTCCACCAGGACCCGGGTGCAGCGCAGCGAGATCTCCCGCATGTAGATGCGCCCGGCCCAGTGCTCACCGCTGCGCCGGTCCTTGAGGCCGCCGGGGTGGACGACCGGACGGAGTTCAGCTAGTGACGGTTTTGGCATAGTCGGCGTAAGCGTCCCTGATCTGGTCGGTGGAGAGGTCGAGGTGCTCCAGGATCGTGTAGCGCCCGGGGCGGGTCCGCGGGGCGTACTCGACGGCCCTGACGAACTCCTCGGCACTGAAGCCGATCTCCTGCGGCAGCACCGGCAGGCCGTGGCGCCGCAGCACCTCGACCATCAGCGCGGACTCCTCGCGGGCCCCGCGGAGGTGCATGGCGAAGGCGGCGCCGAGGCCACACTGCTCGCCGTGGCTGGCGGCCCGCTTGGGGTAGAGCAGGTCGAAGGCGTGGTTGATCTCGTGGCACGCGCCGGAGGCGGGGCGGCTGTCGCCGGCCACCGACATGGAGATGCCGGTGAGCACGAGGCCCTCGGCGAGCACCTGGAGGAAGCCGTCGTCGCCGACGCCGCCGGGGTGGCGGAGCACGGCCTCGCCGGCCTGGCGGGCCATCGCGGCGGCCAGGCCGTCGATCGCCTCGCCCGTCTCGCGGTGGGAGAGCTCCCAGTCGGCGACGGAGGAGATGTTGGAGATCGCGTCACCGATGCCGGAGCGCACGAAGCGGACCGGTGCCTCACGGATGACGTCGAGGTCGATGACGACGGCGATGGGGTTGGGCACCCCGTACGAGCCGCGGCCCGCGTCGTTGTCGAGCGTGGCGACGGGCGAGCAGAGGCCGTCGTGCGACAGGTTCGTCGCGACGGCCACCAGCGGCAGCCCGACCCGTGCGGCGGCGTACTTCGCACAGTCGATGATCTTGCCGCCGCCGAGGCCCACGACCGCGTCGTAGTGCCCCTTCTTCATGGCGTCGCCGAGCTTGATGGCGTCGTCGAGGGTGCCGCCGCCGACCTCGTACCAGGAGGCGCCGGGCAGCGCCGGGGCGAGCCGCTCGCGCAGCACCGCCCCGGAGCCGCCGCTGATGGCGATGGCCAGCTTGCCGGAGCTGGAGATCCGCTGATCGGCGAGGATCTTCGCCAGATCGTCCAGCGCTCCGGCCCGGATGTCGACGACGACCGGCGAGGGGATGAGCCTCGTCAGTACTGGCACGCGATCCCCCGGCCCTTGGCGAGGTCGTCGTGGTTGTCGATCTCGACCCACTTGACGTCGCCGATGGGCGCCACGTCGACCTTGAAGCCGCGGTTGACGAGCTCCTGGTAGCCGTCCTCGTAGTAGAGGTCGGGGTCGCGCTCGAAGGTGACCTTGAGGGCGTCCGCCAGCTCGGCGGCGGCCTCGCCCTCGATCAGGGTGACACCGATGTACTCACCGGTGGCCTCGGCCGGGTCCATCAGCTTGGTGATCTTCTGGACGCCCTTCTCGGGGTCGACGACGACCTTCATCTCCTCGTCGGCGAGCTGCTTCACCGTGTCGAGGGCGAGGATGATCTTCTGACCCTTGCCGCGGGCGGCGAGGAGGGTGCGCTCGACGGAGACCGGGTGCACGGTGTCACCGTTGGCGAGGATCACGCCGTCCTTGAGGGCGTCGCGGCCGCACCACAGGGAGTAGGCGTTGTTCCACTCCTCGGCCTTGTCGTTGTCGATCAGGGTGAGGCTCAGGCCGTACTTGGCCTCCAGGGCCTCCTTGCGGGCGTACACGGCCTCCTTGCGGTAGCCCACGATGATCGCGACCTCGGTCAGACCGATCTCGGCGAAGTTGGCCAGGGTGAGGTCGAGGATGGTGGTGTCACCGTCCACCGGCACCAGGGCCTTGGGCAGAGTGTCGGTGTAGGGACGCAGACGCCGTCCGGCGCCGGCAGCCAGCACGAGGCCGATCATGCGGGTTCTCCTGATTCGTCGTGTACAGCGGGCGCCCCGGAGGACACCCAGAAACGGATGCTCTCGATGAGCACCGTGATCGCGAGGGCGGCCGCGAGGACCGTCAGCGCGATGGTGAAACCTTGGCCGTGCCACAGGGCGGCGGCGATCGAGACCGCCAGGACGCGTCCCTCGTGCCCGCCGATCGCCCGCACCAGCCGGTGCGGGGGCGCGCCGGTGCCACCGCGGATGCGGTACACCGTGTCGTAGTGATGGTAGGCGACCGCGGCCACCAGGCCGAAAGCAGCGGGCAGGGCGCCGGGGGCGTCCGACTGCGCGGCGAGGGTGAGGACGAGCCCGTACTCGGCGGCCCGGAAGACCGGGGGGACCAGCCAGTCCAGCGGTCCCTTGAGGGGCTGGGCGACGGCGACGCCCGCGAAGAGCGCGTACACCACGGCCTGGAGCACGGCCCGCCAGCTGCCGCCGTTGCCGGTGAGAAGCGGTCCGATCAGCAGGCAGGCCGTCGCCAGCACGGCCCAGAAGGGGGGGCCGTAGGCGCGGCCGGGCACGGTGGCGCCGAGCGTCCGGCCCGCGGCCTCGGCGATCGGGCCGGAGTCGGCGAGGTCGGCCAGGGCCTGGGCGGCCCGGTCGGTGCGCCGGGCCTTGCGGGTCAGCGAGCGCAGGACGCGGCCGGCGGTGGTGTAGCAGGCGGCGAAGGCGCAGCCGATCAGCAGGACGACGAAGACCACGCGGGGTGTGGTGAGCGCCGTGAGGACCGCGATCAGCGCCCAGCGCTCGCCGATGGGCAGCACGATCATGCGGCGGACCCATACGGTCCAGCCGACGCTGTCGAGCCGGCCGGAGAGCGCGGCCGTCGGGCTGGTGTTGGCCGTGGCGTCGTGGTTCGCCTCGTTGAAAGCGAAGTCGACGACGTGCCGGCAGGTCATGAGGACCATCGCGCCGAGCGCGAGCGCCCATACGTCGTCGTGGCCGCCGCCCCGGGAGGCGCCCAGGGCCAGGCCCGCGTAGAAGGCGTACTCCTTGGCGCGGTCGAACGTGGCGTCGAGCCAGGCTCCCAGCGTGGAGTACTGGAGGGAGTAGCGGGCGAGCTGGCCGTCGGTGCAGTCGAGGACGAAGGAGAAGAGGAGCAGCGCGCCGGCGGCGACGAAGCCGCCCCGGGTGCCGGTGGCCGCGCAGCCGGCCGCGATCAGCGCCGTGAGCAGCGAGGCGGTCGTCACCTGATTGGGGGTGAGGCCGCGGCGGGCGCACCAGCGGGCGAGGTAGCGGGAGTACGGGCTGATGCAGAAGGTGGTGAAGAAGCCGTCGCGGGACTTCACGGCGTTGCGCAGGCGTACGGCCTCGTCGTCGACGGCGCCGACCTCGGCGAGGGTCTTCGCGCGCGCCTCGTCCCCGTGCGGCACGGCCGCGACGAGCACGCCGAGCTCGGGCCGGTGCACGGCGACGCCGTCGGCCTCCAGCCGGGCGGCGACGGCGCCGGGGAGCTCCGCGGCGGGCCCGTGCGGCCCGGACGGGTGGTGGCCGGGCTCTTCGGAGTCGTTGTCCGGAGCCGCGTCCGGTCCGGTGGCCCGTGCCGGGCGGCCGGTCGTCACGGTGCCGAGCGCGCGCGTCAGGGACGCGCGGGCGTCCGGCTGCGCGGTGAGCGCGCCCTCGACGGCGGCGGCCGGGAAGCGGGGGTCGGTCAGGGCCAGCCGCAGGGCGTGGACGTGCCCGACGAAGCCGGGATCCACCAGAGCGACCCGCTCGGTGGCCGGGACGGCGGCCAGCGCCCCGGTGACGTCCGTCGCCACGCGGACGTCGAAGCCGAGGGACCGCAGGTCCTCCTCAAGGGAGGAGCCGACGGGCGGCGGGCCTGTGAGGATGGCGGTCGACAGACGAACTCACTCCTTGCGGCTGACATGGCCGCCTCGGGGCCGCGGGACGCGGCGGGCGGCAGTCGTGCCCGGACCCGGGTGCGGGCGGCACGTCGGCAGAGGCTATCGGATCACCGGAAGGTGCCGTTCACCGCACGTGCACCCCGCCTTCCCGCCACTGACAGGACGCATGGGACGCCCAGGAGGTTCCGGGCGCACTGGAGTGAAGGGAAGTGAAGAGAAGTGAAGCCGACGGGGCCCTTACCTTGGCTGGATTAGGGTGCCGTTATGACATGGCTGATCACAGGCGGGGCCGGGTACATCGGGGCGCACGTGGCGCGGGCGATGGTGGCGGCGGGGGAGCGGGTCGCCGTGCTGGACGATCTGTCCACCGGCGTGGCCGGGCGGCTGCCCGGCGAGTGCGAGCTGGTGCGGGGCTCGGTCCTGGACCGTGAGGTGCTGGACTCGGCGTTCGCCCGGCTGGGTGTCACGGGTGTGGTGCATCTCGCGGCGAAGAAGCAGGTCGGGGAGTCGGTGGAGAAGCCGCTGCTCTACTACCGGGAGAACATGCACGGGCTGACGGTGCTGCTGGAGGCGGCGGTCGCGGCGAACGTCGGGAGCTTCGTCTTCTCCTCCTCCGCGGCGGTCTACGGCATGCCGGACGTGGACCTCGTCACGGAGAAGACGCCGTGCCTGCCGATGAACCCGTACGGGGAGACCAAGCTGGCCGGCGAGTGGCTGGTCCGGGCCACCGGCTCGGCGTACGGCATGTCCACCGCCTGCCTGCGCTACTTCAACGTGGCGGGGGCGGCCACGCCCGAGCTGGCCGACACCGGGGTCTACAACATCATCCCGATGATGTTCGACCGGCTCGGCCGGGGCGAGAGCCCGCGCATCTTCGGCGACGACTACGCCACCCCCGACGGCACCTGCGTCCGTGACTACATCCACATCGAGGACCTGGCCACGGCCCACCTGGCGGCGGCGCGGCGGCTGGCCGAGCGGCCGGGCTCGGGGGACCTCACGCTGAACGTCGGCACCGGGCACGGGGTGTCCGTCCGCGAGATGGCGGACCTGATCGCGGAGGTCACCGGGCACCACAGCCCCGCGCCCGTCGTCGAGCCACGCCGTCCGGGTGATCCGGCGCGTGTCGTCGCGTCGAACGAACTGATCGCCCGGGAGCTCGGCTGGAGCCCGGCGCACGACGTGCGGGGCATGGTGAGTTCGGCCTGGGAAGGCTGGTGCCACCACCACCCCGGGGCTCGGGTCCCGGCATAACCACAGATCAGCGCGTCGGGGCATCGTCGCAGGTCAGAGCAGATGACAACGGTGTTCAGTGCCGCGTTGCCCCATACCCCCCACCCGTAGTTCACTGAAGCCTCGGCCGGCACCCGCCGGCCGGGGCTCACCGGTTCGGGAGGCGGCATTCATGGGCGCAGGGCACGACCACGGCCATTCGCACGGAGGCCCCCCGCCGGGCGCCGGCGGCACGGCGGCCGCGGCCTACCGGGGCCGGCTGCGGATCGCGCTGGGGATCACCCTCACGGTGCTCGCCGCGGAGATCGTCGGCAGCGCGCTGACGGGTTCGCTGGCGCTGCTCGCCGACGCCGGGCACATGGCGACGGACGCGGTCGGGGTGGGCATGGCGCTGGTGGCGATCCACTTCGCCAACCGCCCGGCCGGCGGTCGCCGGACGTACGGCTACGCCCGCGCCGAGATCCTGGCGGCGCTGCTGAACTGTCTGCTGCTGCTCGGTGTGGGCGGCTTCATCCTCGTCGAGGCGATCGAGCGGCTGGCGAACCCCACCGAGGTGCCGGGCGGCATGACCGTGGTCTTCGGTCTGGTGGGTGTGGTCGCCAATCTGATCTCCCTGGGCCTGCTGATGCGGGGGCAGAAGGAGAGCCTCAATGTGCGCGGGGCGTTCCTGGAGGTCCTCTCGGACGCGCTGGGCTCGCTGGCCGTGGTGGTCTCGGCGCTGGTGATCATGGCGACGGGCTGGACACAGGCGGACCCGGTCGCCTCGCTGCTGATCGGCCTGATGATCGTCCCGCGGACGGTCAAGCTGTTCCGGGAGGCGCTGGACGTCCTGCTGGAGGCGGCCCCGAGGAACGTCGACATAGACGAGATCCGGTCACACATCATGGCGCTGCCCGGCGTGGAGGACCTGCACGACCTGCATGTGTGGACGATCACATCCGGGATGCCCGTCCTGTCGGCGCACGTGGTCGTCGACCACGCGGCGCTGGACTCGGTCGGCCACGAGAAAATGCTGCACGACCTGCAAGGCTGCCTCGGCGAGCACTTCGACGTGGAGCACTGCACCTTCCAGCTGGAGCCCGGTGGCCACGCGGAGCACGAGGCCAGACTCTGTCATTGACGCCGGGCCGCGGTACGGCAGACTTGAGGGTCGACGACCGACAACGAGGATGGTCAATGCCGAGCACACCCGCCAAGGGCCTCTCCACCGACGACGCAGCGGTTCCCACCCCCGCCGGCACAGCCGAACCGATCATGCTGGAACTGGTCGACGAGACCGGCAGAACCATCGGCACCGCCGAGAAGCTGTCCGCCCACATCGCGCCGGGCAAGCTGCACCGGGCCTTCTCGGTCTTCCTCTTCGACGACGCGGGGCGGCTGCTGCTCCAGCGCCGGGCGCTGGGGAAGTACCACTCCCCCGGTGTGTGGTCGAACACCTGCTGCGGCCACCCCTACCCGGACGAGCCGCCCTTCGTCGCCGCCGCCCGCCGGACGGGTGAGGAGCTCGGTGTCGCGCCCACGCTGATGCGCGAGGCCGGCACGGTGCGGTACAACCACCCGGACCCCGCGTCCGGCCTGGTCGAGCAGGAGTACAACCACCTCTTCGTCGGGACCGTGGGCGGCGCGCTGCGCCCGGACCCGGAGGAGGTCGAGGAGACGGCCTTCGTGACCCCGGCCGAGCTGGACGCGCTGCGGGAGAAGTTCACCTTCTCGGCGTGGTTCATGGACGTCCTGGACACCGCGCGGCCCGTGGTGCGTGAGATCACCGGGGACGCGGCGGGCTGGTAGCCGGAGCGCCGAGCGGCAGGGCGGCCCACACCACCTTGCCGCCGCTCGCGGTGTGCTCCACGTCGCACAGGCCGCCGGCCTCGTCCGAGATGGCCTTGACCAGCAGCAGCCCCCGGCCGCCGATCTGGTCCTCGCCGGCCTCCAGGGGCTTGGGCCGGTAGGGGTGGTCGTCCTCGACGGCCACCCGCACCCAGTCCGGGCCGAGGGAGACCTCCACGGACACCTCCGGGGAGAGCAGCGCCGCGTGCCGCACGGCGTTGGTGACGAGCTCGGAGACGATCAGCAGCAGCCCCTGGAGCAGGTCCTCGCCCAGCGCCACCCGCTGGTGCCGGAGCAGGTCGCGGACCGCGTGCCGGGCCCGGGGCACGGAGGAGTCCAGCGCGGGAGCCGTGAACCGCCAGGCGCCGTCGAACTCGATCGGTCTGCGGGGCGGGGCCTGTCCCGGTTCGGGCGGGACGCTCCCGAGGATTTCCATGTCCGATACCAACCCCTCACCCTGGTCGACCGCACCCTTGAGTGTTGGGAACCTGAGGGTCCGCACCGGCAGGCTGAACAGAAGTCAGCTTCTATCGACGGGATTTGATCGCGTGCGTATGCCACGGTCACTCACGCGACTGTTCCTGGCCACCCTGGTCGTTGCTCGCTGAACGATCCGGAACATTTGATTCCGTCACCAGGTTGACGACGCGCCGCCCGCCGACCCCCAGCGCGATCAGACCGAGCCCGTCGAAGAGCAGGGCGAGCGAGATGAACGTGCCGATGACGTAGAGGCTGCTGTGCGGCCAGTCACCCAGCACCAGGATGCCCAGCAGCAGCCCGAACGCACCCTGGAGCAGCGTCCAGCCGAACTGCGGCCCGCGCACCACCATGCTGCCCACCAGCCGGAAGACACCGCCGGTGAGGAAGAGCAGGGCCGCGAACATCGTCAGCGCCTCGGCGGCCACCTCCGGCCGCCGGATCACCACCACGCCGGCGGCCATGTTCAGCGCGGCGACCACCACGCCGAGCCAGAAGAAGCTGCTCTCCCTCGACTGGACCGCGTGCAGCAGGCCGACGAGCCCGCCGATCAGCAGCAGCCAGCCGAAGAGGATCATCGTGGTGAGGGTCGCGAAACCCACGTAGACCAGGCCCACCAGCCCCGCGAGGACCAGCACGCCACCCAGCAGCGCCAGCACCCCGAAGCCCCGGTGGAGCCTGCGGCTGCCCGGGTCCCGCGCCCGCCGCGTGCCCTTGGACATGAGCGCCTCCTCGTAGCGCCCCCCGCTTGATCATCAGGACGGATCGCCCCCACCCTTCCCGGATAGCATCCGGCCATGGAGCCCGCACTGCATCTCGACGTCACCGACGCCACCGCCACCGTCCGCATCGCCAACCCCGCCAAGCGGAACGCCATGACCACGGCCATGTGGCGGGCCCTGCCCCCGCTCCTGGAGCGCTGCGCGGCCGACCCGGCGGTCCGGGTGCTGGTGCTGACCGGCGAGGGCGACACCTTCTGCGCGGGCGCGGACATCTCCACGCTCACCGACGGCCCCGACGCCTCCCGCGACCTGGCGGTCGCCGCCGAGGAGGCCCTCGCCGCCTTCCCCAAGCCGACGGTCGCCGCCGTGCGCGGCTACTGCGTGGGCGGCGGCTGCCAGCTCGCGGCGGCGTGCGACCTGCGCTTCGCCGCCGAGGGGGCGTCCTTCGGGATCACCCCGGCCAAGCTGGGGATCGTCTACGCGGCCTCGTCCACCCGGCGGCTGGTCGAGCTGGTCGGCCCGGCGACGGCCAAATACCTGCTGTTCTCGGCCGAATTGATCGACACCGGGCGGGCGCTGCGCACGGGCCTGGTGGACGAGGTGTGGCCGGCGGAGGCGCTCGACAAGAGGGTGGCGGAGTTCGCGGCGGTGCTCGCCTCGCGGTCCCAGCTCACGCAGGTGGCGGCGAAGGAGTTCGCGGCGGCGCCCCTGGCGGGGACGGACCGGCTGGCGCACTGGGAGGCGCAGGGGCGGGGCAGCGGGGAGGCGGCGGAGGGGGTCTCGGCGTTCCTGGAGCGGCGGGCTCCGCGCTTCGGGTGGACGGTGGGCTGAGGCCGCGCGGCGGGGCGGGCCGGCCGGCCCGCCCCGGGGTTCCGCTCAGAGCTGCACGACGTCCAGCGCGCGCAGCAGGCTCAGCAGGTCGTACGTCCACCACCCCTCGCAGATCCTCCCGTCGCGGAACGAGAAGACGGTCACGCCCTCCATCTCGCCCACCCGCCCCGTGGGCGCGAGGCCCATGAAGTCGCCGTGGTGGGTGCCGCGCCACGTCCAGCGCGTGGCGACCCGGTCGCCCTCGGCCGTCTGGTCGTGGAGGGTGAAGCCGAAGTCGAACGCCGCCCGCCAGCCGGCGACGTCCTGCTTGACGACGTCGGAACCGACGGTGGTGTCCTGCGTCTTCGCGATGTCGTGGTCGCGGTAATCGGTGGTGAACAGCTCGTCGACGAGGGCGAGGTCGCCGCCGACGGCTATGTCCTCGAAGAACCGGCGGACCGTCGTCTTGTTGAGCTGCTCGTCCCGGACCACGTCGAGATCGGTGAAGGTCGGCATGCCGTCGCAGAGGGCGACCATCTCCTCGAAGACGCGGTTGGTCTCCGGCAGGCCGGAGTTCCTCATCGCGTCCTCGTAGGACGGGAACTCTACGATCTCCACGTAGTGGTCGCTCCGGGCGCGGTCCCGGCCGACGACCGAGTGGGTGGCGGTGCGCCTGCCCTCGGTCAGCTCCAGCCACCGGTCCATGAGCCGGTCCATGTCGTCGTATCTACGGGTCGTGCAGTCGATCAGCTGTAGGAATGCCATGACGCCTCCCGGGAGACATGTCCATTTTATGTCCCGGGAGGCGCCATGGGCGCGGTGGTCCGGACCCCCGTACCGGACCACCGCGGGCCGGGGATCACACCGTGGCGCGCCATTCGGCGACGATGTCGGCCGGGGCCTTCTCCGGCGAGCCTGCGTCGTACGGCGGCTGCGGGTCGTACTCGATGAGCAGCTGCACGCTCTGGGCGGCGCGGTCGCCCGCGATGCGGCCCAGGAGCGTCAGCCCCATGTCGATGCCGGAGGAGACACCGGCGGAGGTGACGTACTTGCCGTCCGTGACCACCCGCTCCCCCGTCGGCTCGGCCCCGAAGGAGGCCAGCGTCTCCAGGGCCAGCCAGTGCGAGGTGGCGCGGCGGCCCTTGAGCAGCCCGGCGGCGCCGAGGACCAGGGAGCCGGTGCACACCGACGTCGTCCACGTCGACGTCGCGTCGACCGCGCGCAGCCACTCCTGGACCGCGCCGGGCGCCATCACGCCGCTGGTGTCGGCCCCGCCGGGCACGACGACGATGTCGGGCCGGGTGACCTCGGTCAGGGCGGCCTCGGCGACGAGGGCGAGGTTGTCGGACTCGTTGCGCACGGGCCCGGGGTGCTCGGCGACGAGGACGGTCTCGGCGCCGGGGAGGCGGCTGAGCGTGTCGAACGGGCCTATGGCGTCGAGGGCGGTGAATCCCGGGTAGAGCAGGATGGCGATCTGCACGGCATCCCTTTCGGTCGGATCGGATCGAGCCGGATCGGATCAGGTCGGGCCAGGTCAGGCCGGAAAGGTCATGAGGGCCCGTTCCCGGGCGGTGCGGCCGGCGTCAGGCCGTCAGCAGCGTGAGGGGCCGGAAGCGCCGCCGGTACTCCGCGGGCGCGGTGCCGAGCGTCCGGACGAAGGCCCGGCGCATGGCCTCCGGCGTGCCGTAGCCGCAGGCGCGGGAGACCTCCTCGACGCCGTCGGTGGTGTCCTCCAGGAGCCGGCGCGCGGCCTCCAGGCGGATCCGGTCGACGTAGCGGCCGGGCGTCATGCCGACCTCGCTGCGGAAGGCGCGGGCGAAGTGCCGGGGCGAGAGGTTGGCGCGGGCCGCGAGGGCCTCCACGGACAGGTCACCGTCGGGGTGCTCGGCGATCCACTGCTGGACGTCCCGCAGCGGTCTGCGGTGGGCGCTCTGGGCGGCGAGCTGGGCGCTGAACTGGGCCTGGTTGCCGGGTCTGCGCAGGAAGACGACGAGACCGCGGGCGACGGCGAGGGCGAGGTCCCGGCCCAGGTCCTCCTCGACGAGGGCGAGCGCGAGGTCGATACCGGCCGTGACGCCCGCCGAGGTGGCGACCTTGCCGTCGCGTACGTATATGGGGTCGGGCTCCACGCGCACGGCCGGGTGCCGGTGGGCCAGCGTCTCGCAGAAGGCCCAGTGGGTGGTGACGCGGCGGCCGTCGAGCAGCCCGGCCCCGGCGAGCACGAACGTCCCGGTGCACACGGAGACCAGCCGCTCGGCCTCCGGACCCCGCTCGCGGAGCCACGCGTAGAGGCCGGGGTCCAGGTCGTGGACGCCCTCGCCGCCGGGGACGAGCAGGGTGTGCGGGGTCTCCGCGTCGGTGAGCGCGAGGTCGGGCGTCAGCATCAGGCCGCTGCTGGTACGGACGGGCCCGCCGTCGAGCGTCGCGGTGCGCACCTCGTACGCCGGCTCGCCGGTCACCACCCGAGGTGTGTCGAACACTTCGAGCGGGCCGGTGACATCGAGACTCTGGACGCCCTCGAAGAGGACGATGAGCACGGTGCGACAGGGCGTCATGGGACCATCCTGACCGCGCCCCCGGAACAGCCGCAATGACGGATACCCCACCTTTCCTGCCATCGCGCCGCCCCCCTTCCCGCCATACCAACCAGTCGGTAGCGTGCGGCCATGACCACTCTCCCGCCGCGGGCCGGCCGTCGCTGTCACAACTTCCTCAACCCCCTGCACTCCACGGTGTACTTCTCCCCCGACCTCCTCACGGAGATGGCCGCGATCGGTGTGGCGGACCGGCGCGGCGCCTACTTCGCGTCACGGGCGGCCGCCCTCGGCCGGGTGGGCGCGGGCGCGGTCACCGCGACGTTCTACGGCTTCGCGCCCTCGCTGGTCGCCCGGCACGTCCCGGCCGTCTGGGACACCGCCGCGCCGGAGACGGTCCTCCCGGCCCGGCTGCGCGCCGTCGACAGCACCCTGCGCAGGCTGCTCGGCGACGACGCCGTGACCTCGGCGGACATGGCCGAGGCCGCGGAGCTGGCCCTGCGCGCCGCCGAGGCCTGCTCCCCCGCCGCCCGCCCGCTGTACGCGGCCCACGCCGGTCTGCCCGTGCCGGAGGCGCCGCACCTGGCCTTCTGGCACGCCGCCACCCTGCTGCGCGAGCACCGCGGCGACGGACACCTGACGGCGCTGCTGCGGGCCGGGCTCGACCCCGTGGAGTCGCTCCTCAGCCACCAGGCGAGCGGCCACGGGATGAGCCCGAAGTGGGTCCTCGCCACGCGCGGCTGGAGCGAGGAGGAGCTGACCGCGGGACAGGAGCGGCTGCGCGGGCGGGGGTTGCTGGCCGCCGACGGGGAGCTGACGGAGGAGGGGCTCGGGCTGCGCAAGGATCTGGAGGACGAGACGGACCGCCTGGACGCGGCCCCGTACGAGCACCTGGGCGCGGCGGGCGTGGCCCGGCTCACGGAGCTGGCCGGTGGCTTCGCGGCGGCGGCGTTCGCGGCGGGCGCCTTCCCGGCGGACCTGGTCGGCAAGGGCTGACGCGACTCCGCGGGGTGGCGGCGCTCAGCCGGTGCGAGCGGGGCGCGGGTCGGGCAGGGTGCCGTCCGGCCAGAGGCTGTCGGGGAAGACGGCCTCGTCGGAGTCGGTGTCGGGCAGGAGGGTGGCGAGCATCCGCCGGGCCGCCCTCGCATTGTCGGCGGCGCGGGGCAGCATGACGCTTTCGTAGGAGTCGAGGGCCTCGTCGACGGTGGGGTGGTCGATGACGGCCCGGGCGAGTTCGGCGCCGTCGAGCAGGGCGAGGTTGGCGCCGACGCCGGCGGGCGGCATCAGGTGGGCGGCGTCGCCGAGCAGGGTGACGCCGGGGACGCGCTGCCAGGAGTGGGGCACGGGGAGGACGAACATGGGGCGGTCGATGAAGCCGCCCTCGTTGTCGCGCAGGATGTCCAGCAGGCTCTCGTGCCAGCCCTGGTACCGGGCGAGGAGGCGGGCGCGTACGGCTTCGGTGTCCGCGAGGTCGAGGCCGGCGTGCCAGTCCTGGGGGCCGCGGAAGGTGATGTAGGCGCGGACGTGCCCGTCACTGTTGCGTTGCAGCACCAGGCTGTGGCCGCCCGCCTTGGCCGACATGGTGCCGCGGCCGACCAGGCGGGCGATGCCGGGGTGCCGGCGGTCGACATCGTCGAAGCGGGCCTCCACCATCGTGACGCCGGCGTAGGAGGGCTGGGCGTCGGAGAGCGCGGGGCGTACCCGGGACCAGGCGCCGTCGGCGCCGACGACCAGGTCGAACTCCTCGGTGGTGCGGTCGTGGTGGTGCAGGCGGGCGGTGCCGCGGGGCAGTGGGGTGACGGCCCTTACGGAGTGGCCCCAGCGGACCGTGCCGGGGGTGAGGGAGTCCAGCAGGAGCGTGCGCAGCCGGCCGCGGTCGATCTCGGGCCTGCTCAGGTCGTCCTCGTCGGCCCGGTCGTGGCGTATCAGGGTCGCGTGGCGGTCGTACAGGCGCCACTCCTGGCCTTCGGGCCGGGACAGGGCGAGGAATCGGTCGAACAGTCCGGCCGCGCGCAGGGCGGCCTGGCCGGTGTCCGCGTCGATGTCGAGGGTGCCGCCCTGCGCGCGGGAGCGGGGGCCGGTGTCCCGCTCGAAGACCGTGACCGGCGCGCCGTGCCGCTGGAGGACGCGCGCGCAGACGAGGCCGCCGAGGCCGGCGCCGGCGATCGCGATGCGAGGGGTGGTGGACATGAGGGGCACGCTCCGTTCGACGGTGGAAGAGGGTGCGGTGCTGGTGTCCGGTCCACAGAAGCACAGTCGATCCAAACGTACAACCGCTCCGACTTTTTATCGGATCGCCTTTACGATCGAATCCCCTCAAGGGGTAGGGTGGGAGCATGGCCGAGACAACGACAGGGCGCCGCGAACGCAAGAAGGCGCTGACCAGGCAGGCCCTGGCGGACGCCGCGGTGCGGCTGTTCACCGAGCGCGGCTTCGACGACGTCGGGGTACGTGAGGTGGCGGAAGCGGCCGACGTCTCGCTGAGCACGCTCTTCAAGCACTTCCCCAGCAAGGAAGCCCTCGTCTTCGACCTGGACGCGGACATCGAGAGCGCCCTGGTCGCCGCCGTTCGCGACCGGGCCCCCGGTCAGCCCGTGCTGCACGCCCTGCGCGACCACATGGTGCGCAGCCGTACCGCCGTGCGGACCGACGACCCCGTGTTCGTCCTCGTCGAATCCACCCCCGCGCTGCGGGACTACGCCCGGCGCATGTGGTCACGCCACGAGCGGACACTGGCCGCCGTCCTCGCCGAGGCCACCGGACTCGCCCCGGAGGACCCCGCCGTCACCGGCCTGGCACGCTTCGCCCTGGAAGTCCCCGCCCTCGCCCGCGCGAGCGAGGACCCGGCCCGCACCACACACGACGTGTTCACCCTGCTGGAACACGGCTGGGCCGCCACCCCTCTGGCGCGACAGGAGGACCGCCCCGGCCGGGACGGGTGACCGCCGGGCCCGGCGCCCCGCGGGTGGCGGGCCGCGCTGTCGGCGGCACCTGCCACAATGCAGACCGCAGCTCGAAGAGAAAGCGGAGCGTGATCGTGACGGCATCTGGGGCGTCGATCGAAGGCAGGATCGCCGAGGAACTCGGTGTGCGGGAGCGGCAGGTGAAGGCGGCGGTCGACCTGCTCGACAGCGGGTCCACCGTGCCCTTCATCGCGCGCTACCGCAAGGAAGCGACCGAGATGCTCGACGACGCGCAGCTGCGCACGCTCGAGGAGCGGCTGCGCTATCTGCGGGAGCTGGAGGACCGGCGGACGGCGGTCCTGGAGTCGGTGCGCTCCCAGGGCAAGCTGGACGAGGCGCTGGAGGCGCGGATCCTCGCCGCCGACTCCAAGGCCCGCCTGGAGGACATCTACCTCCCCTTCAAGCCCAAGCGGCGCACCAAGGCGCAGATCGCCCGCGAGGCCGGTCTGGAGCCGCTCGCGGACGGCCTGCTGCGCGACCCCGGCGTGGAGCCGGCGGCCGCCGCGGCGGCCTTCGTCGACCCGGCGAAGGGCGTGGCGGACGCGGCCGCGGCCCTGGAGGGCGCCCGCGCCGTCCTCACCGAGCGGTTCGGCGAGGACGCCGACCTGATCGGCGAGCTGCGCGAGCGCATGTGGACGCGCGGCCGGGTCGCGGCGAAGGTGCGCGAGGGCAAGGAGGAGGCGGGCGCCAAGTTCGCCGACTACTTCGACTTCGCCGAGCCCTTCACCGAGCTGCCCTCGCACCGGGTGCTGGCCATGCTCCGCGGCGAGAAGGAGGAGGTCCTCGACCTCACCCTGGAGCCCGAGGAGCCCCCGGCCGACGGCGCGGCCGCCGGCCCGAGCTCGTACGAGCTGGCGGTGGCCCGCCGCTTCGGCATCGCGGACCGCGGCCGCCCGGCGGACAAGTGGCTGGGCGACACCGTGCGCTGGGCCTGGCGCACCCGGATCCTCGTCCACCTCGGCATCGACCTCCGGCTGCGGCTGCGGCAGGCCGCCGAGGACGAGGCCGTCCGGGTCTTCGCCGCCAACCTCCGGGACCTGCTGCTCGCGGCCCCGGCCGGGACGCGCGCCACGATGGGCCTCGACCCCGGGTTCCGTACGGGCGTGAAGGTCGCCGTCGTCGACGCCACCGGCAAGGTGTCCGCCACCGAGACGATCTACCCGCACGTCCCGCAGAACAAGTGGGACGCCTCGCTGGCCACCCTGGCCCGGCTGGCCCGGGAGCACGGCGTCGAGCTGATCGCGATCGGCAACGGCACGGCCTCCCGCGAGACGGACAAGCTCGCGACGGACCTGATCGCCCGCCATCCGGAGCTGAAGCTCACGAAGGTGATGGTGTCCGAGGCCGGCGCCTCGGTCTACTCCGCCTCCGCGTTCGCCTCGCAGGAGCTGCCCGGTCTGGACGTCTCGCTGCGCGGCGCGGTCTCCATCGCGCGCCGTCTCCAGGACCCGCTCGCCGAGCTGGTGAAGATCGACCCCAAGTCGATCGGCGTCGGCCAGTACCAGCACGACCTGTCCGAGGTGAAGCTCTCCCGCTCCCTCGACGCGGTCGTGGAGGACTGCGTCAACGGCGTGGGCGTCGACGTCAACACCGCGTCCGCGCCCCTGCTCTCGCGGGTCTCGGGCATCAGCTCCGGCCTCGCCGAGAACATCGTCGCCCACCGCGACGCCAACGGCCCCTTCCGGTCCCGCCGCGCGCTCAAGGACGTCTCCCGGCTCGGCCCCAAGGCGTACGAGCAGTGCGCCGGCTTCCTGCGCATCCGCGGCGGCGACGACCCGCTGGACGCGTCCAGCGTCCACCCCGAGGCGTATCCCGTGGTGCGGGCGATGGTGAAGTCGACGGGCGGCGAGGTCGCGGCGCTCATCGGCAACACCTCCGTGCTCCGCTCGCTGCGCCCGGAGACCTTCGTCGACGACTCCTTCGGCCTGCCGACCGTCACCGACATCCTCCGCGAGCTGGAGAAGCCGGGCCGCGACCCGCGCCCGGCGTTCCGGACGGCGACGTTCAAGGACGGCGTGGAGAAGATCGGCGACCTGACGCCGGGGATGATCCTGGAGGGCGTCGTCACCAATGTCGCCGCGTTCGGCGCCTTCGTCGACGTGGGTGTGCACCAGGACGGGCTCGTGCACGTCTCGGCGATGTCGAAGACGTTCGTGAAGGACCCCCGGGACGTGGTGAAGCCGGGGGACATCGTGCGGGTGAAGGTGATGGACGTCGACATCCCGCGCAAGCGGATCTCGCTGACGCTGCGGCTGGAGGACGGGGCGCCTTCCGGTGGGGGGCCGCAGGAGCGGGCGGACCGTGGGGACCGTGGGGGTCAGCGGCGGGGTGGTACGCCGCGGCCGCGGCGGGCGGAGGCTCCACGTGGGGCTGCGGCTCCGGCGAACGACGCGATGGCGGACGCGTTGCGGCGGGCGGGGCTGCTGGGCGGGCCGAAGGGGAAGTAGCCGCTGCGCGGGGCTTTTTCCCCAGCCCCGCCCCTTCCCGCTGCATCCGATGTGCGGCTCCGCCGCGTGCGGGGCTCCGCCCCGGACCCCGGTCCTCGAACTCCCCCAGCTACCGCTGGGAGGTGCCCCCGGACGGGCTGAAATCAGCCCGTCCGGCGCTTGAGGACACCGCGCGTCAGCGCGGCCGGGGGCCTGGGGGCGAAGCCCCCAGTCACGGGAAGGGGCGGGTAGGGGAAAAAGCCGCCCGCAGGGCTCTCAGCTCGCCCTCAGGCCCGTACGTCAGCGTTCCGTCACCCGCCCCGCCGCGACCTCGATCCGGCGAGTCGTCCGCACAGCGTCCAGCATCCGCCGGTCGTGCGTCACCAGCAGCAACGTCCCGTCGTACGAGTCCAGGGCCGACTCCAGCTGCTCGATCGCCGGCAGGTCGAGATGGTTCGTGGGCTCGTCCAGGACGAGGAGGTTGACTCCCCGGGCCTGGAGGAGGGCCAGGGCCGCGCGGGTGCGCTCGCCCGGGGAGAGGGTCTCGGCCCGGCGCAGCACGTGTGCCGCCTTCAGGCCGAACTTGGCGAGCAGGGTGCGGACGTCCGCGGGCTCCAGCTCGGGGACGGCCGCCCCGAAGGCGTCCAGCAGGGTGTCCGTGCCGAGGAACAGGCCGCGCGCCTGGTCGACCTCGCCGACGACGACGCCGGGGCCCAGGGCCGCGGCGCCCGCGTCCAGCGGCAGCCGGCCGAGCAGGGCGGCGAGCAGGGTGGACTTGCCGGAGCCGTTGACCCCGGTGATGGCGACCCGGTCCGCCCAGTCGATCTGGAGGTCGACGGGGCCGAAGGCGAAGGAGCCGCGGCGCACCTCGGCGCCGCGCAGGGTGGCCACGACCGCCCCGGAGCGCGGCGCGGCGGCGATCTCCATGCGCAGCTCCCACTCCTTGCGGGGCTCCTCGACGACGTCCAGGCGCTCGATGAGCCGCTCCGTCTGCCGGGCCTTGGCCGCCTGCTTCTCCGTCGACTCGGCGCGCAGCTTGCGGCCGATCTTGTCGTTGTCGGTGGCCTTGCGGCGGGCGTTGCGGACGCCCTTCTCCATCCAGTTCCGCTGGGTGTTCGCGCGGGACTCCAGGGCGGCGCGGGTGTCGGCGTACTGCTCGTACTCCTCGCGGGCGTGCCGGCGGGCGGTCTCGCGCTCCTCCAGATAGGCGTCGTAGCCGCCGCCGTAGAGGGTGATCTGCTGCTGGGCGAGGTCGAGTTCGAGGACCTTGTCGACGGTGCGGGCGAGGAACTCGCGGTCGTGGCTGACCAGGACCGTGCCGGCGCGCAGGCCGGTGACGAAGCTCTCCAGGCGGGCGAGGCCCTCCAGGTCGAGGTCGTTGGTGGGCTCGTCGAGCAGGAAGACGTCGTAGCGGCTGAGGAGCAGGGAGGCGAGGCCGGCGCGGGCGGCCTGGCCGCCGGAGAGGCTGGTCATGTGCCGGTCGAGGTCGACGGTGAGGCCCAGGGAGGCGGTGACCTCCTCGGCGCGCTCGTCCAGGTCGGCGCCGCCGAGGGCGAGCCAGCGGTCGAGCCCGAGGGCGTACGCGTCGTCCGCGCCCGGGGCGCCGTCGACGAGGGCCTGGGTGGCGGCGTCGAGCGCGGCCTGGGCCTCGGCGACGCCGGTGCGGCGGGCGAGGAAGGCGCGGACCGTCTCGCCGGGGCGGCGCTCGGGCTCCTGGGGCAGGTGGCCGACGTTCGCCGTGGGCGGGCTGAGCCGGAGCGTGCCCTCCTCGGGGGTGTCCAGGCCGGCCAGCAGCCGCAGCAGGGTGGACTTGCCGGCGCCGTTGGCGCCGACCAGGCCGATGACGTCGCCGGGGGCGACGACGAGGTCGAGGCCGGCGAAGAGGGTGCGGTCACCGTGCCCTGCGGCGAGGTCCTTGGCGACGAGAGTGGTGCTCATATCCCCTCGACTCTAGCCGCTGGAGGGGACGGTTCCGTACCGGATTTCCGTGGGGTGGCCCCGCCCCGGCGGGGCGGGGCCACCGAGGGGCGGAAGAGGTCAGCGGGTGCCGGCGGGGAGGTGGTCGAGGCCGGCCGGGGGCCGGATGCCGGGCCGCGGTGTGCCGGTGGGGGGCGCGGGCCGTTCCGTGGCCCGGTGGTCACCGGCGGTGGCGCGGGCGAAGGCCGCGTAGCCGCCGACGAGGGGCAGCCGGGCGGTGGTGCCGCGCAGGTCCACCGTGACGCGCGGGGTGGTGGAGGCGGGCTCGATGAGACCCGCGTCCGTGCCGGCGACGATCAGGGCCAGCCGGTGGCCGGCGGGGACGACGTGGTCGGTGGCGGCGAGGTCGAGGGAGATCCTGTAGGGCTTGCCGGGGGTGACGGGCCGTGCGGGGGCGGGGTCGGCGTAGTGGCCGAGGTCGGCCCAGCCGCGGCTGAAGACGGTGTGGCCGACCTGTTCCTTGTCGGCCTCGGTCCGCTTGAAGCAGCCGGTGTCCTGCGGGGTGCCGCTGCCCCAGCAGCTGCGGTCGTCGAGGGTGAGGATGCCCTCGCCGCGTGCCGCGTAGTCGCGGACGGTGGCGGGGCCGAGGTCGACGAGGACGGCGGAGAGGTGGGCGGAGGCGGTGGACGGGGTGACGGTCAGGTCGACGCGCGAGGAGCCGGAGAGCCGCAGGTCGCGGGTGAGCGGCGGGGTGACGAAGCCGGTCTTGCCGGGGGTCGGCTCGTCGATCCGGGTGGCCCAGTCGTGCTCGTTCAGCTTGGGGTCGTCGGTGAACGCGGCGGTGGCGCCGCGCGGCGCGGGGGCGAGGCCGAGGGTGCCGACGCCGGTCACGGGGCCCTCGGCGGGGCGCAGGGCGGTGGTCCGGGTGCCGCCGGGCGGCCAGACGCGGTCGGTGGACCACTGGTCGGGGGCGCGCTCGATGTCCGCCATCGGTTCGCGATCGACGCCGTTGTCGTAGCCGAGGAGGTAGTGGTCGAACCAGCGGTGCAGGGTGGGGACCCAGGCCTCGCGGCGGAAGTCGAAGGGGTCGACGTGGCCGGTCTGGGAGAGCCAGATCTTGCGCTCGACGCCTTCCTCGGCGAGCGCGTCCCACCACTGGCCGAAATGCTTGGTGCGGACGTTGAGGTCCTGCATGCCGTGCACGACGAACACGCTGGCGCGGACGTTCCCGGCGTCGGGGACGTAGTCGCGGGCGTCCCACTGCGGCGTCCGGTCGCCGTTGCGCGGCGCCCCTTCGGCCAGCGCGCGCTTGACGGCCTTGCAGCGGCCGAGCGCCTCGGGGCTCTCGACGCGGGTGGCGAGGCCGTCGGGGCCGCCGTCGTAGAGGGCGGCGCCCTTGGCGAAGTAGTAGTCGTACCAGGAGCTGATCGCCCCGATCGGGACGATGGTCTTCAGGCCCTCGACCCCGGTGGCGGCGACGCCGTTGGCGACGGTGCCGTCGTAGCTCTTGCCGATCATGCCGACGGCGCCGGTGGTCCAGGACGCCTCGGCGGTGTCCTGGCCGGTGCGGGTGCGGTAGCCGTGGGCGCGGCCGTTCAGCCAGTCGACGACGGACTTCGCGGACTGGACGTCGGAGCGGCCGCCGATGTCCACGCAGCCGTCGGAACGGTTCGTTCCGGCAAGGTCGACGAGGACGACCGCGTAACCGCGCGGTACGAAGTAGTTGTCGTAGTACAGGGGGAACTGTACGGGGGCGCCTTGCGCGTCGTAGGTCTTCTTCTGTCCCTCGTTGCCCCGCCCGCAACAGGAGTAGTAGGGGCTGGCGTCCATGATGACCGGGACGCGGCGGCCCTGCTCGGCGGCCTCCCGGGGGCGGACGATGTCGACGGCGACGCGGTCGGTGCGGCCGTCGCCGTCACCGTCGACCCGGGTGTCGACCCAGACGGACTCACGGACGGCACGGTCGTACGAATAGACGGGTCTGCTCACGCCGTTCGAGCCGCCTCGCTCGGCCGCGGCGTTCGCCGTGCTCGCCGCCGGGGGCAGCAGAACGGCCGTCAGGGCGGCCAGCACCGCCATGACGAGGGGGGTCCAGGGTATGCGGGTGTCCCGCGGGTGTCTACGCACGGCCGGACGGTAGCGCGGCCCAACTACCGGGCAGAAGGGGGCGGAAGAGGCCCCTCGTGACGGCTCGTGCCCCAGGTGATGACAGGCACATGTCGGTCACATGTCGGGTTGCCCCATGGACATTCCCGTGCCCGGGATGAATACATAGGCTTCGAGTGATCGTTCTCCTCTACGAGTTGGAGTGACTCGTGCGACACAGACTCATCGTTCCGAGCGCGGCCGCGGCCTGCCTGCTGCTGGCGATCCCTGCGTCGGCGGCCGACGCCACGCCGGGGGCCCCGGGCGTCGGGGACTCGTACTACCCGACCGCGGGGAACGGCGGCTACGACGTCTCCCACTACGATCTGCGCCTGAAGTACCAGCCGAAGACGGACAAGCTGGAGGGCACGGCGACCCTGCTGGCCACCACCACCCAGCAGCTGTCCCGCTTCAACCTCGACTTCGCGCTCGACGTGAGCGAGGTGCTGATCAACGGCAAGAAGGCGACGTACGCCACCACCGGCGCCCACGAGCTGGAGATCACTCCGTCCTCCCCGCTGGAGAAGGGCAAGCAGATCAGCGTGGTGGTCCGCTACAGCGGCACCCCGTCCCAGGTGAAGATCGACGGCTTCACCGCCTGGAACCGCACGCCGGACGGCGCGGTCGTGGCGCAGGAGCCCGAGTCGGCGTACTGGTGGTTCCCGAGCAACGACCACCCGACCGACAAGGCCACCTACGACATCTCGGTCTCGGTGCCGGACGACGTCCAGGCCATCAGCAACGGCGTCCTGGCCTCGCAGTCCTCGAAGCTCGGCTGGACGCGCTACAACTGGCGCTCCACCAAGCCGCAGGCCAGCTATCTGACCACGCTGGCGGTCGGCAAGTTCGAGATCACCACCGACACCACCGCCAACGGCCTGCCGGTGGTCAACGCCTACAGCAAGGACCTCGGCGACAACGCCGCGTCCGCCAAGGCCAGCATCGAGCGCTCCGCCGAGATCGTCGACTGGGGCAGCACGCTCTTCGGCCCGTACCCCTTCAACGCGCTCGGCGGCTACGTGCCCAACGTGAAGACGGGCTACGCGCTGGAGACCCAGACCCGCCCGTACTACAGCCCCTCGGGCTTCGCCAACGGCGCGAACACCTCACTGGTCGTGCACGAGCTGGCGCACCAGTGGTTCGGTGACAGCGTGTCGGTGAAGAACTGGCGCGACATCTGGGTCAACGAGGGCTTCGCGACCTACGCGCAGTGGCTGTGGTCGGAGAAGGAGGGCGAGGGCACCGCGCAGGAGCTCGCGCAGTACGTCTACGACTCGGTCCCGGCCGACAACGCCTTCTGGACCGTGAAGCCGGGCGACCCGGGCGCCGACCGGCAGTTCGACCGCGCCGTCTACAACCGTGGCGCCGTCGCCCTTCAGGCGCTGCGCAACACCGTCGGCGACAAGACGTTCTTCACCATCCTCAAGCAGTGGCCGACCGAGAACAAGTTCGGCAACGCCTCCGTGCAGGACTTCGTGAAGTACGCCGAGAAGGTCTCCGGCAAGAAGCTGGCCCCGCTCTTCGACACCTGGCTGTTCACCCCGTCGAAGCCCGCTTCCCTGCCCGCGCCCGGCGGCAAGGCGGGCAAGCCCGCCAAGTCCGCGAAGTCGCTGGCGGCCACCCCGCAGCCCAAGTCCTGGAAGAAGATCCAGGAGGCGCAGGCCGCCCACCGGCACTGACCTGATCCGGCTCGCCGGTCCGGCCCACCCCGGTCCCGAGGGCCCGGCGCTCCGCGTGACGCGGCGCGCCGGGCCCTTCGCCGTCTCCCGCCGGGGAGCCGGGCGGTCCGGGTCAGCCCTTGGCGTCCTCGACCGGGGTGAGCACCACGAAGTCGGCGCCCGCCGGGTCGAGGCAGACGGCCAGCCGGCCCACGCCCTCCGCGTCCTCGGGGCCCATCTGGACGGAGCCGCCGCCGGCCGTGACCCTCGCGACCGTGGCGTCGCAGTCCGCCGTCGCGAAGACCGGGTGCCAGTAGGGCTTGCCGCCGTTCAGCGAGAGGTCGTCCGAGGAGAGCTCCATCAGGCCGCCGTGCATCCGCTCCTCGCCCTGGCCCGCCGGGGTGAGGAGGAAGTACGTGCCCCCGCCGCCGGGCAGCGGCATGTCCGAGGTCGTCCAGCCGAACAGAGCGCCGTAGAACTCCTTCGCCCCGGCGGCGTCGGTGGTGTAGAGCTCGGTCCAGCACAGGGAGCCCGGGGCATCGGCATGCTCGAAGCCGCCCTCGGTCTCCCCCGGCTGCCAGACGGCGAACTGCCCGCCCTGGGGGTCGGTGAGCTGGGCCATCGAGCCGTATTCGCCGGCGTCGGTGGGGGCGACGCGGACGGTGCCGCCCGCCTGCTCCGCGGCCTGCGCGGTGGCCCGCGCGTCGGTGGTGCGGAAATAGATCATCCAGGCCGGGCGGGCGCCCTCCTCGGTCAGCGGGCCGACGCCGGCGACCGTCTTGCCGTCGGTCCTGAAGAGGCCGTAGTCGCCCGCCTCGTCGCCGAACGGCTTGAACTCCCAGTCGAACACCGTGCTGTAGAAGGCCGCGGTGGCCGGGATGTCACGGGAGCCGAGGTCCAGCCAGCACGGGGAACCGGGGACGAAGTCCGTAGTGATCATGACGATCTCCCTTCACGGGTCCTTGTCAAGCCAGCGTCCCACCGGGCACTGACAACCGCGCCCCGTGGCCGGGCAGCCCCCGCTCCCGACACCCGCGTGAGGTTTCACAGTGATGGTGGTACAGCAATACTGAGAAACCCGAAGGGCGCGGAACAGAGAGCGAGGCGTCGCCGATGGCCACCGAGACCGAGGGACCGACCCTGACCGTCGACGAACTGGCCGCCCGCGCCGGGGTGACCGTCCGCACGGTGCGCTTCTACAGCACCCGGGGGCTGCTGCCGCCGCCCGAGATCGGCCCGCGCCGGGTCGGCCGCTACGGCCCCGACCACCTCTCCCGGCTCGCCCTCATCGAGGAGCTCCAGCACCAGGGGCTGACCCTCGCCGCGATCGAGCGCTACCTCCGGCACCTCCCGGACGGGCTGAGCCCCGGCGACCTGGCCATCCACCGTGCCCTGGTGGCCTCCTGGACGCCCGACCGGCCGGAGCCGGCGACCCGGGCGCAGCTGGAGCGGCGGGCCGGGCGCGCCCTGGGCGAGGAGGACGTCGACCGGCTCACCGCGATGGCCGTCCTGGAGCGCGACCCCGAGGACGCCGACGCCTTCCTGGTGGACCCGGGGCTGCTGTACCTCGGTCTGCGGCTGCTGGACGTGCCGATCGCGCCGGACACGATCCTCGCGGCCCGCGCGGTCCTGCTGGAGCACGCCCGCTCCACGGCCCGGTCGCTGACCCGGCTCTTCCACGAGGAGGTGGACACGCCGGACGTCGCGTCGATGAAGTCGCTGTCGGCGCACATGCAGCCGCTGGTGGTGCAGGCGCTGGTGACGGCGTTCCAGCGGTCCCTGAAGCGGGAGCTGCGGGAGCTGTACGCGCAGGGGGACACGCGAGGGGACACGGCGCCGTGAGCGCCGGGCGGGCCCGGTGGCCCGCCCGGCGTCCCGGGGCCGTGCCCTCAGGAGCGCGGCTCAGCGGAACAGCTCGTCCTTCTCCGCCTTCTCCAGCAGCAGCGCCGACGGAGCGAACCGCTCGCCGTACGCGGCCTGGAGTTCCCGCGCCCGCGCCACGAAGCCGCGCGGTCCGCCCTCGTAGCCGTTGATGTACTGGATCGCGCCGCCCGTCCAGCCGGGGAAGCCGATGCCGAGGATCGAGCCGATGTTGGCGTCGGCGACGGAGGTGAGGACGCCCTCCTCCAGGCAGCGGACGGTGTCCAGGGCCTCCGAGAAGAGCATCCGCTCCTTCATGTCCGTGAAGGGGACCTCGGCGGTCGTGCCGCCCCGCGGGGCGAAGTGCTCCCGCAGGCCCGGCCACAGCCCGGTCCGCTTGCCGTCGGCGTAGTCGTAGAAGCCGGCGCCGCCGCTGCGGCCGGTGCGGCCGAACTCGTCGACCATCCGGTCGATGACCGCGTCGGCCGGGTGCGGCTCCCAGGTGCCGCCGGCCTCCTCCGTCGCGCGGCGCGTCTCCTCGCGGATGCGGCGCGGCAGGGTGAGGGTCAGCTCGTCCATCAGGGAGAGCACCTTGGCCGGGTAGCCGGCCTGGGCGGCGGCCTGTTCGACGGAGGCGGCCGGGACGCCCTCGCCGATCATGGCGACGCCCTCGTTGATGAAGCGGCCGATGACGCGCGAGGTGAAGAAGCCGCGCGAGTCGTTGACGACGATGGGGGTCTTGCGGATCTGCCGGACGAGGTCGAAGGCGCGGGCCAGGGCCTCGTCGCCGGTCCGCTCGCCCTTGATGATCTCCACCAGGGGCATCTTGTCGACGGGCGAGAAGAAGTGCAGGCCGATGAAGTCGGCGGGCCGCTCGACGCCTTCGGCCAGCAGGGTGATGGGGAGGGTCGAGGTGTTGGAGCAGAGCAGCGCGTCGGGGGCGACGACGTGCTGGATCTCCTGGAAGACCTTGTGCTTGAGGGAGGTGTCCTCGAACACGGCCTCGATGACGGCGTCGCAGCCCGCGAGGTCGGCGACGTCGCCGGTGGGCGTGATGCGGGCGAGCAGGGCGTCCCGCTCGGCCTCGGTCGTCCGGCCCTTGGCGACGGCCTTGGCCAGCAGGCCGGCGGAGTAGGCCTTGCCCTTCTCTGCGGCCTCGCGGGAGACGTCCTTGAGGACGACCTCGATGCCGGCCTTGGCACAGGCGTAGGCGATGCCTGCGCCCATCATCCCGGCGCCGAGCACGGCGGCCTTGGTGACCGGGCGGGGCGCTGTGTCCTTGGGGCGGCTGGCGCCGGAGTTGACGGCCTGGAGGTCGAAGAAGAACGCCTGGATCATGTTCTTGGAGGTCTGGCCGGTGACCAGCTCCGTGAAGTAGCGGGCCTCGATGACCTGCGCGGTCTCGAAGTCGACCTGGGAGCCCTCGACGGCGGCGGCCAGGATGTTGCGCGGTGCCGGGTAGGGCGCGCCGGCGAGCTGCTTCTTGAGGTTGGCCGGGAAGGCCGGGAGGTTGGCGGCGAAGCGGGGGCTGGCGGGGGTGCCGCCGGGGATCCGGTAGCCCTCCTCGTCCCAGGGCTGCCGCGACTCGGGGTGCGCCTGGACGAAGGCGCGGGCCTTGGCGAGGAGTTCCTCGGGGGTGGCGGCGACCTCGTGGACCAGGCCCGCCGCCAAGGCGCGCGGGGCGTTGTACCGAGTGCCCTGGAGGAGCACCTTCAGGAGGGCGTCGGTGATGCCGAGGAGCCGCACCGTACGGGTGACGCCGCCGCCACCGGGCAGCAGGCCGAGGGTGACCTCGGGCAGGCCGATCTTCGTGCCGGGGGTGTCGAGGGCGACGCGGTGGTGGCAGGCGAGGGCGATCTCGTAACCGCCGCCGAGGGCCGCGCCGTTGATCGCGGCGACGACGGGGACGCCGAGGGTCTCGATGCGGCGCAGGTCGCGCTTGACGCGCAGGCCGCCCTCGAAGGTCTCCTGGGCGTGGGCGGGGGTCGCCGCGATGAGTTCGCGCAGGTCGCCGCCGGCGAAGAAGGTCTTCTTGGCGGAGGTGAAGACCACGCCCCGTACGGTCTCCTTCTCGGCCTCCAGACGGTCGGCGACCGCGGTGAGGGAGGCCTGGAAGGCGGCGTTCATGGTGTTGGCGGACTGGTCCGGGTCGTCCAGGACGAGGGTGACGACGCCGTCGCCGTCCTGCTCCCAGCGGATGGTGGTGCTCTCGCTCACGTTCGAGCTCATTTTCGAGGTCTCCATGGAGGTTTCGCGGTGCGGACGCGGACGCGGGGCCGGGTGGGCCGGGGCGTGACGGCTAGAGGCGCTCGACGACGGTGGCGACGCCCATGCCGCCGCCGACGCAGAGGGTGATCAGGCCGTAGCGCTTGTCCTGTCGCTCCAGCTCGTCGACGACGGTGCCCAGCAGCATGGCGCCGGTGGCGCCGAGCGGGTGGCCGAGGGCGATGGCGCCGCCGTTGACGTTGATCCTGTCCAGGCCGATGCCCAGCTCGTCGGCGAAGCGCAGCACCACGGCGGCGAACGCCTCGTTGATCTCGATCAGGTCGATGTCGTCGATGGTCAGCCCGGCCTTGGCCAGGGCCTTGCGGGTGGCCGGGGCCGGGCCGGTGAGCATGATCGTCGGGTCGGAGCCGGTGGCCGCGGCGGAGACGATCCGGGCCCGCGGGGTGAGGCCGTATCGGTCGCCGACCTCGCGGTTGCCGATGGCGACGAGCGCGGCGCCGTCCACGATGCCGGAGGAGTTGCCCGCGTGGTGGACGTGGTCGATCTTCTCCACCCAGTGGTACTGCTGGAGGGCGACGGCGTCGAAGCCGCCCGCGTCGCCGATCGCCGCGAAGGACGGCTTGAGCTTGCCGAGCACCTCGACGGTGGTGCCGGGGCGCACGTGCTCGTCGCGGTCGAGGACGACCAGGCCGTTGCGGTCGCGTACGGGCACGACGGAGCGGTCGAAGCGGCCCTCCTTCCAGGCGGTGGCCGCGAGCTCCTGGGAGCGGGCGGCGAAGGAGTCGACGTCGTGCCGGGAGAAGCCGCCGAGGGTGGCGATGAGGTCGGCGCCGATGCCCTGGGGCACGAAGCCGACGTCGAAGTTGGTCATGGGGTCGTTGAACCAGGCGCCGCCGTCGGAGCCCATCGGCACCCGCGACATCGACTCGACGCCGCCGGCGAGGACCAGGTCCTCCCAGCCGGAGCGGACCTTGGCGGCGGCGAGGTTGACGGCCTCCAGGCCCGAGGCACAGAAGCGGTTCTCCTGGACGCCCGCGACGGTGTCCGGGAGGCCCGCGGCGATGGCGGAGATCCGCGCGATGTCGGAGCCCTGGTCGCCGAGCGGGCTGACGACACCGAGCACGATGTCGTCGATGGCCGCGGGGTCGAGACCCGGGAAGCGGCCGCGCAGCTCGTGGATGAGGCCGACGACGAGGTCGACGGGCTTGGTGCCGTGCAGCGCCCCGTTGGCCTTGCCGCGGCCGCGCGGGGTGCGGATCGCGTCGTACACATACGCTTCGGTGCTCAAGGTCGTGAACCTTTCGGGAATCCGTCGAGTCGAGGGGGGATCGGGAGGAGCGGTGCGGGGTGCGGGGGTGCGGACTGCCGGGTGTCGCCGTCAGGAGAGCAGGGAGCGGCCGATGATCTCCTTCATGATCTCGGTGGTGCCGCCGTAGATGGTCTGGATGCGGCCGTCCGTGAACGCCTTGGCCACCCGGTACTCGGTCATGTACCCGTACCCGCCGTGGAGCTGGAGGCAGCGGTCGGCGACGCGCTTCTGGAGCTCGGTCGCCCACCACTTGGCCATGGAGGCGTGCACGGCGTCGAGCTCACCGGCCGTGTGGTCGGCGACGCAGCGGTCGAGGAAGGCGCGGGTGACGGCGCACTCGGTGGCCATCTCGGCGATCTCGAAGCGGATGTGCTGGAGCTTGGCGAGGGGCCGGCCGAACGCCTCGCGCTCCTTGACGTAGCGGGTGGTGAGCTCCAGGAGGTGCTCGGCCGCGGCGATGCCGGCGACGGCGATGTTCATGCGCTCCTGGGCGAGGTTGGTCATCAGGTGGACGAAGGCGCCGTTCAGCTCGCCGAGGAGGTTCTCCTTGGGGACGCGCACGTCGTGGAAGAACAGCTCGGCGGTGTCCTGGGCCTTCTGCCCGATCTTGTCGAGGTTGCGGCCGCGTTCGAAGCCCGGTGTGCCGCGCTCGACGACGAGCAGGCTGAGGCCCTTCGCCCCGCCCTCGGGGGTGGTCCTGGCGACGACGATGACGAGGTCGGCGAGGATGCCGTTGGAGATGAAGGTCTTGGACCCGTTGAGCAGCCAGTGGTCGCCGCGGTCCTCGGCCGAGGTGCGGACGGCCTGGAGGTCGGAGCCCGCGCCCGGCTCGGTCATGGCGATGGCGGTGATCGTCTCGCCGGTGCAGAAGCCGGGCAGCCAGCGGCGCTTCTGCTCGTCGGTGGCGAGGGAGGTGAGGTAGGGGCCGATGACATCGTTGTGGAGCCCCACGGCGAGCCCGGCGGCACCCGCCCGGGTGAACTCCTCGGTGAGCACCACGCCGTAGCGGAAGTCGTCGTTCCCCCCGCCGCCGTACTCCTCGGGCACGGCGATGCCCAGCAGGCCCTGCCGGCCGGCCGCCAGCCAGGCGTCGCGCGAGACGATGCCGTCCCGCTCCCAGCGCTCGTAGTGCGGGGTGACCTCCTTGGCCAGGAAGGTGCGGACGGTCTCGCGGAAGGCTTCGTGGTCGGCGGTGAAGAGCTGACGCTTCATCGTTGCGGGCCTTTCTGCGGCGGGTCGAGGCTGCGGACGTCCCAGTCGCGCGCCACCTCGGCGGTGTCCGCGCCGGGCTGTGCGGGCGGGCGGCGCACGGCGCCGGGGGTGACGGAGAAGCGCGGGGCCGGGGCGGGCTGGGTGAGGCCCTCGTGCTCGACGAAGGTGGCGCGGGCGGCGAGGTGCGGGTGGCCGGGGGCCTCCCGGAGGGAGAGGACGGGCGCGACGCAGGCGTCCGAGTCCTCGAAGACGGCCGTCCACTCGGCGCGGGTGCGCTGCGCGAAGCGCGCGGCGACGAGGGCTCTCAGCTCGTCCCAGCGGGCGGGGTCCTCGCGCGGCGGCACCTCCGGTCCGTCCGGCAGGCCGAGCCGGTCCAGTAACTCCCCGTAGAAGCGCCGCTCCAGCGCGCCGACCGCCATGTACCCGCCGTCGGCCGTGCGGTAGGTGCCGTAGAAAGGCGCGCCGCCGTCGAAGAGATTGGCCTCGCGCCGGTCCTGCCAGGCGCCCGCGGAGAGCATGCCGTGGATCATGGCGGTGAGGTGGGCGGCGCCGTCGACGATGGCGGCGTCGACGACCTGTCCGACGCCGGTGGTACGGGCGTGCTGGAGGGCGGCGAGGACCCCGACGACGAGGTAGAGGGAGCCGCCGCCGAAGTCTCCGAGGAGGTTGGCCGGGGCGTACGGCGGGCCGTCGGCGGGGCCGGCCAGGCCCAGGGCGCCGGTGACGGCGAGGTACGACAGGTCGTGGCCGGCGGTCGGCGCGAGCGGGCCGTCCTGGCCCCAGCCGGTCATCCGGCCGTAGACGAGGCGGGGGTTGCGCGCGAGGCAGGCCTCGGGGCCGATGCCGAGGCGCTCGGTGACGCCGGGGCGGTAGCCCTCCAGGAGGATGTCGGCGCGCTCGGCCAGGTCCAGGACGGCCGCCGGGCCGCCGGCGGACTTGAGGTCGACGACCACCGAGCGTTTGTTGCGGTTGAGGACGTCGTGGCGGGGCTCTATGCGCACTTCCGAGCCGCCGGGCCGGTCGACGCGGACGACGTCGGCGCCGAGGTCGCCGAGGAGCATGGCGGCGAAGGGGCCGGGCCCTATCCCCGCGAGTTCCACCACGCGGACGCCGCCGAGCGGACCGCCGCTTACTGTCCCTGCCATTCCGACCGCCATCCCGACGCCGTCCCGGCCGTCACCTCGACTGTCACCCTGACGCCGTCGCCAGACTTATGACATAAGTGCTGTAACACTCGCGATGTTAAGAACGGGTTCCAGTTTTCACAAGCCCTCGGGCGGATCGGCGGGGAGGGCAAGGGGCGGTGGGGGCGGGGGATTTGACGGGGGCGGGTTGCCGCTGCGCGGGGTTTTTTCCCCTCCGGACGGGCTGATTTTTCAGCCCGTCCGGCGATTGAGGACATTCGGGAAGGGGCGGGTAGGGGAAAAAGCCCGCCGCAGGCGCACCCGCGCCACCCGCCCCGCCCGGATCAGGCCGCGTCGAGCTCGGCGACGAGCCGCTTGGGGGCGATGGTGCGATAGCTCTCCTCGACCCAGTCGCACAGCAGCTCGACGGGGGTGCCTCCGCCGAGCGGGACGGACACCCAGCCGGACCGCCCCAGCCCGTAGCCGGTGGGCGCGGCGCCGGGGACGGTGAGGGCGTGTCCGTGCGCCTCCTCGTCCTTGAGCTTGACGCTGATGCCGGGCGTCTCGGTGTTCCCCTCGGACCCCAGGAAGACGAAGATCTTCTTGTTGACCTTGATGACGGCGTCATCCTCCCAGGGGAACTCCTCGACCGTGCCGGGCAGCCCGAGCGCGAACGCGCGGACGGCCGCGCGTGCCTTGAGGGGAGCTGGGGTTGCCGCCATGGGTGCCTCCGGGAGGTGCTCGGTCTGTCGCGGCCCACGCTATCCCGGAGGCCCGGTCACAGCAGGCCCGCCTCCACCAGGAGTCGCCGTACGTCTCGTACGGAGGCGTCGGGCAGGGGCCGCTGGGGAGCGGCGGTGACCGGATGGTCGATGACGCCGAGGAGGCCGAGGGCCGCCTTGAAGCCGCCGATCGCGGAGGATCCGATGCTCATGTGCGCCGGGTCGCCCGTCTCGGTGAGCGCGAACAGCGCGGCCAGCCGGTCCTGTTCGGCGGCGGCATCCGCCCAGCGCCCGGCGCGGGCATGCGCGCACAGCCGCACGTATCCGGCGGGGTCGACGTTGCCGAGCCCCGGCACGACGCCGTGGGCGCCCGCCAGCAGCGCGGCGTCGACGGTCAGTTCGGAGCCGGTGAGCACGGTGAACGTACGGTCGAGGCCGCGGGCCCGCAGCGCGACGAGCAGCCGGCGCAGGGCGCCCAGGTCGCCGCTGCTGTCCTTGAGCCCGGCGAGGGTGCCGTCCTCGGCGAGGGCCAGAAGGGTGGCGGCGGTGAGCTTGGAGTGCACGGCGGACGGGATGTCGTAGCCGATCAGGGGCAGGTCGACGGCGGCGCGGACGCGGCGGAAGTGGTCGGCGGTCTCGGCCGGATGGGTGGCCGCGTAGAAGGGCGCGGTGGCGACGAGCGCGTCGGCACCGAGCGCGAGCGCCGCGCGGGCGTGGTCGGTGACCCGGGCGGTGCTCGTGTCGATGACCCCGGCGAGCACGGGCACACGGCCACCGGTGACGTCGACGGCCGTCCGGACGACGGTGCGGCGCTGAGCGTCACTCAGATAGGCGGTCTCCCCACTGGACCCGAGGACGAACAGGGCGTCCACGCCCGCCGCCAGCAGATGCTCGACGAGGGAGCGGAGCGACCGGGTGTCGACGCCTCCGGCGGGGGTGAGGGGCGTGCACACCGGGGGCACGACACCGGTCAGGGGAACGGGCCAGGGGCGGGTGGTTCCGTCGGGGCCTGTCATGGGCGTCTCATGGGCATCGCGGGTGCCAGCCTTTGCGGTCCGGGGTGGGATGTCCGCTTCGGCGCCGAATCTGTCGGAGGGGGTGGGGGGTGTCAAGGGGGCGGGGGAAGCTCCGGAGTGCACGGGTCCGGTAGCTGTAAAGATCAGCTGGGTGCGGGGCGGGTAGCCTCTCCGAATGGAGAAAATCACTACCTACCTGGAGATAACCGACCCGAATGATGTGCGGCCGGCGCCTGTTGTGCCCGCTCTCGGCCTGCGCGGGATCGACCACGACTCACCGCTGGTGCGCACGGTGCAGGCACGGGTCGGTGAAGCCTACGGATGGCGCTCGGCCTCCCGGACCGACGAGCAGTGGCACGAGCACCTCGCGGAGCACCCGCTGCGCCAGTACTGGCTGATCACCTTCGAGGACGAGCAGGCCGGCGTCGCCTACCTGGAGCCGCAGCCGGGCGGCGACGTGGAGATCACCGCGTTCGGGCTGCTGCCCGAATTCGTGGGGAAAGGCCTGGGCGGCTACGCCCTGACGCTCGCTCTGCGCCAGGCGTGGGCGACCGAGCCCGTCGGGGCGGACGCGGTGCGCCGGGTCTGGCTGCACACCTGCACCAAGGACCACCCCCGCGCACTGGACAATTACCTGAAGCGGGGCCTGCGCACCTATCGGGTCGAAGGACAGCAGTAGGCGCGTCCGGGGACAGGGGCGGCCGTCCCCCGGGCTGCACCCGCCGTCAGGCCTCCCGCAGCGCCGCCCGGCACAGCGCGTCCGCGGCCCGCGTCGTCTCCGGCAACCGGAACTCGCGGGCCAGGAGCAGTGTGAACCCGCACGCGTGGTCCAGGCTCACCCGGTGGCCCACCGACACGTAGACCGGTTTCACGCCCTCGCGCGTACGGAGCGCCCGTCCCACCTCCTCCTCGCCGTCCAGCAGCGGGGAGGCGTCCCCGCGGCGGGGCCCCGGAGGGTCGTGGCGGAAGGTGAAGGGGTTCTTCGCGACGCCGATCGTCGGCAGCCCGGTCAGCACGCCCAGGTGGCTCGCCAGGCCGAACCGGCGCGGATGGGCGAGCCCGTAGCCGTCGCAGACGACCAGGCCCGGCCGGACGGGCAGCCGGTCGAGCGCGGCGATCACCGTGGGGATCTCGCGGAAGGCGAGCAAGCCGGGCACGTAGGGGAAGGCCACCCGGCCGACGGCGGTGGCCTCCGCCACGACCTCCAGAGTGTCCGCGTCGAGCGCGACGGCCGCGGCCGCGACGACGTCGCGCTCGTCGTCGTACGCCACGTCCACGCCCACGACGGTCAGCGGCTCACCCGGCACCGGCCCCGGCTCGTCGAGCACCACCCGGCCGCGCAGTTCGTCCTGGACGGCGGTCGCCGCCGCTTCCGTGGTGGGCCAGCCGGGCGGCGGTCCGCCGGGGGCTTCGGTCGTCGCGTACGTCATAGTGAGGCCTACGCTACGGGACGGGCGTAGCCTGTCGATCATGTTCGTACTCGAGCTGACCTACATCGCGCCGATCGAGCGCGTCGACGCCGCCCTCGCCGAGCACGTCGCCTGGCTGGACGCCCACTACGCGTCCGGTGTGTTCCTCGCCTCCGGCCGCAAGGTGCCCCGGGACGGCGGGATCATCCTCGCGGTCGGCGACGACCGCGCGAAGATCGAGGAGATCACCCGGAGCGACCCGTTCAGCGTCGCCGGGGTGTGCGAGTACTCGATCACGGAGTTCATCGCGACGAAGACCGTGCCGGCGATGGAGCACTACCGGCAGCAGCTACCGTCCTGACCCGCCGAGCCGCGCGATCCGCCCCTTCTCGCCGGCGGCCCAGCAGCCGCCGTCCGGGGCGCAGTCGACGGTGTCGTACGAGCCGGGGTCGAAGCCCCGCCAGGTGCGGCCGCCGTCGGTGGTGAGGTCGCTGCCGGTCGGTCCGACGGCGAGTGCCGCGCGGCGGCTGTGCGGCAGCCAGGCGACGCCGGAGCGGTAGGCGGCGGGCGGCCGGCCGGCGGTGGTCCAGTGCGCGCCGCCGTCCCCGGAGACGGCGGCGGCGCGCTCCGAGGGCTGCCCGGGGCGGTAGTCGCCGCCGACGGCCAGACCGTGCGTACGGTCGCGGAAGGCGAGGCCGAAGACGCCGCGGGCGGGGTCGCCGGCCGGTACGGGCGTGTCCGTGGCGGTCCAGGTGCGGCCGCGGTCGGCGGAGTGCAGGACCCGCGCGGTCGCCGCGCCGCCGGTGGCGATCCAGGCGTCCCGGGCGCCGTGGCTGACCAGACACTGCCCGCCGGCGGCGAACGCCGCCTCGCCGGGCAGGGCCGGGGGCATCCCGTCCGGGGGCAGCACCCGCCAGTTGCGGCCGCCGTCGGCGGTGGAGAGGACGCGGTACCGGCCGTCGACCGGGTCGCCGAGCGCGATGCCGTGGCGGGCGTCGAAGAAGGTCATGCAGTCGTAGAACGCCCGCGGATCGGTGTTCCGGAAGCTCTCGGTCCAGGTCGCGCCGCCGTCGTCCGTGCGGAAGACGCGGGACGCCTCGCCCTCCCCGATCGCCAGGACGACGGCCCGCCGCGCGTCGAAGGCCTCCACGTCCCGGAACTCCAGCCCGGCGGCCCCGGGCGGCGAGACGTTCCGCCAGTCGCGGCCGCCGTTCCTGGTGAGCAGGACGGTGCCTTTGGTGCCCGCGGCCCAGGCGGTGGAGCGGCTGACGGCGGCGAGGCCGCGGAAGCGGGCGTCGGTGCCGGTGTCCGTGAGGTGCCAGGTGGGGTTTGCGGAGGGGGCCGTGGTGGGGGTTGCGTGGGCGGCGGGGCCGGGGAGGGCCGCTTGTGCGGCGGTGAGTGCGGTGAGAGTGGCGGCGGTTCGTATCAGGTTTCTCATCCGTCTCATGGGGCGGGAAGGTAGTGGGTGGGGTGGGTGGGCGTCCATGGGGGCGGGGGTTGTTTCTTTCCCCAGACCCGCCCCTTCCCGCTCCCGGGGCTCCGCCCCGGACCCCGGTCCTCAGACGCCGGACAGGCTGATTTGTCGCCCGGAACCCGGCAGGAAAACCCGACCACGGAGCGAGGGAAGCGGCCTCCGGCGCACGGAAAGCCGGCCTCGGACAGGGGCACAATCCAGCCCGGCCGGCGATTGAGGCCACCGCGCGGAGCGCGGAACCGGGGGCCCGGGGGCTCGCCCCCGGTTACGGGAAGGGGCGGGGCTGGGGAAAGGCCCCGCGCAGCGGCCGGCCCATCCCCCACGTCACCCCGGCCCCGGCCGCCCCGTCCCCAACCCGTCAAAGATTCATCCTTTCGGCCAGTACCCCGTGACCGCACGGGCGATCCCCCCACCCCCCGCCCCCTCCTAGCGTGAGGACATGACGCCGACGCCCTCACTCCCCGCCTACGTCACTCCCCCGGCCTCCAAACCCGGGGCCGTCAAGACCCGGACCGTCAAGGCCCGGACCACCGCTCCGGGACGGTTCCGCCGCCGCCACACCTGGATCGCCGCCGCGCTCTGCGGCCTGTGGGTGGTCGAGGGGCGGCTGCTCAGCCGGGGCGCCTCGTACTCGGGGCAGACAGGCGTGGGCGGCGTTCATCACGCGCACCTCGTCATCTGGGTCGCCGGCCTGCTCGTCGCGGCGTGCGTGCTGCCGTGGGCGCAGCTCGGCACCCGTGCCGTCGCGGCCGTCGGCGTCTCGTGGTCGGCGACGGGATATCTGCTGACGGCCGGGGAGCACCTGCCCGTGTGGGGGCTGACGGAGAGCGCGGCGCTGCTGGCCCTGCTGGCGCTGGTGGCGTGGCGGGCGCCGGTGCGAGCCGCGGTGCCACTGGGGATCGCGCTGGCGGCGGGCGTCCTCGCCGCGCCGGTCCGGGACGCGGAGGTGCTGAGCACCACCGTCGTCGCGTACGCCCTGGTCGTGGCCGGGGTGGCCGCTCTGGGGCTGTGTCTGCGCTACCGGGACGCGGAGCGCGCGCAGGCCGTGGCCGCCGCGCGGGAGGCGGAGCGCCTGGAGCTGGCGGGTGAGCTGCACGACTTCGTGTCCCACCACGTCGCGGCGATGACGTTGATGGCCAAGGCCACGGGGTCGCTGACCGAGGACGCGCGGGTCGCCGCGTCGCTGCGGGACATCCAGGAGGCCGGTGACGAGGCGATGACGTCGGCGCGGCGGCTGCTGCGCGTACTCAACCAGGACCAGCCGCACCGCAGGCCGCTGCCCGGTCTCGACCTCACGGAGCTGGTCGAGGACTTCCGGCGGACGAGCCCGGGGGCGCCCGACGTGACGCTGCGCGTCGACCCGGCGTTCGACGAGGGCCCGGCCCCCGAGCTGGCGGCCTCGGTGCACCGCATCGTCGCCGAAGCGCTGTCCAATGTCGCCAAGCACAGCCCCGACACCTCGGACGTGCGGGTGACGCTCAGGGGCGCGGAAGGGCGCCTGTTCGTGTCCGTGCGCAACGACGGCCGCCGAAGCGCCTCCCACGCGCATCGCACCCCCGAGGACAGCGGGGGGCTGGGGCTGGTCGGGCTGACCGAACGCGCGGACGCCATCGGCGGTTCCCTGACGGCCGGCCCGGTGCCGGACGGGGGTGGGAGGTACTGGCGGTGCTGCCGGTACGGCGGTGAGGGGCGCGCGGGGTCCCGCGCAAGATCCCTGCCTTCTCCGGCCACCCCGCCGAGGCCGCCCTCGCGACTGCCGGCGGCTCCCGTGGAAAGGATTACCTGGCAATGCCGGTGTTCCCGACGTTCCTGCCGTTACTTCAGGTTCGTAGGCGTAAAGAACATATGTCTTGATCTTCGAAGGGTGGTGACGCAGGTCACGCTCGATTCATGTGCACTGCCACCGTAGATCCACCGTCTCTCCAGACGAAGCAGAGAGGCAAGGACCGCACCACCCCATACCGATCGCAAGGGAGCACGCGTTGCCCACTGTCATCGACCAAGCTGTCCAGGCACGGCTGATCGCGTCGGCCCCGCAGGACCGCGCCGTTCCCGCACAACTGCGTTATCAGCGCTCCGATCCCTTCGCCGTGCACATCGCCTTTCCACCCACGGCGTCCCTGGACGGCGCGGACGTCGAGTGGGCCTTCTCCCGCGAGTTGCTCGCCTGCGGACTGATCTCGCCCACGGGCCACGGTGACGTCCATGTGTGGCCGTGCGGCCCGGAGCGGACGGTGCTGGAGTTCCACGCGGCGGAGGGCGTGGCCATGGTGCAGATCGACACGGCCGAGCTGCGCCGGTTCCTCACCCGCTCCTACGCCCTGGTGCCCGCCGGCAGCGAGGGCGGGCAGTTCGACCTGGACGGCGACCTGGCGGCCCTGCTGCGGGAGGCCTGAGCACAGGGATCGGGGCGGCCGGGCCGAGCGGGGGCCGCGGTGCCGGGCGTGCGATCCGCACGGCGGCCGCGGCCCCGGCGGTGTCAGTGGAGGCGCGGCCTTCCCGAGCGGGCCCCGGCGCGCTCGCGGGAGGCGAGGATCTCGGCCTCGGCGGCGGCCCGGTCGGCCCAGCAGGCCCCGTCGTCCACGGACTTGCCGGGTTCGAGCACCTTGTAGACCTCGAAGAAGTGCTGGATCTCCAGCCGGTCGTACTCGGGCACGTGGCGCAGGTCCCGCAGGTGTTCGTGGCGGGGGTCGGCGGCGGGCACGCACAGCACCTTGTCGTCCGCGCCCTGTTCGTCGCGCATCCGGTACATCCCGAGGGCGCGACAGCGGATCACGACACCGGGAAAAGTGGGTTCGCTCGCGAGGACGAGCGCGTCCAGGGGGTCGCCGTCGGCGCCGAGGGTCGCCTCGATGTAGCCGTAGTCGGCGGGGTAGCGGGTGGAGGTGAACAGCAGCCGGTCCAGCCGGATGCGCCCCCGTTCGTGGTCCATCTCGTATTTGTTGCGGCTGCCTTGCGGAATCTCCACCACGACGTCGAAGTCCACGGACGTTCCTCCGTAAGTGTCGGCCGACCGGCCACCCATGGTGGCCCGCCGGGCGGCAGGACACCACGGGTCGGCAGGGCCGACTTCCCGGCCGGGCCGGGACGCCCGTCAGCCGGACTTCGAGGCGGAGCGCGCCGGGACGAGGGAACGGGACCGGGAACGGCAGCGAGGCCGGGAGGCCGGCAGAGGAGCCCGGGGTCCGGGGGCGGCCGGGAGAGCGGACCGGGGCCCCGGATCCGCCGGGAGAGGGGGCCGGGGGCCGGGATCCGCCGGACTCAGGGGCTCCGGCGCCCGCTCCCGGCCCGGCTTCCTGTCGCTGTCGTGGACCGTCAGCGTGATCACCCCGCTCGCGGCGACGACTCCGGCCGCGAGTGCCAGCAGCCCGCCGGACAGCCCGTACCGGAACCCCTCGCCCAGGACCGCTATCCCGACGGCCGCCGCCACCGCGGGATTGACGACCGTCACGGTCGCGAGCGGCGCGGAGAGACCGGCGCCGCGGTAGGAGGCCTGGGACAGCAGCATCCCGGCGGAGGCGAGGAGGGCGATCGTGATCAGGGTGGGCACCAGGGCGCCGGTCCGGTGCGAGGTCCAGTCCTCGGCGGCGGCCTTGGTGAAGACGGACGCCATCCCGAAGGCGATGCCGGCCGCGCAGGCCAGCACGACGCCCCGGACGACGGGTCTGCGCGCCCACCGCGCGCCGAGCGAGACGACCGCCACGACGACGACCGCGCCCATGGCGAGCTCGGGCCGCTGCCCGGCGGCGAGGGAGTCGGTCCGCGCGGGGCCGGTCAGCGCCAGCAGTCCCGCGAGGCCGCAGGTCGCGAGGACGGCGCCCCGCCAGCCCACGGCGCCGACGGGCCTGCGTACGAGCAGGGCGGCCATCGGCAGCGCGAAGACGATCGTCAGGGCGCCGAGCGGCTGCACCAGGCTGAGCGGCCCGAAGGCCAGCGCCACCACGTGCAGCCCGGCGCCCACGCCGGTCAGCGCCACCGCGCCCCACCAGCTCGGCCGCCGCAGCGGCCCGTAGGCCCCGCCCTCGTCCGAGGCCGCGACACGCTCCTGCACGATGGCCGCCGCCGCGTAACAGACAGCGGACACCAGGCACAGCAGCACCGACACCACCAGCGAACTCACGTCGCCACTCGCCGGTCGTCCGTCCCGAAGCCCTTCATGCCTCCACGATCCCTCGCGGAGGCCGCCCCGTCGTCGTACCCAGGTACGGATTGTCAGGTACTACAGATGGAGTACGGGGCTACGGCGGGGCGCTCTCCCCGGCCTGCCCCGGCCGGAGCGCGTCACCTCGTGGGCGGTCAGCCGGTGGCGAGGAGTTCGAGCGTGTCGATCACGCGGTTCGAGAAGCCCCACTCGTTGTCGTACCAGGCGACCACCTTGACGTGGCGGCCGTCGACGCGGGTGAGGGCCGAGTCGAAGATCGACGAGGCCGGGTTGCCGACGATGTCGGACGAGACGAGCGCGTCCTCGGAGTATTCGAGGACGCCCGCGAGCGGGCCCTCCGCCGCGGCGCGGTAGGCGGCCAGCACGTCCTCGCGCGTCACGTCACGGGCGACGGTCGTGTTGAGCTCGACGATCGAGCCCACCGGGACGGGGACGCGGATCGAGTCGCCCGACAGCTTGCCGTCGAGGTTCGGCAGCACCAGGCCGATCGCCTTGGCCGCGCCCGTCGTGGTCGGCACGATGTTGACCCCGGCCGCCCGCGCACGGCGCGGGTCGCGGTGCGGACCGTCCTGGAGGTTCTGCTCCTGCGTGTAGGCGTGCACCGTCGTCATGAACCCGTGCTCGATACCCGCGAGTTCGTCGAGCACCTTGGCCAGCGGCGCGAGCGCGTTGGTGGTGCAGGAGGCGTTCGAGACGATCGTGTGCGCGGCCGGGTCGTACGTGCCGGTGTTGACCCCGAACGCGAGCGTGACGTCGGCGCCGTCCGACGGCGCGCTGACGAGCACCTTGCGCGCGCCCGCGTCGAGGTGGGCGCGGGCGGCCTCGGCCGAGGTGAAGCGGCCGGTGGCCTCCAGGACGACGTCGACGCCGAGGGCGGCCCACGGCAGCCGCGCCGGTTCGCGCTCGGCCAGCACCGTGATCCGGCGGCCGTCGACGACGAGGGCGTCCCCGTCGACGGTCACCGGGCGCCCGAGCCGGCCGGCCGTGCTGTCGTAGGCGAGCAGCCGGGCGAGAGCGGCGGGCTCGGTGAGGTCGTTGACCGCGACGATCTCCAGGGCGCTCTCGCGCTCCAGAAGTGCGCGCAGCACATTGCGTCCGATGCGGCCGAATCCGTTGATGGCGATGCGAGTCATGGGTGACATCCCTTCCCTTCGCCACCAGCCTCGCTCGCGGCGGACGAGGCTGACAGTGGCGGGATCGCCACGGTTCGAAAGGATCCCGCCACCCGGATCCAGGTGGCGGTTCTCTTCACTTCCTATTCACCCCGGGTGAAGGTGCGCCGGTACTCGCTCGGCGTGGCGCCGAGGACGCGCTGGAAGTGCAGGCGCAGGTTCGCGCCGGTGCCCAGCCCGACGTCGGCGGCGATCTGTTCGACGCTGCGCTGCGAGCGTTCCAGCAGCTCGCGGGCCTGGTCGATGCGGGTGCGCATCACCCACTGCATCGGCGTGCAGCCGGTCTCCTCGACGAAGCGCCGGGAGAACGTGCGCGGCGAGACCCCGGCCTGCCGCGCCAGTACGTCGAGGGTGAGGGGCTCGGCGAGCCGGTGCAGCGCCCACTCGCGAGTGGCGCCGAAGCGCTCGCCGTGCGGCTCGGGCACGCTGCGCGGCACGTACTGTGCCTGGCCACCACTGCGGTAAGGGGCCGCGACCAGGCGGCGGGCCGCGTGGTTGGACGCGGCCACCCCGAGGTCGCCGCGCAGGATGTGCAGGCACAGGTCGATGCCGGAGGCGGCACCAGCCGACGTGAGCACGCTGCCCTCGTCGACGAACAGGACGTTCTCGTCGACCCGGATGCGCGGGTGCCTGGCCGCGAGTGCCCGCGTGTAGTGCCAGTGCGTCGTGGCACGCCTGCCGTCGAGCAGACCCGTGGCGGCGAGCGCGAAGGCGCCCGTCGAGATGGCGGCGAGCCGCGCGCCCCGGTCGTGGGCGGCGCCCAGCGCGTCGACGACGGCCCGCGGCGGTTCCTCGCGGTCCGGGTGCCGGTAGCCGGGCACGAAGACGATGTCCGCCCACGCGAGCGCCTCCAGGCCGTGGGCGACGTGGTACGACAGACCGTCACCGCCGGTCACGAGACCGGGTGCCGCCCCGCACACCCGCACCTCGTACGGCATGCTCGCGCGGGTCGTGAAGACCTGCGCGGGAATTCCGACGTCGAGCGGTTTCGCGCCCTCAAGGACGAGGACGGCGACGCGATACAAAGGGGAGGCTGGCACGGGACGAGGTTACGTGGGGCGTGCCGGCCCACCGGCAGCGGCGGCGCGCCGGATCATGCCCGCCCCGCCCGGACCCCCTCCACCCACGCCGAGCCGTTCCCGAGTGCCCCTCCAGGGGAGGTCGAGGCCGCACCCCGAGTCTGCTCGCAGCCCCGGCAGCACGTCCGGCCGGGGCTCCGGGACGCCCGTGGCGGGCGCAGGCGAAGGGAGCGGCCGTGGGGGAACGGCGCGTAGTGATCACCGGTATCGGGGTGCGCGCCCCTGGGGGCAGTGGCACCAAGGAGTTCTGGGAGCTGCTCGCCAACGGCCGGACGGCGACCCGCAGGATCTCCTTCTTCGATCCCTCGCCCTTTCGTTCGCGGGTCGCCGGCGAGGTCGACTTCGACGCGCGGGCCGAGGGGTGTCGCCGGCGGGGTGGACTCGGCGCTGGACCCGTGGGGCTGGGCGTCCCAGCCGGCGGGCGGGCGGGTGAGCACGGCACGCGAACCGGACCGCGCCTTCCTGCCGTTCGACCGGGACGCCGGTGGCCATGTGCCCGGTGAGGGGGGTGCGATCCTCGTGGTCGAGGACGCGGACTCGGCGCGGGAGCGCGGCGCGCCCCGGCGGTACGGCCGGATCGCCGGTTACGCCGCGACCTTCGATCCGCCGCCGGGGAGCGGCCGGTCGCCCTCTCCGCGCCGGGCCGTCGAACCGGCCCTGGTCGACGCCGACCTCACAGCTCATGACATCGACGTCGTGTTCGCCGACGCCGCGGGCGTCCCCGCACTCGACCGCGCCGAGGCCGAGGCGCTGCGGGCCGTCCTCGGCCCGTACGGCGTGCCCGTCACGGCGCCCAAGGCGCTGACCGGGCGGCTGTACGGGGGCGGTGGCCCCGTGGACCTGCTCTGTGCCCTGCTCAGCATGCGGGACGGCGTCGTCCCGCACACCGCGCACACCGCACGGGTGCCCGAGGACTACGGTCTCGACCTCGTGCGCGACGAGCCGCGCGGCCTGCCTGTCCGTTCCGCCCTGGTGCTCGCTCGCGGCCGCCGGGGCTTCAACTCGGCCGTCGTCATGACCGGTCCGGATTCCTGACGGCTCACCGAACCGCTGTTTTCACCAGGAGGCAACACATCATGACCGAACCGATGGACATCGACACCCTGCGCCGGATACTCGTGGCCTGCGCGGGCGAGGACGAGACGGCCGCTCCGGCCGGCGACATCCTCGACATCCCCTTCACGGACCTGGGTTACGACTCGCTCGCCCTGATGGAGAGCGCGGCCCGGATCAAGCAGGATTTCGGGGTGGACATCGCCGACGACGTCCTGACCGAGCTGGAGACGCCGCGTGCGCTGCTCGACCTCGTCAACGGATCCGCGCGCGCCGGACAGCCGGCCGAGGAGGTGAGGGTCGCGTGACCGGCTCCGGCCCGCCCCGGGTGCACCGCACCGAGCACTCGCTCATCGTGTCCGCGCCCCCGGAGCGGCTCTACGCGCTGATCGCGGACGCGGCGTCCTGGCCGGCGGTCTTCGGCCCGTGCGTCCACGTCCGGCATCTGGCCCGTACCGACCGCTCGGAGCGCTTCGAGCTGTGGGCGGAGGTGAACGGCGAGGTCCGGCGGTGGACTTCGCGCCGCACCCTCGTTCCCGAGCGGTTCTACGTGGGCTTCCGGCAGGAGCGCTCCGCTCCGCCGGTCGCCTCGATGGCCGGCGCGTGGCTGTTGCGGCCGTTGCCCGGCCGCCGTACGGAGGTGGTGCTGCGGCACCGCTTCACCACCGTCGGCGACGACCCGGTGGCCCCGGCCGGAGTCTCGGCGGCCCTCGACCGTAACAGCCGCTCGGAGCTGGCCGCCTTGGCGCGCGTCTCCGAGTCCGGGCACCCGGTGCGGGACGTCGTCCTGACCTTCAGCGACACGATCGAGGCGGCGTGCCCGGCGGAGGCCGCGTACACCTTCGTCGAGCGTGCCGATCTGTGGGCCGAGCGGCTGCCGCACGTGTCGCGCAGCGAGCTGACGGAGATCGCCCCGGGTGTCCAGGAGCTGGCCATGGAGACGGTCACCCCGGACGGCGCGGCGCACACGACGCGCTCGGTCCGGGTGTGCCACCGGCCCGGCTGGATCGCCTACAAGCAGCGGGTGCTGCCAAAGCCGCTGCTCGGCCACAGCGGTCTGTGGACGTTCGAGGACGCCGGAGCCGGCCGTGGAGCCAGGGCGACGGCGCGGCACACGGTGGTCATCGACGCGGCCGCGGTGCCCTCGGTGCTGGGCGAGGGCGCCACCCTGACCGACGCCCGCTCGTACGTGCGCCGGGCGCTGGGGGACAACAGCCGGACCACGCTGTCGCTGGCGGCGGGGGCCGGGACGGCGGCACGCTGAGGCGGAATGCGTCACTAGGGCCCGCCGGGATCCCCCGGCGGGCCCTAGTGACGTATCCGGTCAACCGGCGGCCAGGACCTGCTCGGCGTAAGCCGTGGCGGCGGCGTCCAGGCGCAGCACCAGGTGGCTGGTCGCGGAGTTGACGTCCCGCCAGGAGCGTTCGAAGGGGCCGCCGGCGGCCTGGCCGGAGGTGCCCGTCGCGCGGAACATCCGGTTGACGGCGGTCAGCAGCGTCTCCGAGGCGAGCGCGCAGTCGCGGGCGCCGCGCGCCGTCAGCAGTCCGGTGTACGTGCCCTGGTCGGCGACGGCGGCGGCGCGGCGCACGAGGAGCTCGGCGGCGTCCAGCTCCCCCGCGGTGCGGGCGAGGACGTCGCGGAAGCCCGCGTCGTGCGCGGCTCCGGCGCCGGCACGGGCGGCGGCCCAGGCGGTCCACGCGGTGAGCATGCCGCGCGCGGCGCCCAGGACGGGGAGGACGAAGGACAGGCCGTTGACGGCCTTCAGCGGCACCCGGTGGCACGCCGCCGGGGACGGTGAGCCGGTGCCCTCCATCACCTGCTCGCGGTCGAAGGACAGGTGCTCGGGTACGAACGTGCCGTCCAGGACGAGGGTGTTGCTGCCGGTGCCGCGCATGCCCACCGAGAACCAGGTGTCCCGGATGGTGTAGGCGGCGCGTTCCACCGCGAAGTAGCGGGCCCGGTGCTGTCCGTCGGCCGGTGTCGTCGCGCACACCAGTGCCCATTGCGAGTGGTCCACGGCGCTGATGAACGACCAGGTGCCGGAGAGCCGCCAGCCGCCGGGGACGGCCTCGGCGCGGCCGACCGGCATCAGCGCCCCCACCAGCAGGGTGTCGGGCCCCTCCGCCCAGAGTTCCGCCTGTCCCTTCTCGGGCAGGTGGGCGGCCATCCGGGCCACGGTCGAGCCGAGCGAGGCCACCCAGGCGGTGGCCGCGCAGCCCTCGCCGACGGCCGTGACGGCGTCGGCGAGCTCGGTGAAGGTGCCGGCGGTCCCGCCCCACCGGCGGGGGACGAAGTGCCGGGCGAAACCGGCGTCGACGACGGCGCGGACGACGTCGGGGCGCAGCCTGCGCTCCCGGTCGGCGTCGGCGGCGTGGTGTGCCGCGAGCCGGGCGACGTCCCGGGCCCCGGCGGCGAGGGGCGCGCCGGTGATCTCCTCTTCGGTCCGCACGGCGTTCACTCCCCGCCGGCCGCGAGCGCGTCGGCGGCGGCGATCGCCAGCGCGCCGAGCAGGCTGAGGTTCTTGAAGAACTCGTTCCGCTGGGTGACGCGGCGGGCCGGGTCCTCCTGCCTCCAGAAGTCGTGCACGGTCACGGTCGTCGGCACCAGGCAGACGGCCAGCAGGCAGACGCTGAGCGGCGGCCGGAAGCCGGCGCCCAGCGCCACGCCGCCGACGAGCATGCCGGCCGCCGTGGCCCGGGTGGCGGCCTCCGGCAGCGGCACTCCGTGTTTCTCCGCGAGCGCGGGCAGCGGGCCGGGGTCGCGCAGCACGCTGTAGCCGCCGGTGACGAAGCTGGCGGCCAGCAGCGGCCTGGCCAGTCCCCGTACGGTCCGGTGTGTCCTCTTCATGGCTCCCTCGCGCTCCTCTCCGGGCCGTCAGCGGCCCGGTGTCGTGGTGACGGTGATCCGGCCGGGGGCTCGACGGCCGCTCCCGCACCGGTGACGCGTACGGTCGCGTCCCCGCGGCGGCGGGCCGACGGGCCGCAGCCGCCGGCCGGGATCCGGGCCCGTGGTGCGGAAGCCGGCCGGCGTACGGGCGGTGGCCGCCGGGGGTGTCGTGCCCGGGCCGTGGTCCATGGCCGGTGGCTCCCTTCGCCGTGGCGGGTGCGGTGCCCGACGCTCCCCGCGGGAGCTCGAAGGCCGCTCGACGCGCGCTGGACAGGCGGTGCCGTCGCCCCGACCGCGCCGGCCGGGGCGACGGCCTGGCCGGGGCGCTCAGCTGTCGACCGCGCCTCCAGCCGGATTCCAGTGCGCGCGCCGAGCGTGGGGCGCCGGAGCAACGACTCTCAGAAGGGGCATGCGATGGCCGTCGGGGACAGGGACATCGATCGCTGGGTGCTGGTGCTGGGCGCGACCGGCCGGCAAGGGGGTTCGGCGGCCCGGCACCTGCTCGACCGGGGCTGGGCGGTCCGCGCGCTCGTACGCGATCCGGAGCATCCGCGGGCCCGGGAGCTCCAGGCCAAGGGCGTGCGGCTGGTGAAGGGGTCGCTGGACGACCCGGCCGCCGTGCGGGCGGCGGTGGCGGGGGCGTACGGGGTGTTCACCGTCTTCACGCCGACGCACGGCAACGGTCTGGACGGCGAGGAGCGGCACGCGGCACTGCTGGCCTCGGCCGTACGGGACGCGGGGGTGGCGCACCTCGTGCACAGCTCGGTCGGCGGCGTGGAGAACCCCGGCGGCGTGGGCTGGCGGGAGACCAAGCTGACGGTCGAGCGGACCATGCGGGCGGCGGGCGTGCCCACGACGTTCCTGCGCGCGGTCTACTACATGGAGAACTTCCTCGACCTGCCGCCGGTCGTGGACGCCTCCGGGCAGCTGGTGCTCAGCCGGGGCCTGCTGCCGGAGACCCGGCTCCAGATGATCGCTTCGCAGGACATCGGCTGGTTCGTGGCCGACGCCTTCGACGACCCCGGGCACTTCGCCGGCCGGAACGTGGAGATCGCCGGTGACGAGCTCACCGGCCCGCGGATCGCCGAGGCGTTCGCGCGCCACACCGGGCTGCCGGCCCGCTTCGAGTCGGTGCCGATCGAGGAGATCCGGCGGCAGAACGAGTGGATGGCCAAGACCTTCGTGTGGTTCAACGAAGTCGGCTACACGGCGGACATCCCCGCGCTGCGCGCGGCGCACCCGGGGCTGCTGACCTTCGACGCCTTCCTGCGGGGGTCCGGGTGGTCACCGCGAGATCCGGAATGACGGCGTCGGCCACGGTGGACCGGGACGGCCGCCGGCCGGGGCTGCCCTCGCTGACGGGCATGCGCTTCCTGGCGGCCGCCGCGGTCTTCTTCTCGCACGCCTTCTTCCAGTTCATCCCCAGCAGCTGGGGGTCGGGCGAGGGGCCGGCGTTCCTCTGGAGCAAGGCCGGGTCGACGGGGGTGTCGTTCTTCTTCGTCCTGAGCGGGTTCGTGCTGACGTGGTCGGCGCGGCCCGGTGCGGGGCCCGGGGCGTTCTGGCGCCGGCGCGCCTGCAAGATCTACCCCAACCACCTGGTGACGGCCGCGGCCGCGGTGCTCCTGGCGCTGTCGCAGAGCCGTACGGTGACGGGGCACCAACTGCTGCCGAACCTCCTGCTGGTGCACACGTGGCTGCCGCGCTTCGACGTTCTGACCGGCGTCAACTCGGTCAGCTGGTCGCTGGGGTGCGAGGCGTTCTTCTATCTGTCGTTCCCGCTGCTGCTGACGGCGCTGCGCCGGGCGCCGGGGCGGCGGCTGTGGTGGTGCGCCGGCGGGCTGGCCGCCGCGGTGTGGTGTGTGCCGCTGGTGTCCGAGGTGTTCCTGTCGGGCGGTGCGGTGCTGTCGCCGCGGATGCCCTATTCGGTGACGCAGATGTGGTTCGTCTACTTCTTCCCCCTGACGCGGTGCCTGGAGTTCGCGCTCGGCATGGTGCTGGCGCGGCTGGTCGCGGAGGGCCGGTTCCCGCGGGTGCCGTTCGCGCCGGCGGGGGCGCTCGTCCTCGGTTCGTACTTCGGGGCGCTGTACGCGCCCGGTCAGTACGGCACCGCCGCGGTGACCGTGGTGCCGCTGGCCCTGCTGATCGTCGCGGGGGCCGGGGCGGACGTGGGCGGACGGCCGTCCCCGCTGCGCGGCACCACGATGGTGTGGCTCGGCGAGGTGTCGTTCGCGCTGTACATGGTGCACGAACTGCTCATCGACCAGGTCGCCCGGGCCCTGGGCATCGGGCCGGCGGACGACCTCTCCGGCTGGCAGGCCGCGGGGCTGTCCCTGCCGGTCCTGGGCGCCGCGGTCGGCGTGGCCTGGCTGCTGTACGCGGGCGTCGAACGGCCGGTGATGCGGCGGTGGAGCAGGCCCCGCAGAAAACTCGTTCTCGAAGTGGGTGAATTCTCATGACCTCTTCCCCTGGTTCCCCCGACTCCCCCGAGTCCCCCGACACCGGGGCGTCCCCGGGCGACGACCTGTTCCAGCTGGTCTTCCGGAGCGCCCCGTGGACCTTCCAGAGCCTGTACGTGACCGCCCGGCTCGGCCTCGCCGACCTGCTCGGCGACGGGCCGCTGACCAGCGACGAGCTGGCGGCCGCCACCCACAGCGACGCGGACGCCCTCTACCGCTTCTGCCGCGCGGTGGCCGCGCTCGGGCTGTTCCGCGAACACCCCGGGCGGGTCTTCGAACTGACGCCGTCCGGCGAGGCGTTCCGCGGCGGGGGCCTGGCGCAGTTCACGATCGTCAACGGCGCGGAGAACTTCCGCTCCTGGGCCGACGTCATGTACACCGTGCGGACGGGGAAGCCCGCCTTCGACCGGATCTACGGCATGCCCGCCTTCGCCTTCCTGGACCGCGACGAGGAGGCGCGGAAGGTCTTCCACACGATGGTCGGCCGGGGCACGGTCCCGCCGGCCGTCGACTCCTGCGACTTCTCCTCCGACACCACCGTGGTGGACCTGGGCGGGAGCGTGGGGACGCTGCTCGCGCACATCCTGCGGGAGCGGCCCGGGCTGCGCGGTGTGCTCCAGGACCTGCCGACGGTCGTCGGAGAGGCGCCCGGCGTGCTGGCCGGGGCGGGGGTCGCGGACCGGGTGGAGATCGTGGGCCGGAGCTTCTTCGACGGGGTGCCGACGGGCGGGAGCACGTATGTGCTCTCGCGGATCCTGCACGACTGGGGCGACGACGACGCGCTGCGCATCCTGCGCAACGTCCGTGCCGCCATGACGGAGGACTCGCGGCTCGTCGTCATCGACCAGGTGATCCCGGAGGGCGGTGGCTTCCACCCCGGCAAGTTCTCCGATCTCCAGATGCTGGTCGTCCTCGGCGGGCGGGAGCGGACCGTGGAGGAGTTCCGGGATCTGCTGCTGCGGGCCGGCCTGAAGGTCAGGCACCTCCGGCCGCCGGCGGACGACCCGGCGGGCAGCCCGCGCACGGAGGCGGTGATCGAGGCGGGGGTGTGAGCGGGGCGGCGGTGTAAGCGGGGCGGGTGGGGCGGGGGCGCCTCACCTACGACGCCGGGTGGGTCCGGAGCGCGCGGGGGACGCGACACCGGACCCGGCGAGCCGTCGCCGGCCCGGCCGGAGCGCGGACGTGAACTCGCTCCGGCCGGGCCCGGGCCCGTCGGGCGACGGCTGAGCTCAGGGGGAATGCCCCTGGACGGTCGGGCCGGCCGCGAGGTCACACCGCGCTGCGGGCCTCCGTCCCCGTGTCGTCCGGCACGCCCGCCGCCTCCCTGGCCGCCCGGCGTTCGAGGGCCGTCATCAGGACGGCGGGAAGCGTGGCGACCACCGCGGCCGCCAGCACCCAGACGAACGTCGTGCCGAAGCCGGACGCCTGCTCGGCCGGGCGGGCGCCCGCGTCGTCCAGGTGCTGCTGGAGCACCACGACGAAGAGCGCGGTGCCCATCGAACCGCCGACCCTCTGCAACATGTTGAGCTGCGGGGTGGCGTCGCCCACCTGGGCCGGCTCCAGGGCCCGGAAGGCCGCGGTCATGGCCGGCATGCCGGCCATGCCGATGCCGAAGCCGCGGGCGACCATCGCCAGGCTCAGCAGCCAGTAGGAACTCCCGGAGGTGATCAGCACGAACGGCACGGTCGCCGCGACGCAGATCGCGCCGCCGATGACGGCCGTCAGGCTGCCGATCTTCTCGAAGAGCCGCCCCGAGAGCCACATGGCGACGGCCGCGCCGATGCCCTGGGGGGCGAGCAGCAGCCCGGTGGCGACGGCGTCCTCGTGCCGGACCACCTGGTAGTACAGCGGCATCAGGATCATGCCGCCGAAGATGGCCGCGCCCATCGCGAAGGTGGCGAAGGAAGCCGCGCTGAACATCTTGTTCCGGTACAGCCGCAGGTCCAGCAGCGGATGTTCGACCCGCAGGGCTCGCAGCACGAACGCGGCGGTCAGGACCAGGCCGGCGAGGAACGGCAGCAGGACGTCGGCGGCGAGCAGATCACCCTGCTGACCGGCCTGGGCCAGCCCGTACGTGACGCCGACGACGCCCACGGACACCAGGAACAGCCCGATCGCGTCCAGCGGCCCCGCCTCCTCGGTCACATCGCGCGGGAGCAGGCGCACCGTGAGGTAGAGGGCCAGCAGCCCGATGGGCACATTGATCCAGAAGATCCACTCCCAGCCGGCGTGGTCCAGGAGCAGCCCGCCGATGGTCGGCCCGAAGACCGGTGTGAGCACCATCGGCACGCCGATCGCGCTCATCACCCTGGCCAGGCCCTGCGGCCCCGCCGCCCGCACCAGGATCATCTGCCCGACGGGCATCATCAGCCCGCCGCCGATGCCCTGGAGGATCCGGAAGCCGATCAGCATCTCGGCCGACGTGGCGACGCCGCACAGGGCCGAGGCCAGCGTGAAGACCGCGAGCGACCACGCGTAGAGCCGGCGGGGTCCGTAGCGCCGTGCGGCCCAGGCGGACAGCGGGATCACCGCCGCCAGGGCCAGCAGATAGCTGGTGACCACCCACTGGACGGTGTCCAGCGAGGTGTCGAAGTCGAGGGAGAGGTGCCGGAGGGCGACGTTGACAACGGTCGAGTCCAGAAAGGCCAGGATCGCGCCCAGCAGGACGACCAGCACCGCTTGCCGCGCTTGAGGGGAGAGGCCGGGCTTCTCCGCCGGGGCCGCCGCGGCCCCGTCCGGCGTGCCCGCTCGGTCATCGTATGCAGCCATGACCCCATGGTCATCCATCGGGATGCCACTGTCAACCAACCGGATGATTGAGTAAAGTGTGCGCATGACGACGAAGAGGAGCCGCCCCGGGGCCGCCCCCGAGGCCACTGAGCCGCCCGACCGCCCCCGGCCGCGCCGCGCCCCGAAGACCGAGGAGCGGCAGCGGGACGCGGAGCGGTCCCGGAAGCTGCTGCTGGACGCGGCGCTGGAGGAGTTCGCCAGCCACGGCCTGGCCGGCGCCCGGGTGCAGGACATCGCCGAGCGCGCGGGCGTGAACAAGCAGCTGATCAGCTATTACTTCGGCGGCAAGCACGGCCTCTACCGCGAGTTGCAGCGCGAGTGGGCCGAGCGCGAGGCCCTCTTCGCCGAGGAGTACGCACCGCTGGAGGAGGTCGCCGTCCGCTATCTGGAGCGCGGTCTGGCCGACCCCCGGCCGGCCCGGCTCGCCATCTGGCGCGGGCTGTCGGGGGACACGCAGGAGATCCCCGAGGAGACGTCGGCGATCACCGCCGACCTGGCCCGGCTGCACCGCGCCCGCGAGCGGGGCGAGATCTCCGCCGACATGGACCCGGGCTTCCTCCGGCTGGCGGTGATGGGCATGGTGATGGCGCCGATCGTGATGCCGCAGATCGCCAAGGAGGCGTCGGGCCTCGACCCGAGTTCGCCCGAGTTCCAGGAGCAATACGGTGAGCAGATCCGCCGCTTCCTGCGGCACCTGTCCGTGCCCGCGCAGATCGAGGGGTACGAGCCGGCCGGGCGCGAGCCGTAACGGCGGGAGCGCACCCCCGCCACCGCCGGGCGCCCGGATCCGGGCGCCCGGCGCGCCGCCTACCAGAGGCCGTCGGTCAGCTCCCGGAAGCGGGTGAGGCGTGCGATCTCGGCGTTCGCGCCGCCCGCACCCCGCCGGTTGGAGAGGGTGATATGCGTGGCACCGGCCCGGCGCCAGGTCTCCAGGCGCTCGATCCAGGCGTCCTCGGGCAGCAGCTGGAGCGGGATGCGCGCCTCGACGCCGAAGTCCTCGGGGTCCCGGCCGTGTTCGGCCACCAGGGCGCGCAGCCGGCGGATCACGTCCAGGCCGGCGTCCACGTCCCGCATCAGCGGGCCGAACATCTTGTAGCCGTCGGCGATGCGGGCCATCCGGTCCAGGACCACCGGGCCGGGCACCCCGCCGCCCTCGAAGTCGCCGCCGCCCATCCACACCGGCACCGGCCGCTCCGGGCGCGGGTTGACCGCCACGTCCACGATCTCGATCAGCTTGCCCCGGTAGGTGACGTGCGGCTCGGTCCACAGCAGCCGCATCACCTCCACCTGCTCCTCCAGGAGCCGGCCGCGGGTCGCGGGGTCCGCACCGAGGGCGCGGACCTCCTCACGGTTCCAGCCGACGCTGACGGACAGCCGCAGCCGCCCCTCCGAGAAGAGGTCGATCTCGGCGGCCTGTTTGGCCGCGATGCCGGCCGGACGCAGCGGCAGCAGCACGGAGGGGACGATCTCGATCCGCGAGGTCAGCGCGGCCACGAAGGCGGCCTGGGTGAACGCCTCGTGCCACGGCTCGCACGGGGAGATGCCCGAGGGCCAGTTCGGCGCCCGGGCCGGCAGGACGTGCTCGCCGAACCCCAGGTGGTCGTAGCCGAGCTCCTCGAACGCCTGGACGTAGTCCCGGAGTTCGTGACGGCTGTCGAAGTAGGGGAGGTCACCCCCGATCCTCAGCCGGCGGGGCGGACGTTGCTGGGAGCTGGTCACGCGAGGAACCTCCGTGAGCGCGTAGAGCTTCTTCCCTGTCCCCGTCCACGATGGCACCGATCGCTGGAGCGCGGCTACTGCCGCCCTCGAACGGCGCACCGAACTCCCGTTCTTCCAGCGGGCTTCGAGCCCCCCTCCACCCGCCGGGACCATCTTCACGCACACCACCCGCACACCGAAGGGAGCGTCGGATGAACGACGGCAGGACAGGACCGGCCGGGCCCGGCGGCGGCCCGGAGCTGCCCACGGGCGTCAGCCTGACCGCGGTGGGCATCGCCGCCGGGCGGGCCGCGGAGAGCGACCGCGAGCACAGGCTGTTCCACGACCCCTACGCCCGCGCCTTCGTGGAGGCCGTCGGCGCGAGCGCCGTGGACGGAATGCGGGACTTCGCCGGGTACGTGGCCGTGCGCACCCGCTTCTTCGACGACTACCTGACCGGCGCGGCGGGCCGCGGCTGCCGTCAGGTGGTGATCCTGGCCGCGGGCCTGGACACCCGGGCGTTCCGGCTCCCCTGGCCCGGCGGTACCCGCCTGTTCGAGGCGGACCTGCCGGAGCTGCTCGACTTCAAGGAGGGGGTGCTGGCCCGGCAGCGGGCGGTGCCCGCCTGCGCGCGCACGGTCCTGGGCGCCGATCTGCGCGGCGACTGGCCCGGCGCGCTGCTCGGCGCCGGCCTCGACCCCGCGGCGCCGTCCGCGTGGCTGGTCGAAGGACTGCTGCCCTATCTGTCCGCCGCCGAGAACGACGCGCTCCTGGACGAGGTGGGCAAGCTGTCGGCCCCCGGCAGCGAGCTCGCCATGGACCACATCGACTCGGGCACGAAGGGCGGCAGCCTGGCAGAGGTGTCGGACACCCTCGACGGCCTGGGCGCGGCCTGGCGGTCCACGCTCGACGACCCGGCGGCCTGGCTCACCGCGCACGGCTGGCACGTCATGGACGCCCCGACGGTGGCCGGGCTCGCGGCCCGGTACGGGCGCGGCGGGGACCTCGCCGCGCGCGTCGGGGCCCGCCCGAGCGGCCTGGCCGCCGCGGTCCGGGAGGGCTGAGCCGTGCCGGCCGACGCCCTGACGGCGGAGCGCGCGCCGGCGCTCGTCTGCCGGGTCCGCACCGAGCCGGACGGCGACGACCACACCATCCCGTACGTGCTGCGCTTCACCGTCACCGCGCCGCGCACGGTCGCCGTCGGCGAGGAGTTCACCGTGCTCCTCGCGCCCGCGCCCCTCACGTTCAACCCCAGGATCAGCAGCGGCATCCGCGACACCACCCTGCGCTTCCACGCGCCAACGGCCGCGCGGGACGTCCGGTTCGCGCTGGAGGGCGGCGACGGAACCCCGTACGCCGAACCGCTCCCCGGCGGCGGCCTGGCCGTCCGCTCCCCCGGGCCCTTCGCCGCCGGTGTGCCGTTCACCCTCCCGGCGCTCCGCTGGACGCTGCGGGCCGACGGCAGCGGCGCGGTGGAGACGGGCCTGGCGGGGTCCGGTCTCACCGACCCCGCGTGGAGCTACCGCTGGTCCAGGACCCGGGACGCCCGCCACGGCACGGTGACGGGCTACCCGGACCCGGCGGGCACGCTCAGCCGGACGGTGCCGGTGCGGTGACGCCCGTAAGCGCCCGGTCCCACGCGGACGCGCACGCTCTTACGCAGGCGCCGTACAGGCGCGCCTACACGAACACCCGTACGCGGCGGACGTCGCGCGGCCCGGCACGGAGCACCGTCCGGGCCGGCCCTCACCCCCCGGCGTCCGCCAGCGCGAGCGCGTCCGCCGCCGCGCGGAGGATCCGGGTCCGGCCGTCCAGGGTGGTCGCCGCCGCGGAGACCATCACCCCGAGCGTGGTGACGCCGGCGTCGGCGTACGCGCGCATCCGGTCGGCGAGCCGGGGCACGGGCCCGACGAGGGCCGTACGGTCGATGAAGGCCGCGGGCAGCGCGGCCCCCGCCCCCTTGCGGTCACCGGCGGCGAGCCGCTCCCGCAGCAGGGCGGCCTCGCGTCCGTAGCCCATCCGCCGGGCCATGGCGCAGTAGAAGTTCCGCTCGGGGTCGCCGATGCCGAGCAGGTAGACGTACTGCCCGCGCAGGGCGTCCACGGCGCTGTCCACGTCGTCGGCGACCGCCGCGGGCAGGCTGGGCAGGACGTCGAAGCCCGCCATGGCGAGCCCCGCCCGCAGCCTGCCCGCCCGGATCTCGGCGACGGCCCCGGCGACGTCCTCGGGCGAGGCGAAGACCCCGATCCAGCCGTCGGCGATCTCCCCGGCCAGCCGGAGGGCACGCGGCCCGACCGCCGCCAGATAGACGGGGACCGCGGACCGCGGCCGTTCGGTGTGCAGGTACAGGGGCGCGTCACCGCGGGTGCCGGGCACGGGCAGGCGGAAGTGCTCGCCCTCGTAGGTGACGGACTCCCCCGCCAGCGCCCGGCGGACGATGTCCACGTACTCCCGGGTGCGGGCCAGCGGCCGGTCGAAGCGCACGCCGTACCAGCCGTGCGACACATCGGGGTTGGACACGCCGAGCCCCAGCCGGAACCGGCCGCCGCTCAGCGCGTCCAGCGTCGCCGCCGTGAGGGCGGCGGTGCCCGGCGGGCGGGCGGGGATCTGCATGACGCCCGAGGCGAGCCCGATGTGCCGGGTCGCCCCGGCGGCCAGGCCGAGGACGCTGACGGCGTCGGAGCGGTAGCCCTCCGGGGCCAGCACCACGTCGTAGCCGAGCTCCTCGGCGGCGCGGGCCAGTTCGCCCGCGCCCTGGTAGATGAGATTCGCGCCGAGCCGCATGCCGTTCCCTCCGTTGGGGTCCCCGAACGCCGAGCGAGGCGTCAGACGAGGTGTGCGCCGCCGTCCACGAGCAGTACCTGTCCGGTGGTGTACGAGGCGCCGGCGAGGGCCAGTACGGCCTCGGCGACGTCCTCGGGCAGGCCCACCCTGCGCAGCGGCGTGCCCTCGCGCACCCTCTCGGCGATCGGGGCGAAGAAGTCGCTGTCGCGGGTCCAGGGCGTCTCGATCAGGCCGGGCGCCACCGCGTTGACCCGTACGCGCGGGCCGACGGCGTTCGCGAGCAGCACGGTCATGTGCCCGATCGCCGCCTTGCTCACCGCATAGGGGATGGAGCTGCCCGCGGGCCGGCAGCCGGCGACGGAGGAGATGTTGACCACCGCCCCCGCGCCGGTCGCGGCCAGGTGCGGCATCGCGGCCACGGTCGTCTGCCAGGTGCCGAAGACGTTGAGCGCGAAGATCTCCCGCCAGACGGCCGGGGACGCGCCCTCCAGGTCGGCGTGCGGGACGACGCGGGTGACGCCCGCGTTGTTGACCAGCAGGTCGAGCCGCCCGTAGTGCTCCACCGCGGCGGCCACCAGTCGGCGGGCCTCGGCCTCGACGGAGACGTCGGCCCGTACGTACACGGCGTCCGGCAGGGACCGGGCGAGCTTCTCGCCGGCCTCCACGGAGCGGGCGGAGTTGACCACGACGCGGATCCCCTCGGCGGCCAGCCGGGTGGCGACGGCCGCCCCGATGCCGGACGAGGAGCCGGTCACCAGGGCGACGCGGGCGGGCGCGGACATCAGTAGTTCCCCAGCCCGCCGCAGACGTTCAGCGCCTGGGCCGTCACCGCGGCCGCGTCGTCCCCGGCCAGGTACTCGACCATCGCGGCCACCTCGCGAGGCTCGACGTAGCGGCCCATCGGCACCCGGGTGGTGATGCGGTCGTGCGCCTCACCCTCGCTGACGTCCCAGATGGCCGCGTAGTGCTCACGGACCCGCTGGGCCATGGGCGTCTCGACGAAGCCGGGGCACACGGCGTTGACGGTGATGCCGGTGCGGGCGAGTTCCAGCCCGAGGGCCTTGGTGAAGCCGACGACGCCGTGCTTGGACGCGGAGTACGGGGCGGCGTGCACCACACCCTGCTTGCCGCCGGTGGAGGCGATGTTGATGACGCGGCCGCTGCCCTTGGCGAGCATCCCGCCGGTGGTCAGGACCTCCTTGGTCATCAGGAAGACGCTGTTGAGGTTGGTGTCGATGACGTCGAACCACAGCTCGTCCGGGATCTCCGCGGTGGCGCCGCCGCCGCTGCGGCCGGCGTTGTTCACCAGGACGTCCACCGGTCCGTAGCGGTCCACGGCCGTGCGCACGTACTCCCTGATCCGCTCCGGCCGGGAGACGTCGCACACCGCGCCGTCCGCCTCGTGGCCCGCGGCGCGCAGCCCGGTGACGGTCGCCTCCAGCTCGTCCTTGCCACGGGCGCAGAGGTGGACCCGCGTGCCGCGCGCGGCCAGCCGCCACGCGATCTCCTTGCCGATCCCGCTCGTGGCGCCGGTCACCAGGGCCACGGGCCTGACTGTCTCGCTCATGCGTCTCCGATCCCGCTGTCGTCGGAAGGTGGCGGCACGAGCGTGCGGTCCCGGCCTCGAGCCGACGTGGACGGCGGCTGGAGCGGCGGCCTGTAGCGCTTCGAGCCCGCTTCGAGGCGGGGCGGCGAAGGTGGGGCCTCCCGGGCCGCCCCGGCGTCCGTCGGCCTCCGCCGGCCTCCGCCGGCCTGCGGCATCGTCGCCCTGCCCGCGCCCGCGCCCTGCCCGCCCGCGCCCGTACCGCCCGAAGGAGCGTCATGAACGACACCGCCACGGAGACCGGCCTCTACGCTCGCGTCCAGCACTTCTACGCCCATCAGATGCAGGCCCTGGACGGCGGCCGGTTCGAGGAGTACGCCCTGACCTTCACCGAGACCGGCACGTTCCAGCACTCGCCGTCGGTCGAACCGGTCCGGGGACGGGCCGCGATCGTCGCCGAACTGGTGAGGTTCCACGAGAGGTTCGCCGAAGCCCCGGTACAGCGGCGGCACTGGTTCAACCACATCGCGCTGACCCCGCGGCCCGACGGCAGCGTCCGCTCCACGGTGTACACGCTCGTGCTCACGGTCCGGCCGGGCCGCCGGGAGCCGGAGATCGCGCCGAGCTGTGTGGTGCACGACGTCCTGGAGACGGACGGGGACGGGATCCGCACCCGGTCCCGGAGCATCACCCACGACCACCTCGGCTGAGCCGGCCGGACCGCCGGGGCCGCCGCGCTACGCCGACCGGGCCTGTACGAACGCTTCCCCGCCGTCCAGTTCCGGGGCGCCCGACAGCACGGCCTGATGCAGCCGCTGGAGCCGCGGCGACGGCTCGACGCCCAGCTCGCGGCGCAGCCGCTCGCGCAGCTGCCGGAACTCCTGGAGCGCCCGCCAGGGGCTGCCCGAGCGGCACAGCGCCGTCATCAGCTGCGCGCAGAGGTTCTCGTGCAGGGGGTGCCGGGCCACCAGCGTGCGCAACTCGCCCAGCAGGGCCGCGTGGTAGCCCAGGCGGAGGTCGGCCTCGATGCGCTCCTCCAGCGCCTGCATACGGGTCTCCTCCATGTACAGGGTCTCCAGCCCCAGGACGCGTCCGACCGGCACGTCGACCAGCGCCGGGCCGCGCCACAGGGCGAGCGCGCGGGTCAGGTGCGCCGAGGCCGACCGGGCGTCGCCGGCGAGCAGCGCGTCGTGCCCCTGGCCGGCCAGGCGGCGGAACTGGGACCAGTCGCAGCTCTCGGGCGTGACGGCGACGCGGTAGCCGCCGAAGGCCGTGGCCAGGACGTCCTTCGGGGTGCGGGCCGGGGACTCCGGCGCGTCGCGCAGCGCGACGGCCATGCGGCGCCGCAGCTGGAGGATGTAGGTCTGGAGGGTGGTCGCCGCGCTGCGGGGGATGGCGTCGCCCCACAGCTCCTCCATCAGCGTCGGCACCGGCACCACGCGGCCGGCCCACAGGGAGAGCAGGGCGAGGATCTGGCGCGGCTTTCCCGCGCTGGGCACGATGGAGACCCCGTTCTCGTAGACCGCGAGTTCTCCCAGCACCTCGATGTCCATGAGTGTCCTCCACTCGGTTCACGATGTCGTCCTTCGACTTGACTCGAGGCTCGCACCGAGGAGCGGCCACCGCCCAGTGAGGCCGTCACCAGAGCAACGGTGAGATCGGCACGCCCCGTGTGAGGAATTCACAGCTCCATTTATTGCTGCCAACCAGGGGACCGTCACGGGCGTCATGTGAGGTTGACTACAGGAATCCTCTTCACGAGTGGTTCTCTGCTTGACTGAGCAGTTGGCCCTTCGGAACTCCCTCGATCGGCAGGTCGCATGGTGGTGTTATCCAAGGGTGAGCCGCCCCCCTGGCTCGCCACAGGCATCGTTCTCGCCGTGCAGTCCGCGGTGGCCGTGCTGGGTTTCCTCAACCTCCTGGCGTCGCGCCGTCCTTCCGCCGGTCACATCTGCCTCTTCCTGGCCGCCTTCGTCGCGGTGTTCGTGCTCCAGGGGATTCACTGCGCCCCGCGGGCCGGCCGGTTCCGCGCCCGCCACGGACGCCGGACGCTGGCACTCCAGGCCCTGCTGACCTACGCCCCGCTGTTCGCCCTGGGCCTCACCTGGGCCGGCATGCCGGGCTTCCTGGCCGGGTCCGCGCTGCTCATCCTCGAACCCCCGCTGTCCGTCGCCGCCTTCGCCGCCGCCGCGGTCCTCACCGGCACCTGCACCCTGCTGGCCGGCCAGCAGCCGCTGGGCGTCGCCATAGGAGTGCTGTCCTGCGGGGTGAACGGCCTGATGGTGTACGGGGTCACGCGCATCGCCTCCTGGAGCGCGGAGGTGCGGCGGGCCCGTGACGAGGTCGCCCGGCTGGCCGTGGAAGGCGAACGGCTGCGGGTCGCCCGCGATCTGCACGACCTGCTGGGCTACAGCCTGTCCGCCATCACCCTCAAGGGGGAGCTGGTGGCCCGGCTGGTCGACAAGGACCCCGAGCGGGCGCACGGGGAGCTGCGGGAGGTGCTGGACATCTCCCGGCAGGCCCTCGCCGACGTCCGCTGTGTCGCCCACGGCTACCGTCAGCTCTCGCTCACCGCCGAACTGGACTCCGCCGCCCGGATATTGAGCACCGCGGGCATCACGGTGGAGGTGCACGACGAGCGGCTGCCGCTGCGCGAGGAGGCCGGCACGGTCCTGGCGACCGTCGTCCGCGAGGGGGTGACCAACATCCTGCGCCACAGCGCCGCGCAGAACTGCCGCATCACCGTCTCCCGCACCGCCGGCACGCTCGCGCTCGACATGGCGGGGGACGGCATCCCCGGCGACACCGGGGAGAGGATGGCGCGCCGTTCGGGCGGCGGCCTGGACAATCTCGCCCGGCGGCTGGAAGGGATCGGCGGGACGTTCCGCGCGTGCGCCGGCGAGGACGGGTGGTTCCGGATCTTCGCCGAGTGCCCGGCCGACGCGGCCGGGCCGCCGCGGGACGTCAGCGGATCCAGCCCTTCTCCTTGGCGATCCGGACGGCGTCCAGCTGATTCCGTGCGGTGAGTTTGGTGACGGCGGAGGTCAGGTAATTGCGCACCGTTCCCGTGGAGAGGTGCATCTCCCGGGCGGTCTCCCGCGCGGAGTTGCCGTCGGCGGCCCGCTTGAGGACATCGGTCTCACGCCGGGTGAGCGGGCTGTCCGTGGGGCGGCCGGCGATCGGGCAGTCCTCGGCCTCCCAGGCGGTGGGCGGGATCCGCGAATCGATCACCCGCCGCCCCGAGTGCACCAGGCGGATGGCGGTGGCGAGCTCGGCGGGCGGGGCGTTCTTGGGCAGGAACCCCCGGACGTGGGCGTCGATCGCCCGGCGGACCGTACCCCGCTGCTCCAGCGCGGTCAGGATGATCACCCGGCACTCGGGAGCCTGCTCCCACAGCAGCCCGGCCGCGTCCAGGCCGTTGACGCCGGGCAGGTCGATGTCGAGGATCGCCACATCGGGCCGGAACTTGATCACGGACGGCAGGATGCCCCGGCCGTCCGCGACCTCCGCGACCACACGGAAGTCGGGCTCCAGTTCGAGGAGCGCCACCAGCGCCCCCCGGACCATGTGCATGTCCTCGGCCAGCAAGATCCGGATCACCGGTCGTCCCCCGTCAGACTTTCGCCGGTGACCCGTATCCCCAACAGGCTGACCCGGCAGGTGACTTCACCTCAAGCCTACGTCGCCACCGCCAGGAGACCCGTAACTGTTTTCGCGCGTCCTCCCTCTGTCCGCTTCCGCGCCGGCGGTCCGCCGGCCGTCCGATCGATCCGTCCTCGATCCGCCGGTACGAGCATGGCGGCCCGGTGTTCCGATCGGTCAGGAGGCACGGTGTCCCAGGTACGGCGGAAAGGGTCGGCGGGCAGGCTCGCCGAGGTGGCCGACGGCGTCTTCGCCTATGTGCAGCCGGACGGCGGGTGGTGCCTGAACAACGCGGCGCTGGTGGTGTCCCGGGGGCACTCCGCCCTGGTGGACACGGCGGCGACCGAGGCCCGCGCCCGCGCGCTGCGGACGGCGGCGCTCGGCGTCTGCCCGGCGCCGCCGCGGGTCCTGGTCGGCACCCACTCCCACGGGGACCACACCTTCGGCAACTTCCTCTTCCCCGAGGCCCTGGTCATCGGCCACGAGCGGGCCCGCGGCGAGATGGCGGAAGCGGGCCTCCATCTGACGGGGCTCTGGCCCGAGGTGGAGTGGGGCGAGCTCACCCTCACCCTGCCCGAGGTCACCTACCGCGACCGGCTGACCCTCCATGTGGGCGACGTGGAGGCCGAGTTGATCCACCTCGGTCCCGCCCACACCACCCGCGACACCGTCGTCCGGCTGCCCGGTCAAGCGGGTGCTCATCACCGGGGACCTGGTGATGAGCGGCGTCACGCCCTTCTGCCCGATGGGGTCGGTCACCGGGACGCTCGACGCGGTGGCCCGGCTGCGCGCCCTCGACGCGCGCACCGTCATCACCGGCCACGGGCCCGTGGCCGGCCCCGAGGTCTTCGACGTCACCGAGGGCTACCTACGGTGGGTCCAGGAGCTGGCCCGCGAGGGACTCGCCGCGGGGCTCACCCCACTGGAGGCCGCGCGGGCGGCGGGCCCCGGCCCGTACGCGCACCTGATCGACTCCGAACGGCTGGTGCCCAACCTCCACCGGGCCTACGCGGAGGAGCGCGGCGCCGCGCCCGGCGTCCCGCTCGACATCGGCGAGTTGTTCCGGGAGATGGTGGAGTTTCACGGTGGGCTGCCGACCTGCCGGGCCTGAGCGTCCCAGACGGTGAACGTCCCCCGGTGGTAGAGCACCGGCGGCCGCGGATAGGACTCGGCGTGCTCCACCCGTCCGATGAAGATCCAGTGGTCGCCGGCCTCCACCGTCCGCACCACCACGCACTCGGCGTGCGCCAGGGCGACGTCCACCAGCACGGGCGCGCCCCGGGCGTGGGCGGAGGGCACCCACTCGACACCGGCGAACTTGTGCTCGGAGCGGTCGGTGAAGACCCGCGCCGCGTCCTGCCCCCCGTCGGCGAGGACGTTGACCACGAAGGCCCCCGAGTGCCGCAGCGCCGCCAGGGTCCGCGCGTTCCGGTGCACGCACACCAGGAGCAACGGCGGTTCCACGGAGACCGCCGACACCGCGTTGCAGGTCAGGCCCCGCGGTCTGCCGTTCGCGTCCGTCGCGGTGACGACGGTGACCGCCGTCGGGAAGGATCCGAACAACGCGCGAAACCGCGCCGCGTCCACTGCCATGCCGCTCCCGCCTCCGGCCGGTCTTCTCCGAGTGATCCGGCCGTTCACGCTCGCCGACCGGTCTGGAGGGCGGGTGGACCGGCGGTGGAGGGTGCGGCGGGACGGGCCGGGTCCACAGAGCATTTTCCACGGCCGGATCGTCAAGGGCTGATGATCGCGTCGCGGCGTAGCCGCTGACCCGCCGTCTCCCTCACGGGCCCGCCCCGGAATCGAGGCGGGCCCAGCCGCACCGGCCCCACCGCCGGCTGTCGCCTGACAGGCCCCGCGGCGGGACCAGCGCTTACGACCGTCAGTACGTCAGGACCACACAGCCCAGGTTTCCGGCCTGGCCCGGCTTGCCCTTGAGGCGTCCCAAGGTCCCCGGAGGGGCGGGCAGGGGGTCGAAGCTGGCACCGCCACCCTCGCCACCGTCCCCACCGCGGCCCGCGACGGCCGGACAGGTCGGCGGCACGGCGTACGGTCGCGCGCCCGCGCCTCCCGCACCGCCCGCCACCCTGGTCCCGGCCAGGCCGGAGGCCGGAACGGCACCCGGCCTCGTCGTGGGCTCACCGACGCAGCGGCCCTTGCCGAGACCGCTGGTGGCGCCGGAGCCCGTACCCCCGGCTCCCGGCCCGACATCCAGCTGCCCCCGGATACCGGCGGCACCGCCGGCACCGCGCGGAGCCCCGGCCGTCTGCTGCCCGCCGGGGAAGTGGACCGTGGACCCGCCCGTGTCCTTGCCGGCTTCGCCGTCGGTCGGGTTGGACCAGTTCAGAGTGCCGCCCGCGCCACCCGCACCGCCCCCGGCGACGTCGATCGACAGGGTCTCACCGGGGGTGACGTTCAGGGTGCACTGGAAGTAGCCGCCTGCGGCGCCGCCCGCACCGCCTCCGCCGCCGAGCATGATCGCGCTGTTCTCCGTGGGGAAGACCACCAGGCCGCCGCCCCCGCCCCCGCCGCCGCCCCCGGGGCCCACGGCCGTCATCACGATCTTCGTGACCCCGTCCGGGACCGTCATCCGCGTCGTCTTCGCCTCACTGAACGTCAGGGTGGTCTTCCCACCCGCAGGAGCCGCGAACGCCTCCCCCACCGGCAGGAAGCCCCCCAGCACTCCGGACGCCACCGCCAACGCCACGGCGGTCCGCCGCCGTAACCCACGTCTTACGACCATCTCAGCTCTCCTTGATAGACGCTGAAAACACGGCTGTACCGACCGCAATGGCAGCACGCCGGGAGTCGATCACCAGACGGGCACCGCCGCGTCATGGAAATGAGGCGGACCGACGCCATCCAGTGAACGGTTTCTCGCCTGCCCTGCCCATTTCTTCCAGTGCCACAACGGTCACTCAGCGCCCTTACGGTGGCAGGGGTTACTCAGGAAAATCACTACTCATTCCGCGAGCACGCCGGGCATGGTCACCTGCCGGACGGGTACGCAAGATCACCGTCGAAGGCGGCGACGCCGGGCCCGCGTCTCCTGTGGCCGAGGTTCAGGGCGAGCCCGCTTCCGTGGGTCACGCGGAGCGTCATCAGACCGGAAAAACAGAAAAACCCCAGATGAACTGGGGTTCCTGCTGGTGTCCGAGGGGGACTTGGACTCTCCTCTCGGGCACCAACCCGTCAGGTCTCTGACCTGCGGAAACACCAGTCTGAAGGGTCTATCCGCGCCCTCATGTCACCTGGGTTTTCCTGGGCTTTTCCGGGTGCTCCCGGCCGCTACTGGTCACGCGCTGGTCATGGCGGGGGGACGAAGGCCAAGCAGCCACCCAAGGTGCGCCAGTGTGCGATTGTGTGGCGATGAAGTGGCGAAGTGTGGCCTGCGATCAAGCAGCGTACCGAGGGATCAACGGCCTTCGGTGCGCTGTCTGACTAAGACGTCGTTTCTTATGGCGTGATCGTTCGTTGAGCCGTGCATGGCGGATCTCGTGGAGCGACTGGTGCCGGACGAGTTGTGGGTGCTGTTCCGGCGGGTGGTGCCACCGACTGAGGTGATACGTCCGCAGGGCGGTGGCCGGCGTCGGGCCGGTGACCGCGAAGCCCTGGCGGCGATCATCTTCGTGGCGACGTCGGGCTGCACCTGGCGGCAGCTGCCGCCGGTGTTCGGCCCGGCCTGGCAAACGGTCTACCGACGCTTCGCCCAGTGGAGCCGGGACCGGGTCTGGGCCCGGCTCTACCGTGTCATCCTTGACGAACTCGGAGCGCGGGGCGAGCTGGACTGGTCGCGGTGCGCGATCGACTCGGTCAGCCTGCGGGCTGCAAAGGGGGGCCTTTGACGGGACCGAATCCGACCGACCGCGGCAAGCTGGGATCGAAGATTCATCTGATCTGCGACCGGAACGGACTGCCGCTGTCCTTGGGCATCTCCGGCGCGAACATGCATGACAGTCTGGGCCTGGAGCCGCTTGTGCGCGGCATCCCGCCGATCCGGTCCCGCCGTGGTCCCCGGCGTCGGCGGCCGGCGAAGCTGCATGCAGACAAGGGCTATGACTACGACCACCTGCGCCGATGGCTTCGCAAGCGCGGTATCCGCCATCGCATTACCCGCAAGGGTGTCGAGTCCTCGCAGCGGCTGGGCCGGCATCGGTGGGTGGTCGAGAGAACCGTGTCCTGGCTGGCCGGCTGCCGACGCCTCCACCGCCGCTACGAACGCAAGGCCGAACACTTCCTCGCCTTCGTCGGCATAGCCGCAGCCCTCATCGGCTACCGCCGACTGGCGGCTCTGCTCACGGCCTGAGCCGGTTCTGCTGTACGTCGAAGCAGATCAGGCCCATGGACTCCGCGACGGCCGCCGCGTAGGCCGACGCCTCCTCGGCCATGCTCCACCGCGTGGGGAAGTAGATCAGCGGACCACTGGCCTCGCCGATCAGCGGCCCGGTTGACCAGGGCGAGGTGTCCTCCTCGTCCTCAGTGAGGTCACACCACCGCTCAAGCAACGCGGCCACGTAAGCCGCGATGCGCTCGGACGGAGGCTCTTCCACCTCGCTGTCGATGTAGCGGTCGTACAGGTCGTTGAAGACCCGGCCCGCGGTCTTGTCATCCGCCGGCCTCTCGCCTTCCCAGACAGCAAGGTCGTAGCTCATGTCAGGAGGCTCTCATGCCGCTCTGACAGCCAAAAGAAACGACGTCTAAGCGCACTGCCCGCCCGTTCGCAGGGACTGCCAGTCGTCGTTGTCTCCCGGGTTCGGCGGCCTCTGCGGTTCGCTGGCAGTGTCGAACCATGTGGCGTAGGCGGTCTCGGTGCAACTGCTAGACGCGGTGCGAAGCAGGATGGGGCTCGCGGGCTGGAAACCCTCCCCGGGGTTGACAGAGCCACTTCCGCTGGCAGCGCATGTGACCTCGTCTGAACTGACCACGTTGCAGGTGCCTACCTTCACGTCGGTCTCGCCGGTGACCTTCCTCTTGACCAGGCTGAAGGAAGAACCCACGTTGACGAACTCCCCGTCGTTACTGGCGCCCATCTTGAATCGCCACGTAGTGCTGTAGCTGCACGGGCTTGGGTCTGTCCCTGGACCTGGATTGGGGTCGCAGAGGACATAGGGCGTCCATGAGACATTGGAGCCCGGCGACACCGTTTGGGCGGCGACCCCGAACCCCCAGTTGCCGGTGGCCGCAAACGACGTTCCCTGCGAGAGCATCAGGGCCGCTGCGCTCAGAACCGCGACTGCGGCGGACCTACACCTGGTCGATCTCCTCTTCCGATCCACGATCGTCCCCCTTGCTGGGTGGCTCCCTGCTTCTGTGATTGACAGAAGAGCGCGGTCCGTCAGCAGGGGATAGACCTGCTGCAAGTGCTTCACCCGATTGGGCGCGCTGCACTGCATCCAGGGCCACTTCAGGCCCACTAACATCCAGGAACGGACGACAGCGCAACGCCTTGGGCGCCACGCTCGGAGAAGCGCGGAGGCCAGGGTCGTCCTACGGTCGAACCGTGGACTTCCGGATCACAGCCGGGGAAGAACAGCTACTCTTCGTGATCGTCGCTCACCTGGACTCCGGCAGCGCACCGACGGTCGAGGAGCTGTCCGCCGAAGCGGGGCACGACGCCCACCCTGACGTTGCCTCGCTACGTGACAAGGGATGGGTCCTCATCGACAGGCAGAACACTGTCATCGCGCTGTCACCGATGGCCGTCCAGGCCGTGAGGAACCTGCGCTTCGGGCAGCGAGTCGGGGCATAGCGAAGCCCCGCCCGGCGTAGGCCGGACGGGGCGGTTGGGGGGGCTCAGCGGGCCTCAGGGCCCGTGTCGTCACCGATCTTCATGGGGCAGTAGTGCCGGACGGGGACGATGACCCCGACCCCGCTGGGCCGCTCTACGTACCGGTCCAGCTCGAAGCACCCACATGTGGATGCGCGCGATAAGGTCACGCATGCGTCTCAGCTCCTGAATAGCTGGTGGCGTCAGAACCCCAACGGTCGTTGGCCCGACTGTCGGGGTTTTTCTGTGTCCTGACGCTGGCGGTCTTGTATAGGCTCATCCACCCTTACTCAGATTCAGTCAGGCATGACCAGCCAACTACTCTGGCTGCATGACAGCGAGCAAGATCAATCACCGGGCCCCGGAGCCGCCCTACCGGCAGATCGCTGCGGATCTCATTCGGGACATCGAGGCTGGCTCGCTGGAAGTGGGCAGCCCTCTGCCATCCGAAAACGAGCTGGTGGTGAGGTGCGGCGTGGCCCGGAACACGGTGCGGAACGTCGTGGCTCACCTCCGGGAGCGGGGGTACGTCTACACGGTCCCGAAGCGCGGGACCTATGTGCGTCAGCGTGAGCAGCCCTAAGAAGAACGGCCCCGCCTGTGCCTCCTTGCGGGAGGCGCAGGCGGGGCCGGCCGGGGTAGTTCTCAGGAACCAGTTGGCCGCGGTACGGACGCAGTCCGCAATTCCGAGAGCCGTCGCTGGTAGAGGGGTCCCGTGGAGAACGACACCTCTGCGGGTGTGGGCGCGGCCTCCTCGATGAGGTGGTGCGCCAACGCTTTGAGATGCGCTGACCAGGCCACTACGTGTTGCTGGGCAGGGCGCCCGCACTCCTGAGGCTCCCCGGGAAGGCAGAGGGGGAGATCGGTGCGGCTGAGCTTGTTGGCGGCGTGCCGCACGTATCGGGCGACGGTGAGCCATTCCTCGTCCGAACGCTCGACGGCACGGCCATGGCTCTGCCCGAGCCAGGCACCGAAGTCGTCTCCGTGATCAACCATGGCGTGCTCCTACTGGATCAGCTTCACGCGGGTGCGCCGATCGTAGCTGTGGCCAGCTGGCTGTCGGCCTCCCTCGGGTCACAGTGCGCCACAGAGGGGACACAGGGGCCGCAGGGGCCGCAGCTCGGGAGGAACTGCGGCGGGGTACAGCTTTGGGCTGGCTTCAGCCCGTGAGCTGCCGCGATCTCTGCGCGAGCATCGATCGTCCGAGGGCTGTTCCACACCTCGGTAAGCGGGGTCGTGCGCACGTTGCCCAGGGTGATGAAGCGTCCCAGCACGCACGGCCACACTGCCCCGTCGGGGCCGATGGCCACCTGTCCGAGTGCGCAGTGTCCGCAGAGATCGTTGACTGAAGGGGTGGCTCCCTTGCTGGCCCGCCCGAAGGCTCGTGTCCTGTCACCGCCGACGTGGTCAACCCCGATCTCCTGAAGGTCGGTGACCGCCTCGCGGACGCGCTGTTGTGTGCTCACCGCGACGACGCCCCCGCGAATGGGGATGCCGAGCTCCACGGCCTTGCGGATGTTCGCCCGGGTCATCTTGTGCGCGCCGCGAAGGTTCGTCACTTTGTCGTGCTCGGTTGCATCGTCGGAGTAGTACGACGTCGCCAGCTTGACGCCGTAGGACTTGAACGCCTCCCAGAGCGGGTCTCGGATGACGGTCATGTTGGAAAACACTTCGATGCCGAGTCCCGCGCCGTGCGCGTGACCGATCAGCCTGGCCAGGTGGGGGTACAGGGTCGGCTCCCCGCCGATGAACTGAACGTCGCGTCCGCCGATTGCGGCGAACTCATCGATGACGCGCTGCCAGTCCGAAACGGTCATGATGCCGTGAGTCCCTTTGGGACCCGAATCGGCATAGCAGTGGTCACAGGACTCGTTGCAGAATCCCGTCACTTCGAGCCAGGCGAATCCGAGCTTCCGCGGGCTCGGACACGTGCGTAACCTGGGATCGCCCATGGGTGATCCTCTCCTCTGTCTGGGGGTTACTGGGTGTTCGGCCCGGCGGGGAAGGTGGCACTTCCCCGCCGGTACCGTGTGCGCGGAGCTCCGACTTAGTTGGCGAGCACCGCGCCTACCAGGTCGATGGCCTCGGGCTGCTCGCTCTGGTCGTCGGGAACGGTGGGCTCGTTGTCGGCGGTTTCGGTGTCGCTTCCGATGACCTCGGGGTCGGCGGTCTCGGTGTTGGGGTTGGTGGTCGCGGGCATTCCGCGGCCTCCTCTCTCTCGTCAGGTCCCGGCCCGGCTGGGCGCGGGGTTGCTCGTCCGCTTCCCTACGTCGGGACGAGCACCCGTCATCGGGTGGGCCACCGGCTGATGGAGATGCCGACGCCCCGGGACGTCCCCGCCGATGGCGGAAGTGTGAGGCTTACTGGCCGGTGGGCTTACCCAAGGAGGGATCACGGCGCAGTTCAAGAGCTGCGGCCCTGTCGCGGCGCGGTTCCTTCCACTCGTCCAACCGGTCGCACAGCCACGGCTCGCTGACCTCGTATTGCGTGGCCAGCCTGTTCATGGACTCGCCGGCGCGGTACCGCTTGATGATGTCCGCCTGAGCGGCTCGGGCTCGTTCGCGCGCCTGTCGCTTCTGCGTCGTCGTTCTCGACATGGCTACTTCCCCCACTTGGTGGGGTCCTCGTTGTTCCCGTCACCATTGTTGATGTCGTGCTCGATACCGTCGCCCTCTTCCTGGTCGGCCGGATGTCCGGAGCCACTTGCCCAACCACCCATAGGGGCATCACCCTCTTCGTAGTTCCGTCTGGAACCCCGTCCGGGCGCTGGACGCGACATCTGACGTCTGGACGGGGGCTTGGAGCCCGCCCCTGTGCCAGTAGGGGGGAGGAAGGGCAACCCATAGGAATCCGATGGGTCCATCCGGCAGAGGGGCAGGCGGTCTAGGTGCAGTGCGCCTCGTCGAAGTGGCTGACGATCTGCTCCTGAATGCGCTTTTCCGCCACGCGGTCGCCAAGCCCGCGTGCCGCGGTGAGGGCGATGCCCAGCTCGATGCATTCCGAGCAGGGCGGCTTCTCCGGCTCACGCGGCATGGACGGGCGTCCGCTGGTGTGTGCTACGGGAACCACCGGCAGCCCGAAGATCCGCCGAAGCATCAGCACAACCGGCCCCTTCTGCGTACCGGCTCCAGCGCCTTTATCGACGTGTCACCCACCAGCGGGTACGGAATGGGCTCGCCCTCCGGCCGCTGGATGATGCCGCCGCTTCCGGTCGTAAACGCACGTCTCGTCGCCGTGCCGGCCCCGTTCGTCGGCGCTTCCGTCACGCCTGCCTGCCGCATTTCCCTTGCGCTGGCCGGCCTGAGTGCCTCCGGGTCGGCGTCCCACTCCCGGCCGCCTCCGGGCGCTCGCAGTTGCACGTACGGGCCCACCTTGTCCATGCGCTGCCCCAAGCACCCCTTTCGCGTGTCCACCACCCAAACGGGGGGTTCCTGCGCTGCGTTCATCATCTGTTCGAGCCTCCGCGTATCCCGCGTCGGACGGTCGCGTACTGCCTCAGCCATCCCGGCGCTTCAGCCAACTGCACCGCTCCCAGCGAGCTGCTTCCGTGGGTTGTCCGACCTGCGCACTACGCAACCGCACAGCTACGCACGGCGGTACTGTGAAGAGACGGCCAGAGCATGAAAGCCATGAACGCAACGCAATCTGTGGGGAGTCAGAGGCATGGCGACCTCCGCGCGTACACCCAATGAGGGCCTGGGACGGCTGCTTGTGCAGGCCAAATGGTCCCGCTCGCAGTTCGCGCTGATCATCAACCGCATGGGCGCTGAGGCAGGGTTGACGTTGCACTACGACCAATCGGCTGTTTCACACTGGATTGGGGGAACTGTCCCCAAGCCCCCGGTCAGACGGCTGATCGTTGAAGCTCTCTCGCGCAAGCTACGTCGTACTGTGACTCACGCGGAGGCTGGATTGCCGCGCGCCGCTGAGGACGAGGTGCCGGCTGGCCTTGACACTGTGGAAGAAATCGTCGACCTCGGGAGGGCCGACATGGATCCATCTCGCCGAGGGCTCGTAGCCACAGCCGGCTTGTTCTCCGCGGCTTTAGTGGTGCCGTCGTTCGCGGGGCCTGCGCGCGCTGTGGAAGCCCTCCCTGCGGTCCCAGGGAAGCAGACTGTGAGGATCGGCGCTGGGCAGGTCGCGGCTGTTCGGAAGATGACTGACAAAATCGCGGATATTCTGGACGAGCTTGGCGGGGCACACGCAAGGCCAATGGCGGCGGCATTCCTCGTCAACACGGTGGTTCCGTGGCTTCGAGCCGAAGCCACAGATGCAGTGAGGAAAGACTTCTGGGCAGCGGCCTCGGACCTCGTCTATCTGACTGGCTGGATGGCCATGTACGAGCGGGACCACGGAACTGCCCAGAACTACTACGTCAAGGCATTGAAGCTGGCGAACCGTGCAGAGGATCACGTGACGTACTGCCGCACCCTACGCGGTATGAGCCTTCAGGCTTCCAACCTTGGGTACGGGCCCCTAGCCCTAAAGTTTGCTGATTCGGCGGCTGAAGCCGCCCCGAAAACTGGGCCGCGACTTCAGGCCTTCCTCGCAGGGCAACAGGCCCATGCCACTGCGATGGTGGGCGACCACCGCCGCGCGCGGCGGCTGCTGGCCGCCACTGAAACCGCCCTGATGAAGGCTGACAATCGGCGCGAGTCAATCGGTGGATACGACCAGTCTTCTTACGCCTTTCACGTCTCTCATGTGCTGTACGAGAGTAAGGATCTACCAGGCTCGATCAAAGCGCTGCAACAGGCCCTAAAGGTACAACCTCCCCAAGAGCGGCAAGGTCGGGTTCATTTCTACGGAGTGCTCGCACAACGCCAGCTTGAGTACGGCCACCTCGAAGCAGCCTGCGAATCGTGGACACGTTTCCTGGAGGACTATGAACATGTCTCATCTGCCAGGGGGGACGCGCACTTTGACACGATGCGGCTCCGGCTGAAGCCGTTCAAGAGTTCCCAGGCTGTGCGAAGGATGTCTGCACGCATTGCTGACATCGCCCTGCTCAAGGCGTGACTTGATGTCACCCGGCTTCTTGGCTGCCCCTCAAGCAGGTGAACGCACATTCAAGGCGGGTCGGCACTCGGTGCGGAATCCTGCGCGACAGCAGGGGCCCTGTTAGCTGGCCACCCCCGCGCGGGCAACTCCGAGACCCTCCCTCGGGGAGCTCCCAAGCTCCCGATCAAGGCCGCTGAGACCCTCTACCGCCCCGATCTCACGGTCGGGGAGCTGCTGGACCGGTGGCTGAAGAAGCATCAGGTCGAGGGCACCACCAAGCAAGGCTATGAGCCGAAGATCAGGCTGCACATCAAGCCTCTCCTCGGTGATGCGCTGGTGGCGCAGGTGACTGACGAGGGCCTGGACGCGCTGTACGCCTACCTCCAGAGCGAACCCCGCCCTACCAACAAGGGCAAGCCGCTCGGGGTCAAGGGCGCCCGCCATGTCCACAACATCCTAAGTGCTGCCTTCGACTCGGTCACGGGGCCGCGGAAGCTGCTCCAGCACAACCCTTGCAAGGAGGCTCACCCTCCGACGGAGCGGATGATCCGAGCAGCGGAACCGGATTTCCCCACACTGTCCGACAGCGAGACGAGCAAGTTTCTCGACGACATTTGGACGCCATGCGGGAACTCGAAGTGTGACGGGGGCCTGACGCACCACTGCCTCCGCGATGCCCCGCTGTGGACGTCGTACGCCGTCACGGGATGCTGCCGCGGCGAAATCCTGGGGTGGAAGTGGTCACTCATCAACTGGGAAGAGTGCTCCATCGAGCTGGCGTGGGTCGTGGTCGAGGAAGGCAACACCTACCGACTGCGGAAGCTGACCAAGGACGGCGACAAGGGCGCGATCATCTACGTGGATCAAGCCTTCATGAGGGTGCTGCGGTGGCAGTGGGAGCGCCAGCAGTACGAGAAGGAGAGACTCGGTGACCTCTGGGTCGATCACGACCTCGTGTACGCCCGGGACGGCTTCAAGCTGTACCGGGGCGAGGCCGGCGGCCCCCCAGGACCCCGAGAAGGTAACGGCGCGGTGGCGCACCCTTCGAAACCGGCTCCACCTGCCCGAGGACTTCCGGCTGCACGACTTGCGGGCAAGCAAGATCACGAACGACCTCAACGCCAAGGAAAGCCCGGTCGAGGTCTCCGCGAACGCCCGGCACCACAGCCCCGGCTACACGATGGAACGCTACGGCAAGCGTCGACCGGACGCGGCGAAGGCGCTGGCCGGACGTAGCGCCGGCCGGATCGGCCTGGCTCGCCTCGCGGCCTGATCCAAGATTCCCGGCCGGTCGTCTCGTGGTTGGTCACGCTGCCGGTCGCAGAAAAACCCGAATCCTACTGGTCACGCACTGGTCACGCGGACGTGCGATCCAGCCCGGAAAAACAGAAAAACCCCAGGTCAACTGGGGTTCCTGCTGGTGTCCGAGGGGGGACTTGAACCCCCACGCCCGATAAAGGGCACTAGCACCTCAAGCTAGCGCGTCTGCCATTCCGCCACCCGGACCAGGTGTCTGACTCTGCGGGGCGTTCCCCGCGGCGACATGGACAACTCTATCAAGGGTTCGGAGCACCGTTGACCAGGGCTTTCGTCCGGGATCACGGCCCGCGCAGGGGCCGGTCGGCAAGATCGCCGGGCGCCCGGCCCGTCACCGCGCCGTAGGTCACGCGGCCGGCCGCGCCATCACCCGGAAAAGCAGAAAAACCCCACGTGAAGTGGGGTTTCATCTTGTGTCCGAGGGGGGACTTGAACCCCCACGCCCGATAAAGGGCACTAGCACCTCAAGCTAGCGCGTCTGCCATTCCGCCACCCGGACCAGGTGTTTGTCTCAGCGGGGCGTTCCCCGCGGCGACATGGACAACAATACCAAGGTTTCGGAGTGCCTTTCACCTGGGTATCTGCGCCGGACATAAGGTCTTCTTATGGGCAATGACGGACATCTCGGAGCGCCGGGTGGGGCGCGGTGGCGGCCGCGGGCGTTGTCGCCGCTGCGGGAGCACCTGCGGGACACCTTCTGGTTCACGCCGACCGTGGGGCTGGTGGGGGCCGCGGTGGCGGCGGTGGGGGTGCTGGAGCTCGACGGGTTGTTGATCCGGACGCTTCAGGACGACGGGGACTACGGCGCGGTCTCCACGCTGATCGAGCTCGCGGACGACACCAAGACGATCATCACGACCGTGGGCTCGGCGATGCTGACCTTCATCGGTGTGGTGTTCTCGATCTCGCTCGTCGCGCTCCAGATGGCCAGCGGGCAGTTCTCACCGCGCGTGGTGCGGCTCTACGTGCGCAGCCGGATCACCAAGTGCACGTTCGCCGTCTTCCTGGCGACCTTCCTGTTCGCGCTGCTGGTGCAGGCCTCCTACCAGGGGGACACCGACCCGCGGACCGTCGAGACGGTGCCGGTGTTCTCCAGCGTGACCTGTGTGGTCATGGTGCTGGTGAGCCTGGTGCTGTTCGTCGTGTATGTGAACTCCACGCTGCGCCTGATGCGGGTCAGCCACGTCATCGACCGGATCACCCGCGAGACCTTCCGGATGCTGGAGAAAGCCGGAGGGCGGGCGGACGACGAGTCCGTCGTGCCGGGTGAGGTCACGGGCGAGGTGGCGCACCGGGGGCGGGCCGGGGTGCTGCGCGACGTGCACATCGCCCGGCTGGTGCGCGTCGCGCGGCGGCACGGCCTGGTGCTGCGGCTGATCCCGCGCATCGGGGACTTCGTCGTCCCCGGCACGCCCGTGCTGGCCGTGCACGGCGGGCCCGCGCCCGGCCGGCGGGCCCTGCGGTACACCGTCTCCGTCGGGGTGGAGCGGACCTTCCACCAGGACCTGGGCTTCGGCCTGCGGCAGCTCTCCGACATCGCCCAGCGGGCCCTCTCCCCCGCCGTCAACGATCCGACGACCGCCGTGCAGTGCCTGGACCGCATCGTGCAGATCCTCGCGGCGGTCGCCGGCCGGCCGCTCGGCGCCCTGCGCCACTACGACCGGAAGGGCGCGGTCCGGCTGGTGCAGGACCTGCCCGGCTGGGAGGACCTCGTCGACCTCGGCCTCGCCGAGATCCGCGGCTGCGCCATCGGCGCCCCGCAGGTGACCCGCCGGCTCATGGCCGCCCTCGACGACCTGCTGCGGCTCGCCCCCGAAGACCGGCACCCACCGCTCGTACGGCACCGGACGCTCCTGCGGCAGGCCGTCGACCTCGCGGTGCCCGAGCCCGCCGACCGGGAGTTCGCCCTGCTTCCCGACCGGCAGGGCATCGGATGAGGCCCCGGCCCCCGGTCTCCTACGGCATCAAGTGGTAGTCCGGGAAGTTCCCCGGCACCCGCTCCTCCGCCGACTCCCCCTCCGTCACCGCCCTCACCAGCAGCTCCCCGCCCACGAACGCCCCGCGCCACGACGCCCCGAAGCCTCCGAACAGCTCCTCCCGGTCCCCGCGCGAGCGCGGTACGCCGTGGCCCACCTTGAACGCCCGGATCTGCGGCGCCAGGCGTTCGTACGTCGCCCGGTCATCACAGGACAGCGTGGCCACCAGCGCGCCGTTGCTCGCGTTCATCGCCGCGAGCAGCTCGGCCTCCGTGTCCACCAGGACGATCGTGTCCACCGGGCCGAACGGCTCCGCGTGGTGCAGCGGTGACGCCGGCGGCGGGCTGAGGAGCGCGACCGGTGCCACGTACGCGCTCGTGTCCTGGCCCGGCAGGAAGCGGCCGGCGGCGAGCTCGCCGCGGTGCAGGGGTATCGCGCCGCGGTTCATCGCCTCCGCCACCTGGTCCGTCAGCTCCTTGGCCTTGGCCGCGTTGATCAGCGGGCCGAGGTCCAGCTCGGGGAGGTCGTCGTCCGGTGACGCCACGGCCAGCGGGTGCCCCAGGGTCAGCGCCCGCACGGCCGGCAGGTAGACGGCCAGGAAGTCCGCGAAGGCCGACCGCTGCACCACGAACCGCGGGTACGCCGTGCAGCGCTGCTTCCCGTACTCGAAGGTCTTGCGGATCCGCGAGCCGAACGCCTCCCAGTCCGTGAAGTCCCACACGCCCCAGGTATTAAGGCCCTCCTGCTCCAGGATGTGGCGCTTGCCCAGGTCCGCGACGGCCGTGGCGACCCGCGCGCCGGTGTCCCGGCCGCCCACGAAGGACACACAGCCGATCTCGGGGGCGCGTACCAGGGCCTCGGAGAGCTCGCCGCCACTGCCGCTGACGAGCGTCACCGGCAGCCCCTCGCGGGCGGCGAGGGCGCTCGCCAGGGTCAGGCAGGCCAGGCCGCCGTCCGTCGGCGTCTTCGCCACGACGGCGTTGCCGGCCAGCACCTGGACGAGCATGGCGTGGACGAGCACGCTCATCGGGTAGTTCCAGCTGGCGATGTTGCTGACCGGGCCGGGCAGCGGCCCGCGGCCCTCCGTCATGCGGTCGATCTCCCCGGCGTACCAGCGCACGCCGTCGATCGCCCGGTCCACGTCCGCCCGCGCCGCCCGCCAGGGCTTGCCGATCTCCCAGACGAGGAGGAGGGCGAGGAGGTCGCGGTGCCCGGCGAGCGCGTCGAGGGTGGCGCGCACGCGCGCCTTGCGGTCGGCGAGCGGTACGTTCCGCCAGGCGCGGTGCTGGTCCAGGGAGGCCCGTACGGCCCGGTGGGCGGTGGCGGCGTCGAGGCGGGGCGGGCCCGCGATCGGGGTGCCGTCGACCGGGGTCGTGGCGGGGAGCGGGCGGCCGTCGGGCCGCCAGGTGCCGTTCCAGAGGTTGAGGACGCGCTCGCCCCGGAACGCCTCGGGTGCCGCGGCGAGGCAGCGCTGCCAGGCCGTGGCCCATTCGGTGCCGGGCTTGAGGGTGAGGTCGGTGCGGGTGAGGTCGGTGCTCGGTGCCATCGCAGGTCTCCGCTCTCGGTGCACGGTCGAGGCAAGGAGGTGGCGCGCGGTGCTCACACGTACGACTGTCGCGTACTGCTACCGAACAGTAGCCAGGGTGCGGGGCCGCCGGAGGGGTGCCCGGCTGCGATGAGGCCCACGTCACGTGAGACCGTTTGCGGGCAGACCGTCCGAGGGCCCGAGCGGTCCGCCCCGGCCGTTCGCTCCGCTTCGTTCGCTTTGTCCGCTCTCCTCACCACCACGGGACTGATCGCCATGGGACGGGTCACCTCACGACGCCGCGTCATCCGCATCCGCGACGGAGCGGTCGGCACGCGCCCGGACACCCTCGTGGCCGAGGAGCCGATGGAGATCCGGCTCAACGGCAAGCCGCTCGCCATCACCATGCGCACCCCGGGCGACGACTTCGCGCTCGCGGCCGGCTTCCTGGTCAGCGAGGGCGTCCTGGCCACCGCCGACGAGCTCGAACGCATCGTCTACTGCGCGGGCGCCACGGAGGACGGCTCGAACACGTACAACGTCGTCGACGTGCGCCTCGCCCCCGGCGTGCCGCTCCCCGACATCGCGCTCGAACGCAACGTCTACACCACCTCGTCCTGCGGCCTGTGCGGCAAGGCCAGCCTGGACGCCGTACGGACCACCGCGCGGCACCCGGTCTCCGACGGCCCGTCACCGATGCGGCTCACCCCGGAACTGCTGGCCACCCTCCCCGACCGGCTGCGGGAGGCGCAGCGCGTCTTCGAGACCACGGGCGGGCTGCACGGCGCCGCGCTGTTCTCGGCGGACGGCGAGCTGCTGGACGTCCGCGAGGACGTGGGGCGGCACAACGCGGTCGACAAGATCGTCGGACGGGCCCTGCAACAGGGGCTGCTGCCGCTGTCGGGCACGGTGCTGCTGGTGTCGGGGCGCGCGTCGTTCGAGCTGGCGCAGAAGGCCGTGATGGCCGGGATCCCGGTGCTCGCGGCGGTGTCGGCGCCGTCCTCGCTGGCGGTGGACCTGGCGGCGGAGACGGGGCTGACGCTGGTGGGGTTCCTGCGCGGCGCGTCGATGAACGTCTACGCGGGGGAGGAGCGGGTGGTGCTGGACGGGGGCGCGGCGGACGACGGCGCCTAGTCCCGGCCACCCCGGCCGCTCAGGCCCGGGGCGGCCGCCCCGGCCCGGCCCTCACCCCTCCGCCACCTTCCCCAGCAGCTCCAGGAACCGCTCCCGCTCCCCCGGCGTCAGCCCCGCCAGCAGTTCCTCGTTCGCCTCGTCCCCCAGCTCCGCCAGCCGTACCAGCCGCCGCCCGCCCTCGTCCGTGAGCGAGATGGCGTTCTTGCGCCGGTCCGCCGGGTCCGGCGCGCGCGTGATCAGCCCCGCGGCCTGGAGGTCGTTGAGGATGCCGACCATGTCCTTGGGGTCGAAGCCGGTCGTACGGCCCAGCTCGGCCTGGGCGACGGGGCCCAGGTCCGACACGGCCGACAGCACCGCGTGGTGCGGCATCCGCATGCCCTCCCGGGCGAGGGCCTCGCTCACCAGGCGGCGGCCGCGCGCGGAGGCGCGGTTGAGCTGCCAGCTGGGGAGGGCGCGGATCCGGGTCAGCGCCGGTGCGTCCCGGTCGGCCCCGGCCGGGGAAGCGGGGTCGGCCCCGGCCTGGGAAGCGGGGTCGGCCCCGGCCTGGGAAGCGGGGTCGGCCCCGGCCTGGGAAGTACGGGCAACTGCGGCCTGGGAAGTACGGGCAGCCCCGGTCCGGGAAACGGGTGCGGCCCCGGCGGTCTCGTTCTCCATGCCCCGACCCTACCCACAAAACCATTGGACCTCCCAATGAAATTCACATACCGTTGGGACCACCAACGACATCTGGGAGGTGCGCGTGCGTCGCGTCCGGTATTTCGAGAACGGCGGCCCCGAGGTCCTGCGGGTCGAGGAGGCCGACGTGCCCGCCCCCGGCCCCGGCGAACTGCTGCTGCGCACCGAGGCCGTGGGCGTGACCCTGCCGGCCGTCCGGAAGGTGCGGGAGGGCGGGCTGCCGCTGCCCGCCGGCCTCGGGGGCGAGGTGGCCGGCCGGATCGTCGCGGTCGGGCCGGACGTGACGGGCTTCGCGGCCGGCGACCGCGTCACGGGGCTGTGCTTCGGCGACGGCTACGCCGACCACTCCCTCCTGCTCTCCTCCATGGCCTCGCACGTCCCCGAGGGCGCGAGCGCCACCGCCGCCGTCGCACTGGTGCGCTCCGGCCTGGTCGCCCGCGGCGCCTACGCGGCCGCCCGCCCCGCCGAGGGCGAGTCCGTGCTGGTGACGGCCGCGGCGAGCGGCGTGGGGCACCTCGCCGTGCAACTCGCCGCGGCGCGCGGCGCGAGCCGGGTCGTCGCCGCGGTCGGCTCGGCCGCGAAGGCGGACTTCGTACGGTCGCTGGGCGCGGACGAGGTCGTGACGTACGAGGAGCTGGCCGGCCCGGCGCCGCTGCCCTTCGCCCCCGTCGACATCATCCTCGACGCCGTCGGCGGCGAGCTCCTCTCCCCCGCCCTGGCCGCCCTCGCACCCGGGGGCCGCCTGGTGGCCTACAGCTCGGGCGGCGGCACCTTCGAGGCGTACGACCTGCTCGTCGGGGCCAAGTCCGTCATCGGCTTCCAGATGGCCCTGATAGCCCGTCACCACCCCGCGCTGATGGAACGGTGGCGACGGGAGCTGTGGGAGGAGTTCGCCGCCGGGCGGCTGCGCCCGCGCGTGCACGCCGAGCTGCCGCTGGAGCAGGCCGCGCGGGCGCACGAGATCATCGAGTCCCGCGTCAACCTGGGCAAGGTGGTGCTGCGACCCGTGTGAGCTCTTTGGCGGAACCCGCCTTGTGGGGTTGCCGGGGGCACCGTACGTTCGGCCTCGCCGGGCCTGGAGTCAGAGCGTCCGGTTTTTACGTGTCACGACATGCCACCACGTGCCTCGACGCGAAAGGGCCGGGCCATGGCGCCGCACCCCCCACCGGGTCCCCGACACCACCGATCCCGCCGGCTCCCGCCCGGGCTGTCCCGGCTCCTCCCCTCCGCCACGCCCCCGGGCTCCCGGGTCCCCGACGCACCGTCAGGGTCCCTTACGCCCGCGCCCTCACCGCCGCCGGCGTCACCGCCGCCGCGCTGGCCCTCGCCGCCCACCCCGTACCCGCCCGCGCCACGGCGGACCCCGCTCCCCCGGCCCGTACCGGCTTCGAGGAGCGGGTCCTGTTCAGCGCGGCGCAGGACGGCCCGCCCGGCGAGTACTCCTGCTTCCGGATCCCGGCCCTCGTGGCCGGGCCCGCCCCCGGCACGGTGCTCGCCTTCGCCGAGGGCCGGAAGGGCAACTGCGGCGACGCCACCGACATCGACGTCGTCCTCAAGCGGTCCGCCGACGGCGGCCGCACCTGGGGGCCGCTCCAGCTGGTCGACGAGGGCGACGGCGACACCCACGGCAACCCCGCCCCCGTCGTCGACCGCGCCACCGGCCGGGTCGTGCTGGTCACCACCTACAACAAGGGCCGGCAGGACGCCGCCAACTGCGACGTGCCCTGCGACCGCACCCCGCACGTGCAGTACAGCGACGACGCCGGCGGCCGCTGGTCCCGGCCGCGCGACCTCACCAGGTCGCTGCGCCCGCCCGGCTGGAACTCCTGGTACGCCACCGGACCCGGCCACGGCATCCAGCTCACCCGCGGACCCGACAGCGGCCGGCTGGTCGTCGGCGTCAACGCCGAGAGCCACGACGGCACGCGCGGCACCGCCAACCACGCCGCCCTCGCCCTCAGCGACGACGGCGGCCGGCACTGGCGGCTCGGCGCCGTCGACACCCACCCCATCGCCCCCGACGGCACCTTCCGCCAGATGCCCTCCGAACTGACCCTCGCCGAGCGCACCGACGGCACGGTCTACGTCAACGGGCGCGAGCAGAACGGCACCGACCTCGGCCACCGCGACGACGCGGTCAGCCGCGACGGCGGCGAGAGCTTCACCGCACCCTTCCGCGCCCTCCCCGACCTCGCCGCACCCATGGTCCAGGGCTCGGTCACGGCGCTGCGCCCCGGCCGCTGGCTGCTCTCCGTGCCCGCCGACCCCGACCGGCGCCGCACGATGACGATCCGCTCCTCCTACGACCAGGGGCACACCTGGGAGAGCGCCGAGCACGGCGCGCGCGTCACCACCGACTGGTCCGGTTACTCCGACCTCGCGGTCGTCTCCCCGGGCACGGCCGGCCTGCTCTACGAGGCCGGCAAGGGCAACGCCCGCGACGAGATCCGCTTCGCCCGCTTCACCGAGGAGTGGCTGGGGCCGCGCACCGGGCCCGGCACCACCACAGCGGACCGCGGGACGGGCGGCCGGAACGGGGCCGACGGGCAGGCCGCGCCGGGCGCGTACGTCCTCGGGGGCGCCCGGCCGGTCGCCGGCCGGTGGGGCGGCGCGCTCGCCTTCGACGGCGTGGACGACGCCGTACGGCTCCCCTACCGCGACTCGCTGCCGCTCGGCGAGAAGGACTTCACGGCGACCTTGTGGTTCCGCGGCGGCGGCACGCCGCGTGGCGAGCAGCCCCTGCTGTGGCTGGGCGGGGTAGGCGGCGCGCCACAGGTGGCCGTGCGCTGGGAGGCGGCCGTGCGAAGGGTGTCCGCGCAGGTCACGGCCGTGTCCGGGCCGGGCCCCGCCCGGACGGCGACCCTCCGGACCGCTGTCGCCCCGCCGGGCGACGGCCGGTGGCACTTCGTGGCCCTGCGGCGCGCGGGCGGGCGGCTGACGCTCACCGTCGACGACGCCGCCTCGTGGGTGGCCGACGTGCCGGGGTCGGTGAGCCGCGGGTCGACGTTCGGGGCGTATCTGGGGCAGAAGCCGGACGGCCGGGCGTATCTCGCCGGGGAGCTCGACGACGTGCGGGTGTTCGGGCGGGGGCTGCCGGAAGGGGAGGTCGCGGCGGTCCGGGCCGGGCGGGGAGCGGGGCGGGCGGTGGTGTGGCTGCCGCTGGACGGGGTGCGGGCGTCCTCCTCCACCCGGCCGTTGCCGTGACCGGGGCCGACGCCGCGGGCCCCCGTCCGCGCTACCTCGCGGTGTCCTCCAAGGCCGGCCGGACCTGCCCCTGCCGGGGCGCCGTCCCGGCAGCCGCGGGCGCGGGCACCGCCCCGGGCGCCTCCACCGCCTCCGGCGCCCGCCGCGCGTACCTCTTCGCCAGGACCGCGCAGACCATCAGCTGCATCTGGTGGAAGAGCATCAGCGGCAGGACCGCCAGGCTCGCCTGGGCGCCGAAGAGGACCCCCGCCATCGGCAGGCCGCCGGCCAGGCTCTTCTTCGACCCGCAGAAGACGATCGTGATGCGGTCCTCCCGGCCGAAGCCCAGCCGGCGCGCGCCGTACGTGGTGAGGGTGAGCATCAGACCCAGGAGCACCGCCTCGACGCCGACCAGGGCCAGCAGCCTCAGGGGCGTGACCTGGTGCCAGATGCCGCGGACGACGCCCTGGCTGAAGGCGGCGTAGACGACGAGGAGGATCGAGCCCCGGTCCACGTAACCCAGCACCTTCTTGTGCCGGGTGAGGAAGCCGCCGACCCAGCGGCGCAGCAGCTGGCCCGCGGCGAAGGGCACCAGCAGCTGGGTGACGATCGAGACCAGCGAGTGCGCGGAGAAGCCTCCCCCGTGTCCGCCCAGCAGCAGCGCCACGAGCAGCGGGGTGAGGACGATGCCGACGACGCTGGAGAAGGAGCCCGCGCAGACCGCCGCCGCGACGTTGCCGCGCGCGATGGAGGTGAAGGCGATCGAGGACTGGATCGTCGACGGCACCAGGCACAGGAACAGCAGGCCGGCGTGGAGCTGGGGCGTCAGGACGTACGGGACGAGGCCGCGGGCGGCGAGGCCGAGGAGGGGGAAGAGGACGAAGGTACAGGCGAGGACCGTCAGGTGCAGCCGCCAGTGGCGGACGCCGTCCATCGCCTCGCGGGTGGAGAGCCGGGCACCGTAGAGGAAGAACAGCAGGGCGACCGCACCGGTGGAGGCGCCGTTCGCCACGGGCGCGGCGGCGCCCCGCGCGGGCAGCAGCGCGGCCAGCAGCACCGTGCCGAGCAGGGCGGCTATGTAGGGGTCGAAGGGCACGCGCGGCACGCGTACGCGCGCGAGGAAGCCGGGGAGGAAGGGGCGTCGCATGGCTCCAGCCTCCCTCTGACCAGGCACATCGGGAACCCCGTTCACCACACTGACTGTTATCACGTATGACGATATGACGTTAGGCTCGACATGTGTTCGATCCGACGCAGCTGCGCACCTTCCTGGCCGTCGCCCAGACCCTGAGCTTCACCCAGGCCGCGCACCGGCTGGGGCTCCGGCAGTCGACCGTGAGCCAGCAGGTCCGCAGGCTGGAGGAGGCCGCCGGGCGGCAGCTCTTCGCGCGCGACACGCACGGCGTGGCGCTGACGGAGGACGGCGAGGCGATGCTCGGCTTCGCCCGGACGATCCTGGAGGCGAACGAGCGGGCGGCCGGCTGGTTCGCGGGCACCCGGCTGCGCGGCAGACTGCGGTTCGGCGCCTCCGAGGACTTCGTGCTGACGCGGCTGCCGGAGATCCTGGAGGGCTTCCGGCGCGAGCACCCGGAGGTGGACCTGGAGCTCACCGTCGACCTCTCCGAGACGCTCCAGCAGCAGCTCACGGCCGGCCGCCTCGACCTCGTCCTCGCCAAGCGCCACCCGGACCAGCCGCACGGGCGCCTGGTCTGGCGGGACAGGCTGGTGTGGATCGGGAGCGAGCGGCTGCGCCTGGAGCCCCACCGTCCGCTGCCGCTGGTCGTCTTCCCGCCGCCCGCGGTGACCCGGGCCCGCGCCCTGGAGGTGCTGGAGCGGCACGGCCGCGCCTGGCGGGTGACGTGCACCAGCGGCAGCCTCAACGGCCTGGTGGCGGCCGCCCGCGCCGGGCTGGGCGTGATGGCCCACACCCGGGGCATGATCCCTCCGGGCCTGGTGCGGGTCCCGGCCCGGGCCGGTCTGCCGGACCTGGGCGCCGTCGATGTCGTGCTGCTGCACGGCGCCGCGCCCGACGGCGCCGCGCGGGGACCGGCCGAGGCGCTCGCGGAGGCGATCCTGGCCGCGGGCGACCGGCTGCACGTCCCCGCGGCCGGGGCCGCCGGGTCCGGGAGCCCGGAGTTCCCGGACGGACGCGGGGCGGAGCCGGAACGCGGGTAGGAAGGGGGACGGAAGGAGCCGAGGAGCCGCGAGCGGCGGGGCCGGGCCGGGAGCGGCACGGAATCGACGCGGGAGCGGCACCGGATCCGCACGGAAGCGGAACGGGCGCGGTGCCGAAAAGGGTTCGGGGTGGTTCCGGATCGGGTACGGTCACCGCGCTGTGCGGAGCGGCGTGTGCGGAACGCCGCCAGGAGCACGGAGGAGCGGCCAGTTGCGCGAGTTCACCGTCCCACCCCTGGTGACGTCCCCCCACGTCGGCGGCCTGGCGGACACCGTCTTCGAGCGCGCGGAGCGGGACCCCGGCGGGGTCGCGCTGGGCCGCCGGGACGCCGGCGGCGCCTGGCGTGACGTGACCGCGGCGGCCTTCCGGGACGAGGTCCTGGCGCTGGCCAAGGGCCTGCTCGCGGAGGGTGTGCGGTTCGGCGACCGGGTCGCCGTCATGTCCCGTACGCGCTACGAGTGGACCCTCTTCGACTTCGCGCTCTGGTCGATCGGCGCGCAGCCGGTGCCGCTGTACCCGACGGCCTCCGCCGAGCAGGTCTTCTGGATCCTGCGCGACGCGGGCGTCACCGCCTGTGTGGTCGAGCACGAGGACCACGCCATGACCGTCGGCTCGGTCGTCGACCGGCTGCCGCGGCTGACCCGGCTGTGGCAGCTGGACGCGGGGGCCGTCGCGGCGCTGACCGCCGCGGGCGAGCGGATCGGCGACGAGGTCGTGCACCGGCACCGGAGGGCGGTGACGCCCGCGTCCCCGGCCACGGTCGTGCACACCTCGGGCACCACGGGCCGCCCGAGGGGCTGTGTGCTCACGCACGCCAACTTCATGGCCGAGGCGGACAACGTCGTCGCGCGCTACGGGTCCGTCTTCCGCTCCCGTCCCGGCGACGAGGCCGGCACGCTGCTGTTCCTGCCGCTGGCCCATGTCTTCGGGCGGATGGTGCAGGTGGCGGCGGTGCGCGGCCGGGTGAAGCTGGGTCACCAGCCGGAGCTCACGGCCGCCGAGCTGCTGCCGGCCCTGCGGGGGTTCCGGCCCACGTTCGTCCTCGCCGTGCCGTACGTCTTCGAGAGGCTGTTCGCCGAGGCCCGGCGGACGGCCGAGAGCGCGGGCCGCGGCGAGCCGTTCGAGAAGGCCGTCGACGTCGCGGTGCGCTACGCGGAGGCCCGGGAGCGGCGCGCCTTCGGCCTGGGCCCCGGGCCGGGCGCCGCGCTGCGCGGCCGGCACCGGCTCTACGACCGGATCGTCTACGCGAAGGTGCGCGAGGCGCTGGGGGGCCGGGTGCGGCACGCGATGTCGGGCGGCTCGGCGATGGACCGGCGGCTGGGGCTGTTCTTCGCGGGCGCCGGGGTCACCGTCCTGGAGGGGTACGGCCTGACGGAGACCACCGGGGCCGCGGTCGCCAACCCGCCCGGGCGGACCCGCTTCGGGACCGTCGGACAGCCCGTGCCGGGCACGTCCGTGCGGCTGGCGGACGACGGCGAGGTGTGGCTGCGCGGCGGGCAGGTCTTCGCCGGCTACCTCGACGACCCGAAGGCGACGGAGGCGGTCCTGCGGGACGGCTGGCTCGCCACCGGTGACCTCGGCGCGCTGGACGCGGAGGGCTATCTGACCATCACCGGGCGGAAGAAGGAGATCCTGGTGACCTCCGGCGGCAAGAGCGTCTCCCCGCTCCCGCTGGAGGAGCGGGTACGGGCGCACCCCCTGGTCTCGCACTGCGTGGTCGTCGGCAACGACCGCCCGTACGTCGGCGCGCTGATCACCCTGGACCAGGAGGCGGTCACGCACTGGATGCGGATGCGCGGCAGGCCCGCGCCGGAGTGGTCGGCGCTGGTCCGCGACCCGGACGTGGAGGCCGAGGTGCGGCGGGCCGTGGTGGCCGCCAACACGATGGTCTCGCAGGCGGAGTCGATCCGGGCCTTCCGGATACTGGGCGGGCAGTTCACGGAGGGGCGGGGACTGCTGACGCCGTCGCTGAAGCTGCGGCGGAAGGTGGTCGAGGAGGTGTACGCGCGGGAGGTGGAGGAGCTGTACCGGAGCCGGGGGTAGGGCGTCGCACCGGGCCGTTCCCCCGTCCGCACGCGTTCGCGGAACCACCGCCCGGGTCGGTCGTTAGGGTGGCCGACACTCTTGGACTTCGACGTGAGGAAGCACCGTGAAGCCTTGGGCCAAGGTGATGGCAGGTTGTGTGCTCGCCGGATCGGTCGTCCTGACGGCCGTGCCCGCGGCGGTGGCCGACGAGCGGCCGCTGGACCTGACGGACGCGGTGGCGGACGGCGCCTGCCAGCATGTGGCGTTCGGCGGGCTGGACTTCAGGGTCCTCTGCGCGAACGAGGTGTCGGTCGAGGGCGTGCCGCCGGGCGGGGCGAACGGCTGACCCGTCCGATCGGCGTCGGTCCCGGACGCACCGCCCGTGCGATGCCGTCGAACGCCGGGTGGCCGGCGCCCACTTCGGCCTCGCGGAGCCTACGACGGCGGCGGGAGCGACGACGCCCAAGGGCGGGCCGGCCGGGCACGGGGCCCGGCCGGCCGCCAGGCGCTACAGCCTCACACCGTGGTCGCGTTCACCACGTAGTACAGGGCGTACAGCACTCCGGGCAGGGCCGCGATCAGTCCGCCGATGGCGGCGATCACGACGGGCAGGCGACGTGTCGCCCGCAGCACCCTGGCCAGATAGCCCACGAGTACGAAGAAGGCCAGGGCCACGACGACCCCGGCCATCAGCCACCACACGGTTGGATTCGGATGCATGTCAGCGCTCTCCTTGCGACGGTGCCAGTCCGACGGGTTTCCTGCGACTCGGCGCGAGAGGCGCGCGCATCCGTGGAGGGGCCTTGGTAGGAGGTCCCGGATCCACGCACCACGACGCGGCGAGTGATTCGACGGTAGCTCAAATGGGCACCTGCGGACCAGAGTTGGCAGTACGTAAAGAGCGCACACAACACCACGGCCCCGAACGGGAGTTCTTGCGCGTGGATGTGCGATTCCCATACGGACAGGCGGGACCCCGGGCTACCACCCCCGGAAGGTCCCTGCCCGAGCCATCGCGGACTGGCACGTCACGGAAGGCTTTCCCGTGATGGTGCCACGCCGCGATAAACACTTGAGAAACGCGCGATCGCCCGGCGCTCTGTCTTTGCTCTGCGCTCACTTAACGGCGGCTGAACGGACTGCTACCTTGGGAGCGGGCCGGGCGCGTCCGCGCGCCGGACGGCCGGCCAGGGGGCCGAGGGCCAAGGGGGGCGAAAGTGACGGAACTTCGGTTCGGGCTGCTGGGTCCGGTGACGGCGGAGCACGCGGGCCGTCCCGTCCCCCTCGGCCCGCCCCAGCGGCGCGCGGTCCTCGCCGCCCTGCTGCTCGCCCGGGGCCGGGCGGTGACGGTCGCGGCCCTGCGCGACCGGATCTGGACGGGACCACCGCCGGCGTCCGCCGTCGCCGCCATCCAGGTCCATGTGCACCACCTCCGGCGGCTGTTCGGCGCGTACGGACCCGAGCCCCGCCTGGTCACCCATCCGGGACAGCCCTCCGACCGCGTCAGCTACGTCCTGCACACGGACCCCGAAGCCGTCGACGCCACCCGCTTCCAGGAGCTCTGCCGGCGGGCGGAGGCCGCGGCGGCGGACGGCGACCCGGCGGGCGCGGCCGCGCTCTTCGACACCGCGCTGTCCCTGTGGCGGGGTGAGCCGTTCATGGACCTCCCGCCCTCCGCGTACTTCACGAGCGCCCGGCGCGGCCTCGCCGACCTCCGCCTGGACGCGGGCAAACGCCGGGCGAGCGCCCTGCTGGCGGCGGGGTCCACGGCGCGGGTGACGGCCGATCTGCTGGACCTGCACGCCGAGCACCCGGGCGACGAGGCGCTCGTCGTCCTGCTGGCGACGGCGCTCTGCCGCTCCGGCGCCCGCGCCCGCGCCCTCGACCTGGTCACGGGCGAACTCGACCGCTGGCAGAGCGACTACGGCCTCCGGCCACCCGCCCTGCTGAGGCAGCGGGAGCGGCTCGTCACCGGCGGCGGGTGGCACGATGAGGACTGAGGCGAGCATCCTCGGCCCGCCCGTCCTGACCGTCGACGCGGTCGACGTCACGCCCTCGGCGGGCCGGCAGCGCAGCCTGCTCGCCGCCCTCCTGCTGGAGCCGCACAGGGTCGTCCCTCCGGAGACCCTCGTCGAGGACATGTGGGGGGACAGCCCGCCGGCCAACGCCGGTGCCCAGTTGCAGAACTACGTCCATCTGCTGCGCAAGAGGATCGAGCGGGCCGGCGGCCCCGGCTCGGGCATGGCCACGCTGGAGCGGCACCCGGTCGGCTATGTGCTGCACGTGACGACGACCGACCACGAGCGGTTCGTCGACCTGCTCGGCACGGCCCGCGAGGAGCTCCACGCCGGCGCGTACGAGCGCTGCCAGGAAGCGGTCGGGCAGGCGCTGCTGCTGTACCGGGGGCCCGCCTTCGCCGGGGTGCCGCGCCACAGCCGCCGCATGGCGGACCGGCTGCGGGACATCGAGGGGCACCGGTGCGCGGCCCTGGCCCTGCGCATCGACGCGCGCCTGCGCCTGGGCCGGCACACCGAGGTCGTCCCCGAACTCCGCGCCCTGGTCCAGGAGTACCCGGAGCACGAGGGCTTCCGCACCCAGCTGTCCTTCGCCCTGTACCACGCGGGCCGTACGGCGGAGGCCCTGGAGGCGTCCGCGGAGCTGCCGCCGGGGGCGCGGGCGGCACTCCACAGCTCGTTGCGGAGCGTCGGCCGCGAGGTCGCGGGCCCGGTGCGGCAGGGCGCGGGCGGCACCGGGGAAGGCCACCCGGCCGCCGCGCGCGTCCCGGCGCACCGCCGTCCGCCGGCCGGGGACCGCCTGCGCTTCTCGGTGCTCGGCCCCGTGCGGGCCTGGCGCGGCGAGGAGCCCCTGCACACCGGGTCCCCCCAGCAGCGCGGCCTGCTCGCCGCGCTGCTGCTGCGCGGCCACCGCACGGCCACCGCCGCCGAGTTACTGGAGGACCTCTGGGGGGACGAACCCCCGCACGCGGCGCTGGCGGCCCTGCGCACCTACGCCTCACGGCTGCGCAAGGCCTTCGGGGCCGACGGGGACATCCTCGTCAGCGAGTCCGGCGGCTACGCCCTGCACCTCCAGGACGCCTGGTTCGACCTCGACATCGTGGAGGGCCTCGTCGCGGACTCCGAGCGCGCCCGCGCCTCGGGCGACCCCGTCCGGGCCCTGGCCCGGCTCGACGAGGCGCTGGCCGTCTGGGACGGCGAGCCGCTCGCCGGCCTGCCCGGCCCGTTCGCCGAGACGCAGCGCAGCCGTCTGGAGGAGTGGCGGCTCCAGCTGACCGAGTCCCGCGTCGAGCTGCGGATGGAGCTGGGCCGGCACGCGGAGGTCGTCTCCGAGCTGACGGCCCTCACCGCCCAGCACCCCTTGCGCGAGCGGCTGCGCGAGCTGCTCATGCTCGCCCTGTACCGGAGCGGGCGGCAGGCCGAGGCGCTCGCCGTCTACGCGGACACACGGCGGCTGCTGGCCGACGAGCTGGGCGTGGACCCGGGCCCCGCGCTGTCGGAGCTCCAGCAGCGGATCCTGCACGCCGACACCCGGCTGGACCACGACCCGCCCGCCGAGGAGGCCGCCGCCCCCGAGCCCGGCCCCGTCCCCGTGCGCCCCGCGCAGCTCCCGGCGGACGTACCGGACTTCAGCGGGCGGGGCGACCTGGTCGGCGAGCTGACCCGGGTCCTGGTGGCGGAGGAGCGCCCGGCGACGGCCGTCTCGGTGCTGGCGGGCGTCGGCGGGGTGGGCAAGACCACGCTCGCCCTGCACGTCGCCCACGCCGTGGGCGAGCACTTCCCCGACGGGCAGCTGTACGTCGACCTCCAGGGCGCGGGCCCCGACCCGCTGGACCCGGCGGCGGTGCTGGGCGACTTCCTGCCGGCCCTGGGGGTGGCCCCCGCCCGCGTCCCCGGCGGACTCGCCGCCCGGTCCGCGCTGTACCGGTCACTGCTGGACCGTAAGCGCACGCTCGTCGTCCTGGACAACGCCCGCGACGACCGGCAGGTCCGGCCGCTGCTGCCGGGAGCGCCCGGCAGCGCCGCGATCGTGACGAGCCGGGCGCGGCTCGGCGGCCTCTCGGGGGCGCGTCAGATCGACGTGCCGGTGATGGACCGTGAGGAGGGACTGGGCCTCTTCACCTGGATCGTGGGCGAGGAACGGGTGGCGGCCGAGCGCGAGGAGGCCCTGGAGGTGGTGGAGGCGTGCGGCGGGCTGCCGCTGGCCGTCCGGATCGCCGGGGCACGACTCGCGGCCCGCCCCTCCTGGTCCGTGGACACCCTGGCCGCGAAGCTGGTGAACGAGCGCAGGCGCCTCGACGAACTGCGGGCCGGCGATGCGGCCGTGAAGGCCACGTTCGAGCTGGGGTACGGCCGGCTGACGCCGTCGCAGGCGCGCGCGTTCCGGCTGCTGGGCACCACGTCCGGGGCGGACGTCTCCCTGCACGCAGCGGCTGCCCTGCTCGGCTCCGGGTCGGCCGAGGACGACCTGGCCGAGACCGAGGACCTGCTCGAATCACTGGTCGACAGCAGCCTCCTGGAGTCCCCCGCGCCTCTCCGCTACCGGTTCCACGACCTGGTCCGGCTCTACGCCCGTGCCTGCGCCGAGCGCGACGAGCCCCCGGAGGAGCGGCGGGCGGCCGCCACCCGGCTGCTCGGCTTCCAGCTGTGCACGGCGACCGTCGCACAGATGACGTTGCGTCCGGGGGACCGGAGCCCGAAGCATTTGGCGTCGGGGGTCGGGTTCGGGCTGTCCTTCGACGACGGCGCGGAGGCTCTGGAGTGGCTCTTCTCCGAGGCGGGGAACGTGCTCGCCGCCGTGGAGGACGTCATGGCGGACCCGTCGGGGGTCTCCGACGCGGACCTGCGCCGGGCGGTGGACACGCTGTGGGCGATCAGTGACGTCCTGGAGGGCGGGGAGTTCACCGAGCGGCACACGGAGGCTGCCGGGAGCGTCGCGACCGTCGCCGGTGAGCGCGGTGCGGAGCTCGTCGAGGCGCGGGCGCGGTATCTGTTCGCCAGGGGGCACGAGATCGCCGGGCGGATCGAGCGGGCGGCGGTCGAGGCGGCACGCGCCGAGAAGTGCGCCGCCTCGGTCCAGGACCTCTTCTCGCTGGGGCACACTCTGCGTCTGATGGGCTCGCTGGCCCGCCGCGACCACAACCGGGACCGGGCCGGGAAATTCCTCGGCAGGGCCGCCGACGCGTTCCGCCGCGACGAGAACCGGATGGGTGAGGCCGTCACCCTAGCGAGCCTCTCCCGGCTGCTGCTTGCCGGGGGCACGGTCGACCGCGCGGTGGAGGAGGCCCGGCGCAGCGTGGTGCTCCTGCGGGAGCCAGGCGGCACTCCGGAGCTGGGCAGCGCCCTCAACGCCCTGGGGCTGGCCCTGGAACGGGCCGGGGACGCCGAGCACGCCTTCCGCGCGCTCAACGAGGCCCGGGTCCTCTTTCAGACATGGCACCAGCGGCTGCGGGAGGGCCTGGCGCTGTTCCGGATGACCAGGATCCGGCTCGCGCAGAAGTGTCCGGCGGACGCGGCCGACCTCGCGGAACAGGCGCTCGGCACCCTCACCAGCGGTGACCGGCGCCGAGCCGACGTGCTCGCCCTCCTCGGCCGCGCCCTGGACGGCATGGGCGAGACGGGCCGCGCCCGGATCGTCTGGCAGGAGGCACTGTCCCTCTACGGTTCCGAGGACGACCCCGAAGCCAAGGTCGTACGCCTCTTTCTGGACGCCCAGACCGCCTTCTCGACGCCTGGACAGTAGAGCGTCTACCCCAGATCGAACGCGTTCCGCAGCCCCAACCTGTACCGCACGGCGTCCTGCGCCTTGACCGCCTCCAGCTCCGGGGCGCGGTAGAGCGGGGTGACCGTGCACCGTTCGGCCCGCGAGCCCACGGCGTCCAGGAGGGCGTTCACGGCGGCGCGGGCCGAGGCGTTGGCGCCTTCCATGGTCGCCAGGTCGACGTCCGTGGTCACGTAGTCGCCGCAGAGGAAGAGGTTGGGGATCGCGGTGGCGGCGTCGGGGCGGTTGAACCAGGTTCCCACGGGGTGGATGAGCAGTTGCTCGTCGTTGGTCGGCCGGGGGACGCCGATCTCGACCGCCGGGTCCAGGAACCAGGAGTGCAGCTTGGAGTCGCTGATGACCGTCCGGCCCGTGTCGTTGAAGCCGGCCTTCAGCTGCGCCCACACCTCGCGGGCGACCTCCTCGCGGGTGCAGTCCTTGGCCTTCTTGCCGTAGAGGATGCCGGGCTTGTCCCACTCGGAGACGTCCACCGAGAGGCAGTCGGCGGCCGCGCCGTCGCCGTAGTCCGCGCGGAAGTTCCGCCCGGACCAGTACTGGGCCTGTCCCACGGCGGTGAGCGACCAGGGCGAGTCGATGTGGTTGATGTGCCCGTGGACGATGGGCGTGGGCTCGGTCAGATAGAACTGGATGCCCGTCATCCAGTCCGTCTGGAGGTCGTCGCAGCGGGCCAGGCGTGGGTCCGCGGCCCGTACGGACGCGTTCCAGGTCGTACGGGCGTGCTCGACCGGCATCGCCGAGACGAAGTGGTCGGCGGTCACCGAGTGGCGGGCGCCGGAGGGGTCCTGGACGACGGCCGCGGTGATCCGGCCGCCGTCGATCCCCAGGTCCCGTACGGGCCAGCCGACGCGGAAGGTGACGCCCAGCGACTTCAGGTGGGTGACCCAGGGGTCGATCCAGGCCTCGTTGGTGGGGGCGTTGAGCACCCGGTCGGGTTCGCCGTCGGCGCCGCGGCCCAGGATGTTGTAGAGGAACGCCTCGGTGACGTTGCAGACCGTCCTGGTGCTGGCCACCTCCGCCTTGGTCGCCACGATGTTGCGGGTGATGCCGATCGCGAGCAGCCGCTGGTAGTTCGGTGACATCCGGGCGGCCTTGATGAAGTCCCACCAGGGAACCCGCTCCCAGCGGTCGAGCCGGCGCGCGTCGCAGCTGGTGAACCAGACGAGCAGCCGGTTCGCGAAGTAGGCGACCTCGTGGGCCGGGATGTTCCCGAAGGCGTCGAGGAAACCGGTCAGCGCGCGGAGCAGGGCGTCCGGGGTGAGGACGGGCGGCGGCTTGCCGATGCTGCGGAAGGGCAGGCGGATGTCCTCGTGGCCGATGCGGGAGAACAGGACCTCGCTGGAGGCCACGAGGTTGTCGTGGCAGCCGTTGGGGTTGCCGGGGAACGGGATGCGGCGCAGGGTGTCCGGCAGGTTGCGGTAGAAGCCGGGGATGAAGCGGAAGCCGTGCTCGCCGGGCAGCGGTCTGCGGCCGCCCCGGGCGCTGCCGGGCACGTCCATGCTGCGGGCCTTGCCGCCCGGCGACTTCTTCTCGTACACCGTCACCTGGAAGCCGCGCTCGGCCAGTTCGTGCGCTGCCGTGAGCCCCGCGACGCCGCCGCCGAGCACCGCGACGGTCCGGCCGCCGGACGCTCCGCGGGGTGCGGCGGCGGCCCTGCCGCCGAGTGCCGTCGTGCCGAGCGCGGTCGTGCCCGCGACGGCCGCGGCCCCGCCGATGAATCCTCTGCGCGTGCTGCCCGTACCGCTCATACCAACCCCTACCGTCGGTAACGCCTGCCCTTCCGGCCGCAGGAGCATAGGAGTGTCACCCTGAGCCCGGAAGAGCGCATCCGACGCGCGACCCGGCGCCGCGCACAATGGCGCGAAAGCGCCCCCGCCGCGTGGGACGCTGGAGCCACCGGCATCCACGACGAAGGGGACACCCATGGCCGTCGAACCGCTCTCCCAGAAGGACGTGGAGGACCGCCTCCAGGAACTGCCCGGCTGGACCACGGACGGCGACGCCATCAGCCGTGCGTACTCCTTCGAGGGCCACTTCCAGGCGGCGGCCATGGTGATCCATATCGCCCAGATCCAGGAGGAGTTGGGGCACCACTCGGATCTGATGCTCGGTTACAACACGGTGCGGCTGACGGTGAACACGCACAGCGCGGGCGGCAAGGTGACCGGTCTGGACGTGGAACTGGCGCGGCGGATCGAGGCGATCGCGGCGGGGCATGGAGGGCGCTGAGCGCTCGGCCGTGAGGTGAGGCGGCGGCCGGGCGGGGCTCTCCCCGGCCCCGCCCCTTCCGCCGCGGCCGACGTGCGGCCGCGCCGCGCGACGGGGCGTCGCCCCGGGCCCGGCCCTCAAGCTGCCCCGGCTACCGCTGGGAGGTGCCCCCGGACGGGCTGAATTTCAGCCCGTCCGGCGCTTGAGGACACCGTGCGTCAGCGCGGAAGGGGGCCCGGGGGCGGAGCCCCCGGTTACGGGCCCACCTACCGCACGCGCGCCTCGCTCTCCTGCGGCTCCTCGTCGTCCGGCAGGCGCACGTCCACCACCGCGACGTTGACCTCCACCACCTCCAGGCCCGTCATCCGCTCCACGGCCGAGATCACGTTCTCCCGCACCTCGCCCGCGACCTCCGTGATCGGCACCCCGTAGGCCACCACCAGGTCGAGGTCCACGGCCGTCTGCCGCTCCCCCACCTCGACCTTCACCCCGCGCGTGACGTTCGACCGGCCGCCCGGCACCCGCTCCCGCACCGCGCCCAGCGTGCGGGCGAAGCCGCCGCCGAGCGCGTACACGCCGGGCACCTCGCGGGCGGCCAGGCCGGCGATCTTCTCCACGACGCCGTCGGCGATGGTGGTCCGGCCGCGGGTGGCGGCGGGGGTGTGCACGCCGGGGGTGCTGGCTTGGACGGTGGTGCCGGTGCGTGTGCCTGTGCCTGTCCCTGTGCCCACGCCGGTGGTGCTGTCGCTCTTGCCGGCCGGTCCGGCGGGGAGGGATGGGTTCGTCGTTTCCGTCGTCATCGCCGTCTCCTTCGGCTGTACGGATGGTCGGGCGCGCGCTTCTCGACTTCTGTCCGCGTGGGGGCGGCTTATCCCTGACGGGGGTGCCGCCGCGCGGGGCCTAGTCCCCTACCCGCCCCTTCCCGTAACCGGGGGCAAGCCCCCGGGCCCCCTCTTTCCGCGCTCCGCGCGGTGTCCTCAAACGCCGGACGGGCTGATTTCAGCCCGTCCGGCGTTTGAGGACATTCGGGAAGGGGCGGGGCGGGGAACAACCCCCCTCACACCAGCCCCCGCCCCCTCCGGAACCGCCCCGCCCCCTCCCCCGGATCCACCACCGGCCCCGGGTATCCGCCGCCACCCCCGTCCGGCAGCCGCCACGGCTCGTGGACCGCCCGGCCCTCCACCCCGCGGAGCTCCGGCACCCACCGGCGCACGTACTCCCCCCGCGGGTCGAACCTCTTCGCCTGGGTCAGTGGGTTGAGGACACGGTTGGGCCGGGTGTCGCTGCCGGTGCCGGCCACCCACTGCCAGTTGAGCTGGTTGTTCGCCACGTCCCCGTCGACGAGGAGGTCGAGGAAGTGGCGGGCGCCGGCGCGCCAGTCGAGGTACAGGGTCTTGGTGAGGAAGCTCGCCGCGAGCAGCCGGGCCCGGTTGTGCATCCAGCCCTCGTGGGCCAGCTGCCGCATCGCCGCGTCGACCACCGGGTAGCCGGTACGGCCCTCCCGCCACGCCGCGAGCTCGCGGGCGTCCTCGTGCCAGCGGTCGTGCCGGGGGCGGTAGTCGTGCCAGGACGCGTCCGGGCGGGCGGCCAGCAGCTGGTGGTGGAAGTCGCGCCAGGCCAGCTGCCGTACGAACGCCTCGGCGCCCTCCCCCGGAGCCGCCGCCCGCGCCCGGGTGACCAGCTCCACCGGCGACAGGCAGCCGAAGTGGAGGTACGGCGAGAGCCGGGACGTGGCGTCGCCCGCCAGATCGTCGTGGCGGTCGGCGTAGCGCGCCATCCCGCCACGCCGCCAGGCGTCGAAGCGGCGGCGGCCCGCCCGCTCGCCGCCCTCGGGCAGGGCAGGTGAGCGCGGGCCCTCCCGGCCGGTCAGGGCGGCCGCCGAGGGCAGCGGGTCCGAGCGCACCTCGGGCACCCGCAGGGCGCGCGGGGCGTCGGCCACCGGCCGCAGCGCCTCGGCGGACCAGCGGCGGAAGTACGGGGTGAACACGGCGAAGTGGTCCCGGCCCGCGGGCAGCACGGCGCCCGGGGCGACCGCCGTGATCACGGCGTCGTGCACGCGCAGCCCGCGCCCGTCCGCCTCCAGCGCGGCCCGCAGCCGCTCCTCGCGGCGCAGGGCGAAGCCGCTGACGCCGCCCGCGAGGTGCACCTCCCCGGCGCCCGTCTCGGCGGCCACCCGGCAGGTCTCCTCGGCCACGTCCCCGCGCCGCACCACCAGCCGGCCGCCCCGTTCGCGCAGCCCCGCGTCCAGGTCGGCGAGGCAGCCGGCCAGGAACGCGGCGCGGTTGGGCACGGCGAAGCCCGTCGCGGCGAGGTAGTCGTCGACGACGAAGAGGGGCACGACCCGCCGCCCGGCGCGCACGGCGCCGCGCAGTACGGGGTTGTCACGCAGCCGCAGATCCGCGGTGAACAGGGCGATCGCTGCATCCACCCGCCGATTGTGCGCGCCCGCCGGCCCGCGCGCCCGTTCGCGGGGCCGTCACGACCAGGTGATGTTGAGCCAGGGGCTGCCCGGGTCGGCGGCGAGCGCCCGGTGGGCGAGCAGCGCCGTCCGGCCGGGCTCCTCCTCGCCGGAGCGCAGCGCCCGGCCCAGCAGGAAGCCGGCGGAGAACGCCTGCCACGACGGGTACGCCGCAGCGCTGCGGACGCCCGCCTCCACGACGATCCGTTCGGCCTCCGCCGGGTCGCAGTAGCGGGCGGCCAGGCCCAGCCGGGCGACGGCGACCGCGCACCCGTGGTCGTACGCCACCGCCGAACAGGCCCGGCCGTCCGGCGGCAGCAGCCCGTCCCGGCGGAGGCGCTCCTCGAACCCGGCGACGCGGACGACGACGTCGTCCAGGGCGCGTACCTCCTCGCGGGAGGCGGCGCGGTGCAGCAGGACGTGCGTGACGGACTGCCGCCACCGGTCCGTGTCCGGCACCCGGCCCTCGTGCTCCGCCATGCCTTCGCGAGCCCGCAGCGCGAACTCCGCCTCGCGCCCCGGGCCCTCCCCGGCGAGCAGACGGTCCGTCAGCCATCGCCAGCCGGTGGGGTCGGTGACGCCCCAGGTGTCGCGCAGGGCCGCGCGGTCGGCGTCGTAGTCGTGGTGGACCGCGCCGAGGACGTTCCAGGGCACCGCCTCGGCCACGGCGAGGGGCGCGCCGCAGGCCAGGCCCCGGGCGAGCGGTCCGTGCAGGGGCCCGGCGAGGCTCGTCACCAGCCGTCCCCCGGCGGGGCGCGGGGTCTCCGCGCACACCTCCAGCCAGGCCTCGCGGTCCAGCGGGGTGGCCGGTACGGCCGTGCCGCCGGGCAGGCCGGGGTTCACGGCCAGCCACCATTTGTCGTGGGGCCACTCCTGGGCGAGCTCGGCCAGCGAGGTCCGCTGGAAGACCCAGTCGGGGCGCCAGGGCGGCAGCGCGCCGCGGGTCAGCACCGGCAGCGCGCGCTTGCCGCTGACCGGGTCGCGGTAGGGGGCGAGCGGCGCGGGCGGTACGAGGCCGTCCGCCTCGGCCCTCGCCACTCCCACGAACAGGCCGGCCTCGGCGAGCGCGCCGATCTGGCCGTCCCAGTCCCCGCGCGCCGTCGACTCGTAGAGCCTCCGCTCGATGTCGGTCGGCGGTGTCCAGGGAGGTGCGAACTGCATGACCTGGAGTCTAGGGAGGGGGCGGTGCGGCGTCGGTCGCGGGGCCCGGGGCTCTGGGCCCGGGGTACCCGCGGCCGGTACGCGCCCGTTCGACGGAACCTGGCGGATCCGTGACGGATGTGACGGAGAGGGTGGACGGGGTGGACCCGTGGCAGGCGCGCCGGTCTCATGGCGGACCCGCCGGATCACCGCGTGCCCCGGGCGGGCCCATGACGGACCCGCCGGACCGGTGACGGCCCGGCGGATCCACCGCCGGAGCGGATCAGTACTGGTCGAACTCGTCCGGGTCCGGGCCCAGCCGGGTGCCGTTGTCGAGACCGGCGATCACCCGGAGGTCGTCGGCGTCCAGCTCGAAGCCGAAGACGTCGAGGTTCTCGCGGATCCGCGAGGGGGTCACGGACTTCGGGATGGCCACGTTCCCGAGCTGGAGGTGCCAGCGGAGCACGATCTGTGCGGGCGTCCGGCCGTGCTTGGCGGCGATGCCCGCGATCGTGGCGTCCTCCAGCAGGCCCTTGCCCTGGCCGAGGGGCGACCACGCCTCGGTGGTGATGCCGTGGCGCGCGTGGAAGGCGCGCAGCTCGGCCTGGGCGAGGTTGGGGTGCAGCTCGATCTGGTTGACCGCGGGGACGACGGAGGTCTCGTCCAGCAGCCGCTCCAGGTGCGGGACCTGGAAGTTGGAGACGCCGATCGCCCGGGCCCGGCCGCTCGCGGCGATCTCCGCGAAGGTCCGCAGGATCGTCAGGTAGTCGTCGCGGAAGGCGCGCGGCCAGTGCAGCAGGTAGAGGTCGACCTGGTCGAGGCCGAGCTTGTCCAGCGAGGCGTCGAACTCCCGCAGGACGTTGTCGCGCGTCCAGGTCTCGGAGGCGCTGTTCCACAGCTTCGTCGTGACGAACAGTTCGGCGCGGGGGATGCCCGACGCGGCGAGGGCCTTGCCCGTGCCCTCCTCGTTCCCGTACACGGCCGCCGTGTCGATGCTGCGGTATCCGGCTTCCAGGGCGGTCGCGACGGCCGCGGTCGCCTCGGCGTCCGGGACCTGCCAGACGCCGAAGCCGAGCTGGGGCATCTCGACGCCGTTGTTGAGGGTGATGGTGGGGACCATGCTCACGAACACTCGATTCTTGCGGTTCTTACGGACGTCACGTCGCCTTACGGCCGTCATGACGCGATGCGTGCGCTCATTCGCCTTACTCGGGGGAACAACGGGCTCCTGCCCGGATTCATTCCCCATACACGCATTGACCACATGAGCCTGTTCGAGTGGATTCACCACACATGACCAGGATCCCTCTCGGCCTCTCGGCGGATTCTTTCTTGACCGACCGTTCCAGATACCGCTACCTTGATCACGTGGCCAGGACAAAGGAATTCGACCCCGACGCCGCCCTTCAGTCGGCCCTGGAGCTGTTCTGGGAGCGCGGCTACGAGGCGACGTCCATGGCGGACCTCGTCGAACACCTCGGCGTGGCGCGGGCGAGCCTCTACGCGACGTTCGGGAACAAGCACGAGCTGTACCTGAAGGCGCTGGAGCGTTACGGCGAGCAGTCCACCGTCCTGGAGGAGCTGTCGCGGCCCGGCCCGGCGCTGCCCGCGGTACGGGCGCTGATCCGCCGCTTCGCCGACGAGTCGGCCTGCGACGAGCTGCGGCGCGGCTGCTTCATCACCAACACGGCGGTGGAGCTGGCGCCGCGCGACCCGGACGCGGGCCGGCGTGTGGAGCGGAGCTGGGACGGCATGGAGACGGCGCTGACCTCGGCGCTGCTGCGGGCCCGGGCCCAGGGCGAGCTGCCCGCCGGGCGGGACCCCGCGGGGCTCGCGCGGATGCTGTTCGTACTCATGCAGGGCATGCGGGTCGTGGGGAAGGCGGCGCCCGCCGGATCCCCCCGGCTGCGGGACGCGGCCGACCAGGCGCTGTCCCTGCTGGACTGACCCACCCGGGGCGGGAGCGGCCGGCGACGACCGGCGTCCACCGACGCTCGTCATCGGCCGGACTCTCCATGCCCTTATTCAAGAACGACTGTTCTTTTTATTCATCGTTTTCGTCATCTTCGAGGAGTCGTCCCCATGACCGCACGCTTCACCGGCAAGACCGTCCTCGTCACCGGCGGCGGCACCGGCATCGGCCAGGCCATCGCGCTCGCCTTCGCCCGCGAGGGCGCCAAGGTCGTCGTCGCCGGCCGCCGGGAAGGGCCCCTGAAGGAGACCGTCGCTCACGTGGAGGCCGAGGGCGGCGAGGCCGTCGCGATCACCGCGGACGTGACGCGGGCGGAGGACGTACGGAACCTCGTCGAGCGGACCGTCGCGCGCTTCGGCGGGCTCGACGTGGCGGTCAACAACGTCGGCATGCTCACCACCCCGGCCAAGGTCGCCGACATGGACGAGGAGGACTGGGACCTGCTCATGGGCACCAACCTCAAGGGGATCTGGCTGTCCATGAAGTACGAGATCGGCCACATGCGGGAGCACGGCGGCGGGGCGATCGTGAACATCTCGTCGAACCTCGGCGCGCACATGCGGCTGAGCCGGCTCGGCGCGTACGCGACCAGCAAGGCCGCGGTCTCCGCGCTCACCCGCAACGCCGCGCTGGACCACATCGGCGACGGGGTCCGGATCAACGCCGTCAGCCCCGGGCCCGTGGAGACCCCGATGTCCACCCGGCCCGGCGAGTCCTCCCTGGACAAGGCCGACCGGATGAGCCGAGAGGTGCCGGTCGGCCGGGCGGGCACGCCGGACGAGATCGCCGCGGCCGTGCTCCACCTCGCCTCGGACGAGGCCGGCTACACCGTGGGCGCCGACCTCGTCCTCGACGGTGGCATCACCGCTTGACGGCCCCGGCGGGCTCGGCGGTTTCGGCGGCGGTCACGGCGGCCGCGGCCGGCGCTCCGGGCTCCGCCGCCCCGGCGGTCTCCGCAGCCCCGGCGGTCTCCGCAGCCCCGGCGGTCTCCCCCGCCGGGCGGCGGGCCGCCAGCCAGACGTAGACGATGATGCCGGTGAAGAGGAAGAGCACGCCCTGGTAGACCGCCGCGTAACCGGCACCGGCGACCAGCCAGAAGGAGAAGGCGAACGCGCCGAGCGCGAGCACCATGTCCCGGGTGAACCGGGCCGGGCGGACCTTGTCGCGCCGGCCGGTCAGCAGGAAGTACATCTGCGCGGCGGCGGCCAGCAGGTACGGGACGGTCGCCGAGAAGGTCGTGATCAGGACGAGGATCTCGAAGACCCCGGCCACCCCGGTGGTGTAGTTGAAGACCGTCAGCAGCGTGGCGAGGACCGTGGCGGTCAGCACGCCGAACGTCGGCACCCCGCGCCGCTTCCTGGCGAAGACGGCCGGGAACAGCCCGTCCTCGGCGGCGGCGTACGGGGCCTGGGCGCTCATCAGCGTCCAGCCGTTGAGCGCGCCCACGATGGAGATCACGGCGCAGGCGGCGATCAGCGTGCCGCCCCACTCGCCACCGAACATCACGTTGACCGCGTCGGAGAACGGGGCGGTGGACGTGACCAGCTTGTCGTGCGGGACGGAACCGAAGACCGAGAGGGTGCCCAGGAGGTAGACGACGGCCGCGCCGATGGTGCCGAGCACGCTGGCCCGTCCGACGTTGCGCTCCGGGTCGCGGACCTCGCCGGCGCTCATCGCGGCGGACTCGACGCCCACGTAGCTGTACAGCAGGATCGCCGCGGAGGCGGTCAGCCCGCCGGTCCAGTTGCCGTCGCCGGTGGTGAAGGAGCCGAGGTTGCCGGGGTCGAAGAAGAACAGCCCGATGACCGCGACGAACAGCAGCGGGACGAACTTCATCACCGTGGAGACCATCTGCACGGCGCCCACCCAGCGCGTGCCCGCCAGGTTCGCCAGGGCCGGCAGCCAGAGCATGGCCAGCGCCACCAGCAGGTCCTGGGACTTCGAGCCGCCGCCGGTCAGCACGTGGAAGTAGCCGACGCCCGCGACGGCGAGGGCGGCGTTGCTGACCCAGGTCATGGTCCAGAACGACCACGCGGAGAGGAAGCCGGCGAAGTCGCCGAAGGCCTCACGGGCGTAGACGTACGGGCCGCCGGTGCGCGGATGGCGCTCGGCGAGCCGGCCGAAGACCAGCGCCAGGGCGATGGCGCCGACCGTGAGGACGCCGAACGCCAGCAGGCTCACCGTGCCGAAGGGCGCGACGGAAGCCGGCAGCAGAAAGATGCCGCCGCCGATGATGTTGCCCATGACCAGGGCTGTCGCCACTGGGAGGGACATCCGAAACGTGTGCGGCTTGGAAACTTGCAGGTCAGGGGCCGTTTCGGGCGTCGTGGATCGCCTCGTGAGCATGGCGGGGTGGTGCCTCTCGTGGTGCCGATCGTCCGATAGGTGCCGGACGCCTGCACATGGTCCGTGACTCGCGCTCCTGGCTCAAGTTGCCGTGAATCCTCTCGCGTGACACCGCGCGAGCGCTAGATCATTCGCTCCACGGATGGTCCCGAACGGAGATTCGGCGCCGGACCTAGCCAACGTGTTTCGGAACACACCTACTGTCACTAAGGCCCGAACCTCCTGGTCATGGAGGTTTGGGCAGGAAGATGGTCAGCATGTTCCATGCAACACCACCTGCCCCACAGCGCGTGATCTTGTCAGCGCGCCTGAGCCGTGATGGAGACAAGTCCACCTCCATCGAGCGACAGCTGAACGTTCTCCGGACCTGGGCCATCGATTGCAACCATCACGTCGTAGCAGAGGTGGAGGATCGGTCCGTTTCCGGTGGCATGGCACCCTGGAAGCGACCGAAGCTCGGACAGTGGCTCAAGCCGGAGGCCATCGAGCAGTGGGACCTAATAGCAGTCTCGACGCAGGACCGCATGTCCCGTAACGATCTTCAGTTCATGGCCTTCGTGCAGAAGATCATGGACTGGGGCAAGAACCTCATCATCATTGATGACCCCTCGTTCGACATCCTCTCCCCTGAAGGCCGCATGATCGCCTACGCGAAGGCGACGATGGCGACCAAGGAACTGGAGAGGATCACGAAGCGGATCATGGACTCTCAGCAGTACCTCCGCGAGAAGGGTTTCTACGGGGGTGGCTGGCTGCCGGCCGGGTACATACCCGTCCTGGACGCGGCATCGGCACACAAGACGCTGCAAGGGGAGGGTTACTTCAGCCCGATCCTGCGGAACGTGGCGATGAACTTCCTTGGCGCTCCCCGGTACTCAATTTCCCAGGCGGTTCGTGAGCTGCGTGAGCAGGAGATCCCGTCCTGGTCCGCCTACGTACGTGAGAACCAGCTCGGCTCGGTTTCCATGCGGGCCGACCAGGAATCTTCGGCCTGGCATGTCACGCCGCTCAAGCGGATGCTGATGAGCCCGACCATGGCTGGCATTCAGATACACAAAGGTAAACCTGTGGAAGACCACGACACGGGCGAGTACAAGCTATTCACGGACACGGCTCACCTGTCCTACGGGGAATGGTCGGCCGTCCTGGAGATCCTGAAGGGCAAGGAGAAGAAGACGACGCGGGAGCGGGGTGATGCCGCCCTGCTGTCCACCGTCTCCGCCTGCGGAAACTGCCTCGGGCCTCAGTACCGGAACCGGGACACGGTTCACAGCCGGGGCAAGGTCTATCGGTACGACCACTACCGGTGCCGAGGCAAGACGCAGCACTACGGCGAGAAGTGCGAGTACAAGTCGAAGATCGACTCCGAGTTCTTCGAGGAGTTCTTCACGGACACGATCAAGGACCGGTTCGCAGACCACAAGGAGTACGAGAAGGTAACCATCGCTGGCGAGGACCACGCGGCAGAGATAGCCGACGTGGAGAAGCGCATCACGCGCCTCCGTCGGCAGTTCGAGGCAGGCGACTGGGATGACGAAGAGGACGAGTACCGCGAGCGCCTGAAGACGCTCAAGGCCCGCAAGAAGGCCCTGGGCGAGAAGCCCTCTGTCCCGGCCAAGGTCGAGATCCGAGAGACCGGCCGAGGATGGCTGGACGTGTGGAATGGCATGAAGCAGGGTGAACGACGTCAGTACCTCTTGGACAACCATGTCAAGATCCTGGTCTTCCATCCTGCCCTGACCGGCATGGAAGAGATGGGAGTCGTGGTCCACCTCGGAAACTTGCAAGAGCTGGCGAAGACGGCTGGCGTCGCGGGCGCCGACACAGACGATTGGGTGACGGTCTCGTACAACGTCCCACCGCACTGGACCAAGCCTGCGTTGCTCGATGATCCGGACATGGCCAAGGTCGTCGAGGCCCAGTTCGGCTCAACCAAGATCCCGAAGTCGCTCTACGAGACTGGCATCATCCAGCAGCCCGCCCCGAAGGGCGTGCAAGTCACATCCCAACTTGCGTGAAATGAACTAACCCCCTAGACGAAGCCCCGGTCGGCGTTCTCCTGAACGCCGACCGGGGCCGTCTTTACGGGTTGATCGTGAACGAAACACCGCAGTCGCCACACTCGCAGTATGCCGAGCCGTCTTCCTGCGGGTAGACAGTCACGTTGCTACTGTTGCAGGCAGTGCAGGTCATGCCTTCTCCTCACGATCGAAAGATCGTGTGCGCCGCTTGGCAGGAATCTTCCTCGCACATGATCAGCACACCCAACGTGCCCTGGTCATGGACGGACACCCGCCGTGAGTGGCACACCTTGCAGATCAGCTTGCCTTGCGCCCCCAGGTGGGCCCTTGCGCGTGCGTCGATCTTGTTGGGCACCTGGCCCCTTCGGGGGATCTCGTACTCGTACTCCGTCATGGTCACCTTCTCCGTCCGTCACGCCCGCTCTTGATGAGGCATCGTTCCGCAACGGGCGCCCGCGTGTGGTCCCTTCTCACTAGTAGGTGCCTTGCTGGGGGCTAGTAGGGGTGGGCGCCGCCAGGGGTGAGGCAGTACGACCCGCCACAGAAGCGTTGCCCCGGCTCGGGGCTGAGGATGTCGGCCCCGCACCGCTCGCAGCTGCCGGTGATGATCGAGATCAGGTGGTGCACTTGCGTCCTTTCTTGGCCCGCCCGGCCGAGATTGTGACGTCCCATCCGACCGGGCGGAGTCTTGGGGCCTTCCGGCTGTCCCTCGTGCAGCCGGAAGAGCGGTGGTGGACCCGACCGACCGTCTCCGCTTCACGGGGCGTGCGGCCGGCCGGGCCGTTGTCTCCCGCTCCTTACCGGGCCGCTTCACCGGCCGGGAGCAGGAAGTCATAGATGCGCTGCGGAGCAGAGACTTGCACCTGACCCCCGGCTGGGACGGGACCGCTGTCGCACCCGCCTGCACTCCGAAGCAGAGGCGGGCCCACGCGGGCCTCACCGGGGGCCAGGAGATCAGGGGCCGTTGCGCCTCGGCATGATCGCCCACAGGGCCAGGAAGGCCCACAACGTCACCCACAGCATTGCGGCGGCGACCTTCATCACTCGGCCCTCGCGTGCTCGGCGGCCACTTCCGCGGCCCGCTGCTGGGTTCTGGCCCTGGCCGCCAGGACCGACTTCGCGTAGGGCTTCTCCACCAGCTCGCGGTCGTTGCGCAGAGTGCGGCGCATCCTCTCGCCCGTTTCCGTGAGGGAGACAACCGCCTCGTCCTCGATGAAGCGCTGAAACCGGTTGTGACCGGTCGCGGCGGTATGCTTCATCATTTCCTCACCGGCCGCCATAGTCTCGGCGGTCGGTGCCAGCGACCACTTACAGTTCTCCCCGAGGCAGGACCCCGACACGCGGGCCGGCACGTCCGGGTGAGACGTGATCTTGTACCAGACCCGACGCACCTGTGCGCGCACGCTCATTCCGTCACCGCCGTAGGGGGTGCGATCGGCAGCGCGAACACACGAGGCTCGTGGGGGTGGTTGCGGATCTCCTGGGAGCAGCCGGAGGCCGCCGCCAGGTCCGCGTACCCGTGGGGTGCCCCCCGGCCGGTCTCATACGCGGCCCGCCACGCGGCGGCACGTATGCAGATCTGGCAGCCGTGCACGGGTGCCGGCCGAAGCCCTAAGTCGATTGCGGGCGGGAAACCCATCACGGCTGCACCGTCCCGACCGGGGAACCGAGCACACGAGCGCGGTGCAGTTCCCTGGGCGTCGGGTCGCGCAGCTCCCCGGCCTCCACGTGCCACTCGACCCCGCCCTGCGGCGGGCGCATCCACAGCGTCCCATCGTCGTGGCGCTTGACCGCCCCGACGTTCCCCGCGCGGTCCACCTTGTACTCGGCAGTGCTAGTCGTGCCGTTCATGACGCCTCGCCGTCCCTCGAATCGTCAGCGTGGCCACGAGGTTAGGGAGGTGGGAGTTGCGTGTCTGTGGTAGTTCCGCACCCCGCCGCGCGGAACTACCACGAGTGATCGTTTAGAGGTTCACACGGACGACGGTCGCGACCTCTCGCAGCTCTGGGGTAATCAGTCGCCGGTTCTCCGCGATGCGTGTCACCACGTCACTCGCGTAGCGCTGGTTCCCTAGCCACTCCGGGTACTTCTTCTTGACCTTCAGCAAGCGTTGTACCGCGCCCGAGTAGTCGCCGGTCTTAGCCTGCGCGTCCACCACGTCGAGCTGATGACGGTTCATGTTGCTCGCAGTCGGCATGACAGCGCCGCGGGGCACTCGCTTGGCCATCCGCAGCACCTGGTCCGGATGGTCGGTGACCGCAGCGTTCTCGATCACCTTCAACGCCACCGTCGTTGGGCCGAAGGTCTTCAGCGAGACATAGGGCGACGGCTTGTGCTCCTCGCCCAGGGCCTTGGCTGCGACCCCCGCCCACTTCATGGCCGACGATGCTTCGCCACCCCGGTTGTCCCGGATCGCCGACGCTGATACCCGCAGCAACATCCGGCCCCAAGCACAGAGTTCGTCCGGTGTCGCCTTCCGCATCTTTACCGGTTCCAGGTCATCGGCCCACCGGATCGCGACGTCCCGCGATCGGTCCAGCTCGCCCCTGCGAAGGTATAGCCACGTCAGGCAGTCAACCGTCTCAGCGGCCTGGATGCGGTCCGTCGCCAGGTCCAGGGACCTCTCTAGCGCGTCCTCGGCCAAGTCCCACTGCCGGGTTGCCGTCAAGGACCAGCCAGCAAGCTGGAGCACTCGGATACGTAGCGCCTGGCCCTCCTCCCCAAGGTCCGCCGCGTCGCGAAGGATCCCGGGCAGGACTCGGGCCAGCTTCCCGAACTGACCAGAGAAATAGGGCAGAGCCTCGTCTACGACGGCCCTGACGCCGGCGACCGTCGGCGGCTCGCCTTCCTCGGCAGTCAGACGACCTGGAGGGGCGTGCAGGGCCTCGCTAACGGCCGTCCACTCTTCCACGGTGTCCTCGTGCGGACCCTGCTCGTCTAGTCCGTCAGACAGACGCATGGTGGGCACTTGCAGCACAAAAGCCAGCTTGCGCCACGTCTCCGTGCGGGCCGTCTCTCGCGCCCCCTGTTCGAGTTGTCGAATCACTGAAACGCTGACACCGGACTCTCGCGCCAACGCTTCCTGTCCCAGCCCCCGCCACTTGCGGGCAGCCTTCAAACGCTCGCCTGCGGTACTCATATCCGCAGAGTACGCCCGGCGCTGAGGGTCCTGTAAGTCATGCTGGACATGGCGAAGGCCCCCTCCGGAGAGGGGGCCTTCGAACTGCCAAGATCACTTCTTCTTCTTGTTCGCCTCCTGGTACTTCTTCAGGAAGTCAGGGGAGGCGTGCTGCTGAACGGCCTCTTCGAGCACAGCGCCCTTGAGCTTCTGCTCGTACGCCACGTTGACCCAAGCGGGGATGCGGCCCTGCGCAGACAGGGGGAGCACCGGGTTGGTAAGCGTCGCGGCCCAGGCCCTCACGTCTGCGGCGTCAGGGCCGGATGATGCTCCGCCCTTCTTCGGGGAGGCCGGCCTAGCGGTGAACGAGGGGCCTGCGGAGCTCGCCACGCCGATCCCGTACTCCTGGAGGGCTTCCAAGAGGGCCTCCCTACTCTGGCTGTATGCCTCTTCCAGCTCGGTGAGGCGCTTCACCTTTTCGAGGTCATCGACCTCGCCCTCGTAGGTGTCACCCTCGACTGTAAGCCGGACGACCTGCACGATTTCCACGAGCGCTCCAAGCGATGAGGCAGACCATAGCTGTAGTGTCACAGCCCAACTAGGGCCTAGCCTACCGACCGAAGATGAACCTCGACAACCTTTTCGCGACCCGGGTGCACGATCCGACGGACCCCAGCAGACTTGATGAGCTTCAGGCAGTCTTTACAAGCTGACCTGGTTATGCAGATCGGCCGTAATCGCTTCCTGCGCTACCAGAAGCTTCATGCGTTTACAGGTGACGCAGACCGGAGACGTGAAACGCAGGTATCGGATCACTTGGTGGCCTCCCGCTTCTTCTGGTCGTAGTCAGCAGAGTCGATTAGCGCCTGAAGAGTGACCTCGTTGCCCGCACAGCAGGTGCAGCCGCCTTCGGCCACGGTTTCTCCGGAGGGGTCATGAATGAGGGCGGTGTATCCACACTCATCGCCTTCAACGTAGTAGTCCGCGTAGCTCACTCGCCGGCCTCCACGCTCTCGGACTCGGCCGGAATCATGACGATCTGCCACAGGTCGGCGGCCATGCCTTCGGCTAGACCCTTCGGGACCCCCCATTCCTTGGCTTCCTTCATGACCAGGCCGCAGAGGCGGGCAGCCTTGAAGGCCGTGCTCGCAACCTGCTCCAGGGCCTTGTTCTCCATCTCCTTGGCGAAATCGCCGATCAGTTCCTCGAAGCCGTCCATCTCGCTCATGCCGCCAACTCCATTTCGTTGTGGATGACTCCGCAGAGGTCGCAGACCTGACCTACGGCCATATATCCGCAACCCCAGCTCTTTCCGTACACCGACACATCCGTGTCGATGAGTACGCCGCTCAGGGTTTCCTTCATAATCTGAGCGGCCTTTTCTGTGGCCCTCAGTGCGTGCTCCTCCGGGAACTGGAAGATCACCTCATCGTGAACCGGGAGGAGCATGAATTCTCCGAACCCGGCTTCCATAAGTCGGAGGATGGCTCGACCGGTGACATCCCTTGAAGCGCTTTGCACGGCATAATTCAGGGCCGCATATGGGCGCCGCTTGTCTACGTACAGGCGTCGGCCCGTGTTCGTGGTGATGTAGCCCTTCCGGCGCGCTTCACGTTGGAGTTCCTCGGAGTACTGCTCGACGCCGGGGAAGACCTTGAAGAAGCCCTTGATGGCTCGTTCAGCGACTTCCCGGGTGACGCCAGCCTGGCTCATCAGCGCGGCCGGCCCTCCCCCGTACACCGTGAGGAAGTTGGTCATCTTCCCCGTCTTACGGTCCACCTCGGCGGCATCCGCGGTGATCTGATGCAAGTCGGCTTCCTCGCGGAAAGCCTTCTTCATCGCCTTGTCTCCTGACAGGGCTGCCAGAACTCGAAGCTCCTGCGCCTTGTAGTCCACCGCGCAGATGACCATTCCCGGATCGGCTATGAACCCGCGCCTGACCAACGAGTCTCCGGAGGGAAAAGTCTGCGCCGGTATAGCTCCAGAAATCGCCATCCGAGCCGTCCTTGCGCCCATCGAGCGGATATCGGCGTGCAGCCGGTCTTCCGCATCTCGGTTGGCCAAAGCGTTGTCGAACCATGTGGCGCGGGCCTTTGCCGCCTTCTTACCTCGGTAGATGGCCTCGCACAGCGGGTCGTCCAGGTGGGCCTTGAGAAGGTGGTCGTCCACCTTGGGCTGTCCGGTTGGCGTCGTCTCAGTCGGGATGATGCCCCGGCTGATGACTGCCGCTCCGACCTGCTTGGGGCTGTTGATGTTCTCCAGTCCGAGCTTCGCCGCGATGTTCTTGTACTGGTGCTCCGTCGAAGCCAGCTCGGCTGCGCACTCCTCGATGTACGGCACGTCGGCCTTGATGCCGCGGCGCACCATGTAGGCGCAGGCGGCAGCCAGATCATGTTCGTAGCGGAGGATCTTGCGGGCCGTGGTCGGAATCTTGGGCTGGAGGAGCTTCACCAGGCGGTAGGCGAGGATCGGGTCCATGCCGGCGTAGAGGTTGAAGCCCTCGTGCTCCAGCGGGATCACCGGCCAGATCTCGGACTTCCTGACTCCCAATTCCTTGGCGATGACGGTCATGCTCGCCTTCACCTCATCGGCCACAGTCGCGGAGACGTAGTGGCGGGTGAGTTCTTCGAGCGAGTGACCTATCCCGCCGTCCTTGCGGCCCCGGCTGTCTACGAGGTGGGCGACGATGCGGGAGTCAATGAGCCGGGGGAAGACCGTCTCGGCTGGCACCCCCCAGACTCGATCCATGCAGAGCACGTCAAAAGTCCCGTTCTGCATGGCCAGCGTTTCGACCCAGCCCACGGCCTTGATGGCGTCTTCTTGGAAGAGGCCGCCCCGCTCCACGGGGAGGACGTAGCTCTCGTGAGCGTTCCCGAACTGGGCGAGCCTGATTCGGAATCCGTCCTCCCACCAGGAGAGGCCGTCGGTCTCGGTGTCGAATCCCAGGGCTCGACGGTTGTTGACCACGAAGCGGCGAAACTCGGGAAGGTCGTCTTCACTCTCAACTACGTTGATGCGGACCTCGGAGCCGTTGATGTCGTAGTTGATGGCCTTCATTCACTTCCTCCGTGTCACATCCCAACTTCGTGGGCTCAAAAAGGAGGCTCCGCGGCTTGCGTAGCCTCGCGCTCTGCAATGAGAGCGGTGTACTTGCCTTCCAGCTCCGTGTATTCCTGGACAGCTATGTCCAGCTCGGCTTCTAGACCGTCGATGTAGTCGTTGAGCCGCCCGTTCGCCTTCTGCCAGTGACCTGACCGCTGATTGGCCAACTCGACCTCCAGGCGGAGGAGGCGGATCTGCTCTGTCTTCCGCCTGAACATCAGTAAGTTCCTTCAAGGATCGAAGGGAACTCCGGCTCAGGAGCGGCGGGGCCGACCCGCCTTTCGACCGTCATGTTGTTGTGGTCGTAGACCCAGATCGGGACTTCGTTCCAGTTATCGAACACCGGCTGCTCCAAGGGCCGCTTCGACCTCGTTCAGTCGCGCCTCGGCACCCAGGCCCTCTTCCCAAGCCATCTCTCGGGCCGCATCAGACTTGATGGCCTTCAGGTGGTACTCCCGGTCCGTCAGATGCTTCACCAGGCGCACGTACCGGTGTCCATCACCAGCTGATGCCTGCTTCTCGGCTTCACGGAGCTGGCTGGCCTGGTCGGTGACCTTCTGTCGCAGTGCCGTAGCCTTGGAGCGCTGCGTGTCGGCTTCGATGGCCTTAGCCGTAAGTCGATCCTTGAGCACCTTGATTCCCTCCTGAGCTTCGAGGACCGCGGCGCGCTCGCCCTCGAAGCGCTGCACCCAGTACTTCTTGGCGTCCCTGACCTCTCGGAGCTGCCGGGCCTTCTCGGCGAGGTCCTTCCGCAGGGTCTCGATGAGAGCCTTGTTCTCTTCCTTGACCTCGATCGTCACCTTGGCTAGCGGTACGTTCTTGAGGTCCATCTCAGAGTTGCCGGCCTCGTAGGCGTTCGAGGTCCAGATGTAGCTCATTCGTTTACTCCAGGTGTTTCACAGGCCGGGCATTCGGCCTGGAGGGGAAGTTCTTCATCTTTGGCGTACTGGTCCACGAACGAGAATCCGCATCCGCATTCGCAGTAGGCGAGCACGTCAACCAGTCCGGCCATCAGGGGGCGACACGGCCGTGCTTGTTGAACATCTCCATGGCCACGGGGGCTACTTCGGTGGCGTACTTCTCGATCTGCTTAGCGGCCTGCTCGATCTCGTACAGAGGAAGGTTGGCACCGTCGAGTTCTCGTGCGCCCACCGCAGACTGAGGAAGTTCATTGCCGAACGGAGGTTGACGGCCCAATAGAAGGACGTATACAGGCTGAAGGGGAGGATGTTTCGGGCCACCTCTCGCGCAATACCCTTGTCGAGCATTCGCTGATAGGAGTTCCAGGCTTCCTTGGCCATGCGGTAGTGCTCACCGGCCACGACTGCGTTCTGCTCGTAGTCGCCGGCCTCGAACGTGTACGCGCCTGGCTTGCCGATCTGGCGCAGCGGTCGGCCAGTCTTCGGCTTGTAGAAGACGGGCTCCATCACCTTGTAACGCCCCGAGGTCTCGTTGAATGAACTAACCCTGTGCCGGAACCATTCGCGGGCCACAAAGACCGGGGCCTCTACCTTGAATTGCAGCGTGACGCTCTCGAACGGGCTGCCGTGTCGGTCGCGAACCAACATGTTGAGGAGGCCGCGGTCCTTGACCGGGTCGCTAGAGGTTCCGGAGGAAACTCGTGCCGCTCGGACAATGCTGTGGTCTCCGCCAAGGTGGTCAATGAGATCCACCTTCATGTCGGATCGGAGCTGAACCACTGGATCTCCTCGCATTAGGTGCAGAACACCGTTCTCCTTGATGCCGGGGGCCGGGCCTGCCACCCGGCCCCGTATGTCACATCCCAACTTGGGAAGCGAACGAACTAACTAGTTCTTCAGCTCAAACTTGCCAGACTTCTTGTTGAAGAAGGCTGGCGGGCACTTGTCCTCGCCCTTACGCTCGTCGGCGTTGCAGAAGTACGCCTCCCAGCCGTTCTTAGCGACGTGAGTCCGGCCATGCTCGCAGTCGGTGACGCCCTGATGGTCGCCGTCACCGGCATTCTGAACCTTGCCGCCGGAGAAGCTGGCCTTGCCTGCGGGCTTAACCTTCGCCCCCTTGTCCTTGAAGTTCAGCTCCGTGTTGAAGGTCTGAATCTTCGCCATGCGCTTCATGAGGGAGGCGAGGGCGCCGGCCTCTTCATCGAGCATGGCATCCATGTCGGCGATGGTCGCGGCGCGCAGGACCAGGAGCGAGGCGTCGTACCCCTCGCCACCCTTGAAGCTCAGCGTGACGCCTTCCTGAGTGGTGGCGGTGGGAGTGGTCATGGGCGACTCCTTGGGGGTCTCGGCGGTAGTGGTGTTCCCGTTATTCGGCGTGTCCCAGGGGGAGTTTCCGAAGGGGTTCTCGCTCATAAGTAAATCCTCTCAGATTTGAGTGTCACATCTCAACTTGAGATGCTGTGAGTAGAGTCTCAGATGGGGCAAGCGCCAGAAGCGCAAACCTCGTCGTAACCCGTATCCGAAATCATCGACGCGCCTTCCAGCTCAGCCATTCGAGCAAGGTAGTGATCCTCCGAGATGCGCTCGTACGGAGTCTGGGGGCGGGACGTCTCCGGGAAGATGGTGGTCCCCTTCAGGTCCGGCATGAAGGACTCCATCACGCGGGCAACGTCGTTCAGGTCATACTTCTCCGGGTCAACCGACGCCGTATAGGAGACGGCCTGGTCTGCCCACAACTCCTGATAGAGCCGCTGCACGGCAAGCATCTGTTCAAGCGTCAGCTCGCCTGCGTGCTCGAACGCAGCCGCGTGCTCCGGGTACTCGACCAGGAGCGGGTCCACGGTCGGGATCTCAACCACGGACGTGTTCGCGCCGTAGACGCACGGCTCGACCCGATAGCCCTTGTTCCGGTACTCCTCGACTTGGGCCTTCTCCGAGGGCTCCAGATCCGAGAAGCGAATTCGGCGCAGGAAGTATCCGGCGAACGGAGCGTGGATACCCTCCCCCGAGGCGGAGGCCAGCTTGCTCGTGGTGCCGGTGGGGGCGATCACGCGCTTCTTGACCGGTACGGGGATGCGCAGCTCGTTGGCGTACTCGACGGCGGCCTGGTCCACGGCCTGAGCGAAAAACTTCAGGTCGGAGCGGACGCGCGGGATGTACGGCGACTTGCTGTACTTGAAGCCCTGCTTCACCAGGTAATCAGCGAAGCCCAGGTGCCCCACACCGATGCGCCGGTACTTGGCGATAGCTTCGGCCGACTTAGGGTCAGCCACCTTCGCGAAGGTTGCTCGGATCAGGTAGCGGGTGGCGTACCAGTGCGCGTCCCAGAGGGCGCCTGTGTCCGCCTGGCCGTTCGTGACGAACGCACCTAGGTTCACGGAACCCAAATTGCACGGTTCCCACGGGGTCAATGTGGCCTCCCCGCACGGATTGGTTGTGTAGGTACCGTCCACCTCTCCTTCAGCCGTCAGAGAAGAGTTCCAAAAGCCCGGCTCACCGTTGCTGATGGCTCCTTCGGCCAGAGCCTTCATGACCTTCTGAGCGTGCATGTCGCCCTTCTCCAGAGCAGCCATGAAAGAGTCGTCCACCTCCACGCTGATGTTGGTCGTCCACATGGCGAGCTGGTCACCCTTGCACTTTAGGAACTCCCAAATGAGGGAGTCATCCCAAGCCATGATGCTCATGCGTGCGGAGCGTCGAACTCCCCCTGCCACAATGGCCATTGCAATCTGGTGGTCGATGGCCATGGCGTCCATGCCGTTCATCGGCCAGCCGGCCGCGTCGGTGAGGATCTTGCCGACCTCGACCATCATCTTGGCGAAGGGCGCCGGCCCCGAGGCCGTACCGCCGAAGGATCGGAGTGGGGCACCCTTGCCACGGACGCGAGACACGTCGTAGACGCGGGCCTCGTGCTTGGTCGCCGGGTCGTGTGCCGTGTCGATCAGGTCACCCAGGGCCTCTGCCCAACCCTCGCGGGAGTCCTCCACCGAGTAGGCGCCGGCCCACTCGTAGTCGTACTCGGCGCTGATGAGTCCGGCTGCGGCCAGGTCCTCATAGTCCGGGTGCGCAGGGTCGCACACGATGTGCACGGTGACGCGGGTCTCGATGACCGGGAACTGGTGGAAGTACCGGCTGCTGTAGTTGGCGCCGACGCCGCCGCCTTCGGCCAGGCGGAGGAGCGTGAACCGGAAGTGCTCCGCAGGGTCACTGGCGACCCAGCCCGAGGCCCAGCAGTTGTTCAGTGCGAAGTCGTTGACGCCAGACGACTTGATGTGCCGCCCTGCTGGCAGGAACTTGAAGCTCTGGATCAGTTCGACCAGGGCCTCCCGCTCACCCTTCTCGTGGTACCGCTCAGGCACCAGGGCGAGGTTGCCGTCCACAACCCGCAGCACGGTTTCGGGCCAGGACTCCATGGAGCCGTCCGGCTTCTTGCGAGAGTAGGTGCGCTTGAAGACTGTCTCTGCGGTTTCGGTCTGGAACAAGTGGGTCTCCTTAGTGGGTGTCGGCGTAGGTGACGTTCAGCATGTGCATCAGGAAGGGGAAATCCTGCCGGTCGATGTTGACTTCGAAGGATTCCTTCTTGGAGTGGATTCGGAGATAGATCGGGTTGAGTGCCGAGTTGTCATGAACCACCTCGATCGTCACATCCTCACGATTATGGACCTGGCGTGTCTCGATCATGCGCGGACCTTCCTGCGGATGCTGCGGTTCATCTCGTACGAGAGGGCTATGACGCCTCGCTGACACGCCTTCTTGTCGGCCTCACTCCCGATTGGCAGCCCGAAGATGTAGTGAGACATGAGGAGTTGTTGATACCGGGCGTTGAGCTTCTTGAGGCCGGCCTCTGCTTCCATGCGCGCAGTGTGCAAGTTGTCGGTGATCTCGCAGTGATTCAGCGTGTCCTTCTTGCCGATCATGTTGGCGAACTCGTCCGTGGTGTAGATCAGGAGCTTGAGGGCATTCCTGGCCTCGTCCGCGGTGTAGAAGTATTCACCGTCCATGAGGTCTCGGTAGACGCGTTCGCGGGCTGCGTACCGCTGGCCGGCGGTGTAGAAGATCTTGCGCATCATGCGCTCGTTGTCGGCCACGGGAGCAATGTTCTTCCGCTCCCGAAGCGCGTGCTCCAACATGGCCTGCTTCACGTCATCGGTCTCAACGATGTGCCAGCGCTCTGCAATGACGTAGGCGACCTTGCCTGCCAGATCGGACAGGTACGCCCAGTCGATCTGCTTCTCTTCCATCAATTCCCCACCCTCTTAGTGAACTTCCCGTTGGCTCCTCGCTTCAGCGCGCCGTACCGCTGACCCTCAACGGTGAATGAACCATCGGAGGCCATTGGCACCAGAACCGGGGTTACATCGCCGTACGAGCCGACGTAGAGAACCGTGAATCCGGGCTGCCAGTTCGTTGCGCCGTGCTTCAGGTAAGTCGCCTTGTTGATGTCCATGAAGTGACCCACCTCGACACCCGTGAGGGTCTGGAGGCTGCCTTTGTAGCCGCGCGACTCGTTGATGAGCCCGAGCTTGTGTACGTGGCCCATGACGACACTCTTCCCGATGCGGCGGGCTGCTGCCATGGCAGCACCGCCCGCATACCGACTTGCGCTGAAGCCCAGGTGGCCGTGGGTGGCAGTCCAGCCTTCGGTGAAGTCGTAGAAGTCGCCCAGGTCGTTAATCTCAAGCCCCTCGTAATCAAGGAGTTTCGCTTCATCAAACATCTCGGTCTTAGACAAGGCCGGCGCGTACTTCCGGAGGTAGTCCCGCGGCCTGTCCCCGTGGTTCGAGCGGAGGATTCCGAACCTGCCGTCGAACACTTCACGGGTGGGCTTCAACACCCTCCGCTTCGTGTATTCGGCTTGCTCGAACACATCGTTCTCGAACTCGCCTTTGGTGTCCTTGTTCCACCGCGAGGGGGCCGTGAAGTCGCAGGTGTCTCCGATGCCTATGATCTCGTCAGGATTGAAGTCCTTAACGAAGTTGACCCAGTTACGGACCATCCGACCGTCTTCGAGAGGAGCCTGAACGTCCGGGAGGACTACGATTCGCTTCATTACTTCTCCACTCGGATATTGGCGATGAACTTTTCGGCGTACCAGACGAGCTTCTTCAGGTCCTCGGTGCCGCCGTCCTGGTGCTTGTGCCGGCAGCGCATCAGGTACTTGGTCATGTTTCCGAGTAGGTACCCCTGAAATGCCTCGTGGCTCATGGACGCCTGGATGATGTCGATGACCTCGTACTTGCCTTGCGTGTAATGCGCTGGAGAGTTGACGTTGTCTTGGGCACTCATTCCAGACCGCACTTCTCTCGGAGGGCCTTGGGCCCGTGCACATTGACGAACTTGTTCACGTCCACCTTTTTGCCGAACTCGATGGGGACAAGATTGGGGAGGCGTTCGGCCAGCGTGTGTACGAACCTCTCGCCCGGCTCGTCGCCATCGGTGAAGGCGAAGACAGCCTCGTACCCGAGGAAGGCCGGGTCGAAGTGATCCCTCCAGCCCGAGACCCCCGGAACCCCCACGGTGGGGATGTCGGCCAGCTCGGCGCTCGCGGCGTCGAACTCGCCCTCGCTGATCCCGATGTACCGGGACGGCTTTATGAGGGCTCGCGTGTTGTAGAGGAGGGGCTTGCTGCCGGGGAGGCTCTGATACTTCCCGTGCCCCTCGTGCAGCTCCTCGTCCCGCCAGGAGCCGTCCGGGTGCTTGAGGCAGGTCTCGTTGATGCACCTGAACCGGATGGTGGCGACGGCGAATTCACCGCCGGCCGGCCTGATGTACGGGATGGCCAGGCGCCCGAGGTGCTTCTCATGCCCCGTAGCGGGGGCCGCGACGTACCCGAATCCCAGCGAGGTCGCGAGACTGCCCAAACCGCGGCGGTTGGTGTACTGCTCGGCCGGGCTTCCCCGGAAGCTCTCGCTGTAGTTCTGGGCTATCTCCACTATCGAAGCGGCCTGCGGCGAACTCTTGAGCAGCACGGAACCCGATGCCTTCCTTCCTCATGATCACGTCGTAGCTGTCTTCGCTGATGTCGCAGGCGAAGCAGTGCCAGCGGTCCTTGAATGAACTAACCGATGCCGACGGGTTCTCCTCGGGGTGCTCGGGGCAGTGGATCTTCTGCCAACCGGCCCGGTCCTTCAGATCAACCTCGGGGTAGTAGTGCTGGAAGACATCAGCGATACCCGGCCTCCGCACGTCACATCCCAACCTTGACCGCGCGCTCAAGGCGGAGCCGCTTGAGCGCCTGGACCTCTCGCTTGACCATGTCGGCCAGGGCCTCAACGGGCATGACCTGACGAAGGGCACCGTTGCGGCACTTGTATACGACCGTGACCTCCTCATGGATCCCAAGGGCGGCCTCCGCCTCCAGGAGGCGTGCGAGCTTAATCAGGCCCGCCTTACGGGTCAGGGTGACGTGGAGCCGGCCGCCGTCGTACGAGATCACTTCTTGCCGTCCTTTCGGTGATACCGCTTACCGATGAAGCGGAACGCTGGGGGGTTCTCTAGGTAGTCGGCCGCACTGCGGGCGACTTGAGGGTCATCTCGCAGGCCGCGGGCGAGGAGCTGTCGGTTGCACCTGGCGCAGCAAAGACCGCGCACAAGTCCCGTGGTGTGGTCGTGATCTACGTCGAGCCGCGTCGCCCTGGACTGCTTACAGATGGCGCAGACGCCTCCCTGGGCGTCCAGGAGCTTGGCGTAGTCGCCGGCCTCAAGGCCGTAGACGGTTTGGACCCGGGCCTCATGTGAGGCAGAGCTCCGCCTTTTCTTGTGGCACGTTGCGCAGATCCTCGCCCTGGTTGAGGTGAAGAACCGTTCTGCTCGATTCCTCTGGCAACCCACACAGAGTCGGTATCCGCTCTTGAGCTTATTCATGCCCTCTTCCTCACTGGTTCCAGCATGTCACATCCCAACTTGCGGAGCAAATTTAAATACTGTGAGTCAGAACACTCCCTCGTTCAGATCGGCGATCTGCAAGTTGGACGTGTTTACCTCGAATGAGGCGTACGTCTCCCCCGAAGGGTCGGTGAACCCCTCGCGGTTCTTGACCGGCGAGATATGCAGGGTCCTGCCCCGCATCCCATCCACCTCGGCATGGATGGTCAGCACGACGGAGGGGACGCGCCCGATCTTGCCCTTAACGCCGTCGAGGGGAATGGGCTTGATGCCGGAACTATATTCCCCTACAACGTGGTGCATGGCCATGACGTGAGCCCTGGTCTCACGCGCCATCTCGTTGAAATAGTCACAGAGACCTTCGAGGCCGAAGGTGTACTCCTCGGCGTTGCTACTCCCGCCGCCATCCACGTTCGTGATGTTGTCGATAACCACCAAGTGCGGGTAACAGCCGAACACTTCGCGGTAGCACTCAAGGTGCAACTCAATGTCCTTGGGTGTCGGCCGGGCCGAGTAGTTGAACCGTAGCCACCACCGCTTACTCAGGGCCTCCTCGTACTTGCCGAACGATCCGTCGTCTGCCACGAGGGCCTTCTTGACCTCACGGGCATTGTCGCCCGTAATCATGGCCGTGGCCCTGGAAAGCTGCGTGGCAGCGGTGCTGTCCGCACTGAAGTAGAGCGTCGGGACGTTGGACCAGGTGGCCAGGAAGAGGGCCATGAGGCTCTTGCCGGTGCCGCCTCCGGCACACACAACACTGAAGTCTCCCCGCCTGAACTCGACTTCGAGCTTCTGAAGTCCGCGGTAGGGGGACGGTATGGGCTCGCCGGCCGCACCCCGGACAAGGACGGACTGATTGAGACTAAACAAGGATCTTCCCTTCTATCAGTGTGTCACATCCCAACTTCATGAGCGAAAAGAACACCCGTGGGACACATCACAAAAGCGGCAGCCGAAGCCCGGCTTCGCCGGGAAGTCGCCTGACTTCACACCCTGATCCATGCTGACAATGCGCTCGGTGATCTCGTCCTTGTTGGCGTCGGCCATCTTGACCGGCCGGGAGAGCTTGTGGCCCTTGGCGAGGTACCAGTCTCCATTGGTGACCTCCTCCTCAGGGTGAAGTTGATTCAGCGCCATGCCGTACACCCAGAGCTGGAACTTGGATTTAGTGGACCCGGTCTTAAGGTCCCGAACCCGCAGAGTCTCGTCCTTGTTCAACACAACCTGGTCGATGTAGCCGCGGACTTTAACGCCGCCGAAGTCGGTCTTGAAGTACATCTCGACGGCCGGCTTACCGTCAGGGTGCCAGAGCACCGGAGCCTGATCCTGTACGTACTCCACGTAGCGCCGCGTCTGCTCAGAGCCCGTGGCGAACCGCTCCTCCAGGTCCTCAGCGGCCGTGCCGCGATTCGCCCGCATCCACTGGTCGATGTCGTTAACCTTGCCCAGATCCCGGTTGATGCCCTTGCTGTACTCGTCCTGGAAGACGCTGACGGCCTGGTCGGCCGTCAGCTCTCGCCCAGACTTCTCGAACGCTTCGGCCGCGCTATGGAAGGCCGTGCCGTGGGTGCTCCAAGCCGCCGGCCTGGGCTCGATCCGCTCGACCCGCTTGAGCCAGCTCTTGTACGGACACTCCTCGAACTCCGTGACCTGCGAGACAGAGCGGGGCATCTCGGCCCAGCGCTGATAGTTGGCCTCGACGGTCATGCGTACTCCTCGAATATCTCGAACTGAATGAAACGGGTAGAGCCCTTCATTCGCGGGTGCGGCCAGTTGCACTCTTCATGAAGGATGATCTCAGCGCTCTCAAGGCGGCAGCCGATACGTTCTTGCAGTTTCATCATCACCTCCCATTCCGTCTCTGCCATTGAGTCCGCAACGGTGACGCACGTGACCTTACCGAGGCCGTGAGCCGTCATGGTCACGACTCCGGAAGCTGCGGTGTAGTCACGACTCCTGCATGTGATGTCTGCCTTCGATATCGCCTTTAGGATCTCGCTTGCACGCTCGCTGACCTTGAGGTTCTTGAAGGTCTGAAACACTCTTTGCCGGCCTCTCTTCTATCGGACCTACGCGGCCCAGTCATTTCAAAGCGGCCCTGAAGCCACCCTAAGGCATCTCAAGACACCTTGTGTCACATCCCAACCGTGTTGGACATCACAACCCTTCCATCCGGTCGCACACGCCTGACGCAATGGCGCACTCCAGGCATGAACACGACAGACCTGCTCGCTATCCAACGTATCCGGAAGGCGACACTCCGTCGATCAAGTGCAGGTATAGCAGGGGGAAGGCGGCACTTTCTCACCGGTAAGTAGTTACCGGCTTTCGGACAGTAGTTGCCGACCCTCAACCGGTAAGTGGTTACCGGTAACTTTTTACCGGTCCGCAGCGCTTGTGACGTAAGTCCTAAAATCTCTGGACTTTTGCCATACAACTAAGGTCTTATCCTCAGTGTCTAGCTAGCGGGGAAGATCAACCCCGTACGGAAGCAGAAGGAAGGCAACCGGTGTACGAGGACAACACGTCGGACCTCGTGGTGGCGTCGAACCTGACTCGATACCTCAAAGCTTGGCGCGCTGCGCGCGGAAAAGAGCTGGGGCTGACCGGTCCATTGCCTCAAGCTCGGGTTCAGCAGGCCAGCGGGAAGAGCGACAAGTGGTACCGCATGTTCGAGGCCGGCACACCGGTCAAGTACGACACGGAAACGCTCCTCGCCATCGCAGACTGTCTCGGCCTCGACGACTCGGAGCGCATGACGCTGTTCCTCCTGACGATGGGAGTGCCCGCCCCGGTCAATGTCACCCTCCATGACGACGATGTCCGTCTCCGCCCCATGACATGGATTCTCGAACAGCAAGGACCTCGGCCCGCCTATATCTCGGACGAGAACTGGGGCATCGTGGCCTTCAACAAGGCCATGGCTGATTGGTGTCCTTGGGTCCACGACCCGGAACCCAACCTGATGCGGTACGTCATGCTCTACCCCGAGGCCCGTGGCGTCTACGAGGGGTGGGAGAACCACGTCCGTGTGTTTCTCGCGATGATCCGCCTGGAGATCGCAAAGCGTGGACACGACACTCCCATTGCTCATCTCCTCCTCGAAGCTCTCGAAGACCCCACTATCAAGGCCCTTTGGGATGAGGACCCTTCCGTCGTGGCTAATCGCGATGGGCATCACTACCGCCTGCGGCTACCGTTCTTCAACAACCAGCCGATTGACTGCATCTCGCAGGTATTTATTCCCAGCGCTCATCCGCACTTGCGGCTTGTTCTCATGACGTGGCCCGAGGGAGTAGACGGATTCATAACGCCGCCGCTTGCCCTTCATGGAAAGTAACCCATGCCTCGGTTCATCTGCGCCATGCCACTGCGTTGGTCCGACATGGACTCAAACGGGCATGTGAACTCCGGGGCATACTCCACCTACGTGGAGGAGACCCGAATCCGCATGTTCTCCGATCTGATTCCAAGTGATCCGCAGGAACGTCTCACCAAGAACTTCTTTGTTTTCGAGCAGACGATTCAGTTCAGGCGACCTCTCGTCTACCGCGAGAAGCCTGTCACAGTAGAAGCCTGGACCGAAGATGTCGGAGCGGCTCGATTCGTTGCCTGCTGTGAGATCAGGGATGCCGACACAGTGTACGCATCCTCCCGCACCCTCATGGCGGGCTTCGACTCAATCGCTAACCGAGTTCGCCGCTTCCAGGAAAGCGAGCGAGAGGTTATTGCGTCATTCATGGAGTAGATGCGCGTAGAGGCGAGGCCCGCAGGCCGGCACCTCCGAGACTGAAAAATCATGAAGGCCCTTGGCTCAGCCAAGGGCCTTTGTGGTTAAGCTCTGCCGTTCCTGCACTGGCGGTCACACGTCCGACAGCGTGATGGCGTCAAGAATCTTTCCCTCTGGCAGCGCCTTGTCCGCAGGCCAGCGGAAGATGAGAGCGCCATCCCTCTCTTCCTTATCCACGAGCTTGAAGCCGTCCTTGCTCCGAGGATCGTAGTCGATGACCTTCTCGTCACGAAGCAGGCGAGCCCGCAGACGCTTGGCGGCCAGACGGTGACTGTCCTTGGCTGTCTCATCGCCCATAGCGACCCGCAGATAGGCCATGACGGCCTTGCCTAGGTACGTGTTGTGGTGACTACCAGACCCCTCCGTGCGCTTGACAGTCCAAGGGATGGCCTTCTCAATCACCTCCCTGGACACGGCCTGGGTGTAGTACCCGCCGATGGTGAGGGCCTTGTTCACTGCCTGGCCGCTCACGTCGTACCGGGCGCCAATCTGGTCATCCGTGAGGTCCTGTTCCTTCAGGCGGATCAGCGTGTTGAGGTCTGGAAGAAGCTTCCCCACCTGTCTCCCACTCCTTGGTTGCTGCGGCCAGTCGAAGTTCGCTGGCCTGACCCTAGCACTCGATCTTGAGGAACGCCCCCTCGTCGAATGCTCTCACATCCCAAAATGGGACACACTTCACACGCCATGCATCCGATCGGGCTAAGCGAGAGATCCGTGTCACATCCCTACCCACTCCTGTCCCCTGGCTACCTCTGCGACACCGACATTTATAGTGAGAAGAAGAAAGAGAGAAGAAGTTAGTTAGAAGCTCTCTAAAAGAACAGGTCAGGCCAGACCTAGATTCTCAAAGGTTCCTTCTTGTCAGACCTCCTGTTGAGCTCTTCCAGTCGAGGTCCAGGAAGGCATTGGCCCCGGCTGCCAGATCAGAACCCAGCCGGGGCCACTCATTCAACCGGCCGAGGCTGATCTCCTTCGGCTGCGGCCGGGCAACCTCCCGACTGGAATCGCGGTGTAGGCGCGCACTCCTCCCTGTCCGGGAGGCAGGTCAGGGTTCGAGTCCCTGTCGATTCACCGATCCCGATGCAGCAGCGCATCACACACAGACATCTGAACCGGATGGTCCGGCCTCGTCGGGATTCCAACGTCACAAGGGGGTGGGCTGATGCCTCGTGCCAAGAGCATCTGCTACGTCAACGACTGCACCAAGGTCACGGTCCGCTCAGGACGCTGCGACGAGCACGCTCCGCCGGCCCGCAAGGGCTGGGACAGGAGGTCCGCCCGGAACAGGTCCCGGCCCGGCGACTGGTCCTCGCGCCGGGCCAGGGTCCTTGCGCGCGACCGGTTCACCTGTCAGAAGTGCGGGACGAGGGAAAACCTCCAAGTCGATCACATCGTCTCGGTGAGCCGCGGCGGCTCCTGGGACCTCGACAACCTCTGGGTGCTGTGCGGCAAGTGCCACGCCCTCAAGACCTACTACGAGGATCGGCATGACTGAGGCCCCCGTTTAAGCCGGGGCCTCAGACCACTGGTAGGCCCTCGCTCTAATCGAGGGCCTCCGAGACCCCTGTCGATCCAGGGGGCCTACGAGGTCTCTGTAAACGGCAGGGACCTGGCAGGTCCCTGTTGAAGCCAGGGGCCTCTCCAGACGGCCTCGGCAGCCTACTCGCCCGAGCACCCACCTGTCCGGTCCGCTCCCCGAAACGCGGCCCGGCCTTAGGGCAGGTCCAGTTAGTTCATTCATGGAGTGATGATGCGATGACCGCCGACGCCTGGGACTCCTGGGCCGACGAGTACGACCAGGAGCCCGCCGGCCTCCGAGCCCAGCACCCCTCGAAGGCAGCCCTCAAGCGCGAGTGGCACCGCTCCGCGGTGGTCGAGCTGGAGGAGCTGGGTGAGCTGCACGGAGTCTCTCCCGAGCTGCTGAGGGTGGTGATCTGATGGCAACGCGACGCGGGCCGGCGCCGAACCCGAACGCGGTCCGGCGCAACACGGATCACGCCCTTGGTGAGAAGAAGCTCTCGGGTCGGTCGGGGGAGGGCAGGGAACTGCCGAGGGCTCTGGGCATCTCGACGGCCGGGGCCAAGCGCTTCTGGATGACCTGGGCCGCCTCCCCTCAGTCCGAGGACTGGATGGAGACGGACTGGGCCGAGCTGGAGATCGTCACCAAGTTGGTGGACGCCTTCTACTTGGGCGACATGAAGTACGCCCCTGAGATCCGTCAGCGGGTTGGTAAGTGGGGCGCGACCACAGAGGACAGGGCCCGGCTTCGGATGTCTTTCGACAAGTCGGTTGAGGTCGAGAAGGCCCAGGAGGGGCGCAGGAAGCTCTCGGATGAAGATATGGATGCAGAGCTTTTCAAGCTGCTGAGTGAGGGTTGAGAACGGTTCTCCCCTGTTCCTAGGGGGGTGTTGCCGGTGCAGACAGGCAACCTCCCGAAGGGTGTTCCGGCACCCAATGAAACACTCGGCTACCAGATCATCCGGTGGGCTCAGACCTACATCGTTCAGCCTGACGGCGATTCCGCGGGCGAGCCGTGGAAGTTCACGCCGGAGCAGTTGAAGTTCGTTCTCTGGTTCTACGCCCTCAATTCGGATGGTACCTGGAAGTACGCGGCCGGCACTCTTCGCCGGGCAAAAGGGTGGGGAAAAACGCCCCTCTTGGCCGCGTTGGCGATCGTAGAGTTCATCGGCCCTTGCCGCTTCTCCCACTGGGATGAGAACGGGATGCCGGTGGCCAAGCGTGTACCACTTCCGGTAGTTCAGCTTGGTGCTACGGCGCTCGATCAAACGCAACAGACGCTTGACATGATCCGGGGCATGTTGTCGGAGTCTCCGGCCGAGAAGGAGTACGGCCTTGAGATCTCCAAGTCCATGGTCCAGTTCAAGTCGGGCAAGCCCGGCTCGATCGCTCCGAAGGCCACCGCCGGCCGGACCAACGAAGGCAACCGGCCCTCGTTTTGCGTGATGGACGAGGTGCACCACTGGGTGGGAAGCACGGGAGGTCCGGACTTCTACCAGACCTTGAAGCGCAACATCGAGAAGACAACTAAGGCCGGTTCGCGTTGGATTACCACCACCAACGCTTTCAATCCCAACGAGGATTCCGTAGCGCAGATCATCTACGAGTCCGACATGGTGGCGCAGGGATTCTGGCTCTATGACTGCCTGGAAGGCTCGATCGAGGTCGAGGACATCCGGGATGAGGAGAGGGTCAGGGCCGCGCTCATCGAGGCGTACGGCGACGCCCACTGGGCCGACATCGACGGCCTGACCAAGACCATCCTCTACGACCGTACGACGCCGGATTCCACGTACTGCCGCTTCTTCTTCAACCAGATCGCGGAGTCCAGCGACGGTTGGATGTCGAAGGCCGAGTGGGATGCCTGCGAGGCCATCAACGACATCCAGGCCGGCGAGCAGATAGCCATTGGCTTCGACGGAAGTGTCCGCGGTGACGGAACAGCTTTGGTAGGGATTCGCCTGCACGACGCCAAGCTGTTCACTCTCGGGCAGTGGATCAGGCCCGAACACGCTAAGGACAGCTGGGAAGTTGACGTGCTTTCCGTGGAGGCCGCGGTGAAGCGGGCCTTCGAGACCTACCGGGTTGAGTGGATGTACGCCGACCCACCGTGGTGGCAGGAAAACATCGGCCGCTGGGCGGTCGAGTGGGGTGACGACTACGTATACGAGTTCTGGACCAACAAACCGACTCGGATGGTTCAGGCCGTGGAGCGATTCCGCACGGCCGTGATGGTCGGGGACCTCTCCCATGTCGGTGAGCCCGAGCTGACTCGCCATGTTCTTCAGGCGGTTATCCGCGAAGTTCCTCAAGGCGATCTCATCACGAAGGACTCGCCACGATCCAAACGAAAGATTGACCTCGCGGTGGCTGCCGTACTTGCACTTGAAGCACGCGCTGACGCGATTGCGGATGGACGTCTCCAGATCAAACGGAGGCGAGTAGTCGGTTTCTGAGCCCCGCTCGAAAGGGGCCCTAGATGGCTACTGCTGCGCTCGACACGCCGGGCAACGAAGGGGTTCTCTCCCCTCCCTCCACCCCACAGATGTGGATGGACTACCTTGCCTCGAAGCTCGCTTCTCGTTCCGGCACTTACAAGCGATTTGGCGAGTATTACGACGGCAAACACCAGAAGATGCTGTTCGCTCAGTCCAAGTATCGGACCGAGTTTGCTCACATCTTTGAACGTTGGAACGACAACTTTTGCGGGCTGATCATCGACTCTGTTAACGAGCGCATGTTCATTGACGGATTCCGTCTTTCGGAGGAGCCGACAGAGGACACGATCGCTCGCGAGATCTGGCAGCGGAACAGGCTGGACTCGGAGTCCAACGCAGCGCACCTTGACGCGATGATCCAGGGCGCCGCCTACGCGGTGGTGTGGGCTGACGATGAGGGCAAGGCCGTCATCTCCATCGAGTCCGCGGAACACATGGTCGTCCAGTACAAGCCGGGCTCGCGCCATGAGATCGAGGCTGCGGCCAAGTACTACGTGGACGACTGGGGACGAGCCTTCTGCACCCTGTGGTGGGGCGACAAGGTGCACACCGGGGACTGGACGATCGGGGGCTACTCGATCGACCGGACGGAGCCGAACCCTCTGGGCCGGCCTCCGGTGGTGCCGATCCAGAACCGGGCCCGTCTGGTGGGCGAGCCGATGTCGGATCTGTCGACGGTCATCCCGATCCAGGACGCGATCAACAAGACCGTCGCTGACTCTCTCGTCGCGTCGGAGTACGCGGCCTGGCCCCAGCGGTACGTGACGGGTCTGGAGATCCAGGAGGACGAGAACGGCAATCCCATCGAGCCGTTCAAGGTGGCTGTAGACAAGCTCCTCCAGGCCGAGGACCCTGCCGCCTCGTTCGGCCAGTTCGCCGCTGCCGACCTGAGCAACTACGTGGATCTCGTAGACATGCTCGTTCAGCACATGGCGAGCATCAGCCGCATTCCCTTCCACTACATGCTTAGGGGCGGCCAGCCGCCGAGCGGTGACGCGATCACCTCTGCGGAAGCCGGTCTCGTCTCCAAGTCCAAGGAGCGGATGCTGCACTTCGGTGAGGCGTGGGAGGAAGTCATCCGCCTGGCCGTCGAGGTCGAGAAGGGCGGCAAGCGGGAGGAGTACGTGGCTGCGGAGGTCATCTGGCGTGACCCGGAGAACCGCACCGAAGCCCAGCACATCGACTCGTTGCTGAAACTCCAGCAGCTCAACGTCCCGAAGCAACAGCTCTGGCAGGATGCGGGCTACACGCCGTCGCAGATCGCTCGCTTCGACCAGCTCCTTGAGGAGGAGGCCCGCACCGAAATGGAGCGTGCCGACAAGTACCAGACTCAGGAGCAGAAGCAACAGATGGCGATATCCCAGCAGGGTGCCGACGACAAGTCGGCCATGTCTGAGACGAAGCTCAAGAAGGACGCCCAGAAGCCCCCGCAGGGCAACTCGGGCAACGCGAACCGTAGCCGGTTCGAGAAGTAGCCCCGCAACGGGGCTTTTCATTTGCCCCCGAAGTTGGCATATGACACTTCAGTCGATCCGAAATGGATGATCCGCATGGATGAAAACAAGAACGACCAGGCTGCCGAGGCCGGCTCGGCTAGCGAGGCCAAGCCCGACACGACTGCGCTTCAGGCAGAGATCGACAAGTGGAAGGCGATGAGCCGCAAGAACGAGGAGCGGTTCAAGTCCGTCTCCCAGGAGCTTGACGGCTTCCGCCAGTCCCAGATGACCGATACCGAGAAGGCCATCGAGGCCGCCAAGGTGGAGGCGCGGAACGCGGCCCTCTCCGAGGTGGGAACCAAGCTCGTTGACGCCGAGCTTCGTGCCGCTTCCTCTGCGGCTGGTGTATCCCTTCCCGGTGCTGAGTATCTGAACTTTGGTTCGTTCCTGGACGAGGACGGCAACCCCGACTCCGCCCAGATCGAGGCGTTCGTCTCGTCCCTTCCGAAGCCAAGCTCTGCCCCGTCGTACGCGCGGAACATCGGCCTGGGGCGTCAGGGTAGCCCGGCCGCCGGCCAGCTCAGTCGCGAGGATCTTGCCCGTATGACTCCGAGGGAGATCAACGAGGCCCGCGCAGCGGGTAAGTGTGACGCTCTCATGCGGGGAGAGATCTGATCTCTCTTTTTTGCCATGAGGTTGGGATGTGATGCCAGCCTCTCCACTTGAAGGCCCTTCGGGGCCTTTTTTATGCCCCAAAGAGGTAACTTATGGCTGGTAACGACTTCACCACTCAGGCAGCTTCCGGTCTTCTGACTGGTGGCCCCGCGGGCGCTGACCCTGTTCTCAAGGGCAAGGGTGTTTTCGTACCTGAGCTTTGGACTGCTCAGCTTCTCCAGGATCTTGAGGACAACCTGATCCTCGGTTCCGCGGAGATCACCAATCGCAGTTATGAAGGCGAGTTCCGGCGCGAGGGTGACCGCATTCGTATTCCCCACTTCATCGACACCGTTGAGGATCGGGGCCTGATCAAGGCGTACGGCGAGATCGGCGACAAGGACCATGCGGCCCTTGAGTACATTCCGATGACCGTGGGCAAGGGCTCCTCGTTCCATATCGAGATCGACGCCCTTCACCAGCTCCAGACCAAGAGTGGCATTGACCTGATGTCGGAGCTGGTCCGTCAGCGCGGCCGTCAGGCCGCCGTCTCCATCGACAAGATGCTGGCCCAGACTCTCACCGCGGCCGTCGCCGGTAAGGACCTGAACGGCGCTGAGTCGATGCCGGCCGACCTCAATACCCTGCCTGCTCTGCACGGCAAGATCGACACCGTGACCCCGAACGCTCTGGAGACAGAGGTCATCGGTGTCTACGACTACGTGGTTGCGATGCTTGAGAATCTAGACCTCAAGAATGCCCCCGATTCGCGCTACCTGTTCATCTCGCCACGACTGCGGTCGCTGCTGCTGCGCGACCCCAAGTTCATCGACGCTAGCCACTTCGGCGGCGGCGCAGTCATGCCTTCTGGTGTCATCGGCACCATCCTGGGCATCCCGGTCCGCGTCTCGAACACCCTGGGTGCCGCTCGGGCCGAGGCCGGCAAGCTCGTTAAGGGCCGTCGCCACGACGAGTTCAAGAACATCGACATGTTCATGGGCAGCACCGCGGCGACCAGCCTGGTGATTCCGTTCGCGCAGATGGAGGCGTACAAGCCTGAAAAGTCCTTCACGGACGCCATCAAGAGCCGCGTGATTTATGACGCCAAGATCATCCGTCCCGAGCAGCTTCTTGTCGCCACTGGTGTCGAGAAGGCCCTCCGGGACCACAACCAGGTGGCGGTCGAGAAGAACCGCACGGTTGCAGTGCAGGCCGCACCTTCCAAGTAAGTCTCTCTTTTTGCCCAGAAGTTGGGATGTGATATATGAGCATTACCGCTCTAGACATTGAAGTCCGGCTTGGGCGCAAGATCGAGGGAGACGAGAAGCCGAGGGTGGAGGCGTTCATCACGGACGCCTCCGCCCTCGTGGCGGACTACTGCGGATCCCGTTACCGCGAGGACTCGCCCGGCATTCGGGCCGTCATCTGCGCCGAGGTTATCCGCTGGCTTGCCGTGGCCCCTGGGATCGTGTCCGAGAAGGTGGGAGACGTTGCAGTCGAGTTCGGCTCCTCTGCCACCACGCAAGCCCTCTCGCCTGCCGCCAGGACTTCACTCAAGCGCTACCGGCGCAAGCTCGGGTCGATCGTGCTCACCAGGGAGCCTGATGCCCCGCTTCGGTGACCCTGTCGAGGTATACGCGGCCCCTCTGTCTGACGGGGTCTACACGCGCAGCCGGGACTGGGCCAGCGCCCACCGTGTGTGGGCCGGCCTTGCGCATGTGCAGCCGGACCGGAGCTTCGAGGTTCGGTCTCCCGAGCGTGAGACCTCTCAGGAGCGACTGTTCGTTTACCTGCCGTGGGGTGTACCGGTTCACGCCGTGGACCGCATCCGGTACGGCGGCGAGTGGTTCGAGGTCGACGGTGAGCCCATGCGCTGGGGCCACGGCTCCCTCCGCCATGTCCGCATCCGAGCGTGGAGGGCGATGCACTGATGCCCAAGACCAAGCTGGAGATGTTCGACGGGTGGGAGTACGACGTCTTCCGCTCCGCTGACACCCGCAAGGCCGTGGCTCATCACGCGGCGGAGATCACGGCCTATGCGGTGAGCGAGGCCCCGCATGATCCCGAGGCGAAGAGCCACTGGAATGAGATCCGCAAGCACATCCGGGCCCACCTGGTGCTGGACGCCGCGGGGTGGGGGGCCCACGTGTCCGTCGAGGTCGATCCGCGGGTTCGTCACGCGATGCTCCAAGAGCGCGGGTGGAGGGACCGGAAGGGCCGCCGTCACGCTGGTAGGCGCTTCCTCAAGGCCGCCTTGCTGAAGGCGAGGGTCCAGTGACGCGCGACCCCATCACCTTCCTCGTCCCTTACCTGCGTGGCTGTCTCGCGGAGCTTCCGCACGGTGCCGTCGTCGGCGACATGACCGGACGCGAGCCAGGCGACATCACCGTGTACCTCGCGCACTCGGGGGGCTACCGCGCCATCCGCAGCCGGCTGGACCGGGCAGACGTGGAGTACGAGGTGTACGCCCCTGACCGCGAGGCCGCGGCCGGCCTCGCCTACCGGGTGCGGGAGCTGCTGCTCGAAGACCTGCCCGGCCGGGACGCCGCCGGCGTCCTGGTGCTCGATGTCGCGGACGTCGATTCCCCCAAGTACCTGCCTGATTCGACCTCCCGTGAGCACTGCTACGGCGGTGAAGTCGCCGTGTCCTACATCGAGGAGTAGCCCTTGCCCGCCCAGATGCGCTTCGACTTCCAGGGGATGGCCCTCACCGGCACGCCCGGCACAGAAATCGTCCTGGAGATCACACATGTCAACGCTCACCCTGATACCCCGCCTTCGGAGCGCGTGAAGGTCGTGGCCACGGGCCAGGACTGGCCGGCCGCCGGCTTCACCCTCACGCAGGAGGCGTATGGCCGCCTCTTCGCGGAAGGCGACGTCTTCGAGGTCCGGGCCAAAATCGCTCAGCTCGGCGGCGGTGAGTCCGCCTGGAGTACCCCGTACCGGACGCCGCCGGTGCCGTACGTCGCGCCCAGGCCGCCGGAGATCGGTTCGATTGTCTGGGCCACCGACTAGCGGCCAGCAGTCCGCGCTTCAGCCCCCTCCAAGGGGGCTTTTTTCATGCCCTTTTGAAGGAGACCCTTATGACTGAGACCGGTAATGCGCAGCGGATCCGATTCGCTCCGAACGGCGCACTGTACATCGCCCCGGCCCCGAAGGTGGGTGACTCCCTCGGTGCTGGGACTGTCCTTCCTACCGGCCTGGACAAGCTTGGCCCTCCGTACAAGAACGTGGGGTTCATTGACGAAGGCGGGGTCACCATCACTCCGGAGATATCCACGGACCCGGTGAAGGTGTGGCAGAGCAGCGTGCCAGTGCTGTACAACACGAAGGAATCTTCGTTCAAGATCAAGGCGACCTTGATGGAGACCTCCCGGCTCACCACTGAGCTCTTCTTCGGCGCCAAGTGGGTGGAGTCCAAGGAGACTCCGGGTCTCTTCCGCCTCGACCTGAAGAGCACGCCAGAGCTCACCGAGATCGCCCTGGTGGTCGACTGGTCTCAGAGCAAGACGCAGTACCGGTGTGTCATCGGCCGCGCAATGATCAGCGACCGAGGCGCCATTCAGCTCCAGCGTGCCGAAAATGGAAAGTTTGAGCTGACCATCGAGGCGCTGGATTACAACGGGTCCCTGGGCTACCTGCTGACGAACGATGACCTCCACGAGGCCGGCAATACGGTGGTCGAGCCTGCTGCGGCCCGCCTTTCGGGCAACACTGTCGAGCAGGGTGGCTCGGTCGTCCTGACCGGTGAGCATTTCGCCGCGGGCAAGCCGGCCGCCATCACCGTCACCGGACCCTCGGAGGGCAAGGTCACCGCCACCCAGGTCTCCACCGACGACCAGGGCAACCTGACCTCCACGGTCAGCGTGGCAGCCGACACGACCGAAGGTGTCTACCTGATCAAGGCCGCCGTTGCCGGCGTCGAGGTGCAGGCCGGATCGCTGACGGTGAAGGCCAAGAGCACCCCGAAGTAAGCAGTCCCCCTTGCCGGGGAGGGACGAAGTCCCCGGCCCACTCTTACCCCGTGCCCCTTGGCTCCTGCCCTGGGGCTTTTTTCATGCCCGTTTGGAGCCTCCATGACCGCTGCCCCGAATTCGACCAAGTCCGCTTCCGCCAAGAAGTCCGAGGCCAAGGATGAGCCGACCGTCTTCGAGCACAACGGCATCTCGTACACGGTGCCCGCCCCCTTGATCTTCCGGTCGGCCTCCTGGAGGCGGACGACGAAGTCGAGGCACTCAAGCTGATCCTCGGCACCCAGTGGGACACCTACAAGGCCACCGGCGCCACGATCCGCGACTTCCAGGTATTCGCTGAGAAGGTTTCCGGCGCTGCCGGTTTCGGGGACGCGGGAAACTAATAGGCGCCATCCATGCCGTACGGGACTTCTCCGATGAACTGGAGGCGGATCTGCTGGAGTTCTTCCAGGTGGATCTGCTTGACCTGTGGCGTGGACGGCTCTCCATCCGCCGCGTCCATGCGCTGATTAAGTCCCTGCTCAAGAAGCCGGGACGCTCCGCATTCCTCGCCGCTGTGGATGAATCCGCTTCCTGGTCGGTGACCGACCATCTGATCGCACGCGTCAGCGACGCGGCCGAGATCGCCAACTTCCTGTTCATCAAGGCCAATTCCGACGAAACAGATGTGAGGCTCCCGGAACCGATTCCGCGCCCGGGACAGGTCGAGATGGTGAAACCCCGAGATCCAGCGTTCGCTGAGGGTGCCGAGATATCTGCCTTCTTCACGCAAATGAGCAACCTCTAGGAGGCAGCATGGCGGGCCCCCGCGGCGCAATCAAGGTCGGCTCCGGCTATATCTCAATCGAACCTCATCTCGACCGGGCTGCCCTCCGGCGGATGCAGACCCAGCTGGGCCAGGCCATGGGCAAGGCGGGCCGGGAGGCCGGCAAGGCCCTGGGGACCGGCATGAGCCGCGGCTTCACCGGACTCTCCAGCCAGGCCACCGCCGAGGCCCGCAAGATGCAGCAGGGCATGACGCGTGAGAGCGCCAAGGGGTCCCGTGAGCGGCAGAAGGTCAAGGAGACCGAGGCCCAGCGGTACACCCGGGTCGAGCAGGAACTCACCCGTACGCACGGCTCTCAGGTGGCCACGCGCGCGCGGCAGGCCCTTGAGGCGTCGGAGGACCGCACGCGGGGCCTGTCCCGGGAAGCGAAGACAGCTCTCCGTCTGCACCAGCAGTCGCTGGAGGGGATGGCGCGGGCTGATCAGGAGCTCGCCCGGACGCAGGACCGTACGACGCGGCGGCGGGCCCAGGCCCTCCTGGTCGCCTACCGGCAGGATCTTGAGGCGTACCGGCGGACCGAAGCGGAGAAGGCGCGGACCGCTGACGAGGGTGCCACTGCTCAGGGGCAGGCGGCCCGGCGGACGGCTGCGGAGAAGCGGCGGGCCCTGGAGGACTCTGCCCGCATGGATCGGGAGATCCATCAGCAGCAGATCCGGCAGGACCGTGAGCGCGACACCTACATGCGTGCCTACTACGCGGCGCACCGGGAGAACGAGCGCCGCAAGCGCGCCGAAGTCCTGGAGACGGCGCGGCTGGAGCGGCAGGCACTTACCCAGATGGCTGCCGCCCGCCGTGCGGACCTCCGTGAGCAGCTGGCCACTGCGGCCGTTCAGCGCCGCATGCTCCAGGACCAGATTGCCGTCAACCGCACGGCACTGGCCGGAATGGCGGCCACCAGTGGCTCCTTCTTCAAGCGCTTCAATTCCGGGTGGTCCACCGCGTCCGGCAAGGTGGAGGGATTTGGCACCCGGACCGTCGAGACCGGGCGGCTGATCACCCATCACCTCATAGGCCCGGTCGGACTGTTGTCCGCCGGCCTGACCGCTGTGGGCGTCAAGAGCGCGGACTCGATGATGCAGGCGCAGACAGGTCTCCGAGGCATGGGCCTGGAGATCAAGGACGTCACCGGCATGCTGAAGGAAATGCAGAAGTACGCTATCGCGACTCCGTATTCCCTCCAGGACATGCAGAAGTACGGGACGCGATACGCGCGTGCGATCGGTGCCCATGACCGGGATTTCCGGTCGGATGATCCGGACCGAAAGAAGATTGGTTCGGAGCGGGTTGCGAAGAAGTCCGGCGACGTCGTCAAGATGATTGGCGACTCGGCGGCGTTCGGCGGGATCATGGACCCGACCCTTGTCGGCCAGGGCATGTACGCCATGGAAGTCATCATGGACATGGGTCGGATTCCGATGAGGAATCTGAAGCAGTTCGAGCGTGCCGTAGGTATGCCCGCCCAGGACTTGGCCCTGATGATGGGCTTCAAGGACGGCAAGGACAAGCACGGTAATCGGCAAGACGCCTCCGCGAAGATGTATGAGTTCATGCAGAACGCGAAGGAGACCGGCGGCCTTCAGGGCACCAAGTTCGTGGACGCCTTGCTGGAGCGGTGGGAAAAGGGCAATAACGGGATCCAGGGCTCGGCGGCCCGCATGGCCGGCGCCACCATCTCGGGCCGTATCGGCCAGATGAGGGAGTCTGGTCAAGTAGCCCTCCAGAAGCTCTTCATGAAGGAGGGCAAGGGCGGGCAGTTCGAATACACCGGGCTCGGCGAGACCATCATGGGCAAGAAGACCGCCCGCCGCGACAAGAGCGGCAAGGTCATCAAGGACGAGAACGGTGAAGTCCAGTACGACTACCAGGGCGGCATGCTCAACGACGCAAAGTCGCTGGGTAAAAAGCTCATCCCGATGGCCGGCGAGCTTCTTGAGGACTTCTTCTCCGTCTTGAAGACCTTCACCGGCTGGATCAAGTCCACCGTGGACTTCCTGTCCAAGCACCCCGGCCTTCGAGACGCCATTCTGACCGCGGCCAAGGTAGCCGCAGTAGCTGCACCCTTTCTGATCACCTTTGGTCTGCTCACGAAGATGGTGGGCAAGCTCGCCAAACTGATGAGCCCGGTCCTTGGCGTCTTCCGCGGCATCGTGGCCGGCGGTAGCGGGCTCACGCGCGTGAGCAAGCAGCTCGCCGCCGGCGTGAAGGGCGCCGGAGGCCCTCGTGGCTTCTGGGGGTCCTGGAAGGACAGGCGCACCGAGCTGCGGGGCGGCGACAGCCGCAACCTTGCTCAGCGCGGCTGGGACCGGGCCCGGGGCCAGGACAGCCGAGCCGAGGACGTACGGGTCAACACCGGCCAGGCCGAGCAGTCCCTGCGCGCCCTGGACGAGAAGATCCGGGCCCTGAAACAGGAGCTGCGCGGGGTCAACACCATCAGCATCGATCCGGCGATGAACGCGCTCGGCGGGACCGCCGGCCGCAGCCTCGCCGCGGCGGCCCAGGACGCACGCCAGAAGATCCAGCAAGCCGTCTCCGCCATGAGCGAGTTGAACGGCCGGACGACGGGCGGTGTCCGCCAGGAGGTCGGCTTCCTCGCGCAGAAGGCGGAGACCGCCGAGTCGAAGATCAAGGGCGCCATCTCCGCTGTGGAGGGCCTCAACGGCCGTCCCCTTGCTGCTCTCCGTCAGGAATTCGACTGGTCCACCCCGAAGGCGAAGGAATTCCGTCGGGCGGTTCAGGAAGCCATCGACCGGATGACGACCCTGAACCAGAAGCCGGTGAAGACGCTTCGGAACAACCTCCGGGGCGGCGGAAACTCCCTGTACTCGGCCGTCGATGACGTGGCGGGCAAGCTCAGCACGGCCAACTCCCGCTTCGATTCGCTGGCCAAGAAACGGGTCTCCGGAACCACTGCCTCGGTCAACAACCTGAAGAACGCGCTCAAGGGCGCGGCCGACGAGGGTGCAAAGCTCAACACCCATGTCGGTCATGTCAACGAGATCACCGGCGGCAATGGGGGTAAGGGAGGAAAGGGCGGCGGGAGGACCAAGAAGGCTCTCGGTGGTGTCCTCCCCGGCTATGCCCCGGGTGTGGACTCGATCCCCGCCATACTCTCTCCGGGTGAAGCGATCTTGCGGCCGGAAGTCGCTGCACGGCTCGGCACGGGGACCATCGATCACTGGAATGCTGCGGCAGCTCGCGGTCACCTTTCCCGTTTCGCCAAGGGCGGTATCGCCGGGAAGAAGGGCGGTGGCGGCAAGCGGTGGCCGATGAGCATCCTGGACGAGCTCCATAGCGCCATCGACTTTGCGCCGTCGTTCAACACCTTCACCTCCGGCATTGGCATGGCCGCCGCCGGCAACCGTATCGGCGGCGAGTTGGGCGGGAACGTCAGGCGCTGGGGAGCCGAGGCCGGCGGCGACGCGTCCGGAAGGGCTGCGAACAACAGGTTCGGAAATCTCCGCACCTTCATGTTCGAGCGGCTGCCGGACTTTCTGAAGGCGACTCCTACGGGCGTCGGTCAGCTGGTGGGGCTTGCGGCGGGTGCGGTCGCGCCGACCGCGGGTGATCTCTTTTGGTCGGATGTCTGGAAGGGCAAGGGCAACATCCTCGAAAGGGGGATGAAGTTCACCGACGACCTTCTGAGTCCGAGCAAGCTGTTCGAGATGATCAAGGATCTCGTGGGTGGCGTGGGCGAGCTGGTCAAGAATCTCGGCTCGCTCGCGAAGGATCTGATATCCGACCCCACGAAGGTGCTGGACGAGGCGATCACGACCCTGAAGGAACTCTTCTCGGGTGTGGTCGACGATGTGAAGTCCATGACCGATCTGATCGGTCAACTCGTCTCGAACCCCTCGGAGTTTGCGGCCGAGGTGTGGCAACACTTCTACGCCCGCGCGGAAGAAATGATGCCCAACCGCGAGGGTCTGTTCAAATTCGCAGGGGGCGGGATCGTGCCCGGCTACGCGCCGGGCAACGACCGTGTCCACGCCCTTCTCTCGCCGGGCGAGGCGGTTCTGCGCCCGGACGCAGTACGAGCCCTCGGGTACCGGGCCGTGCTGGGGCTGAACCGCGCTGCCAAGACCGGCACGCCGGCCACTGCACCGGCCCAGCCGGCACCTGTCCCGGACGCAGCAGCGTTCGAGGACGCAGCCAAGCGGATCCAGGCGGCCTTGACCGCCATGACGGCGGCGGTGCACTCGCACCAGTCCGCTTCGTCGGCTGCGTGGGCGGATGTGGCGGGTCAGGTCCAGGGGGCGGTGGACGGACAGATCAGGCCCGCTCAGCAGCGCTGGGTCAGCCACCTGTCAGGGCCCCTGTCGGGCGCCGTGTCGGGATTCCGGGACTCCACCCGTGCCCACTGGGTCGCAGTGCAGTCCCAGGTCGCCTCGTCCACGTCGAGCACGCTCGACTCCTTCGCCCGGCTCCGGTCCGGCCTGGACAGCACGAAGCGGTTCTTCGAGACCAGCAGCAGCCGCATCACCGATGTGTGGCGCTCGGCCATGTCCTACGTGGACAGCTCCACCAGGAGCACGGTCTCCGGACCGTACAACGCCGGCGCCGTTTCGATGATGGGAGCCATGGCGAAGCTGGCCGGGGCGCCGGCTCCGCTGTCCCCGGTGCACTACGCCACGGGTGGCATCGTCCCCGGCTACCAGCCGGGAGTCGACACGGTTCCCGCGATGCTCAGCCGCGGCGAGGGCATTCTTCGCCCTGAGGTCGTTCGCACCCTCGGCAGGGAAACGATTCTGCGCTGGAACGAGCAGGCCCGGCGAGGCGGCCACATTTACGCCCGGGGCGGCATCGTCGGTGACGGCGCCGCGTGGGTGAAGCAGCACCAGGACGATCCTCTTGACGGCTACGAGGAAGCCGTCCGTCAGGGCTGGGACGCAGCAATCACACCGCACCTCAAGTCCCTCGGCTCAAAGTTCGGCACTGTCGGCAGGCTCAGCGCGGACGGCTTCGGCAAGGCCGAACCCTGGCTCGCGAAGTGGGGTCAGTGGGCCGACGAGCACGCCACCGGTGGCGGCGGCCAAGTCGTGAAGCTCGCCCTCCAAGAGGCCAAGAGCGGCGATCTGTCCGGCCAGAAATACATTGGCAGTTCGGCATACGAGTCCTGGTGCGCTGATTTCGTTTCATGGATCGTGGATCACGCGCACGCAAATGCGGCCTACGGAAATTCACCGACTGGAACACCGGGCAACCGGTGGCCGGCCGTGGCCACATGGGTTGAGCGCATGAGCATGGTGCCGACCTCGGCGGCACGGCCGGGCGATCTCATGGTCTTCAAGGGCTACGGGCCCGGCGCTTGGGGCCACATCGACATCGCCACCGGCAAACAGGGGTCGACCCTGGAAACCGTTGGCGGTAACGAGTCGAGGAGCATCCGCCGCCAGCTCGGATATGGCAACCGCGCCGATGGCGCTCTCCGCCCGAAGGGCGGCGCTCCAGGGGCGAGCGAAGGCCCAGTTCTCAATCCTTGGCCTGGTTCCCTGGTGAAATTCACTGAGGGTTCAGGCGAGTTCGCTGGTCTCACGGGTGACGCCGTGAATCGCTGGCGGCCTCTGGTCGAGCGGGTGATTCAGGAGCTCGGCGGTAAGGGCGGGATCTCCCTATCGGACGCCGGGCTGGTCCTGCAAAGGATCGGTGTCGAGTCCGGCGGCGATCCAAATGCGGTCAATAACTGGGATTCAAACGCAAAATCCGGGGACCCGTCAAAGGGCTTGATGCAGGTCATCAAGAGCACTTTCGACGCCTATGCCGGACCGTACAGGTCGTTGGGTCAGTACAGTCCGATTGCCAGTATCTACGCCGGCTTGAATTACGCAATCGACCGGTACGGCTCCGGGTGGCGCCGCGCGCTTGGCGGAACCAACGGCTACTGGACCGGAACCAAGTCGGCGACCGCCGGCCTGGCGATGGTCGGTGAACACGGCCCGGAGCTCGTCAACTTTCAAGGCGGCGAACGGGTCTACAACGCCCGTCAGACACAGGACATGGTGGCTGGCCGTCGCTACGAAATCCACATTCACGAGGCCAAATCGGAAAACACTGAGCAGGCGGTGCTTCGCGCAATGCGCACCGCGGAGGTGATGGCCGGGTTCTAATCGAAAGGTAGGCGCCAATGCCCATTCCAGCGACAGAGAATCAGGTGATCGAGAGGCCGAAGCCCCTTCGGCCTCAGCCGCCGGTTCCCGTGGAGTGGGGGTACACCTACGTCTCGATCCGGGGCTCCAACGGTGAGGGGGAGGAGATCCCCCTCACCGGGTCTCAGGGCAAGGACTGGCCGGCCGTCATGCTGCTGCCCGGGGCCCAAGGGCTGACCATGCCCCCGGTGGAGGTGCACGGCGACTCCAGCCCTAACCTCCACGGCTCGATCTACCGGTCCTCGCGGTACGCCCAGCGTGAGGTGATGCTCCCGGTGTACCTCCACGGTGTCGACCGCCGCACGCTCCGGCGTCTCAAGGACAAGCTCACTGACGCGCTCGACCCCCAGAACGGGTATTGCGTCGTGAAGTTCACGGAAGCCGACTCCCGCCCGCGCTATCTGCGCTGCTACTACAAGGGCGGGGTCGAAGGGGATGAAGGAGAGGACTCGGCCGGCTTCCACTGGGCCCGGTACGGCATCCAGCTCACCGCCCATGACCCCTTCTTCTACTCCGATGCGGTGCAGGTCGCGGAGTGGACCTTCGGGAAGGGGGAGCCCTTCCTGTCGACCCGGCAGGGTCTCTTCCCCCTCCGCCTGACGCAGGGGCTTGTGTCGACACCCGATCTCGCCGTGCACAACCCCGGCAGCGTCGAAGCGTGGCCCCAGTGGGAGCTGCGCGGCCCGGTGCGGGCCTTCACGGTCCGCCTGGGGGAGCAGTCGTTCGCCATTCCGCCGTCCTCCGCGGACGCGGTCCCGGCCGGCCGCACGCTCACCATCGACACGCGCCCTGGCCACAAGGTGCTCCGCGACGAGCAGGGCACGAACTACTGGCCGCGGCTGGCTGCGAATCCGCAGCTGTGGGCGCTGCCCTCGGGGCCGTCCCGGATCTCGGTGGAGCTGGCTCCGGGCAGTGCAGCGTCGTCGCTGCGCCTGTCCTTCCAGCCGCGCTACAAGACCTACTAGAAAGGGGTCCCGTTGGGGTATCGCGTGTATGTCCGCAGTGAGCCGCGCCAGGGCGAGCGTCAGATCCTGGGCGAAATCGACACTTGGATCAAGTTGGACTTCAGCGTCCGCTTCAACGCAGCCGGTACGTGGCAGCTCCTCGTGAAGAGCGGCACCGACCAGGACAGCCTGTTGCGGCAGGGCCGGGGAATCGTCATCTACCAGGAGGGCGTACCCACCCCTGTCTTCTCGGGGCAGATCGATGCCTTTGAGCGGTACTGGACCGTGGATCAGCACACCGGGCCCGGGTCCGTCTTCGTCGGGGGGAAGTGCGACAACGACCTCGTCAGCGGATTCCTGGCCTTCCCCGGGATCAGCGGGGCCGGCACCGGTCAGACGGCAGTGCTGCCGCTGGCCGAGCAGTACAGGGGGCAGGACACCCGCCCGGCCGGCGGCCCTCTCGGCCAGGCGATATGGGCCGAGTGCGACATGGCGTTCGGGGCCCGCGCACTGCCGGACCGCAGGATCGAGGGCCTGGACGTGGGCCCCAACACCCCGATCGGAGCCGCAGTCACGGAGACCCTGCGCTTCGACCCCTTGGGGACCCTCTTCGAGAAGTGGCTGAAGGACAAGCGGATTGGCTACCGGCTTGCGTGGAGCCATGACACCAAGAAGATCGAACTGCACCTCTACGAGTGCCGGGACCGCTCTGGCGAGGTCCGTTTCTCCCCCGACCTCGGCAACCTCCGCCAGTACGAATGGCAGCTCAAGGCCCCCGCCGTCACCCGTGCCATCGTCGCGTGCCAGGGCGAAGGGCACGATCGATACCTCTATCAGCAGGTGGACACTGAGGGCGAAACCCAGTGGTCCATCAGGCGCGAGCAGCTCATCGACCGCAGGGACATCCCTCTGCGGACAGGGCCGGACGGAAAGCCCGAGCTGATCGTCAAGAAGACCTCTGACGGCACGGAAGACCTCGGCACCGGCCCGGACGGTAAGGAGTGGACCCCTCAGCTCGCCGCGGCCAAGGCGACCCTGGCCACGGCGGCGAAGGCGGTGGCTGAGGCGGAGGAGAAGGTGCGGGCCGCCACTACGGACCAGGAGAAGGCGGCAGCGGCCACAGCCCTGTCCCAGGCGAAGAGCAAGGAGTCGGCGGCTCAGCTCGCCGTGACGGCCGCCATTCCCGCGGCCAAGACCGCAGCCTTTACCCACTACGTCAAGGCCGTCGAGGACGCCGCCGCCCAGGTACTCAAGCAGGGCGAGAAGTCGGGCCATTTCCAGATCTACCCGATCGACACTGAACAGTGCAAATTCGGTCGTGACTACTTTGTCGGCGACATCGTCACCGTGGTTGCTGACGGCGAGGAACGCCAGGACATCGTCAAGGAAGTGGGCGTCAGCGTCGAGGACGGCGGCCGGGTCCAGTCCGTCACACCCAAGATCGGCGACCAGGGGACGGGCGAGCCTCTGAATTTGTACAAGACGGTCTGGGAAATGAAGGAAAAGCTCCGGCGACTGGAATCGAGGATGTAATGGCAGAAGTAAGCTATCCGTTCACGCAGAGGAACGACAGTGGCGGCCGGGAAACCGTGTCCCTACTCGACTGGCAGGACATGGCAAAGCTGTGGGGCGGCGACCGTGTCGACTACCAGCTCGTCAACAACAGCTACCAGTCAGGCGCCCTGCCCTTTTCGACCCGGGTCCTCAACGGAAGGACCGTAGAGCTGAAGCCTGGGGCGGCGTGGGTCGGCGGCTTCTACTACAAGAACGATGCGGCCCTCACCGTCGATGTGGAGGCCAACCCCACGGAGAGCCCACGGCGGGACACCATCATCGTCCGGGTCGACCTGATGAAGGGCTCCGCGAACATCGTGCTCGTGAAGGGCCAGCCGAGCAAGGCACCCATTGCCCCGCAGGTGCAACGTGTGCCCGGCCAGCGGTGGGAGATGGTTCTCCACGAGGTCCTGGTGCCGGCCAAGGACGGGGCGATCACGGTCACGGCCTGCGCCCCGTACGACATGCCGGCACGTGTCGCCGTACCGTGGAACGCCACCCCGAGCGCGCAGCACCTGCCGTCCGGCACGTTCGTGTACGACCTCGACAGCAACAACAACGACGGCCAGGCGGAGATCTTCAAGGGCCGGGACGGCTACACGATCACCCGGCACCTGGGCAGGCCGCAGACGTACACGCCGCAGATCGTCAACACCGGGAAGCTGCCGAGCGGCGTCCTTTACCGGGGCCTGTGGCGGTGGGTCGCACCGAGCACAGTCTTCTTCTCGATCGATATCGACAACACAACCGGTACGGACATCAAGCAGTCAGGTAGCGGACCGCTTGGTTTCACTCTGCCTGTGAATCCAACTCCCGACATCGGGCAGGCATTCAACGGCTACATGCTCAACGCTAACTACGAGTCAGGCATGCCCAATTATGTGGACCTCAAGGGCATGTCCTACATCGGCAACCGCACGAACGTCGTCAAGATCCTCTATCCGAGTGAGAAGTACATCCACGAGGGCCTGGACCATCTCCTGATTATTCCGCGCAGGAGCTCAATCATCTTCTCCGGCACCTATGAGGCCGCGAGTTCGTAGCCCCTAAGGAGGCACCATGGACCGCAACATGTTCGGCGGTACACCTGCTGACGTCGCAGAGAACGAAGCCGGCGTCCGGGTCCCCGGCGGTGTGGGGCTCGTGTGGGACGGCGCCGGGGAAAGCGCCGTCCAGGTGACCGACCTCGTGGACATCAACGGCACCCCGATCGTCCAGCTGGTTGCCGACGAGAGGGGAGTCGTCCCGCCGTTCTGGGGGCCCGCGGATGGCCGCGAAGCACTGTGGGTGGACTTCGGTGTGGGCCGGGTGAAGCTCACCTCCTCGAACCTGGGCGAGCGGGTCAAGGCGCACACGGAGGCCCTGGACCCGCACGGCTCGAAGGCGTATACCGACCAGCAGCTGTCCGGGTACATCCCGCGCCGCGGTGCCCGACTCACGGCGGAGCGGGGAACTACGTGGTCCACGGTCACCGTCCCCGGCGCGGAAGGCGATCCTGCGGGCAACGTGCTCCGGCTGGAGACGGAGACCAAGTCACCAGCTGGGTATAGCGAGTTCACTCGCCTGACGAACTCCGGGTCGCTCTACGTGGATCCGGTCGGCAGCTACGTGCCCCTGGCCGTCGGCCAGTACGAGGGCGTGAGCGACAACGCCACCGCCGTGAGCATTTCCCGTGGCCGGGCCGGAACCGAGGCCGTGTTCCGGGTCCGGGCCGACGGCCGGGTAGAAGCCGCTGGTGCTGTCTCTGCGCCGAACATCGGCCCCGCCCGGCTGTTCTCCGGGCCGACTGCCCCCGCGAATCCGCGGGTCGGGGATGTGTGGGTGGCCTATGGCTCGTAGCGACAACCCGATGATGGTGTGGGACGGCTCAAGGTGGGTGGAGGGCCGGACCAAGACCTGGACCGGGTCGGCCTGGGTGGAGAGGGCGTCCGTGCGGTACTTCGACGGCGAGGTGTGGCAGGCAAAGCCGCCGGCACCGGTTCCTTTCCCGCAGTACGCCGCGTCCACCACGAGCCTCTCCGGCAAGGCGGACTACGTCGGTGGCCCACTGCCGGCGGTCCGGGTCGGTGACCTCGTGGTGTCGGTCTGTGCCTCCACCGCCATGCCGCAGCTCGCCTCTCCACCTGCCCGCATCTCCCAGACTCACCAGCTCAGCTCGGGTCACTGGGTCGCGGTGGCTGTATGGCCGTACGACGGACGAGGTGGCGATGTGGTGTGGCAGGCCCAGGGCAGTACGGGCGCTACCACGATGACCCTGGTCTATCGGGGCGGCGACATATCGGCCACGACAGTGACGCCGGTCAAGGAGATCAAGCAGTACGACAGCGTGAACCGAGTGCCGCTCAACGCTCCGGCCGGTTACACAAGCCTCTTCGTGGTCCTGGCGGAGTCCGCGGATCTCACCGGCTACACGTGGCCCGACGGGGTACTCCCCAGGACTGCCCAGCTCGGCCGCTTCGGGGACCTCGACATCAGTCTCCTCGCCGCCGACACCCCGGGCACCGGGGCCTCGACCGGACAGCTGATCCTCGACACCACCGCGGTCTCCGCAGCCTGCATCACCATCCAGATCCCCGGGGCCGACGACGACCGGCCGACCTGGATCCTCGGCGACGAGCGCGCATCCGTACTCGGCACGACAACAGTTCTGGGGTGATCCACGTGGTAAGCATGAAGACCTGGGCCGATGGCGAGGTGGTCACGCCGGCCGACATGAAGACGTACGTCAGTGACGTCCTGCGGGGCCTGCTCGAACCTCCCGCCTGCCGTCGCACAGCGGCGAGTCAGGGCAGTGAGCAAAGGCCCCCGGACACCTGGCAGGTGGTCCGCTGGGACCGGCCCGCGTCAGGGGCCGGCTCCCCCCACTCCTACGACTCGACGCGCGGCAGCATGGCGCGGGAGGCCACGAAGATCCACGCCCCGATTCCGGGGCTGTACGAGATCACATGCGGCATCGTCGTCCGCTCGGTGTCCGGCGCACTGCCTTACACGGTGTGCGCTGTGAACCGGAACCAGGAAGGAGGCGACGCCATCAGCTCCCTGGCTCCTCTCCGATTCGGCTGCGGCCGGGCAACCTCCCGCGAGAAGGTGGGCGCCGGGTCCGCCACCATCCCACTGGACGCCGGTGATTTCGTCTCGATGGCCGTGAACGGCAGCAACGCCTTCTACCTTGGCGACGCCCAGGATTCACAGCTCATCTCCCACATGGAGCTGCGATGGGTGGGGGTGAAGCCCTAATGGCAACCCCCACGGTTCACATCTGGCGGCAGCGGGAGATCGTCACCGCCGACACTATGAACCGCTTCGTCCGCGACGTGCACACCTTCTTGTACCGGCCGCCGGCCTGCAAGGTCACCGCGCGGCAACGCGGCAGCCACTCGGGCGCCAACGCCAGTGGCGCCTACGGCCGCGGATGGATCCCCTTCAATTCCTGGACGACGATCCCCTGGTCCGCCCCGGGGAGGGGCACGCAGCCGGCCGAGGAGTACGACCCGAGCGGTATGGCCAAGCCTGGCGAGGGCGAGGCCGTCTGGCGGCTCGTCGCCCCCGAGGACGGCCTCTACGCAGTCACCTTCGGCGGCGTCATCGAGACCAATGGAGAAGCGAACAACGTCCATTTCCGCCTCGCCAAGAACCAGATGACCGATGGCCAATGGAACACCGGCTCGGCAGTCTTTGCTTCACATTGCCCTGGACGCACCCAGGCCACGGACGGGGTGTCCAGGTACATCGGATCAATATCCACCACGATCAACCTCGCGAGGGGCGAAACCGTAAGTGCGGCGGGTATCGCTGACAAGGACTTCATCCTGGGACGCTCCGACGTTCCAGGGCGTTCATTCCTTGAAATGCGGTGGGTAGGGAGGCTGCCGTGACCATTCCGGTTATCGAATCCTGGGTTCCCCGGGAGCTAGAGGACGTGTCGAAGATGACGCGTCGCATCACCGACGTCCACCGTTTCCTCACGAACCCGCCGGCTGCGCGCATGGTGGGAATGAAGCGCGCCAAGATGGCGAAGGGCTACTCGGTCCTGCCGTTCATCCCTGTCGGCCAGGAGGGTGCTCCGCGCACGTCCTACGAGACGTGGCCGGGCATGGTCCCCGTCTTCAAGGGCGACTGGACGATGGGAGGACAGGACACAGCTTGGCAGTTCGTTGTCCCTGTGGACGGCCGGTACCGGATCACCGTGAACGGCAGCTTCAACACCGACGCCGACCCTGGCGACCTTCGCCACCAGCTCGCGGTGGAGATCGGAGTCAACATGACCACGGGCTCGGGCGATGCGATCGCCGCTGCGTCTGTCGACACCTTCTCGCCGGCCCAGGTCACTGCCTACACGATGAGCGGCGGCCACTCGACGGTCCAGCGCCTCAAGGCCGGCTCCAAGGTGCAGTTCGCCGCGAAGTGCCTTTCGAGCCCCGTCTTCGGCTGGGCAAATGACGAAATCTCCCAGCAGTACAAGTTCGGGTCCTTCGCGGAAATCAGATGGATCGGCATGATCTAAGAGAGGATCCTCTATGGCCATATCCGAAATACTCAGCATCGTCTTCGGCACAGGAGGGGCTGCTTCACTAGCGGCCTTCCTCAAGCTGTGGCGACAGCGCAAGGACGCCTTCGACCGGGCCCGGCGTGAGCACATCGAAGACCTCGCCAAGTGGCGCACCGAGCTCCAGGACACCGTTCACGAGCTCCAGGCCCTGGTCGAGTACTACCGCTCGGTCTCAGCTGACTACGCCTGGCAGCTCCGGCAGAACGGCATCCAGCCGATGACATCGGCAGTGAAGCCGGGCACGTCGGCCAACTAACCAATCATCCGAGTCCAGCACCCCGGCATACCCGGGGATTTTTTATACCCAAAATCAAGGAGAACGCATGTCAGTCGCACAGACGGTAATGAATACCGCCCGAGGTGAAGTGGGCTATCAGGAAGGGTTCTCCGGCGGCCACTGGGACAACTCGCAGAAGTATTCCGGTGCCGTGCCCGGCCTGGAATGGAGCGACGAGCAGCCGTGGTGCAGCACCTTCGTCAGCTGGGTTTTCCAGGAAGCTGATGCCAAGGATCTCGCGCCGGTCACGGCCTCGTGCTACGAGGGTGTGGAGTGGTTCGAATCCCGGGGGCGATTCTCGGAGTACCCCGGAGTCGGCGCCGTCGTCTACTTCGGGCCCGGTGGCGGCACCCACGTCGGGATCGTCACCTCTTACACGGACGACACCATTTACACGGTCGAGGGCAACACGAATAATTCCGGCTCAGCGGAGGGGGATGGCGTTTACCGCAAGGCCCGTCCGCGAAAGTCCAGTTACATCTACGGGTACGGATACCCCAGCTACCCGGAGGGTGTCGTCGTAGCCGATCCGTCCTGGCAGGGGCGTGACGGGGTTACCTTCTTCGGCGAGGAGGCGAGCGAAGATGACCTCCCCCGCGACAGCTCGAAGCCGAGCAAGCCGAAGGCGGGCACCGTCGTGATTGATGGCCTGGCCTACGGTCCGGGTGCACGCGGGGCCCACATCACTCGGCTCGGAAAGCTGCTGGTAGCCGCTGGCTGCTCGGCGTACGAAGAGGGCCCTGGCCCGGTCTGGACGGCCGCAGATACGGAGTCCATGCGCCGGTACCAGATAAAGATCGGAGACTCTGGGGCCGACGCGGACGGCATCCCGGGGCCGCGCCAGCTTGCCCGCCTGAAGCGCGACTTCGGGGAGGCGGCTTAATGAACCGAGGCATGCACCGCGGGCCGGCCGCCGACTTCCCGCTCCTGGAGCTGGCTCGGCAGCACCCAGCCCGGCTGTACAGCGTCGCTGCGGCGGCCGTGGCCCTGGTCGCGGAGTACGTGAGCATCCCCCAGGAGACGGTTCTGGCCCTAGTGGCCGCGCTCCTGGGTGCGGGCGAGGTCACGCAGCGGTTCGAAGACCGGAAGACGCAGGAGGCAGCAAAGCCTCAAGTCCGGGCTTCTGGAGCAGATGAGAACCTCCGTGAATGAATGAACTAACCATGCGACAATGGTTGGTACAAAATGGGTAACAAAAAAGAGCTGGGGCCCCATGTGGGGCCCCAGCTTTTCGTGTATCCGCTACTCCTACGTGAGGACCCCTCCGAAGGGAGAGGCCCTCACGTAGGAGCTGGGTCTACTCGGCGGGAGCTGCCTCGCCCAGCTCCATCTTGTCCAAGTCGATCCACTGACCCGCCGACCATCGGCGGACCAGAGCGGCGTATCGCCCCTGTACTACACGACTGGGGCGCCGCTGAGGCATCTGGCCTGGGCTCACAGTAGGTCAGCCAGCGGGTTCGCGGGCGTGTCTTCCTTCTGCCGCGCGATGATGGCCTTCGATGCCGCCTCGTCCTTCTTTTTGACCGTCTTCTTGACTGGAGCCTTCTTCGCGGCCGGCCGCTCCCGCGGTGCTAGCCGCTCCGACTGCGGGGGGACGACAGCGAGCTTCGGCCGCCCCTCAGGCTCCTCCTTGTGCTCGCGCTCGCCCTGCTCCTGGTCGTTGCCGGCAGGGTCAACGAACTTGATCACGAATGAGGGGGCACCACCCTTCGCTCCTGACCCCTTCCGCTCCATTACCACGTCCGGCATCTTCTCAATGGCCGCGTCCAAGGAGTCCGCATTGCCTCGGGTACCGAGCGAGCGAAGGATCAGGGTGCGGGTGGCCTCTCCACCGAATCGCTGAAGTGACTCCCTGACAATCTGCTCGACCGTCTTCATCTGTCGGCCTGTCCCGGCTTGAGCCTCGTTGATCAGCTTCTCCGTGCACGCCATGCTGTACTCGATCATGGTGTGCGCGGCCTTCCAGGCCCGGAGCGGGATCACGGTCTTCCGTTCGGCAGCCGTCAGCAGGCACGCAATGCGGAGAAGGTTCTCGTCCCCGCGCTCGATGAAGCACGAGACGGCCTCCGGCAGCGACGCACATCGGTCATCGAACTCCAGGCGGTACGCGTCGTGCATCTTCGCCGCCTCCGGCGACAACTCCATTTCCCGGACCTTCTCACGCGCCCACCGGTACGCCCTGGTGAGCGCCGGCGTCTCCTTCACCGCGTCGAGCGGTCGCTTCACTTCCGAGGGCAGATTCTTGGACTTCTCCACTATGAAGTGCGGGATGCGGTTGAACGCACCACCCAGGGCGACTTCGGGCTTCACCAGCGGCGCCCAGCGACCCGGCTGAATATGCGCGTGGTAGCCGAGCAGCGGGCGATCGATGCGCTGCTCCTCACGCTTCCCGCCCTTGCCCTTGGTGGTGTTGGCGACGGCCACGCCGTCCCAAGCGTTGATGAGCTGATCGTGGTAGGTGGCATCGCGGTTTGCCCGCTTGAGGATGGACGCCCATTCGTCTTCCGCGATCATCACCCGACCGTCCCGACCGTCTTCGGACGTCAAGGACTCCTGCTCGACCTCGAAGAGGGTCGTCACGAGCGCCGGCCCGGAGCTGATGCCCTTCCGACTCCGGGTCGAGAGGAACGCTCCGATGGTCGGTTCAACGATGGCTCGCGCGGTAGCGAGCGCGAACCCCTTCCTTCCGATCTTGGACCGCCCCACCAGGGCCGACCAGAACACAGTGGGCCTTCCGTTGGGCTGGAGGACCTGGCCGTTGACAGCCGCCGACCACAGGGACAGCGTTGCGGCGTATACGCCGATCGGATCCGCTTCGGTGTGCGGCATAGCCGCAGCGACCGCCTTGCCCAAGGGGCCGTACTGCATCTCCTTGAACGTGCTACTCACTCGTGCGTCTCCTTTCAGGCCGCGACAGCGGCAGGGGTGGCCCCGAACAGGTCAGCGAAGTAGGCCCCGAAACGGTCCGTGTGCTCCTGGCACAGGTCGTAACTGACCGACCCTATCGTCAGCTCCGCAACTCCCGTGGAGGTTACGCCCTTTGCCGCACAGGCATCACACGTGACTTGCTCGATCATCTTCCTTGCCATCATGATCCCTCTCACTCCGATGAGCCATGAAGAGGGGGCCGCCGTGGCGGCCCCCTCAACAGAGCTGATCGGTTGCGCCCTGGCGGCTAGCCGCGCACCGCGTAGGCGTACCGGCCGAACGGGGTGATCTCGTCGTTGTCGTCGATGAACTCGAAGTTCCGGAGCCGCGGGCCGGAGGTGCCGAGGCCCTTGACCTTTCCGCCCTTGCCGGTCGGGCGGGCTCCCGTCATCTGGCCCAGCACGTTCAGGTTGAACTCAGTCAGCGTGTGCACCCGCTCAAGGAGCGTCATCTCCTCGATGCGTGCCGTTCGCTCGCACCCCGAGCCCTCGCGCTTGTGCCAGTTCTTCTCGCGCCCCTCGGGGACGGGCAGCGCCTCGTAGTGCTTGGCTGCCTCCTCTTCGCTCACGATCACGTCAGAGTCCGAAATCGTGGCCGGTGTGACAGGAGTGGCCTCGCCTATCGCTTGCCGGTAGGCCACCTGGATGTGCTCGGGGATGCGGCCACGGTCCTTGACCTCATAACCGTTGTCCTGCGCCCAGGCCCTCACCGCCTGGGTGTCCAGGCCGTCACGGCTCTTGGCGGGCTTCATGCCGGCCTGCCCCTGCGTCCTCCGGCCGGCCTCCATGTACGGGGCCAAGATCTTGCGAAGCTCCTGCTCGTTCTCTTCCGTCAGGTCGATCTCGAACGAGGCCCCGTCGAGCCCGAACGAGACCGTCTGGATGATGCCGGGCTCGGTGCTCTCCGTGCCGTCGAGGTCGTCAATGTGAACAACGAGGGTCTTGGTAGCCATGACTAATTGCCCTTCTCTGTAGGTTGGTTGGTTTGACCGACCGGCCATGGAAGAGGCCCCGGACGAAGACGGGGCCTCACCAAAGCTGCTCGGGGGTTAGCCGTACTGCTCCTCGTACATGGCGGTCTCCGCCACGTTCAGCCGCGCCATGACCTGATCGACCAGGGCGGCCGGGAAGTCCAAGAGGCTGTGCGCCTTTTCCGCTCCGCACGTGAAGTACGTAGGGGCGTCGTTCCCAGCAATCGTGAAGTGCGCGACGCCATCGCCGTCCGTCCAAATGTCGAGCCACATCGGGACCGAGATTTCCAGGAACGATTCACAGTCCTCCACGGGACAGGGGTAGCGGGTCAGGTTCTCGCCCATCTGGGGTGCGGCCTTTCGTATCGCAATGATCTGCACTTCATCCGCCCGGCTTGCCGTGCCCGTGTAGGTAATGGCGATCATCCGAGGGAAGTCTTCGAGCGGGTTACGTCCGTCCTCCAAGACGCAAGGGCGGGCGACTGCCCGCTTCTCACCCTTCAAGCGAAACTCGACCTGCCAACGCGTGATCTCGTCGTTCACTGCTGAACCTCACCAGCCTGCGCCCAAGCGGTTTGCGGGTGCTGCTCCAGGCAGCCAGGCGGCACAGTGACCACCTGGTTCGTTCCGGCTTTGCGCACCTTGTAACGGCCGTCCGGGCGACGCCGTTGGACTTGACCAGCCGTGAGTACCGATCCATCGCCGCGCTTGATGAAGACGTAAGCGCCCTTCGTGTAGGTCACGCTCACAGCCCCACCTCTTCGGGCTCGGCCTGGAAGAACGCCATGTGCAGGGTTTTGATCTCCTTGCGCCTTGCCTGCCGTTCCGGGCGGTTGAGAGTGCCGGGCAGCACCAAGACCGCGCGATCAATTAGCAGGTGCGGCGAGCGGTTCCGGATGTGCACGGCACACCGCTGGCACGCGGCCCACGGTTCCGTGAAGACGCGGATAAAAGGGCCGTCCTGCATGACGATGGCTTTGACCGTCTCGAAGGCGGTCGTGGGAAATCCTGCGGAGTAGAAGTCACAGACCCCGCGGAGCCGGCTGGGGTCCAGAGGTACCGGCAGTGGAACGTGGTCCCACTCGTGACCGACCCAACGCGGGTGCCTGTAGGTGACGACGACCGTCACGAACGACACGGACGGTTCGAGTGGCGTACAGCAGGTGTCACACATCATCGGCTCGAACATCACGCCACCGCCCGAGCATCTGCGACGAACCCGCGCCTGGTGCTGACGTACGCCTCAGCAGCTCGCCGTACGAGGGCGGCCGTTACCGTCGGCTTGTCGTGGAAGCGTGAGCGGCTGACGTGCTCCCCGATCGCGTCGAATAGGTGGGATATTGCCTGCATCCGGGTCCTCACGTTGTCATGGTGGGCGGCGTCCTCCGCCGCGTCCAAGACGGAGTCCTCAAGCTCGATGTAGTCCTTCATGCGACTCACTTGCTGGGCCCCTTGCTCCACTCGTTGAACTGCTGCTGCACCAGGCCCATGACCCGCGTCATGGTCGGTTCGTCGCGCCAGAACTGAACTCGGCTCGCCTTACCGACCCAGTACAGTTCGCGGACGGTGAGGACGAACGACCCGTCAGCTTCCGCCACCTCCAGGGCCTTCCAGGCGTCCCACAGGCCGTCCGATTCCTGCGTCGAGGTGCAGGCCCGGCGCGCGGCTGCAACCGCGTTGTAGAGGCTTTCTCGGGCTCCGTCATCGAGCTTGAACCTGATGTGTTCAAAGCCGGTCATCTCACGTTCCTTTCGGTCGGGCCTAGGTGAGTCCTAGAGGCTCGACACCAGGGGCTCACATCCCAACTTGAGCCCCTGATATCCAGCCGCTAAGCGTCAGTAGTCGCGCACGAAATGCCAGGTACCGGCGCCCTCGTGCAGAGCGGTTTCGCCGCAGAGCAGCCGGTCTTGCGCCTCGCTGCGAGCGATGGCCCGCATGTGGCTGTGGTACTGCTTCGGCAGCTCATCCCAGTAGTGGTCTTCCTCCGCCAGGATGTACGCGGCGTACGCGTTCTCCTCTGAGCCAAACTCCTCAGTGACGCACCCGATGTACTGGTCCTGGCACGTCTCGTAGAGGTCTTCAACGTCCACCTGTCCATGAAAGTGCGCGACCACAGCGGCAGGGAAGTCATCGAGGGCGAGCGCAATCAAGTGCAGGTCCTCTATCGACTCGTACTCTCCGAGCCGGATACCACCAAAGTCGTCGTAGTCGTGGATCGCGAACTCTTCCGCGTCAGACATCGGGGAGGATTCCAACATGAGATGGATTGCATGGTGGATTGAGTCCGGGTCCTGCGTGGCATCTATCCATTCGCCGTGAAGGATGCCGTTGTTGTAGGACGCAAGGCACGCGACATAGATCTGGTGTATTAGCTCCTGGGCTTTCGAGCGTCTGTAATCGGAATGATGTCCGGGCCCGTGATCTCGTGCGGCTGCTGACCCCTGTCAGCCGAGTACCAGTCCTGGATGACTAGGTGTGTGATGTTGTCACGCTTCATCTTGGGTTCGCCGTACACGACCCCGATGACCTTTCCGCGTGACCAGCGGCGTACGTAGCGCGTCCTATACTCAACCCACATACCAATACGGAGAGTAGAGCGGCTTACCATCCCGACCACCACGACCGGACCTCTTCAGGGTCTTCTTCGTAGCACTCCTGGATCACTTCATCCAAGGTGTAGTGCGGGTTCTCCAGAAGGGTCATAACCGCGTTTACGACCATGTTCATCAGGTCTGTATCGCGCTCGTCCCCGAGTTCATCGGCCACTAGGTCCACGCCGTTATTGACCGCCTTGGATATGTCCTCACGGGTCCAGACGTAGACCGGCTCGTGAACGTCACCGGCCAGCTGCGCCGCGCGCTCGCCTATCTTCACCACGTCGAAACCGATTGCCCGCGCGATCTCTTGAGTCGTCGTCATTAGAGTTACTCTCCATCTCCAACGAGGGGGGCGTGTCCGTGCATAACTGCGACGTGAGCGAGGTAGTACGCAACCTCTTTCCCGAACAATTCGACCGCTTTCCGGTCGGATTCGTCAGAAGCGTCAGAGGCATTGGGCGCCCACACGTGGAACACAACGGGTTCATCCTGGCCGCCCGCTCGTGCGTCGTCCGCGCCCGACTCCCACCAGTCGGATCGCCAGTCCATGACGACCGTGTAAGGCCGGTCACACCCCCGGCCGGCCTGAGTCTGAGCCTGGAACTCCCTCAGCAGCGCCCGCAGTAGCTCTTGGTGGTCCGGTCCGGTGCCCTTAAAGCGCCACTGGCACTCGTGCCACTTGATCCGTGCGACTGCATCGCGAAGCGTCTTAGCGGCAACCGATTCATTGACCGGCTCCGGGCACACGTGCCGCTCGTGCTCGCAGTGCCCGCAGTACACGTCACCATCGGGGCCCGCGTCGTAATCCGAGGGATACGCCCCCAGATCCATGCGACAGTCCGAGCACTCGACCATTCCGCGAAGGTTGATCCGCATCACTCGCCACCCTTCACAGTCACGCTGTCCACCAGCGAGTCATAGACGCTGTGGAGGTACTTGACTTCTTCCGCAGTGGGGACCTCGCCCCAGAAGTCACCCGCCGCTTCCCACGCCGCTTCCGCGCTCTCCGCCTTGATCTCAAAGCGGTAGGTGGCCGTCTGATAAACCTCGACCTCGTACGTCTGCATGGTCAGCGGCCCTCAATCCATACGCCGTTGTAGTCAATGCGGGCGGCGCCGGTCAGGAAGCCGTCAGCAGCGCCATGTCCCTTGATGGGCACCCAGATACCTATGTGGTCACCCTTGATGTACTGAATGGACCCGCGATAGATCCCAGCCTCGCGGCCGGTGTACTGGCAGTACGGAAGCTTTACGCGGACGCGCTTACCTACCGGGAAACCGGTCATGTTAAGGCTGGTTATGTGTCGAGTCACTGTCACTGGTTCTACCTTTCGTGTGCACTCTCGTCGGTTCTGAGAGTCCATAGACAGACTCACATCCCAACTTGTGAGCCTGCCTAAAGTCGCTCAGATCTTGATCTGACGGACCCGCATCGTGTGGTGCGGGTCGTTTAGCTCCCAATCACCATGCTCGTCACAGTAAGACGTAGAGAGCCAACGGCGGTTGCCGTATCGCTCCATATCAATCCAGCGGGTTGCCACCTCACCGCACCCCATTTGACGGCATCCAATGCGACCGTCAGGAAGCGCCCCCGTGTGCTGAACCCTGCTCGTGTTTGTCTGCTTTCCCATGGTCAGTTCCTCTCCCTAACCGCTTCGATCATCCGACGCACTTCCTCATAAGCTTTAGCCTTACGGAGCGTGGGCAGCGATGAAGTCCACGACCCACTCAGGACACTCGGAGAAGGGGGCATAGAACGAGAGCGTTGACGTCTGAACGCCCCCACGACCGGACATCAAAACCCGAAGGCCCTTAACTTCCGCGCTCTGCGGCTTCCAGCACTGACCCCGCCCCCGGGTCCAAAACACCTTGACACCCGTCGGCCGGAGCGGAAACGTAAGGCGTTCGTCACACATATCCGGTGCACCGCTGACGAAGTATTCCCGCGACAGCTGATGGTAGCTATGAACCACCTGGATACCCGCATCATTGAAAACAAGGCTATTGGTGGTGTTTTCACGGCGCAGAGCGCCAATCACAGGGGTGGTGATCTCTCGCTGCTGCTGTGCCATATCGTTCATGTCACATTCCTACCTTTGCGTCGCCATGCGGCCAACGGATTGGGTAACAGGTCTCACAACCACGCTGAATCTCCCGCAGATCAGAAGCGGTCGGATATAGGCTCATGTGTCGGAGGGTATCCACGTAATTCGGAATGCATGAACAATCGCCCTCTTGCTCGCGGTCCGCGCAGTCGTAGCAGACCCGCTCGACGGGGTACCCATCCGCCTTGATCCATGCGGAACAGTCCATACATGAGCTATATCCGAACGAGGTCAACACGTCTTCCGCGTCGCAACTGAAACAGTGCATGCAGGGTGGGACTTCCGGCATTTCTCGGAGCACGTCGGCAGCATCGACACCTTCGGGCAAGCCGCACTGGTCGTTGATGTACTCGACCGCAGCATCCCATTCGAGTTCGGACAAGCGTTCATCATCGAGGACCGGATATCCGGTCAGGCTCGCGCCGATCTCCGCCGCTATCTCACGACCACGCCGCGAGGATGCGTCATAGGCAACGTACCCGCGCCATTCCCAGCATTCGACTCCGGCAAGCTCGAATGTCTTCACCGCATTTTCATAGTTAACTCTGGTGCGGATCAGGCCACAATCGCAACTGTAGTAACCGTTCAAGGACCACCATTCGAGCGGGTTACCGTTACCCCCGTCAATGAGGCCGAATCCACGGGCCGTAGCCGCGCTCTCCGCCTCCGCCTTCATGTCGTACCTGCCGTGCGTTCCGTACCAGCCGCCTCCATAAGAGTGGTAAGCGTGATCGGCGTAGTTCCACGCGAACTCATCCCATTTGAAATCGATCACCACGTCAGTCATGGTTACGCCTCCCCTTGTCGCCCTGCCTGTTGCTAGAGCGCCATGCCCACACCCTCAGGTTGAGTCACATCCCAACCCGAAGGTGTGAGTAAAGCGCGCTACCGCTTACCTACATGAGCCCCCGTGCATCCTTCGAGTTCGCCATGGTCGTAATCTCCATCGATCATCAGCGCTCACCATACGTAGCCATGTTCCACGCATCATCGGTCCGAGCCCTTGAGTCGAATCTTTCCGCCCTCCTGGCACAGGTTGGCCGCCCCGTCCTCATAGATGTGAGAGCCATCCTCGTACGTCGTTTCCCGGCAAAGTGCATCCATGAAGCCATCGTTATAGGTGGTCACGGCGTCCACATCATTCACATGGTCCGCATAGAGGAATCCCCCCATGAAAGTCAGACCAGAGAACATCACCGCACAGACGATGAGCACCCATCGATTCATGTTTCGCATTGCCTAGAACTCCGTTCCGTTCGAGTGACTGAACAAGGCTTGAGGGCGATAGATACCGCTCTCTCGTCCGAGTACGACATCCGATATAGGGCGGAACCCCTGTCGGGTCGCATCGATCCCAGCCATGCACGACTTACAACGTCCGTGCTCTTTCCCGGTGTCGGACCACTGGCCGACGTATTGTGCTCTGCGGGCAATACCCCACATCGCGCAGACCGCACAGTTCATCCCTGTGTGCCTCTCTATCGTGGTATCAGTCCATTACTGACACTCACCCCCACTCACCCAATCTCAGACGCTTAAAGACGCACGTTGGGTCGTTGCTCAAGGCTTTGTCCCGATGCGCTGGACGCGTCGTATTGGTTGGATGCGTGAGAGTCAATCTCAGTTACCCCTACCTCACTTGGGTAGGAGACATCACCCTGTCCAAACCCCGGGGTGATGTCTGTGGAATTGTCAAAGAACAGCGCCTCTATCGATTAACGCCACCATGGGCGAACCCTCTTTTTCCTCCCCTTGCGCGCACACTCCCTAGGTCCGTTGTAGACCGCACTGCAATGTCATGCGATCCGCCTAGTTACCCACACAAGGGTTCAGGTCGATATGGACTTAAGATCAAGCTGCGGGCCCTCTGGGGGCGATTCTGCGTGCTACCTAGGTAGCAGTACTGCCGTTCCTTTGAGAGGCCTTACAGGCACTCCTGTCGCTTCCCTGATACCGGTTTCAGACTCAGGCCCCGTATCCGCATCCCCGCTTAGCGGGTGGGTATCGGTTGGCCTTTCCGGTCGGTGTCTCGCTGACAGGAAGAACACTGTCACATCCCAACTTGCCCTGCAACTTCATGTACACATCAAAAACAGAAGTGCCAACACAACGCGAACCCCTTATCTCAATGGAGACGCGCGCGATTGCATAAGACGCCCACTCGATCAATACCAGTCGACGTTGCATGTGTCACATCCCAACTCCCTAAATGGCCCCGCGATGCATGAGAGCCGCCAACAGGCAAGGCCCCGCGAGGGGCGAATATTGTGGTGCTAGTCACGCGCCTATGCCGCCCTTTAGGCCCTTCCGTGACCTACATCACACCTATAGGGCGTCCCACTCACCCGCTTACCAACTCTCGATTGAGACTGATGCCACATCCCAACTTGCGGACGGATGTTGGGTGTCATGCAATCACTCGAATACCTATGCCATCACGCAACGCCTAATGCCCATTACTCACGGAATAGGGTTAGTTCATTCATCCCGAAAGGTATTCAGCACTAGTTGGAATGCCGTAGTGGATACCTGGGTTCATTCATGCCGCATTAACGCATGAACTAACCCTAATACAATGCGTGATACATGCACGGGGGTAATGCCTGCGCATTCATTCAAAGGACCCACCGGGGGTGCCTTCATCCCATCGTGTACGGGTATGAACTAACTGACTGCGGAGACAAGAAAGGCGCCTGCCGGCGCCTCTCCCGTCCCCCAACCCACGATTACGGCTTCCTCACCCCGAAACCCATCACCGCCGTGGCGAGCAGATCGTGAATCAGCTTCTCCCCTTCTTTCTGGGAGGTGCACGGGCGAGATTTCTCAACTCCCCCGATAGATATCGTCGCTTGCCACCTACCGAAAGCGTCCTGTTGGACCCTTCCGAGGTTCACCCAAGCGTTACCGTCTTCGTCAATCTTGATCCGATCATCCATGTCTACACCCTAGCAAGGTGATCTGGGTCTCATAACGCCGTTCCGGCGTCCAGGTTGCGCCCCTGGGACACCGACATTATTAGTGAGGGGGGTTATATCCCCCGAACACTCCGGCCAGGTATGGCTTCGTTGGTCAGGTTCAGGTCTCGCCACCCCCTTGGGGAGGGTCGGGTATCTGCATTGAGGCAAGAATGAATGAACTAACCCTGATACAGAGCGTGATACAAAAGAAGGGGCCCTTGGAAGGACCCCAGCTCTTGGGTAGCGGTGAATGAACTAACTGCGGTCCCCTGTGATCCACTCTTCCCGCCAGTCTGGGTCGCCCTGATCGCCCAGGAGCTTGCCGATGTCGAGCATCAGGTTCTCCAGGGCGCCGGCCTCGTGAACCAGAGCGGCCGCCAGAGCTGCATCCCTACGGCGAAGCAGAGCCTCGATGATGGGGCCGCCGACCATGAAGGGGCCCTTGGCCCTCAAGGGCTCCGCGATGCTGGTCATCTTGCCTCGGGGCACCGACAAGGCCCAGGATCGGGCATCTGTGCAGGTCAACGGCCCTGTGCTACGGTTCGGATGTTGCTCCCAATGGCGGTGGCGGTCGGTAGGCCGAAACGGCGGGTGTGTGTGCCGTCGGTGTCGTGCATGAGGTGGTGCGCCTCTCGTCCTGCGGGCAGGTCGCGGGGTCGTGCGACAGCGCATGGTGCAACGGAGCGCGCCCCTCCGCAAAATCACTCGGTTTTGTCCCGCAGGGCGGGCCCGGTGACCGCAAAAGGTGCTGGCATATCGCCCACGGGCAGTGATTCGTCCGCCCGCCCATCAAGCGGAATCCGGTCCACCGGTATCTGCGGCTCCGTGGCCTCCCGCAGCCACCGCCGCAGCACCCGGTGCACCCGCTCCGCGCCCACCAGTTCCCCGCCGTCCCGCACCGGCGCGCTCAGCTCCCGGGGCCACAGCAGGAACGGGCGGCCCTGCTCGCCGCCCAGGCCGCCGTGCGAGCCGATCTGCTCCTCGAAGGCGTGCACCGCGCCCGTCGCCGGGTCGTACGCGGAATTGACCATGATGTCCGCCGTGTGCGGGAACCCGGCCGCGCGCCGCACGGCCTCCGCCGCGCCCGGCCCGAGGGCCCGCAGCGGGCTCTCCCCGGCCCCCTCCCCCGTCTCCAGACGGTGCTCGGCGCCGCCCGGCCCCAGCACCACCGGGCCGTGCTCCTCCGAGCGCACGAGCAGGAAGCCGATCCCCGGATGGTCGGCGAGGACGCGCAGCAGCGCGGGGTGCCGGCGGTCGATCTCCTCGCGGCTCGCCCGGCCCGGCAGGTCCGGGAAGGAGACCAGGCCGAGGTTGCCCGAGGCCAGCACGACCGGCGGCCGCCCGGCCGCGGGCGGCCCCGCCGCCCCCCGCCCCTGCCGCACCAGCTCCTCCAGCGTCAGACCGTACTGCCCGGCGAAGGTCTCGCCGGGGCTCTGGCCGTGGTCGGAGAGCAGCACGATCCGGTACGGGCGGGGCGCGTGCCGGGTCACCCTGGCGATCAGCGCGACGGCCCGGTCGAGGTCCCGCAGCACCTGGTGGGTGTCACGGCCGCGCGGCCCGGAGTGGTGGGCGACCTCGTCGTAGCCGACGAGGTCGGCGTAGACGGCGGTGCGGCCGGAGAGGATGTCGCCGAGGACGGCGGCGACGACCACGTCCCGCTCGACGACGGTCGCGAAGGCCCGGACGAAGGGGTAGAGGCCGCCGCGCGGCAGGCGCGGGGACTCCCGGCGGATCCTGGCCCGGACGGACTGGACGATCTCGCGGAGGACCTCGGCGACGTAGGAGACGGCGGTGCGGGTGGCGTTGGCGGGGTCGGAGAAGTAGGCGAAGTAGCCCGAGCGGGAGCGGTTGTGCCGGCCGCGCCGGGCGGCGACGGACAGCACGAGGGCGACCTGCTCCGCGCCGCCGCTGAAGAGGTTGCCCCGGCTGGCGCCGTCGGCGGCCAGCAGCCCCCGGTCGCCGGTGCGGGCGACCGCGCGCCGCTGGAGCTCGGCGGCCCCGGCGGGCCGCCCGCTGACGAGCACCTCGCCGGTCTCCTTCTCGTACCAGCGGAAGGCGGGCACGTCCTCGTTGGAGCCGTGCAGGATGGCGAGCTGGCTGGCGCCCGTCTGGCTGGACCAGTCGGTGCGCCACGGCGTGAGCCGGTGGCTGGTGGCCGCCCATCCGGCGAGGGTCGGCATCAGGGGCCCCTTGCGGCGGCCGCCCGCGCCCCGCCGCTCGCGCAGGGCGTCCCGGAGCACGTCGTGGCCGACACCGTCGAGCTGGAGGAAGACGGTGCCGGGCGCCGACCGCCGGCCGGTGTGCTCGCCGCGCCGGCGCCGCTTGCGGTCGGCGAGCCGGGCCAGCCTGCGCCCGTACGCGGCGTCGTCGCGCACGGCGAGGAAGGTGCCCGCCGCGGACGAGGCCGCCGACATCGCGGCGGCCACCACCACGGCCGTCTCGGGCTCGGCGGCGCCGCTGCCCACGGGGATCAGGGCGAGCGCGATCAGCAGCAGCGACCCGTTGAGGAAGAAGACCAGCAGCCCCAGCACGAACGCGGGCACCAGCAGCAACGCCCGTACGATCATGGGCCAGACCACGGCCCCGAGCAGGCCGAACACCCCCGCGCCCAGTGCCGCGGCGATGGCGACGCGGGTGGCGCTCTCGCCGTCGGCGGACTGGAGCCGGAAGTCGGGCAGGACGGCGGCGAGGACGAGCATCGTGACCGTGCCGGCCGCCCAGGGGCCGACGACCTCCCGCCACCGCTCCCTGGCCGACCTGCCGAAACGACGAACCGCGTCGCGCACACGCCCCATGCTTGAAGGGTAGGCGAAGGGTCCGGGAGGGCCGGGGGCCTGCCCCGGCGGTCCTGGCAATACCCCCAGACCATGTCATGTCCACCGCCGCGGGACCCGGGAGCCCGGGAATCCGCCCCACGCCCGCCCCGAGACCGCCCCGAGACGAAGCGAGCCCCAGATGAACGACCGGCACACCCCGCCCCCGCACCCGGCCGGATCCGCGTCCGGCCCCGCCCCGGCGTTCGGCATCGCCGACCCGGAGGAGTTCGGCCGGGGCGTCTTCCACGAACGCCATCCCGCTCTGGTCCAGCGGCTCTGCGACAGCAACCCCTACGGTCCCGGGCAGCGGTCCCGGCTCCAGGAACTGCTGGCGGAGTCGGCCTCGGACACCGCCGTCGTCCGGCCTCCTGAGGAGACGACGCCGGGCCGGGCGCGGTGGCTGGAGTGGGGCCGGGAGTACTTCGGCAGGCCCTGGCGCGAGGTGCCGTTCCTCTGGGCCGAGAGCTACTTCTACCTGCGGCTCCTGGAGTGCGTCGGGTACTTCACCCCCGGGCCGTGGCAGGGGGTGGACCCGTTCGCCCCCATGAAGGCCGCCGAGCTGGCCGATCCCGCGCTGGAGGCGGACACCGCGTGGCTGGACGGGCTGGACCGCTCCGAGCCGGCCGGGGCGTTCCGCACCCTGCTGCTGGCCTCCCTGTACGGCAACCGCGCCGATCTCGGCTTCCGGCTGGTGCGCGACGGCGGCGCCGAGGAGGGCGTCCCCTTGCTCGCCGACGACGGCGAGGCGCTGTGGCGGCACCTGAGCGGGCGGCCCCCGGGCGACGTCCACGTGATCCTGGACAACGCGGGGCGCGAGCTCCTCGCCGACCTGCTGCTCGCCGACCACCTGCTGCTGACGCGGCGGGCGGAGTCGGTCGTCCTGCACGTCAAGCCGCGGCCCTACTTCGTCTCCGACGCGGTCACCACGGACGTACGGGACTGCCTGGTGCGGCTGGCCTCCTTCGACGGCGAGGCGGGTAAGGCCGCGGGACGGCTGCGGGAGGCGGCGGCCCTCGGGCGGCTGCGCGTGGAGGGCGACGACTTCTTCTGCTCCCCGCTCGGTTTCGGCGAACTGCCCGACGGGCTACGGGCGGCGCTCTCGCCGGCCGCGCTGTGCGTGTTCAAGGGGGACCTCAACTACCGGCGTCTGGTGGGCGACCGGGCCTGGCCCGCGACGCGGCCGTTCGCGGAGGCGGTCGCGGGGGTGCCGGGTCCGCTCGTCGCGCTGCGCACGCTGAAGTCGGACGTGGTGGTCGGGCTCCGGCGGGAGACCGTGGAGCGGATGGACGCGGCGCGGCCGGGGTGGCGCACCGACGGGTCGCAGGCGCTGGTGCAGGCGCGGCTGGAGAACTGAGCCCCCAGGAAGGGCGGACCTATCGATTCCGCATGGCCCGGCGCCGCCGTACGGGCCGGGCGTTTGCCGGCGTTTGTCACGGATCTGGCTTTCACCACCGACCCTGCCGTCCCAGGGCTTTCACCCCGCCCCGGCTGGGCAGGATGCCGGCATGACCACCCTTCGTACCCCTCGACTGACGCTGCGCCGCTGGCGCGAGGACGACCTCGGACCCATGGCCGACATCCACGCCGACCCGGAGGTGATGCGCTGGATCGCCGACGGCTCGGTGCTGGACCGGGAGGAGACGGCGGCGGCCGTCGCGCGGTGGGAGCGGGAGTGGGAGGAACGCGGGGTCGGGCTGTTCGCGGTGGAGGTGCGGGAGACAGGGCGGCTGGCCGGGTTCGCGGGGCTGTCCGTGCCGGAGTACCTGCCGGAGATCCTCCCGGCGGTGGAGATCGGCTGGCGGCTCGGCCGTGCCCACTGGGGCAGGGCCTGGCCACCGAGGCCGCGCGGGCGGTGCTGGACTTCGCGCTGCGGGACCGCGGTCTGGGCCGGGTGGTGAGCGTGCACCAGGTCGGCAACGACTCCTCCGCGAAGATCATGCGCAAGCTCGGGATGCGGCAGGACCGTGTGGCGACGGATCCGGTGCACGGGGTGGCCAGATGTGTCCACGTCATCGAGGTGGTGGGGAGCCGCCCGTAAGGTGGGAGACACGGACGAGTCCTGGAGGTGCCCGGTGCCGGTGGAGATCACCTGGTGGGGGCATGCCACCGTGACGGTGGAGGACTCGGGTACGCGCGTGCTGACCGATCCGCTGTTCGTCCGGCGGCTGGCGCATCTGCGCCGCCGCCGGGGCGCGGTCCCGCCGCCGGTGGCGGCCGTCGCGGACGTCGTCCTCGTCTCGCACCTGCACGCGGACCATCTGCACCTGCCCTCCCTGGCCCGGCTCGCCCCCGGTACGCGCCTGGTGGTGCCCCGGGGCGCGCCGGCCGCGGTGCCGGGCCTGGGCAGGCTGGCCGCCGCGCGGGGCCTGCGGATCAGCGAGGCGGTCCCCGGGGACGTGGTGCGGTGCGGAGAGGTGCGGATACGGGCGGTGCGCGCGGAGCACGACGGGCGCAGGCTGCCGTACGGGCCGCACCGGGTGCCGGCGCTCGGCTATGTGGTGCACGGCGAGGCGGCGACGTACTTCGCCGGGGACACGGGCTGGTTCGAGGACATGGCGGACGAGGTGGGCACGGTGGACGTGGCGCTGCTGCCGGTCGGCGGCTGGGGCCCGTTCCTGGGCCACGGCCACCTGGACGCGGGCCGGGCGGCGCGGGCCCTGGCCCGGCTCGGGGCACCGGCGGCGGTGCCGGTGCACTACGGCACGTACTGGCCGATCGGCATGGACGGGGTGCGGCCGCACGAATTCCACGCGCCGGGCGAGGAGTTCGTCCGCCTCGCGGGACGGCTCGCGCCGAAGGCCACGGTGCACCGGCTGGGTCACGGCGAGTCCGTGCGGCCGCTGGGGGCGGTGTGATCGTTCCGCTCGCCGAGGCGGTGACCCGGGCGGTACCGCCGGAGTCGACCCAGCAGGCCGTCGGCTACCCGTCGTTGTTCCTGCTGGTCGCGCTGGGTGCCCTGGTGCCGGTGGTACCGACGGGCGCGGTGGTGAGCTCGGCGGCCGTGGTGGCCTTCCACCAGAGCTCGCCGTTCTCCCTGCTGTGGGTGTTCCTGGCCGCCTCGTCCGCCGCCTTCCTGGGCGACATGGCCCTGTACGGCCTCGGCCGGCGCGGTGTCGCCTCCCGCAACGGCTCCCGCTGGCTCGACCGCCTCCGCGACCGCGCCTCCCCCGAACACCTGGCCCGGGCCCGCACGAAACTCGACGAACACGGGGTGACGGTCCTCGTCCTGTCCCGCCTCCTCCCGGCGGGCCGCATCCCCGTCATGCTGGCCTGCCTCCTCTCCCGCGTCCCCCCGTCCCGCTTCGCCCGCGGCGACGCCCCGGCCTGCCTGGCCTGGGCGGCGACGTACCAGGTCATCGGCGTCCTCGGCGGCTCGCTCTTCGCCCGGCCGTGGCAGGGAGTGGTGGCGGCGGTGGCGGTCACGGTGCTGGTGGGGGCGGTGCCTTCGGTGTGGCGGCGGGTGCGGTGACGGGCCGCGCCCGTCGGTGGGCTCAGAGGTCGTCGGCGGTGCCGTCGACGGCGGGGCCGTAGCCGGGCTGGAGGTTGGCGACGATCAGGTCGATGGCCTCCTCGATCGTGTCCGGTTCACCGATGATGCCACCGTGACCGAAATGGACGATGGTGTATCCGCCCCCGGAGCGCCGGAAAAGGGCGGGAACATCACGGGTCCACGGGGACCGGGTGCAGCGGCTCAGCTGGAGGGAGCCGTGGCTGACCGTCGGGGACAGCACCCGGAGCCGCGGATGGGCGTGCGCCGCCCGCACCATTTCGGGGGAGATCAGCCTCTCCTCCATGGACAGCATGCGCAGCCATTCGAGGGCCACCGTTTCGGCGGCCGCGGAGTCGGCTTCTTGTGGGGACATGACGAATTCCTATCGAGCGGATCGGCACGAAGATCGGCAGGCCCGGGCGGCCGGGCACCGATCACCGCCTGCGCCGCCGCTGGCCGGCCGGCGGCTCAGGCCTGTAGTCCGGTTCGAGTTCGGGGATGTTCGGCTGCGGCACATTCGGGATGTGCTGGTTGTCGGAGTACCAGCGGCTGGACGACGAGGTCGGCCGCGATGCCCTCCAGGGCCGCGACGGCGGGCTCCGCCATGGCCGCGACGAGGTAGCCGACCGCCTCCTTCATGGCGCCCTTGATCAGGCGCTTGACGGCCTCCTGCGTGATCCGGACGGCCCCGGCACCCAGCAGCATCGACAACCCGCCGGTCACGGGTATCAGGGAGAGCGCGACCCCGGTCTCCTCGGCGAGGATCCCGAGCTGGACCAGGGACGAGGCCTTCATCGTGGCAACCGCGGTGGCGGCCGCGTCCAGCGCCCCGGCGATCGTCCGCGCCGCCTTGCCCAGGTCCTTCAGAGGCTTGCCCTGGACCTTGCCCCAGTGGCCCTTGAGCGCGTCCATCGCCTGCCCGTGACCGGACGACAGCAGTCGCCGCACATGCAGATTCGCCACGTGGGCGTCGTCGTCGATGTCGTCGGCGAATCCCGGAGCGCGTCCGCCATGTCGCGGTACGCGTCCTCGTCCACGTTCGGCCGGTCCACGCCGATGACGTCCAGCAGTGTGCCGGCCCAGTCGGGCAGCACCACGGCCACGATCCCGCTCCCCCGTCTTCGCCGCGTTCGCGGCGAAAGATCATTATCGCGGGGGCACGGAAGGGGCTCACCGACCCGGCGTCAGCACCCGGGAGCCCCCGACCGGGAGGTCCCACAGGTTCTCGCGGGGGCGGCCCGTCGTGGCCCAGGCGGCGCGGACGCGGCGGAGGGGTTCGAGCGGGGGTTCCGCGGAGAGGAGGAAGGTCGACCAGTGCATGGGGGCCATCGCGCGGGCGCCCAGGTCCTGGCAGGCGAGGACGGCCTCCTCGGGGTCGGTGTGGACGGGGCCGAGCATCCAGCGCGGGTCGTACGCGCCGATGGGCAGCAGGGCCAGGTCGATGCCGGGGTAGCGGTCGCCGATGCGGGAGAACCAGTGGCCGTAGCCGGTGTCACCGGCGAAGTAGACGCGCTGTCCGCCGGGGGCGGTCAGCACCCAGCCGCCCCACAGCGAGCGGCAGGTGTCGGTGAGGGTGCGCTTGCTCCAGTGGTGGGCGGGGACGAAGTCGAAGCGGACCGGGCCGGCCGGGCCGGGCAGTTCGACCGCTTCCCACCAGTCGAGCTCGGTGACGCGGGTGAAGCGGCGGCGGCGCGCCCAGCGGGCGAGGCCGGCGGGCAGCAGCAGCGGGGTGTCGCGGGGCAGCCGCTTGAGGGTGGGCGCGTCGAGGTGGTCGTAGTGGTTGTGGCTGATGACGACGGCGTCGACGGGCGGCAGGTCCTCCCAGCGGACCCCGACCGGGGTGAGCCGGGGCGGCGTGCCGAGGATCCTGCGGGACCAGACGGGGTCGGTGAGGACGGTGAGGCCGCCGACGCGCAGCACCCAGCTGGCGTGCCCGGCCCAGGTGACGGCGGTCGTGGCGGCGTCGACCTCGGGCAGCGGGCCGGGCTCGACCGGCAGCGCGGGGACCTCCCGGAGCGCCTCGGGGCTGGGGCGCAGCCGGCCCTCGCGGGCCAGTCTGGCCAGGGCGCGGACGCCGGGCAGCGGCGCGGTGAGCCGGTCGACGAAGGTGCGTGGCCAGACGCGCCGTTCGCCGAGCGGGCGGGGGTCGCCGAGCGGGCGGGGCTCGGCGAGGGAGCGCTCGGTCTGTTCGGTCATCGAGGGGGCTCCATTCGGTGGGGAACCGGGGCGGTGCGCCGCGCGGCCCCGGGCACCGGCCGGGGCACACGGCCCCGTGCCCGCGCCGTGGCCGGGCCGGACGGGCGCGGGGCGCCGCGGGCGCGGTCGGGGCGTACGGAACGGCCGGGAGGTACGGCCCGGCCAGGAGTGTCGGTGGTGCCGGGAGTGACGGGGACGCCGGTGCGGACGGAAGCGGTCGGCACGACGGTAGGTCAGCCCGCCGCGAGCCGGCTGAACGCCGATGCGAATTCGGTCAGTGCCGCGCCGACCTCCGGCAGGGCCAGCGGATCCGGGCTGTCCAGGGCGCGTTGCCGCTGGTCGTCGGTGGTGCCGAGGAGCGGCGGGGTGGACAGCCGGACCCGGAGGTCGTCGGGGGCGTCGCCGAACCGGTGGCCGCCGGGCACGGGGCGGCCCAGAGCCGCGCTGAGGTGGGCCTCCAGCTCCACGGAGTCGGTGATGGCGCGGGCGGCGAGGGCGCCGCGCAGCTCGCCGAGGTCGGCGTAGAGATAGGGGCCCGCCTCCGGGGGCCGGCTGAGCACACCGAGCTTGTCGAGCCGCTCGCGGGCGGCTGTGGCCAGAGTGGCGTAGAGCCGCACGGCGGCGGCGGTACGGGCGCGTACGGGCGCGGGTTCGGCGAGGGCGTACGCGGCCGCCTCGGCCACGGGGGGCGGCAGTTCGGCCCGTACGGCGGTGAGGGCCGTGGTGACCCTGGCCCGGAGCACCGGGCCGCGGCCGGTGGCGGGGAAGCGGGCCACGGCGACGGGCCAGGCCGTGGGGACGAGGGCGCCCGCCAGGTCGGTGAGGACGACGACGTCCTCGGGCCACATCTCCGCCGGGCCGAGGAAGACCGTGCCGCCCGGGTCGTGGCGCATGTCGCGCCAGGTCTCGTCGCTGATGACGGTCAGCCGCTCGGCGATCGCCGCCTCGCACACCTCGCGCAGGAGTTCGGGCGGGGCGACGCTGCCGGTGGGGTCGTCGGCGACGGACAGCAGCAGCACCCGGGGCCGGCCGCCCTCGGCACGGATCCGGCGCACCGTCTCCAGCAGCGCGAACGGGTCGGGCACCCCGCCGCACTCGGCCGGTACGGGCACGTGGAAGGCGGGCCGTCCGGCGAGCCGGGCGAGCGGCGCGTACCAGGCGGCGCAGGGTCTGGTCAGCAGGACGTCGCCGCCCGCCGCGGCGAGCAGGGCGAGCAGCAGCGGCTGCGCGCCGGGGGCGGCGACGACGTGTCCGGGGTCGGTCGGCAGGCCGCGGCGCGCCCAGTAGCCGCACGCGGCGGCGAGCAGGCCGAAGCCGCCGCCCGCGGGTTCGGGCTCGCTCCGCGCGGCGGCGCCGGCCAGCCGTGCGGCGAGCTCCGGCAGCACGGGCAGGCCCCGCTCCGGCGCGGCGCCGGCCGGCAGCGCCGGAAGGCTCGCCTGCATCTGTCCGTACCTCCGCCCGCGTCCGTCCTGCGTCCACCTTCGCAGATCATGGGTGGCGCGGCGGTGCGACACGGGCCGGGAGGGTGAGCGTCGGCCGGGCGGCTCAGACGCGGCCGAGGGCCCGTTCGAGGCCCTGGCCACGGGTGGCGATCACGGTGTCGGCCACGTCGGCGAGCCTGAGGTTGGCGTGCTGGGAGTGCCGGCGCAGCACCGCGAGGGCCTCGTCGGCGTCGCAGCCCAGGACGCACATGACGATGCCGCGGGCCTGGTCGACGGCGGGGCGGCGGCGCAGCGCCGTGTCGAGCTGGTCGACCTCGGCGAGGGCGGCGCGGTAGCGGCGGTCGCGGTCGAAGCCGGAGGCGGCGAGGTCGCCCAGTTCCTCGGCGGCGCCGCGGCAGGGGGCGTCCAGGCAGCCGGGGCGGAAGCCGTAGACCGTCAGCGTCAGGTCCAGGGCGTCGCGGCGGAAGACGAGCGTGGCGCTGGAGCGCAGGCCCGCGTCGAGGGCCCTGGCCCGGTAGCGCGGCCAGCGGTGGTCGTGCAGCAGGTCCTCGGCGGTGGCGGGGGCACCGGAGCCGAGGGCCTCGGGCACCGGGCCCTCGCCGGCCTCCAGTTGGGCGGCGACGAGCGCGGACAGGTCGGGGTGGGTGGCGGCCGTGCACGGCTCGGGTTCCTCGTCGGTGAACGCGGTGGTGCTGGCGCCGCAGCTGTCGGGGGCGCAGCGCACGGCGCGTTCGACGAGGCGGGCGAGGCCGCGGCCGAGGGTGGGCACGGCGTCGGCGGCGGTACCGGCCTCGGCCGCGCCGGGGGCGCCGGTACGGCCGGGCGCCGGACCGGCCGTCGGGTCCGGCAGCGGCCCGGACCACGCCTCGGACCACGCCTCGGGCCTCGGACCGGGCCCGGGGCCGCGCCTCGGGCCGGACATCGGGCCGGACATGGGATCGGGCATCGGATCGGGCTTCAGGTCCGGCATGGGCCACAACTCCTTCGGTCCGGGGGGTCCGGGCGGCCCGCGCCCTCCTGTGTTCCGGCTGCCCGGCCCCGCCGCCGGGAAACAACCGGCGGTAAGCGGAGTGCCCCGTGGGGTGCGGGGGTTACCGTGTGCGCATGGCCGAGTCCGAGGAACTGGGCGCGCGGCTCGCGGACTTCCGCAGACGCGTCGAGGAACTGTGCGGGGCACGGGCACTGCCGTCGCACGAACGGCTGTCCGCACTGGACGCCGCACTGTTCGAACTCCAGCACGCGGCGGAGTTCCTGTGGCCCCGGTACGAGGCGCTCGCCGCGCGCGGCGTACGGGGCGCGGACACCCGGGAACAGCGGCTGCTGCGCGCCCTGTTCCAGCGGATCCCCCTCGCCGTGGTCCTGCTGGACGGCGAGTCGGTCGTCCGGCGGCTGAACTTCGCGGCGACGCAGTTGTTCGCCGCGCGGGCGGGGTTCGCCACGGGCCGCTCCCTGACGGGCTCGCTGCGGCACGACGGGCGGGCCGCGTTCCGCAGCCATGTCGCGGCGGTGGCCCGTGGCGAGGGCGGGCGCAGCCTGGTCGTACGACTGCCGGGGGCGGAGGCGGACCGGGCGCTCCGGGCCACTCTCACGGCGCTGCGGCCGCCGGGCGAGCCGCGCACGGCGGTGCTGGCGGTGTTCCAGCCGGTGGACGGGGCCGCGCCGGACCCGGCGGGCGGCCACGCGGGGGCCGGGGTGCCGCCGCCCCGCGCCCGGCGGGGCCGCGCGGGCCTCCCGGCCGCTCCGGACCCGGTCGAGGTCACCCGCCACGCCGAGCTCCTGGACCTGGTCGACACGATGGCGACGGCCCTCCTGCGCACGGCGGGGGCGCCCCCGGAGCGGGTGCTGGAGCGGGCGGCGGAGGTGTTGTACGGGCGGTTCGCGGACTGGGTCGTGACGGACCTCCACGACGGGGGGCGGCTGCGGCGGGTGACGGTGTACGGGCCCGGGCGCGAGCCGGGCGGCGGGGAAGGGGACGGGGCGGTGCGCGCGTCCGGCGGTGGGGCCGGGGGCGGGCCCGCGGAGGCGGCGCCCGGCTCCGGTCTCGCCGACGCGTTCGCCCGTCAGGACCCGGCGTCCTGCCCGCTCGTCGTGGAGGCCGCCGCCGGCAGCCCGGCCTTCCAGGTGCGCCCGGACGACACCGAACTGTTCGGCCGGGACGCGCACGGGGCGCCGCTGCTGGTACGGGCGGCGGTCACGTCGCTGCTGTGCGTACCGCTACGGGTGTCGCCGGGGGCGCCGGTGCGGGGGGTGCTGACGCTGTTCCGGGCGGGTGCGCGGCGGGCGTTCGCGATGGCGGAGGCGGGGGTGGTGGACCGGGTGTCGCGGCATGTGGCGCTGGGGATGGGGTGACGGCTCGGCGTGCGGGGTCGGGTACGGGGCGCCGCTGCGCGGGGCCTTTCCCCGGCCCCGCCCCTTCCCGCCGCATCCGATGTGCGGCTCCGCCGCGTGCGGGGCTCCGCCCCGGACCCCGGTCCTCGAACTCCCCCGGCTACCGCTGGGAGGTGCCCCCGGACGGGCTGAGTAGTTGCCCGGAACCGGGCCCGGGGATCTCCCCTCTTCGGAAGGGACGGGGTGGGGAAAACCCCCTCCTCCCGTCACGCCGCCCGCCCCATCACCCGGTCGTGCAGCCGGTCGCACGTGCGGCTGATCAGACGCGACACGTGCATCTGCGAGATACCGAGCCGCTCCGCGATCCGGCTCTGCGTCATGTCGCAGAAGAACCGCAGGTAGAGGATCTCGCGCTCGCGCGGCGGCAGGGCCCGTAGCTCCGGTTTCAGGGACTCGCGGTCCACGACGAGCTGGAAGCCCGGCTCGGCGGCCCCGAGGGTGTCGCCGAGGGCGTAGCCGTCGTCGGTGCCCGGCAGGGCCGAGTCCAGGGAGAGTGTGCTGAAGCTGCCGAGGGCCTCCAGACCGGCCCGTACCTCGTCCTCGCTCATGCCGGTGTGCGCGGCGAGCTCCTCGACGCCGGGGCCCCGGCCGTCCGCCGTGCGGGTGAGTTCCTGGTGGGCGGTCCGTACGCGGTTGCGGAGCTCCTGGACGCGGCGGGGCACGTGCACGTCCCACATGTGGTCACGGAAGTGGCGCTTGATCTCGCCGACGACCGTGGGCACCGCGAAGCTCTCGAACGCGGTACCGCGGCCGGGGTCGTAGCGGTGGACGGCCTTGACGAGGCCGAGCATGGCCACCTGGCGGAGGTCCTCCACGGTCTCGCCGCGGTTGCGGAACTGGAGGGCGAGCCGCTCGGCCATCGGCATCCAGGCGCGGACGACCCGCTGCCGCAGCGCGTCCCGGGCGGGGCCGTCCGGGAGGGCGGCGATACGGGCGAAGTCGGGCGCGGTGTCGGGGGCGTCGTGGTGCGAGTGCCTGCGGCGCGCGGGCCGGGCGGGGGTCCGCCGGGCGGCCACGCCGGGGGTGGGCAGGTCACGCGCGGCGGTCGTGTCACGGGCAGCGGTCACGTCGCGAGCGGTGCTCTCCCGGGCGGTCGTCTCCGGGGCGGTCACGTCTCGTACCGGTGCGAGGGTCATGAGGCCGGTCTCCCTGGCGGTGAAAGGGTGACCGCGGGGCCCGGCGGCGTCCGGACAGGGCACGTCCGGAGCCGTAACGCGGCTCCCGCGGACGTGCCTCCGGTCCGAAGCACGTTCTGGCGCCTGCCCGGGGTCGCCGAGGGCAAACAGGGGTGAGGGCGAATGGGGCCCACCCGGGGCCCGCCCCTCACCCGCCGGCCCCACCGAGGTTTCGATGTCCGGTGATCGGTTACCCGTCACGCCGCACACCGTGACGCGGCGAGGAGGCAACGGCCCGGATGACCGAGTACGGCTACTTCCTGTCCTGCGAGGAGCACTCCCCCGCCGCGCTGGTCGAACAGGCCCGGATGGCGGAACAGGCGGGGTTCACCTCGCTGTGGATCTCCGACCACTTCCACCCGTGGACCGGGGAGCAGGGGCACAGCCCGTTCGTCTGGTCCGTGATCGGAGCCCTGTCGCAGGCCACGTCGCTGCCGGTGCAGACCGCGGTGACCTGCCCGACGATCCGGCTGCACCCGGTGGTGGTCGCGCAGGCCGCGGCCACCAGCGCGGTCCTCCTGGGCGGCCGCTTCCGGCTCGGCGTGGGCAGCGGCGAGGCCCTGAACGAGCACGTGCTCGGTGACGCGTGGCCGCAGGCCCCGGTGCGGCTGGAGATGCTGGAGGAGGCCGTCCAGGTGATGCGCCTGCTCTTCGAGGGCGGCGAGGTCAGCCACCACGGCAAGCACTACACCGTGGAGAACGCCCGGCTCTACACCGTGCCCGACGAGCCGGTGCCGATCGACGTGTCGGCGTTCGGGCCCGCGGCGGTCGAGGTGGCCGGGCGGCTCGGCGACGGGCTGCTGACGACCGAGCCCGACGGGGACGCCGTGGCCCGCTTCCGGCGCGGGGGCGGCGGCTCCAAGCCCGCCGTGGCCGGGGTGAAGGTGTGCTGGGGGCCGGACCGGGAGTCGGCGCGGGACCTCGCGCACCGGCTGTGGGCCGTCGAGCGGCTGCCGGGCGAGCTGGGGCAGATCCTGCCCACACCCGCCCATTTCGAACAGGCGGTCACCCTGGTGCCGCGTGAGCGGACCGCCGCGGCGGTCACCTGCGGCACCGACGTGGACGAGCACGTCCGCGCGCTCACCGCCTACGCCGACGCCGGCTTCGACCGGGTGCACGTGGGCCAGATCGGCCCCGACCAGCGGGGGTTCTTCGACTTCTACCGCACGAAGGTGCTGCCCCGGCTGACGACCTGAGCACGGCCCGGGACGTCCGGAGCCCCCGGACCGCGAGACCCGAGAAGCCCGAGAAGCCCGAGAAGCCCGAGAAGGTGGAGAACACGATGAGTCAGAAGGTGGCCGACTTCATCCTGGCGCGGCTGCGCGCCTGGGACGTGGAGCAGGTCTTCGGCTATCCGGGGGACGGCATCAACGGGCTGCTGGCGGCGTGGGAGCGGGCGGACAACCAGCCCCGGTTCATCCAGTCGCGGCACGAGGAGATGTCCGCCTTCGAGGCCGTCGGCTACGCCAAGTTCAGCGGCCGGCTGGGGGTCTGCGTCGCCACCTCCGGGCCGGGCGCGATCCACCTGCTCAACGGCCTGTACGACGCGAAGCTCGACCATGTGCCGGTGGTCGCGATCGTCGGCCAGACCCACCGGTCGGCGATGGGCGGCGCGTACCAGCAGGAGGTCGACCTGCACACCCTCTTCAAGGACGTCGCCTCCGACTTCCTGGAGACCGTCTACGTGCCCGAGCAGCTGCCGAACGTCCTGGACCGCGCCATCCGCACCGCGTACGCGCGCCGCGCGCCGACGGCCGTCATCCTCCCCGGTGACGTGCAGGACCTCGACTACACGCCGCCCACGCACGCGTTCAAGATGGTGCCCTCCAGCCTGGACCGCAGCGGCTGGCAGGCGGTGCCCTCGGACGAGTCGCTGGCCCGGGCGGCGGAGGTGCTCGACGCCGGTGAGAAGGTCGCGATCCTCATCGGGCAGGGCGCGGCCGGTGCCCGCGCGGAGACCGAGGAGATCGCGGACGTACTGGGTGCCGGGGTGGCGAAGGCGCTGCTGGGCAAGGACGCGCTGAGCGACGAGCTGCCCTACGTCACCGGCTCGATCGGGCTGCTGGGCACCCGCCCCTCGTACGAGCTGATGCGTGACTGCGACACCCTGCTGACGATCGGCTCCAACTTCCCCTACACCCAGTTCCTGCCGGAGTTCGGCCAGGCGCGGGCGGTGCAGATCGACATCGACCCCCATCTGGTGGGCCTGCGCTATCCGTACGAGGTGAACCTGATCGGCGACGCGCGGGCCACGCTCCAGCGGCTGCTCCCGCTGCTGCGCCGGAAGGAGAAGCGGGACTGGCAGGACGGGGTGCGGGCCGGGGTCGAGCGGTGGGACGAGGTGCTGGCGCGGCGCGCCGAGGTGAGCGCCGACCCCATCAACCCGGAGTACGTGGCGCGGGCGCTGTCCCCGATGCTGCCGGACAACGCGATCCTGACCTCCGACTCGGGTTCGGTCTCCAACTGGTACGCCCGGCACATCCGGATGCGCGGCACGATGCGCGGCTCCCTGTCGGGGACGCTCGCCACGATGGGCTGCGGGGTGCCGTACGCGATCGGCGCGAAGTTCGCGCACCCCAACCGGCCGGTGGTGGCGCTGGTCGGGGACGGCGCGATGCAGATGAACGGGATGGCCGAGCTGATCACGGCGGCCAAGTACCACACGCAGTGGGACGATCCCCGGCTGATCGTGGGCGTGTGGAACAACCACGACCTGAACCAGGTGACGTGGGAGATGCGGGCGATGAGCGGCTCGCCGCAGTTCCTGCCGTCGCAGGAGCTGCCCGACGTCTCCTACGCCTCCTTCGCCCGCTCGATCGGCCTGACCGGCATCCGGGTGGAGCGGCCGGAGCACGTCGAGGGCGCGTGGCGGCAGGCACTGGCCGCCGAGGGGCCGGCGGTCGTGGAGTTCCTGACCGACCCGGCGGTGCCGCCGATCCCGCCGCACGCGGACTGGGACCAGATCGAGTCCACGGCCGCCTCCATCATCAAGGGCGACTCCGACCGCGCCGGCATGATCCGGCAGGGCTTCAAGGCGAAGGTGCAGGAGTTCCTGCCGGGCGGGCCGAAGCGGGGCGGCGGCGGCTCGCGGCGGGAGGGCCGGGAGCCCCTCGGCTCCCCCGCGCCCCAGGAGGGTGGGGAGTGATCACGGAGGCCGGCCCCTGGGGCGCCCGCAGCCGCCCCTCCCGCACACCTTTTCCCGAAAGGAACTCGCTCATGAACGTGGCATTCCTCGTGGCGCCCGAGGGCGTCGAACAGGTCGAACTGACCGACCCGTGGCAGGCCGTGAAGGAGGCGGGCGGCACCCCCGTCCTCGTGTCGACCGACTCCGGGACCGTCCGGGGCTTCCACCACCTCGACAAGGCCGACGCCTTCCCCGTGGACAAGGTCGTCGGCGACACCGGCGTCTCGGAGTACGACGCCCTGGTGCTGCCCGGCGGCGTCGCCAACCCCGACGCGCTCCGCCTCGACGAGCGGGCCGTCGCCTTCGTCCGCGGCTTCTTCGACGCCGGCAAGCCCGTCGCGGCGATCTGCCACGCGCCGTGGACGCTGGTGGAGGCCGACGTCGTACGCGGCCGGACCCTCACGTCGTGGCCGAGCCTGCGCACGGACATCCGCAACGCGGGGGGTACGTGGGTGGACGAGCCGGTGAAGGTGTGTACGGCGGGGCCGACGACGCTGGTGACGAGCCGTAAGCCGGATGATCTGAAGGCGTTCCGGGAGGCGTTCGTGGCGGTGTTCCGGCGGGTGCCGCATCCGTGACGGGGGCGGTGACGGCGGATCGGTGAGGGTGGGGTGCGCCTGCGGCGGGCTTGTTCCCCACCCCACCCCGCCCCTTCCCGAACCGGGGCTTGCCCCCGCCACGCGGCGGAGCCGCACATCGGATACAGCGGGAAGGGGCGGGGCCGGGGAAAGGCCCCGCGCGGCGGCACCCACCCGTCACCGCACCCCGTTGCCACCCCCCGCTGCCCGCCGTCCTGGCCGACGGCGTCTGAGGTCGTTCAGGCGCGGCGGCCCAGCTGCGCCAGGAGGACGGTCTGGGCGTCGGCGCCGGACGGTGTTTCGACGGGGGCGGCGAACAGGCCCGTGGCCGCGAGGGAGTCCGCGTACGGCTCGACCTCCCGGCGGGCGAAGTCGACCAGGGCCTTCGGCAGGTGTTCGTCGGCGCCGATCGCCCGGGAGAGGTCCCAGGCGTGCACGATCGCGTCGGCCGTCATCTGCGCGCAGTAGGCGTCGGCACGGGTGGGCCCCTGGCTGAGCCGCGTCGTGCGGTCCAGGGCGCCGGGCGCGGCGAAGGCGGTAAGGGCCGCGGCGGCCGCGTCGTCCCAGGTGGCGACCGGGTCGTCGCCGAGGAGGTCGCCGTCCAGCGAGTCGCCGAGGTCCGCGACGGACGCCCCGTCCAGCATCGGCGGCACCCACAGCTGCTCGACCGCCAGGTGGTTGACGAGCTCGCGCACCGACCAGCCGGCGCAGGGCGTGGGCGCGTCCCACTGGTCGGGGCGGACGGCGTGCACGCGGTCGGTGAAGAGGGCGAGCGCCTCGCCGTGCCGGGACAGCAGGGCCTTCGCCTCCGGGGTCTCACGGGTCATGGCGTCCATTGTCCGCGCGCGTCCGCCGGGCGGCGACCGGCGCGCGCGGTGGCATGGGCGGGGCGGCCCCGGGTACTGCGGCAGGACCCCGGAAACCGTTCGGAGGGACGGGGTGCCGGACGAAGGACGAAGAGCGAAGGACGAGGGCCGAAGGAAGGAGACCGGACATGGCACAGCTCGTGAAGGACGTCATGACCCCGGCGATCGTGGCCGTGCACCCGGACGCGTCGCTGGTCGAGGCCGCGCAGCTGATGCGCTCCCAGGGTGTCGGCGATGTGATCGTCACGGAGGGCGGCCGGCTGCTCGGCGTGCTCACGGACCGGGACATCGCCCTGCGCGCGGTGGCGGACGGCGTGGATCCGCTGGCCGTCAGCTGCGAGTCGGTGTGCACGGCCGAACCGGTGACGGTGGGCCCGGAGGACGAGGTGTCCACGGCGGTGGGCCTGATGCGCCGGTACGCCGTGCGCCGGCTGCCCGTGGTCGAGCACGGCCGGCCGCTGGGCATGGTCAGCGCGAGCGACCTCGGCTGACCGGGCCGTACGGGACGCGGCCGAAAGGGGGTGCTCCGCATCGAGCCGGGCCCAGGGGGTACACGGGATCCATGCAGAAGGCACGAGTACTGGGTTCCCTGGACCGGGCGGTCTTCCTGACGGTCGCGGCACGGCACTGGCCGGGCGGCGACCGCGTCCTGCCACGGCTGTCCCGCAGCGCGGACCACGGGCTGCTGTGGTTCGGGCTGGCGGCGGGCGCCGCGGTGGTGGGCGGGCGGCCCGCGCGGCGCGCGGCGCTGCGCGGGGCGGTCTCGCTGGCCGTCGCGTCCGCGACCGTGAACACGATCGGCAAGCGGTCGGTGCGGCGCCTGCGCCCGGTGCTCGACGGCGTGCCGCTCGTCCGGCGGCTGTCCCGGCAGCCGATCACGACGTCTTTCCCGTCCGGGCACTCGGCGTCGGCCGTCGCCTTCGCGACGGGTGTCGCCCTGGAGAACCGTGCCTGGGGCCTGGCGCTGGCCCCGCTGGCCGCTTCCGTGTGCTTCTCGCGCGTCTACACCGGGGTCCACTATCCGGGTGATGTCCTCGCGGGCGCGGCGCTGGGCGCGGGCGCGGCCTTCGCGGTGCGGGGCGTCGCCCCCACCCGCGCCCAGCTCGCGCCGCCGGCCCGGCCGAGGGCGGACGCCCCGGCGCTGCCCGGCGGCGAGGGCCTCGTCGTGGTGGCGAACGCGGGCTCCGGCCAGCGGACGGTGGCGTGGACGGACCCGGCGCAGGTCGTGCGCTCGGCGCTGCCGGGCGCCGAGGTCCTCGCGTGCGGCCAGGACGACGGGGAGCCGCTGGAGAAGGTGCTGGAGACCGCGGCGTCCCGGGCGCGTGAACGCGGCGGCGCGCTGGGCGTGTTCGGCGGTGACGGCACCGTCAACGCGGCGGCGGCCGTCGCCAGGCGGTACGGGCTGCCGCTGGCGGTGCTGCCGGGCGGCACATACAACCACTTCGCCTACGACCTGGGCATCGAGACCCTGGCCGACGCCTCCCGGGCGGTGGAGACGGGCGAGGCCGTGGCCGTCGACATGGTGCGCTTCGGGGGCCCGGGCGAGGAGCGATGGTTCCTGAACACCTTCAGCATCGGCGCCTATCCCGAGCTGGTGCGGGTGCGCGAGCGGTGGGCGCGGCGGATCGGCGCCTGGCCGGCCGGGGTGCTGGCGGCCGTGCACGTGCTGCGCACGGCGCGACCGCTCCGGCTGGACGTCAACGGCCGGCCGCGGCGGGTGTGGCTGCTGTTCGCCGGTAACTGCGCGTACCGGGGGCTGGGGCTCGCCCCGGTGCGGCGGCACGACCTCGCGGACGGCGTGCTGGACGTCCGGCTGGTCTCCGGCGACCGGCTGGCCGGCACCCGGCTGCTGCTGGCCGCGCTGACGGGCGGCCTCAAGCACTCCCCCGTGCTGCGGACGTCCCGGGTGCGGCAGTTGCGCGTCGGCGGCGTCGCGCCCGGCACCCACCTCGCCTACGACGGGGAGATCGCCGAGGCCCCGGCGGAGCTGACGCTGCGGAAGGAGAACGAGGCGCTGGTCGTCTACCGGCTGCCGGCCGACTGGTGAGCCGCCCGTGCCCGGATCACCCGGCGACGGGCCCACGGTCACCGCGCGCGGCACGGTGAGCCGTTCGACCCCTCACCGCATCGGGTGAAGGGCCCTCGGCAGCCCTTCCGGAAGCGCCCGTGAGAGATCCCCTTCCCTCGCCGACGCGTCCAACTAGCCTTGTTCCCATGAACATTCTGGGGACTTCGCTACGGGTGTGCGTCGACGATCTGGAATCGGCGATCGGTGTCTACGAGCGTCTGACCGGGGCCGAGGCGATGCGCTTCCGGCGCGCCGGGGTGAGCGTCGCGGCGGTCGGCTGCTTCTTCCTGATGAGCGGGCCGGAGCGGGAGCTCTCGGTGCTGCGGAACATCACGGCGACCATCGCGGTGACGGACGTCGACGAGGCGCTGGAGGACCTCCGGGCGGTCGGCGCGCAGATCATCGCCGGGCCCGTGCCGACGCCCATCGGGCGCAACCTGGTGGCGCGCCACCCGGACGGGTCGGTCTTCGAGTACGTCGACCGCAAACCCGGTTAGGGACGGTGACGGGCCGGGGTTCCGGTGCGCCGGTACCCCGGCCCGTCGGGAAGCGCCGGTTCCTCAGCCCTCGGGGAGGCGTGCCGGCCGCATCCGGAAGTCGTACCGCCGGGGCAGCGGGTGCTCGGCGCGCGCCCGTGACCGGATCTCCTCCGTGACGGGACCGCCGTCGGCGAGCAGGAGCTCCGCCGCCGCGTACCAGGTGTCGGCGAGCGTCTCGTCGCCCTCCCGCAGGTCGTCGACCTCGAAGCCCTCGTCGAAGAGCGCCCGCGCGCCCGCCGCGTCGCCGCGCGCGAGGAGCACCCGGGCCCGCAGCAGGGTGAAGCGCCCCCGTGCCCGGACGGCCGGCCGCAGCCCGTCCAGGACGGCTCCGGCCTCGTCGGCGCGGCCCACCGCGAGCAGGGCCTCGGCGGTCTCCCGGCCGAGGGCCGCCGTCACGGCGGTCCAGGAGACACCGTCCCCCTGTTCCGCGCGGGCGCCCTCGAACGCCTGGAGGAAGCGGTCGGCGGCCCGCTCGGCGTGGCCGTCCGCCTGGTCGGCGACGGCGAGGCAGCGGGTCGACGGCCAGTGGCCGCCCCCGGTCTGCTCCCAGCTGCGGACGGCCTGCGAGCGGTCGCCCGCGTGCCAGCGCGCGACGCCCAGGTGGTAGTGGAGGTAGTGGTCCTGGAGGTCGTCGCCGGCCTCGGCCAGCTCCAGCAGGTCCCGCCAGTACGGCGACACCAGCGTCGGCCCGGGCGGCAGCGCCCGCGTCGGCGTGGGCAGGGAGCCCGAGCGCAGCAGGCTCAGCCAGGGCTCCTGCTCCTCACCCAGCGTCGCCGCGTCGAAGGGCGTGCCCGGCAGCTCGTACCGGCCCCGCTCGGCCTCCAGGGCGCCCCAGCCGGAGCCGGTGGCCAGGCTCTCCTTGGGGTCGAGGTCGGCGTACGGGCGCCAGGCGGCGTACGCCTCCGCCAGTCCGGCGCGCGGCAGGGCCGCCTCCAGGCGGGTCTCGACCTCGTCGCGGGCGGCCGCCCAGTCGGCGCCGTGCGCGCGCCCGGGGTCGGCGGTCAGCGGGCCGTACGCCTCCAGCCAGGCGAACTCCCCGCCCGCTTCCAGCCGGACGTGCTCCAGCTGGGTGCGGGCGAGGCCCGCCTGGATCTCGGCGTAGCCGCCCGTGCCGGGTTCGGTCAGCCACTCCTGCCAGCGCCGTCCGCCGGGTCCGGAGCCCCATACGAAGAGCTTGCGGCCGCGCAGGAGGTCGGTCGAGGTCTGCACGAGGCCCGAGCCCTCCGCGTCGAGGGAGGCGATCCAGCGGCGTCCGGCGTCGGGCACGTCGTAGAAGAAGTCGGCGGCGTGCGTGCCGCGGAGCGGGTACGTGCGGTCGGCGCCCTCCCACTCCGGGACCGGGACCTTGCGCAGGGTGCGTTCGTAGCCGAAGCGCCAGGCCTCCTCCGCGGGGGCGAGGACGCGGGTGCCGGCGTCCTCGGGCACCGCGATGTTGGACCACCAGTAGACGGGCGCGGGGCGCTCGTGGGGGTTGCGGATCCGCACGCCCACGTAGAGGAAGTCGGAGTCGTCGGGCAGCCAGAGGTCGACCTGGAAGGGCAGGTCGCGCATCCGTTCCCACTCCCACAGCCGCAGCATCGACCCGCCCCCGGGCGCGGGCACCCGGGCGGCGTGCAGCGGGGTCGTGGCCAGGGGTGAGTGGCCGGTGGCGCCGGTGTTCCACTCGATGCCGCCGGAGAACCAGGCGCCGTTCAGCCCGAACTCGGCGGGCTGGAGCACCGGGTTGCGGTAGAGGAGCTGCCGCCCGGTCGGCTTGTGTTCGAGCGAGTGCACCCGGCCGCCGAGGCCGGGCAGGACCGTGGCGCGCAGCCGGTCGTTCTCGATGACGACCGCCTCGACGTCGGTGGGGACGCGCTCGCGGGTGTAGTTGTCGCGCCGCCGTACGGGCAGCACCGTGCGGAGCGGGGCGTAGCCGACCTGGCGGGCCATCGCGGCGGGCAGGGTGGCGCGCTGCGCGGCGTCGGGGCGGTGGGGTCTGAAGGGGGGCAGCAGCGCGGGCAGCGGGTTCTCGGGGCCCAGCGGGGCGGCGGGCAGGGACAGCACGGCACGTCGGATGGTCGTGGGCACGGCACCTCGTTCTCTCGGACCCTGGTGGAGCTCTCGGCGTCTTTCGCTACGGCTTTCTCGGTACGGTTTTCGGTACGACTTGTGTACGGCCCGGGAACCCGGGTTCCCCCTAGGACTCGGGGAGCATGTCGGCGGTGATCGCCCAGCGTTCGTGGTCGCGCCAGGCGCCGTCGATGAAGAGGAAGCCGGGCGAGAACCCCTCCAGCCGGAAGCCGTGCCGCTTCACCAGCCGGAGTGACGCGGTGTTCCCCGGCTGGACGTTCGCCTCCAGGCGGTGCAGCCCCAACGGGCCGAAGGCGTGGCGCAGTACGAGCCCGAGGCCCTCGCCGAGGAGGCCGCGGCCCGCGGTGGGCGCGAAGGCGCCGTAGCCGAGCGCCCCGCACAGGAAGGCGCCGCGCACGATGTTGTTGATGTTGACGAACCCGGCCTGGGTCTCGGCCGCGCCGTCCTCCCCGGGCAGGCAGACGAGGAATCCCACGCGCTGTTCGCCGTCCAGCCGGTCGGCGTAGGCGGTGAACGTCGCCTCCGTGTCGGGCATCGAGAGCCACGGCCGGTGCAGGTCTGTGCTGGCGCGCACCAGCCGGGTGAACTCCGGGCCGTCCGCGCGGGTGAGGGGGCGGATGGCGACGCGGGGCCCGCGGGCGAGGTAACGGCCGTCACCGGCCTCGGGATGATCAAGCACCATTTCCTCATCGTACGGGCCGGGTGCGGCGTTGGGGGGTGCCCTGACCTCCCCGTTCCGGGGATCCGGAATCGCCCTCTCCCGGTACGCGAGGGCGCCGCGCGGGGCGCGGCACGGAAAACTCCCGTCGCGGGAGGGCGCATTCGACGACACCCGCCACAAACATCCGCGCCCCCGCGCGCCCCTCACGTACCACCCACCACCCCCTGTGACCGCACGACCCCCCTCCGTAGCGTTAGGAGGCGGAACTTCCGCATCCCTTGGGTGGCCAAGGCATGCGGCAACAGGAGGTCGAGATGAGACGACGCACCCCTATCCTCGCCATGACGGCCCTCGCGGCCCTCGCCGTCGGCACGGTCGCGGCCGCCGCGGACGGCCCCGAGGACAAGCCGGGAATCGTGGCGCCCAGCAAGCAGAAGGCCGAGCGGGACGCGGAGCCGCTGGCCGCGCACGGGCAGTTCTTCGGGGACTTCGTCACGGTGGAGCCGAACACGAACCGGTCGGCCACGGTGTCGTGCCCCACCGGCCAGGTGCCGACGGGCGGCGGGGGCACGACCAGCGCCATCCGGATCTTCTTCACCGACTCCTTCGCGAGCGGCAGGTCCTGGGTCGTCAGAGGCACGAACACCAACAGCGTGAACGAATCGATCAGGGCGTTCGTGGTGTGCACGACACCGTAGCCCGATGACCCCCGGGTGCCGGGTCCCCCACCATCCGGCGCCCGGGACCGCCGGCCGCCCGCGCCCAGCCCCCCTTCGGGCGCGGGTGGCCGGCTCGACCGGCCACCGGGCCGGGCCCCGGCGGCCGACGTCCCCGCGTCAGGCGGGCCCGCGTCAGTAGTTGAAGGTCTCGAACCTGACCCGGGCGGTCCTCTCGCTTTCATAGACGACCGTCAGCTGGACGACGTCGGCGTTGGGGTGCGCGTCCGGGGGCTCGTCGACGTCCAGGACGACGCCGTCGAGGGTCGTCCGGATGCCGTCCGGGGTCTCCTTGTCGATCGAGCGGCTGCGGTCGCCGGGGTAGGCGGCGAGCCAGGCGTGGACGTCCGCGCGCGGCATGCGGAAGGTGCCGCGCATGTCGGGGCCCATGAGGGTGTCCTTCTTCTCGCAGTCCTCGTCCGTGGCGCGCTCGGGCAGCTCCCCGCCCGCGAACGACAGGGCCTTCGCGCAGCTGACGGAGGAGACGCCCTCCACCGGCCCCATGGACTCCAGCAGCCACGCCCCGAGACCGAGGACGGAGGCGACGCCGAACAGGATCGAGCCCGCGGCGATGCCGACGACCCGCCAGGTCTCCGACGCGCCCGCGTGCCGGCGCCGCGCCGGGAGGGCCTTCGTCGGCGGGTGCGCCGGGAGGGCGGCCGAGGCCGTGCCGGGAGTCTCTGTCACCGCGCTACCTGTCTTCCGATGATCATTTGATCGGAAGACAAAGTATGACGTCCTGGTGACGCCGCAGGTCAGGCAGGGTCCGCCGAAGCCGCCCCGCTCCCCGGCCGGTTCCCGCCGCCCGGCAGCGGCCACATCCGCGCGGCCGTCTCCGCGACGGCCTCCAGCTCCTCCCGCGCGGCGCCGTCGCGGGCCTGCTGCGACAGGCCCTGCATCATCGCGACGACACAGCGCGCCAGGGTGGCCGCGTCGGTGTCCGGCGGCAGCTCGCCCGCGGCGGCGCCGGCCCGCAGGCGGCGTTCGAACGCGGCGACGGTGGCGGCGCGGCGGGCACGCAGCAGCTCCTCCGCCTCGGCGGAGGAGGTGGTGCAGCCGGTGGCCGCCATGAGCGTCAGACAGCCGGTGGGGCGGCCGGGCTCGGTGTACTCGCGCGCGGCCTCGCGCAGGACCCGGCCCAGGGCGCCGAGCGCGGTCGGCTCCTCCGTCAGGGCGCGGCGGACGAAGTCGCCGTACGTCCGCCCGTAGGCCTCCACGACCTCGGCGAAGAGCGCCTCCTTGTTGCCGAAGGCGGCGTAGAGGCTGGGCGGGGCGATGCCCATGGCGCGGGTCAGGTCGGCTACCGAGGTCGCCTCGTAACCGTGCTCCCAGAAGGCGAGGGTCGCCGTTCTCAGGGCGGCCTCGCGGTCGAAGGAACGGGGGCGGCCACGCTGTCTCACTGCCATGAATGAATTCTATATCGACCGCTAACCATTGTGTTATGGTCCGCCGTATAGCGATCGCTACAGAAGGGGAGCAGTGCCATGGGTGCACTTACGGGTAAGACCGCCCTCGTCACCGGCGCGAGCCGGGGCATCGGCCGGGCCATCGCCGAGCGACTGGCCGCCGACGGAGCCCGGGTCGGCGTGCACTACGGCAGCAACGACGACGCCGCCAAGGCCGTGGTGGCGGCGATCCAGGACGCCGGCGGCGAGGCCTTCGCGATCCGTGCCGAGCTGGGCGTCCCCGGCGACGCGGCGGCGCTGTGGGCGGAGTTCGACCGGCACGCCGACGGGCTGGACATCCTCGTCAACAACGCCGGCGTCGGGCTGCTCGCCCCCGTCGAGGGCGTGCAGGAGGCGGACTTCGACCGCGTCTTCGCGGTCAACGTCAAGTCCCTGTTCTTCGTCACCCAGCAGGCGCTCGGCCGGCTGCGCGACGGCGGGCGGATCATCAACCTCTCCAGCGCCACCACCCGGATCGCCATGCCGAACATCGTGGCGTACTCGGCCACCAAGGGCGCGATCGACACCCTGACCCTGACGCTCGCCGAGGCGCTGGCGCCCCGGGGCATCACGGTGAACGCGGTGGCGCCCGGCATCATCGAGACGGAGTTCAACCCGTGGCTCGCGATACCGGAGATGCGCGCCACGGCCGAGAGCTGGTCGGCCCTGGGCCGGACCGGCACGCCCGCCGACGTGGCCGGCCTGGCGGCGTTCCTGGCCTCGGAGGCCGCGGGCTGGACGACCGGCCAGATCATCGACGTCAGCGGCGGCTCGGCCCTGGGCAACGGACCGTCGGCCAAGCGCTGACCTCCCGCCCGCAGGGAAGGACCGAAGGGGCCCGCCGCACGGCGGGCCCCTTCCCCTTTTCCCTCCGCACCGCCCCCGACATGACGGATTCACCCCCGCGCCGCCGGTCGCCGCACCCCGGCGGTATCCGGCCTTCCGCCGGCCCCGGCGCAGGGAGCCGCCCGTGCACGGCTCTTCAGCGCTGCGGCGATGCCGCTTATGACCAAGGTCACTCTGATGAACCGTCAATTCCGCAGTTCAATTCCCAGACGCCGGGCTGCCCGACACACATCTGACGCCCAACTGCCTTGCGCTCGGCACGGTTTCGCTTCCGCACGAAGACCGACACGGGGGGAATTCACCATGCCCATGGATCGCCGCACCCTCATGAGACGGACCGCCGCCGTCACCGGGGGCACCGCCCTCACCGCACTCGCGGCACCGGCCCGCGCGGCCGACGAACCCGCGCCCGGCGAGTCCGGAGCCTCGCTGGAGACCGCGGGCGGCGCCACCGTCCTGCCGGCGGACGGCCGCTACGCCCCGCTGACCACGGGCAACAACACGCGGTTCACCGCACGGCCCGACTACATCAAGATGATCAAGTCTCCGGCCGACGCGGCGAAGGCCCTCGGCGACGCCGTCAAGGCGGGCAAGCGGGTCGCGGTGCGCAGCGGCGGACACTGCTTCGCCGACTTCGTGAGCCACCCCGACGTCAAGGTCATCCTCGACCTCTCCGAGCTCAACCGGGTGGGGTACGACCCGGGGATGCGGGCCTTCTCCGTCGAGCCCGGCGCCCGGCTGCTCAACGTCTACGAGTCGCTGTACCGGGGCTGGGGCGTCACCGTCCCCGGCGGCACCTGCTACGGCGTCGGCATCGGCGGCCATGTCGCGGGCGGCGGCTACGGGCTGCTCTCCCGCCGGCACGGGCTGGTCGTCGACCACCTCTACGCGGTGGAGGTCGTCGTCGTCAACGCCGCCGGGGAGACCCGGATCGTCCGCGCCACGCGGGAGGCGAACGACCCCGACCGCGACCTGTGGTGGGCGCACACCGGCGGGGGTGGCGGCAACTTCGGCCTGGTGACCCGCTACTGGTTCCGCTCGCCGGGCGCCACCGGCTCCGCGCCCGGCGCCCAGCTGATCTCGCCGCCGTCGACCGTGCTGGTCAACGCCGTCGGCATCCCCTGGAGCCAGCTGGACGAGCAGGGCTTCACCCGGCTGCTGAAGAACTACGGCGCCTGGTTCGAGGCCAACAGCGCCCCGGACTCCAAGAACCGCCACCTCAACAGCATCCTCAACATCTCCTCCCAGGCCAACGGCGTGATCGGGATGTTCACCCAGGTCGACGCCACGGTGCCGGGCGCCGCCCAGCTCATGGACGACTACCTGGCCGCCGTGACCGCGGGGACCGGCGCCCAGGTCAAGGCCCTGGACCGGCCCAACGGCGAGCTGCCCGCGATGCCGCGGCTCGCCGCGGCCCGGCAGCTCCCCTGGCTCCAGGCCACCCGGCTGATCGGCACGAGCAACTCCACCCTCAACGACCCCACGATGCGCGGCGCCCACAAGTCCGGGTACCTGCGCGCGAACTTCACGGACGCGCAGGCCGCGGCCGTGTACGCGGCCATGACCGACCCGGGGTACCGCAACACCCGCACCATGCTGGTGCTGTTCCCCGTCGGCGGGCAGGTCAACGCCGTCGCTCCGGACGCCACCGCCTACCCGCAGCGGAGCGCGTCCCTCAAGATGCTGTTCCAGACGTTCTGGAACGACCCCGCGCAGGACGCCACCCACCTCGGCTGGATCCGGGGCTTCTACGGGAAGTTCTTCGCGGCCACGGGCGGGGTGCCGGGCCTGGGCGGGCAGAGCGACGGCTGCTACATCAACTACCCGGACACCGACATGGCCGACCCCGCGCAGAACACGTCGGGCGTGCCGTGGCACGCGCTGTACTACAAGGACAACTACGCACGGCTCCAGCAGGTGAAGAAGCGGTACGACCCGGGCAACGTCTTCCGGCACTCGCTGTCGGTCGCGCTCCCGAAGAGCTGACGCCGCGGCGCCGGGGGGTGCCGCGGAGGTCGGCGAGCGGGCACTCCCCCGGCGCCGCTACCTCCGGCCCCGCACCGACACGTACCGCCCCAGCAGCCAGCCCACGACCAGCATCGCCGCCAGGGCCAGCCACAACGGCATCGAGACCTCGGGGCCGATGATGCGGATCTTCACATGGCGGGTGTTCTCGAAGACGAGGACGAGCGCGAGGACGGCGACGACCAGCAGGGCGATCCGGCCGGGCGTCGCCAGCTCGCGGAGGCGGCCGCCGGAGGCCCCGCCGGCCGCCGGGCCCTTGGGTCGGGAGCTCATGGCCCCACCATGGCAGCGCCCCGCGCCCGGGGCCTCGGGACCGCCTCCGTACGGGTGGCGCCGGGGCGCGGCTCAGGCCGTCGCCACCGCGATCGCCGCCGCGTGGCCCGCGCCGACGGCCACGTCCGTGAGGGCCCAGCCCACCGGCGACACCGGGGCCGCGCCGGAGCCCACGTAGGTCACTGCCGGGTTCTCCGACAAGCCCGTTCCGGTGCCCTTGAGGTAGGCCTCCTTGCGGGTCCAGCAGCGGGCGAAGGCCGCCGCCCGGTCCGGGCCGGGCAGCGCGCCGATCTCCGCGGTCTCGTCGGGGTGGAGCATCCGCGCCACCCCGTCGACGACGTCGGCGGGCTGCTCCTCCTCGACGTCCGCGCCCACCGGGGTGTCCGCGAAGGCGAAGAGCGCGAGGTCGCCCGCGTGCGAGAGGTTGAAGTGCAGCGGCGCCCCGGCGACCGCGGGGCGGCCGTGCGGCTTCCCGCAGCCGGGGCACGGCTCGCGCGTCAGCGTGACGTCCGCCGGGCCGGTGCCCAGGTAGGCGCCGAGCAGCCGCCGCAGCCCGAGGTGGGCCGCGGCGTACCGCTCCCGGTGGAGGTCGCGGAAGAACGCCGTGACCCGGGCCCGCTCGCCGGCGTCCAGGATCCGCTCGTACACCTCGGGCGGCTCGGGCGCGTGGTCGGCGATCCGCAGCAGCCACACCTGGGGCGGGCCGCCGCGGACCCAGCCGCCGGGCAGCGGGTCCCGGCCCAGGATCCTGGGCACCTGCCCGCCGGCCCGCCCCGGAACTCCGCCGCCCTCGCTCATCAGCTCTTCTCCCCCAGGTGTGCGGTCACCGCCCGCGCGACCTCCGCCGCCGGGCCCGGCCGCGTCATCTCCGCGTGGGCGCAGTCGATGTCACGGTTGATCAGATTACCGGTGACGTACGGCCGCCAGGCCTCGCGGGTCAGCCACGTCTCGGCGCGGGGCGCCGCGGCGGTGAGGAAGAGGACGTCGCCGTCGAAGACCCGGTGCCGGTGGCCGCGGGTGAGCGCGGTGGTGCGGACGGCGGTGTCGACGACCGCGCCCAGGGTGTCCGCGGGGAGCGTGGCGAACGCGCTGTCCACGGCGCCCAGCCGGGTGGTGACGGCCTCGCGGGTGAGCGGGGTGTCCCCGGCCGCGCAGCCCGCCGTCTCCAGCAGCGCCGCGAGGGCGTCCGCCTCGACCGTGCCGAGGCGCTCGCGCCACTGGTCGGACGGGTAGGCGTCCATCATCGCCAGCAGCTCCACCCGTTCGCCCGCCTCCTGGAGGAGGACGGCGACGGTGTGTGCGAGGACCCCGCCCGCCGACCAGCCCAGCAGGCGGTACGGGCCGTGCGGCTGGATCCCCCGGACGCGCTCCGCGTACGCGGCGGCCATCTCCTCCAGGGAGGCGTACGGCTCGGGCCGGGCGTCGCCCGGGCGCAGGCCGCGGGCCTGGAGCCCGTACAGCGGCTGGTCCGGGGCGAGGTGGGTGAGCAGCGCGGTGTAGCACCAGCCGAGGCCCGCCGCCGGGTGCAGGGCGAACAGGGGGGTGCCGGCGCCGGCCGGGCGCAGCGGCAGGACGGGGCCGAGCGCCGCCTCGTCCGCCGTGCCGTCGGCGCGCATCCGCACGGCGACGGCCGCCGGGGTGGCGGCCTGGAAGAGGGTGCCCATGGCGAGGTCCGCGCCGAGGACGTCGCGGACGCGGGCGACGAGCCGGGCCGCGAGGAGGGAGTTGCCGCCGAGCTCGAAGAAGCTGTCGTCGACGCCGACGTGCGGCAGGCCGAGCGCTTCGGCGAACAGGCGGGTGAGGGTCTCCTCGCGGGCGTCGCGCGGCTCCCGGCCCTCGGTGGTCCCGGCGGTGCCGGGCGCGGGCAGGGCGGCGCGGTCCAGCTTGCCGTTGGGGCCGGCGGGGAAGGCGTCCAGGACCACCACGGCGGTGGGCACCATGGCCTCGGGCAGCCGGGCGGCCACATGGGCCCGCAGGGTCGCGGGGTCCGGCTCACCGGCCTCGGCGGCGGCATCCGCCGAGGCCGGAGTCACATAGGCGACCAGCCGGGGGTCGCCGGGCCGGTCCTCGCGGACCAGGGCGCAGGCGGCGCCGACGTGCTCGTGGGAGGCCAGGACGGCCTCGATCCCGTCGAGTTCGACACGCTGGCCGCGCACCTTCACCTGGCGGTCGGTGCGGCCGAGGTACTCGACCGAGCCGTCCTCGCGCCAGCGGGCCAGGTCACCGGTGCGGTACATGCGCGCCCCGGGCGGCCCGTAGGGGTCGTCGGTGAAGCGCTCCGCGGTCAGGTCGGGCCGGCCGAGGTAGCCGGTGGCGAGCTGGGCGCCGGCGAGGTGGAGTTCCCCGGGGACGCCGGGCGGGCAGGGCCGGCCGGCGGTGTCGAGGACGTAGAGGCGGGTGTTCCAGACGGGCCGGCCGATGGGCACGGGGCCGGTCTCGCCCGGCTCGCAGGTGTGGTGGGTGACGTCGACGGCCGCCTCGGTGGGCCCGTAGAGGTTGTGCAGCGCGGTGCCGGGCAGCAGGCGGTGGAAGGCGTCGGCCGTGTCCCGGGGCAGGACCTCGCCACTGCTGAACACGTGGCGCAGCCCGGTGCACTCCGCCGCGCCGGGCTCGGCGAGGAAGAGCTGGAGCATGGAAGGGACGAAGTGGACGGCGGTGACGCCCTGTTCGCGGACGGTACGGGCGAGCCGGGCGGGGTCGCGGTGGTCGTCGGGGCCGGCGACGACGAGGGTGGCGCCCTCGCGCAGCGGCCAGAAGAACTCCCAGACGGAGACGTCGAACCCGGTGGGGGTCTTCTGGAGGACCCGGTCGCCGGGCGCGAGCCGGTAGCGGTCCTGCATCCAGCGCAGCCGGTTGTCGATCGCGGAGTGCGGGACGACGACGCCCTTGGGCGTGCCGGTGGAGCCGGAGGTGTGCAGGACGTAGGCGGGGTGCTGCGGGGTGAGCGCCCGGCCGGGGTCGGTGGGGTGCAGCTCCGCGAGTTCCGCGCGCAGGGCCGGGTCGTCGAGGGCGACGACGGCCGGCGGGGTGGCGCCCCGCGAGGGGGCGGGCAGCGCGGCGCGGCCGGCCAGGTCGGTCAGCACGCAGACGGGCCGGGCGCCGTCGAGGACGGCGGTGAGCCGGGCGGCGGGGTGCGCGGTGTCCAGCGGCAGGTAGGCGCCGCCGGCCTTGAGGACGGCCAGCAGGGTCACGACGAGGTCGGTGGAGCGGGGCAGGGCGACGGCGGCGAGCGCGCCGGGCCGTACGCCGAGGGTGATCAGGTGCCGGGCGAGGCGGTTGGCGCGGGCGTTGAGCTCGGCGTAGGTGAGGGTCTCGGTGCCGGAGACGAGCGCGGTGGCGCCCGGGGTGCGGGCGGCGCGGGCCTCGATCGGGCCGATCAGGGTGGTGGGCGGCACCTCGACGGCGGTGTCGTTGAACTCGGTGAGGACCCGCTCGCACTCGGCGTCGGTGGCCAGGGCGAGGCCGCCCAGCGGCAGGTGCGGGTCGCGGTCGGCGATCCGGGCCAGCAGGTCGAGGAAGCGGTCCTGGTGGGTGGCGAGTTCGTGCTGCCCGTAGAGGGCGGGGTTGCCGTCGTAGTCGACGCGCAGGCCGGTGCCGTCGGCGCGGTCGTAGATGTTGACGGTGAGGTCGTCGACCGGGCCGGAGACGATGTTGTGGGCGTCGGAGCGGGCGCCGGCGAAGGTCAGTCCGTAGTCGAACGGCATGACGTTGACGAGCCGGCCGACCAGGGCGCGGCCCTCGCCGAGGAGGCCGAGGTCGCGGCGGATGTCCTCGTAGCGGTAGCGCTGGTGGCGGCGGGCGGCGCGGATGCCGAGGACGACCTGGCGGGTCAGCTCGGCGAAGGTGGTGTCGGCGGTGACGGTCAGCCGCAGCGGCAGGACGTTCATGACCATGCCGGGGACGCGCAGGGCGACCGAGCCCATCCGGCCCATCATGGGCAGGCCCAGCACGACCTCTTCGGCGCGGGTGGCGCGGGCGAGGTAGAGGGCCTGGGCGGCGAAGAGCACATCGGTCCAGGTCGCCCGGACGGAGCCGGCCAGCCGGCGGAGCCGGTCGGTGCGCTCGGGGGCGAGGTGGGCGGTGCTGCGCACGGAGGTCCGGGAGGGCAGGGCGGTGCGGCCGGCCAGGGTGGGGGCCTCGGGGCGGTCGGCGAAGCCGGCGAGCCAGTGGGCGCGGTCGCGGTCGCGCGCCGGGGAGGTGCGGTAGGCGGCGTCCTCCTCGACGAGCGCGGCGAGGCGGCCGAAGGGGCTGGGGCCCGGGTCGGTGCCGGCCACGAGCGCGGAGTAGACCTCGGCGACGCGGCGGGCGACGAGGGAGTAGCCGTAGCCGTCCAGGACGGCGTGGTGGACGCGCTGGTACCAGAGCCAGCGGTGGTCGCCGACGCGGAAGAGGCCGTGGGCGAAGAGCGGTCCGGCCGCGAGGTCGAAGGGCTCGGCGGCGTCCGCGCGCATCCAGGCCCGCGCGGTGGCGTCGGGATCCCCCTGGTCGCGCAGGTCGGCGGCGTAGAGGGGGAAGCCGTGGCCGGGCGGTTCGACGGCGATGGGCAGCTGGCGCGGCCCGTCGGCGGTGCCGGTGATCCGTACGCGCAGGGCGTCGGCCTCGCCCACGGTGCGGTGCAGGGCGTCGGCGAAGCGGGCGGGGTCCACGTCGCCGTGGATCTCGATGCACTCGGCGGTGTTCAGGGCGGGGCTGCCGGCGTCGAGCGCCTGGGCGAACCACATGCCCGACTGGGCCGCGGTGAGGGGCAGCCCCTCCGGCGCGGGCGTGCGCGCGCCGGAGGGGCCGGGGAGGGGTGCCCGGTCGAGCGTGCGGACGGTCATGTCCGGGCCCCCAGCAGGGGGACCCACTGCTCGATGGCCGGCTGCTCGGCGAGGTCCACGAAGGTGACCTCGGTGCCGTGGTCACGGCGCCAGCGCTCGACGAGGGTCATGATGCGCACCGAGTCGAGGCCGTAGTCGACGAGGTTCTCGTCGTCGGGGATGTCCGCGGGGTCCTCGCCGAGGACGTCGGCGACATCGGCGCGGATCTGGTCGAGGGTGAGAGCCATGGTGTTACGCCCCTTCGAAGAGCCGGTCGGTGGTGGTCACCACGGCGCACTTGGCGGCGGCCCAGCGCAGTGCCATGGCGTGGTCCTCGGCGGAGAAGTCCGCGACGGCGTCGGCCACGAGGAAGGGCTGGATGTCGCGCATCCAGGCGTCGGCGGCGCTCATCAGCACGCCGATGTGGGCGTACACACCGACGATGATCAGCTGGTCGCGGCCCTGCGCGGCCATCCGCTCGGCGAGGTCGGTGCGGACGAAGGCGCTGTACTTCCACTTCGTCAGAACCGTGTCGGCACCGGTGGGCGCGACGGCCGGAGCGATCGCCTCGGCGTCCTCGTCGTCGGGCAGGCCGGGGCCCCAGAAGTCCTGCTGGAGGCCGCGCTCGGCGGCGCTCTGGCCGCCGGGCTGCGCGGAGTAGACGACGGGCACGCCCAGCCGGTCGCAGCTCTCCTTGAGCGTGGCGACGTTGGCGAGCAGCTCGGTGACGGGCGAGGCGCCCGCCTCGAACGCGCCGAGGAAGTAGTTCTGGAGGTCGTGCACGAGCAGCACGGCCCGGGCCGGGTCGACGGTCCAGTCGACCTTGTTCGCGGGCAGGCTGTCCGCGGCCGGCATCGGGTACGGGGAGATGGCAGGGAGCGCCATGGTGTTCGGTGGGCCTTTCTCAGTGCTGTGCGGGGGCGAGCCGGGCGGCGATGGCCGCGCGGAGGTCCTTCTTGGACACCTTGCCGATGCCCGTCTGCGGGAACTCCTCGACGAACTCCACCCGGTCGGGGACCTTGTAGGAGGCCAGCCCGCGCTCGCGGACGAACTTCTTGATGGCGAGGGACTTCACCGGGTCGGCGCCCTCGCGCAGGACGACGTAGGCGCAGGTGCGCTCGCCCAGGTAGTCGTCGGGCATGGAGACGACGGCGGCGTCGTGGACGGACGGGTGGGCGAGGATGTGGTTCTCGATCTCCTCGGCGGCGACCTTCTCGCCACCCCGGTTGATCTGGTCCTTGGCGCGCCCCTCGACGACGAGGTGGCCGGTCTCCGTCTGCCGGACGATGTCGCCGGTGCGGTAGAAGCCGTCCGCGGTGAAGGCGGTGGCGTTGTGCTCGGGCGCCCGCCAGTAGCCGCGGATGGTGTACGGGCCGCGGGTGAGGAGGTGCCCGGTCGCGCCGGCGGGGAGGTCGTTGTCCTCGTCGTCGACGACCCGGACCTCGTCGTCGGGGGAGATCGGGCGGCCCTGGGTGGTGACGACGGTCTCGTACGGGTCGTCGAGGCGGGTGTAGTTCACCAGGCCCTCGGCCATGCCGAAGACCTGCTGGAGCCGGCAGCCGAGCGCGGGCGTGACCCGGCGGGCGGCCTCCTCGCTGAACTTGGCGCCGCCGACGAGCAGGACGTCCAGGCTGGAGAGGTCGTGCGCGGTGGCCGCGGCGGCCTCGGTCCACACCAGGGCGAGCGGCGGTACGAGCCCGGTGAGGGTGACGCCCTCGCGCTCGATGAGGGGGAAGGCGACGTCGGGGCTCGGCCGGGGGGCGAGGACGACGCGGGCGCCGGCGTAGAGGGCGCCGAGGGTGCCGGGCGAGCTCAGCGGGAAGTTGTGGGCGGCGGGCAGGGCGCAGAGGTAGACGCTGTGCTCGTCCACGGCGCAGAGTTCGTTGGAGCCCCACAGCGAGTAGATGTAGTCGTCGTGGGTGCGCGGGATCAGCTTGGGCACGCCGGTGGAGCCGCCGGAGAGCTGGAGGAACGCCAGGTCGTCGGGGCGGGGGCCGTCCGTGATCTCCACCGGGTCGCGGGCGACGTCGCGCAGCGCGGTGTGCTCGCCCGGGTCGCCGACGACGAAGACGTGGCGGAGGGTGCCGGTCCCGGCCCGGACCTTGCTCGCCAGGTCGCGGTGGTCGAAGCCGGCCTCGACGTCGGGGATGACGTAGGCGACGGCCTCGGTGAAGGCGCAGAAGTGGCGGATCTCGCTCTCGCGGTGGGCGGGCAGCGCGAAGACGGGCAGGGCGCCGATCCGGAAGAGGGCGAAGACGACCTCGAAGAACTCGGCGACGTTCGGCAGCTGGAGGACGACCCGGTCGCCCTTGGCTATGCCGTGCTCCAGGAAGCCGGCGGCGAGCCGGTCGGCGCGGGCGTCGAGCTCGCCGTACGTCCAGGCCCGGCGGCCCGCGCCGCCCGGCTCGGCGCCGGGGTCGACGATCGCAATCCGGTCCGGGTGGGCGGCCGCGCGGTCGCGCAGCATCTGCCCGAACGTTTCACCGCGCCAGTAGCCGGCGGCGCGGTAGCGCTCGGCGAACTCGGCGGGGTACCCGGGGGCGTCGTCCTGGGGGGTGGTGCGCTGGCTCATCGGCCGGCCTCCTGCTGGTCCGCGCCGACGGCGTCGAGGAACGTACGGAACTTGGCGCCGGTCTCGGCGGTCTCGGCCTCCGGCGAGGACTGCTCGACGACGCCGGCACCGGCGAACAGCCGCAGGGTGCGCCCCTCGGCCTCCGCGCAGCGGATGGTGACGACCCATTCGCCGTCGCCGCGGGCGTCGCCCCAGCCGACCATGCCGGTATAGGCGCCGCGGTCGAAGGGCTCCAGCTCGTTGATGACGTCACGGGCGACGTCGGTGGGGGTGCCGCAGACCGCCGGGGTGGGCTGGAGGGCGGAGGCCAGCTCCAGGGCGGAGACGGCCGGGTCGGCCAGTTCGCCGGTGACGGTCGTGGACAGGTGCCACATGGCGGCGGTGCGCACCAGGGTGGGGCGGGCCGGCACGTCGAGGGTGCGGGCGAAGGGGGCGAGGGCCTCGCGGACGGCGTCGACGACGACGGCGTGCTCGTGGAGGTCCTTCTCCGACTGGAGCAGGGCGGCGGCGCGGCGGACGTCCTCGGCGAGGTCGGCGCTGCGCGGCGTGGAGCCGGCCAGCGGGTTGGCCACGAGGGTGCGGCCGCGGCGGGCCACGAGGAGTTCCGGGCTGGCGCCGAGCAGGGTGCGGCCGGGGGCCGACGGGACGGCGAAGGTGTAGCCGGAGGGGTCGCGGCGGGCGAGCCGCTGGAGCAGCGCGGGCAGATCCAGCTCGCGGTCGGAGCTGAGCTCCAGGGTGCGGGCGAGGACGACCTTGCTGAAGTCGCCGCGCTTCATGCGGCGGACGGCCTCGGCGACGGCGGCGCCGTAGACGGCGGGCTCGGGGACCGGGCGGATGTCCCAGCAGGCGAGCGCGGGGGCGGCGGCGGGCAGGGCGATCAGCGGGTCCTCGGCGAGCGGCGGGGCCCAGCGGACGGCCTCGGGCACGGCGAGCGCGGCGGGGGCGGTCGGGTCGAAGGGCACCGCGCCGATGACGACGGGCGCCTGGTTGCCCGCCAGGAGCTGGGCGTCGAGGGTCTCGGTGACGCGCTGGACCAGGGGCGCCGTGCCGTGCGGGACCTCGGCGCGGACGCCGTGGGCGAGCAGGGTGCGGGTCGGGGAGGCGAAGAAGCGGGCGCGCCCGGGCTCGTAGGCGTCGAGCAGCGAGGTCGCGGCGCCTACGGTGTCGGCGGCCGCCGTGGGGCGGTGGCCGGGGGCCCCGGGTGCCGCGGGTCCGCCGCTGGTCGGGGCGGGCACGTCGGGCTCGCTCGGCCGGTCGGCGACGTGGTGAGCCGTGGTCACCTGCTGCTCCGTTCTCCCGACGGGTCTCGTCGGGTCTGGGTTGTTACGTTCCGCGGGGTCGGGTCTCGCCCCTGCGCGGTGTCCCGCCGCGGCGGGTGATGTCCGCCGCGCGGGGCTTCCGGGTGCGGGGCCGGGCCTCCGGGGGCCTGGTGAGGGGCTGCTTCGCTCTACGCCCCTCACCAGGCCCCCTCCGGCCCGGCCCCTCCCGTGAGTGGGTGGGGGAGGTGAGTGGTGGGTGCGGCCGGCGGTCGAGTGCCGGCCCGATGCGTCGTCAGGCGCGCAAGGTCGCGCCGCCGTCGACGTAGAGGTCGTGCATGGTGATGTGCCGGGCGCGGTCCGAGACCAGGAAGGTGACGGCGTCGGCGATGTCCGAGGGCTCGGCGATCCGGCCGAGGGGGATGCCGACGCGGTAGCTCGCGGGGTCGCCCTCGATGACGCGGAGGGGGGCCTGCTCGTCGGTCCACAGGTCGCGCTGCATGGCGGTGTCGGTGGAGCCGGGCGAGACGACGTTGCAGCGGACGCCGCTGCGGCCCAGCTCCAGGCCGAGGCACTTGGTGAACATGGTGGCGGCGGCCTTGGAGGCGGCGTACGCGGCCATGCTGGTGCGCGGCACGCCCGCGGCGTTGGAGCCGACGGTGACGATGCAGCCGGAGCGGCGTTCGGCCATCCGGCGGGCGGCGGCGCGGGAGGCGTTGAAGACGCCGGTGGAGTTCACGGCGAAGGTCCGCTGCCAGATGTCGTCGGTCATCTCGACGACCGGGGAGGTGCGCAGCACGCCGGCGACGTTCACGAGGATGGCGAGCGGGCCGACGGTGCGCTCGACCTCGTCGAGGACCGCCTCCACGGCGGCGCTGTCGGCGACGTCGGCGGTGTGGGCGGTGACGGTGTCCCGGCCGAATTCGGCCTCCAGGCGCTTGACGCCGTCCGGGGTCCAGTCGAGGGCCGCGACGCGTGCTCCCTGTGCGACGAGGGCGCGTGTCACGGCCTCGCCTATGCCCTGGCCGGCTCCGGTCACCAGCGCGACGCGGCCGGAGAGTTCGGACTGCTGCACGGCTGTTCCCCCGATTCCATTCATACTAAGGTAAGCCTCACCTTACATGCCCGGCTCGCTCGCGACGCATCGGCCGGGCGGGCCGGGGCGCCCGGCCGCGCCCACGCACGCCCGGACGGAAGGGGTCCGGAGCGGCACGCGGGCGCAGCGGGCACGAATATAGGCTTAGGTTAGGCTAACCTCAGGCTCTTGCCTATAGGAAGGCGCCCCCGGCGTGCGCCCCCCCTGACCGCCCCTCACCCGTCCCTCGCGGAAACCGGGTTCACTTCACGAACTCCAGCGCGGGCACCCCCGGCGCCGTGACCCCGAAGGTCTGGGCGTAGAGCGAGAGCTCCGCCTGGAGCGCGCGGACCATGGTGTCGGCCCGGCGGAAGCCGTGTCCCTCCCCCTCGAACGTGAGATAGGCGTGCGGCACCCCGTGCCCGGCGATCGCCTCCAGGAACCGCTCGCTCTGCGCGGGCGGGCAGATGGGGTCCGCGAGCCCCTGCAACAGCAGGAACGGGGTGGAGACGCGGTCCGCCCGGGCGAGCGGCGAGCGCTCCCGGTAGCGGTCGGCGTCCTCGACGGGGCCGATCAGGCTGTCCGGATAGCGCGACTCGAAGTCGTGCGTGCCGCCGCGCGCCCACGTCAGCAGGTCCAGCACCGGGTAGAGGATGGTGGCGCAGGCGTAGAGACCGGTGGCGGTGAGCGAGCAGGCCGCCGTCCAGCCGCCCGCGCTGCCGCCGCGGATCGCCAGCCGGGCCCGGTCCGCGGTGCCCTCCGCGGCGAGCGCCTCGGCCACCGCCGCGCAGTCCTCCACGTCGACCACGCCCCAGCGGCCCCGCAGCCGCTCGCGGTACTCCCGCCCGTACCCGGTCGAACCGCCGTAGTTCACCTCGACGACGCCGATGCCGCGCGAGGTGAAGTAGGCGATCTCCAGGTCCAGGACGAGCGGCACCCGCGCGGTGGGGCCGCCGTGCGCCCACACCACGTACGGCGGCAGCTCGTCCGCGGGGCCGGTGAAGTCGGGGTTGTGCGGCGGGTGGACATGCGCGTGGATCTCCCGGCCTCCGGGGCCGGTGAAGACGCGGATCCGCGGCTCCGGGTAGTACGCGGCGTCCACCCGGTCGACGTGCCGGGCGCCGATCGCGCGGGCGCGGCCGGTGCACGCGTCCAGCTCCACCACCTCGTACGCGCCGCGGGGGCTCGCCGCGACGCCCACGGCCCGGGTGCCGCTGACCGCCAGCGTCGCCGCCCACTCCGTCCACGGCCCGGCCGCGTCGACCACCTCACCGGTGGCCGGGTCGAGTATGCCGAGGACCGCGGCCCCGCGGCCGTGCACCACGGCGATCAGGCCGTGCGGCAGCGGCGCGAACCAGCGCAGCCCGGGGACCCACAGCGGTCCCGCGAACTCCTCCTCGCGGCGGCACAGGGCGGTGAGCTCCCCCGTGTCCGGGTCCACGCGGTGGAGGTTCCACCAGCCGGAGCGGTCGGTCGCCGCGAGGAGCGAGCCGTCCGGGGCCCACTCGACCTGGGCGACGGCCTCCGCGGGTCCGCCCAGCACCGTGCGCGCCCCCGAGAAGCGGCCGTCCCCGGTGACCTCGGCCGTCCGCAGCTCGGTGCCCTCCCAGGGCATCCGCGGGTGGTCCCAGGCGATCCAGGCCACCCGGCGCCCGTCCGGGGAGAGCCGGGGACCGGTGACGAAGCGGTGCGTGTCCGGTGCCAGCTCCCGGACCGCGCCCCGGTCCTCGGCCGCGGAGCCGTCCAGCGGCACGGCCACCGGCACCCGGCGCACGTCCGACGGGCCCTCGCCGGTGAACTCCTCCAGCACGCACCACACTTCGCCGCGCTCCGGCAGCAGCACCGGGTCCGCCCAGCGGCGGCCGCCGCCCACCGGCGACAGGGGCGTCAGGGGCCGCGGCCCGCCGCCGCCCGGGGCGTCCGGCTCGTAGGCGTAGAGCCGCTGGTCGGTGAAGTGGGTGAAGACCACCAGCGGGCCACCGGTCTCCCGGGGCACGGCCGCCCACGGGCAGCCGCCGTACTCGAAGACGCGGTTGCGCACGTTCCACGGCGCGGGCAGCACCGCCCGCTCCTCGCCGTCGGCCCGCCGGCGCACCAGGGCGAAGCGACCCTCCTCGCGCGGGCGCGGCGCCACCCACCACACCTCGTCACCGACCGTGCCCACGAAGTTCGGCCGGCCGCCGTGCGACGCGGCGAGCTCGGCGTCGATCGGGGACTGCCACGCTCCGTAGGGCGCCGTGGACACCATGTTGCTTACGCCTCCTCAGGACGGTTCATCAGACTGTGTCGAGCAAGAAGTGGTCGAGCACCCGGACGCCGAAGTGCAGCGCGTCCACGGGCACCCGCTCGTCGACGCCGTGGAACAGCGCCTGGTAGTCGAAGCCGGCGGGCAGCCGCAGCGGCGAGAAGCCGTAGCCGGCGATGCCCAGCCGGGCGAACTGATTGGCGTCCGTGCCGCCGGACATGCAGAACGGCACCACGTGCCCCTCCGGGTCGAAGCGCTCGACGGCGGCCCGCATCCTCGCGAACAGCGGGGCGTCGACCGGCGCCTGGGACCCCGGGCCGTGCTGGACGAACTCCCAGTCCACGGTCGGCCCGGTGAGCCGGTCCATGGTGGCGCGGAACTCCTCGGCGCCGCCCGGCACCACCCGACCGTCGACCCGGGCCGTGGCGGTCCCGGGGATCACGTTGACCTTGTACCCCGCGTTCAGCATCGTGGGGTTGGCGCTGTTGCGCACCGTCGCGGCGACCAGCTTGGCCGCCGTGCCCAGCTTGGCCAGCAGCTGGTCCACGTCGAAGTCCCGGGCGTCCGGGTCGGCGTCGATGCCGTAGAGGACCGAGATCTCGCGCAGCGCCGCCCGGACGGCCGGGGAGAGCCGCACCGGCCATTCGTGCGCGCCGATCCGGGTGACGGCCGCCGCGAGGGCCACGACCGCGTTGTCATGATTGATCTTCGAGCCGTGGCCGGCCGTGCCCCGGGCCGTGAGCTCGATCCAGCATGTGCCGCGCTCCGCCGCGGCCACCGGGTAGAGCCGCAGCCCGCCGTCGGCGTGGAAGGTGTACGCGCCCGACTCGCCGATGGCCTCCGTGCAGCCCTCGAAGAGCCCGGCGTGCTCCTCGGCGAGGAAGCGGGCGCCCGCGGTCGCGCGGTCCTCCTCGTCGGCGGTGAAGGCGAGCACGATGTCCCGGCGCGGCCGCGCGCCCGAACGGGCCCAGGACCGCACGGTGGCCAGCACCATGGCGTCCATGTTCTTCATGTCGACGGCGCCGCGGCCCCACACCGTGCCGTCCCGGACCTCGCCCGAGAAGGGGTGGACGGTCCAGTCGGCCGGGTCGGCGGGCACCACGTCGAGGTGGCCGTGGACCAGCAGCGCCGGGGCGTCCGGGTCCGTGCCGGGGATCCGGGCGACGACATTGGTGCGCCCCGGCTCCCGCTCCAGCAGGACCGGGTCGATCCCGGCGTCGGCCAGCAGCCCGGCGACGTACTCGGCGGCGGGGCGCTCCCGGCAGTCCCCGTCGCCCCGGTTGGTGGTGTCGATCCGGATCAGGTCCGAGGTGAACCGGACCGCTTCCGCGAGGGCCCGCTCGTCCGGCCCCGCGTGCCCGGTCCCGGTCGCCGTGCCCGTCCCGCTCTCAGCCATATTGCTCCTCCACCGACGCGCCCACGACGGTCGTGACCGCCTTGAAGCAGCGGATGCCTTCGTACATGGTCGGCGTGGTGTAGGAGACCCGGCGCTCCCCGCACTGCTCGACGCCGGGGACGCAGGTGGCCTGACCGGCCAGATGCTCGGCGTCGAATTCCAGCTCCAGCGTGAAGGGCCCGCCGCGGACCGGTTCGTGCCGCACCGCGAGGGCCGTCGCCTCCCGCGCGGCGGCCCGGATGTCCGCGGCCGTGACGGCCGGCGGGCGGCAGACCGCCGCGTACCGCGAGACGTAGTCCTTGACGGCGACCGAACGGGCGTCGGGGGCATACCCCTTGGCGTCCTCGCAGGTCCGGTCGTCGCCGGTCACCAGCACCACGGGCACACCGTATTCCGCGACGACCAGAGAGTTGAGCAACCCCTCGCTGGCCCGCGTGCCGTCCACCCATACGCCGGTGAGCGAGTTCGCCAGATAGGTGTGGGCGAGCACCCCCTCGGCCCCCGCGGCCGCGTGGTACCCGACGAACGCGATGCCGTCCACGTCACCGTGCTGGACGCCCTCGACCATGCTGAGGGACTTGTGCTTGCCCGTCAGCAGTCGCGCCCGCTCGTCCAGCTCCTCCAGCAGCAGATTGCGCATGGACCAGTGCGCCTCGTTGACCAGGACCTCGTCGGCGCCCCCGGCGAAGAACCCGGCGATGGCCGCGTTCACGTCCGAGGTGAACAGGTGCCGGCACCTCTCCCACTGCGACGCGCCGGGCAGCACGTCGGCCGGCCAGGTGACACCGGTGACGCCTTCCATGTCCGCGGAGATCAGGATCTTCATGTCCCGTCACGCTACGCGAGGGCGCACGCCCGGACCAGAGCCCCGCGCGCACGGAAGCGTGTGTCGCCTTCACACGGCCTGCCGCCGGTCCGCCGCCCCCGGGAGGCACGGCAGGAGCGCGGCCGGCAGATGGCGGCGGCCGCCGACGCGCAACTTGCGGTAGACGCGGGTCAGATGCTGCTCGACGGTGCTCGGGGTGATGTGCAGCCGGGTGCCGATCTCCCGGTTGGTGTAGCCGAGCGCCGCCTGCGCGGCCACCCTCAGCTCGGCGTCGCTGAGGGCGGCGAGCCGGTCGTCGGGCGTCCTGGGCGGCCCCGGCCGGGCCCCGGGTTCCCGCACCAGGTCGAGGACGTCCGGTGTGCGGACCGTGACGCCGCCGGCCCGCGCCTCCCCGGCCGCGGCCAGGGCCGTCCGGCGGGCACGGGCGGGGTCCCCCGCCTCCTGGTGGGCGCGGCTGAGGTCCGCCAGGGTCCGGGCCAGTTCGAGCCGGTCGCCCGACGCGCGTAGATCGGCGACGGCGTCGCGCAGCAGCGGCACCCGCTCGCCCCGGCCGGCGCTCGCGGCGAGGATCCGCCGGGAGATCCCGCGCAGCCGGGCGCCGATCGCGCCCGGCCGGGCCAGCTGCGCGGTCACCAGGTCGCGGGCCGCGTCCCGGTTGCCCAGCCGGAGCTGGGCCTGGGCCAGGTCGCCGCGCCAGGGCACGAGCGCCGGGATGTCCACGCCCCACTCGCGCATCAGGTCGCCGCACCGCGTGAAGTCGGTGTACGCGGCCAGCACCCGGTCCGTCGCGAGGTGCAGATGGCCGCGGGCGTGCAGATAGCGCAGCCCGAACACCGTTTCGAAGGTGTGGTCGGGCGGCATCTGCTCCAGTTCCGCGTACGCCTCGTCGTACGCGCCCGTCGCCGTCGCCGCGAGGACCAGCGTGGAGAGCGGGTAACCGATCAGCACGCCCCAGCTCTGCGCCCTCGCCAGGTCGAGCGCTGTCCGGGCGTACGCCCCGGCGGCGGCGGGGTCCCCCTGGCGCAGCGCGAGGTCCGCGCGCACACTGCCGAGCATCGCCCGCCAGGCGGGGGCGCGGCGCCGGACCGCCTCGGCCACCAGGCTGTCGCACCAGGCCACGGCGCGGTCCAGTTCGTCGGCGTAGGTCAGCGCGATCAGGCCGGTGGCGAGGACGCCCAGCGAGGTCTCGCTCAGCCGCGAGCCGCGCAGCAGGTGCCAGGCGCTCTCGACCAGTTCGTCGCGGCGCCAAGCGTGCAGCCGCGCGCCGAGGACGGCGGCCGCCCGGGTCCAGGGGTCGGCGGCGTCCGGCCGGGCGGGCGCGGCGCGGCCCGGGGCGGCGCGGCGCGGGCCGTAGATCCACTGGTAGGTGAGGTCGATCTCGGCGGCGGTCTGGGCGTCGAGCCGGCCGTTCCCGCCGTGCAGCAGGGTGAGCGCCTTCTCCGCCTCGCCGTGGTCGCCGCGCCAGAGCAGGTTGCGGACGACGACCGGCATGTCCCGCGCGCTGGGCCCGGGGTGGGAGAGGGCGTCGCGCAGCGGGGTCAGCCGGATCGCGGCGGACGGGTTGGTGCGCCAGCGGGCCATGGCCAACTCGGCGGTGACTGAGGCCCGTTCGTGTTCGTCCCGGCAGCAGCGGCGGGCGAGGCCGAGGTACTCGGCGGCCAGGCGCGCGTCGTCGTTGACCACGAGGGCCCGCCGGGCCGCCTCGCGCAGCGGGGCGACGGCCCACGGGCCGGGCACCCCGCCCGCGGCCACGAGGTGGTCGGCGACCTCCTCGGCGACCGCGCCGTGGTGGTAGAGGAGTTCGGCGGTACGGGCGCGCAGCCGGTGCGCCTCGGCGGGGTCCAGGTCCTTCAGCACGGCCGCGGCGACGGCGGGGTGGCGGAACCGGCCGGCTTCCAGCAGCCCGGCCTCGCCGAGCGCCTCCAGGCCGCGGGCGACGAGGCCGGGGGGCGAGCCCAGCAGCTCCCCGGCGAGCCGGGCGGAGGCGCGCGGGCCGAGCAGGGCGACGCCCCGCGCGAGGGCGGCCAGGCCGGGTTCCCAGCGGTGCAGGCAGGCGAGCACGGCGCGGTCGAAGGCCTCCCCCACCGCCGGCGGGCCGCCCGGGTCGCCCGCGGCCGCGTCGTCCTCGATCAGGGCGCGCACCAGCGTGGGGTTGCCCCCGGTGAGCCGGTGGTAGGTGGCGGCGCAGCGGGCGGCCCTTGCCGGGCCGAGGCTCTGTGCGACGAGCCGGGCCACGCCGTCCCGCGTCAGGGGCGCGAGCCGGATCCGGCGGTACGGCGGGCCGGTGAGCTCGGCGCGCAGCGCGGCGGAGGCGGACCGGGCGCACCAGACGTCGGCCCACTCGGTGAACAGCAGCAGGGTGCGCGCGGGCCGGACGCACCGGCGCAGGTACAGCAGGGCGCGCAGGGACTCCTCGTCCACGAAGTGCAGGTCGTCGACGGCGATCACGACCGTGCGGTGCTCCGCGAGCCTGAGCAGGGCCTCGCAGGCCTCCCCGATCAGGCCGGTGCCGGTGCGGCGGCCCTCCGGTCCGCCCCGCTCCCCCGCCCGGTCCGGGGCGAAGGCCGGGTCGACCACCGCCTCGGCCACCCGGCGGACGAGGTCCGGTGGCAGCGGGGCGTTGTGCACGAGCTGGCTGAGGACGCCGAGGCGTACGGTGCGCTCCGGCCGGGAGCCGGCGGCCATGAGCAGCAGGGCCCCGGAGCCGAGGACGTGGTCGCAGAAGGCGTGCAGGAGCTCCGACCTGCCGCCGGCGGGCGGGCCGCTGACGACTACCGTGCGGCCGCGGCCCCCTTCGCATTCCTCATAGGCGTTCCTGAGAGTCGCAAGCGCGTCCTCCCTTTCCACCAGCGTCGCCATTTCCCTGCATCCCCCATGCGGTGGCGACCGACGGCCCCCCGGCCTGACCGGCCGACACAAATCAAGTGCTGGACGCGTGACCGACTCAGGCCCGAACGGTCGTTCACGCATCACCCCCGTATCGAGACGGTGTTCGATCCCGACAGGCCCAAACGTAACCCCCGGAGGTCCGTACCTTCGGGCTCCTTTGCCCAATCTTTGCGCGATGCGCGAAGCGAACGGGGGCGGTGGATCACCCCTCCGTCCCTCCGGCTCGCACCCGGGGGCTCGGCGACCGGCATTCCGCGCCGGACGGATCACCCACCGGAAAGGATCTTTTCTCCACGGCCGCTCACGGCGCCCGCCTGCGCAAATGCGGAACGGTCCGCGATTCGGGCCGCGGCGGAGTCCGATCGTCCGAAGATTAGGGGGGCCTAGGGGGATCTCCCCGCGCCCCCGGCTCCCCCACTCTGGGCAACCTCGGAAGCGCCGGACGCGTCATGGTCCTCAGTGACCCGGCGACACACGACGGACAGGGCACCCGGCCGAGCGCCGGTGCCCGGCCCGGCGGCGCGGCCGGGTGCGATACGGGGGATCACATGGACGCGCTCAATCATTTCGAAACCAGGAACACCTTTCTGCTGTCCCGGCTCGAATGGCTGGCCGGTTTCGCGGTCGCCGTCACCCTGACCGTCATGCATTGGGGCGACATCCGCTGGCCCGTGTTCATCGGGCTTTTCGTGGTCATCGACGCGATCGGTTATGTGCCGGGCGCCCTCGCGTTCCGCAGGTCGCGCACCGGGACGATCTCCAGGAATTACCACCTCGCCTACAACGTCATGCACAGCCTGCTGACGGGAGCGGCCGTCGCCGGCCTCTGGGCCTGGCTGGTGCGGCCGGAATGGGCATTGCTCGCGATACCCGTCCACCTGCTGGGCGACCGCGGCATCTTCGGGAATTCCCTGAAACCGTTCCGGATCTCCTTCGAGCCGAAGAAGCACGCGTTGTTCGAGGAATTCGAGGCGGCCTGGTCCCGTACGGCCTCCCCCGCGGCCACCCGGCGGGAAGGCCGTACGACCGAGGCCACGGAGACGTCCACAGTGAGGAGTTCCACCGATGCCGCCAGCCACCCCGGCCCCTGACGAGATCCACAAGCTCCTCCAGCGGTACGCCGACAACCCCAGCGCCTTCCTCGCCCTCAACGAACGGACCGAGCACTTCCGGGCCGACGGTCTCGACGGGTTCGTCGCCTACCGCGCCTCGGGGCGCCATCTCCTCCAGTTCGGCGGCCCGTTCGCCCACCCCGCGGAGCGGGCGGCCCTGCTGGCGGCCTTCCGGGCGCACGCGGCGCGGTCCCGCAAGCGGGTCATCGCGGTACAGCTCCAGAGCGAGGACGCCCGGCTCTACGCGGCCAACGGCTTCACGGTCAACCGCCTGGGCTCGTCCTACGCGATCCGGCTGGCGGACTTCACGCTGCGCGGCAAGCCCTTCGTCCGGCTCCGCAACAAGATCTCGCGGGCGCGGCGGAGCGGGCTCGTCGTCGAGGAGGCCGACCCC